>CAYZRS010000054.1:0-37140 GCA_964480915.1 uncultured Pirellulaceae bacterium | reverse complement strand
TGTCGGCTTGCTCGGGAGTTAGACTGGTGGCTTTTGCCGCCGCGATGTCGTGCGAGCCCGCGGGTGCGCCTTCTCGTAGACTTGCTTGAGCCCAGCCGTGCTGACGTGCGTATAGATTTGGGTCGTCGCCAAACTCTTGTGTCCCAGCAGTTCTTGGACACTACGAATGTCGGCGCCATGATCCAACAGATGGGTCGCAAAGCTGTGTCGCAGGGTGTGTGGCGTCGTGCGTAGGTCGAGCCCGGTGACCTTCAAGTATTTCTCCAGCATGCGGCCTACGCTGCGAGTCGTCAGGCGCCGGCCGAATTTGTTGGTGAAGGTCGGAGCATCCAATCCTTGCGGCGCATCCTTTGCAAGCGTCCGTTTGCGAAGCCAATTACCAATCGCTTTCTGCGCAAACGAACCGATCGGAGCCAAGCGTTCCTTGCGGCCTTTGCCACGGACTCGCAAAATGCCAGCATCGAGATCGAGGTCGCCATCGTTGGCACCGACCAGCTCACTCACACGCAGCCCGGCCGAATACATGGTCTCCAGGATGGCTCGATCGCGGAGTCCGAGCGGCAAGTTAGCCGGAGGCGCCTTCAGCAGCTTTGCCAGTTCGCCGGTGCTCAGGAAGTGAGGCAGCTTGCGTTGCTTTCGTGGATTGCGGAGCGGCTTGGCCGGATTCTCTTCCACCAATTTCTCACGCTGGGCAAAGCGAAAGAACGATCGCAGCGAAGCTAGCCTACGGGCGATCGTCGTTTTGGCGTAATCGACCTCGCTCATCGCGGCGACGTAGGTCCGAAGTTCCATTGTCGTGATCGATGCTGGCGTGGGGATCGTGCCCGTATCGTCTTGGAAGTACTCCATGAGCGCTTCCAAGTCCTCGCGATAGCTCTTGATCGTGAGTTCGGAGCAGTTTCGTTCGACTTCGAGATAGCGGAGGAAGCGAACGACGGCGGCTTGCATGGAGAATCTGGGGGCAGGCCAGGTGGGAATAGAAGTCGTCTAGCTGGGCATTTCGAAACGGCGTTCGGTCAGAACGGGCTCAGCAGGAACCGTTTGGCGGACTTTTTGGCTCAATACGGCAGCGTCGTACCAGCTGAAATTCAGATCTGGATTCGAAGCATAGCGTCCCAACGTACGGAGCGTTTCGGCGCGACGGTTGTCATCGAACAGGAAGATGTATCGTTCGCTACCTTTGACAAGTGCTAGGACGTTGATGTCTTGCGTCACGATATCGCTCCCCGCTCGTTCCAGACTCAATAACTTTGACGTGAGGGCCACTCTGCCGTGTCGTCGCTGGCATGCGACGTCGTACTTTGCTCACAACGAACCTATCGGCGAGTTGCCCCGATTCGCGCCACAACAGATTGGTCGTTCCGAGCGCGTTTTGCGAAGAAAACCACTGTCGAAAGACAATCGACAGATTTGAGCGATTCACGCGGGTGAGTCGGAATTTGCACTTGCTGCCAGCGGTGGGCGCTGGCCGTCTTAGCTGCGCGGACTGTGACGGCGCCGCTATCAGTGATTCTCCCAGTTTAGACCGGTATTTTCGGCAACGCGCTGTGAGAAACCGTTCCCGTCGGCGCGACCTGAACCGCACGAAGAATCGGCACGTTCGGCGATGCCTGCTGTCGGACGCTCGTGACGATTCGCCCGGCGCTAAAGCAGTGACGCTAGTGACGCTAGTCCGATCGGTTCGCGACACGAGAACGGTTCGCCATACTGCTTGGCGATGAGGTGGCCGAAATAGGCGTTGTGTGTTTCGACCCGATCGAGCACCGAAGGGTTCAACGCTTCTCGGCCGGTAATGAACTGGCTTTGATAGCATCGCAGCGAATCGATCTTCGCTTGCCAAAACTCGGAAATGTCGACGACGAAATCGGGGTCAACAATCGCGCGGAGGTGAATGCTGTAGTAGAAGAATACTCGCTCCGGGTGAAACGGTTCGCCGTCCAATTCGCTTTTGGTCAGCTTCGACCAGAAACGGGCCTCTTCGACCAATTGTGTGGCGGCGGTGTGATCGGGATGAGCATCGACCGGATAAGGGGCGAACAGCCATCTTGGCCTCACGCGGCGAAAAACGTTGGCCAATTGGGCTCGAGCCTCGAGCGTCGGCTGAAGCTTGCGGTTGGTCAGTCCCAGGTTTTCCCGCCATTCGATTGCCAGCGTTTCAGTCGCGTCGGCCGTTTCTTGGATGCGAATCTCTGCGCTGCCGAAGGGCGTCGGCTCGCCGCTGGTCAGGTCGAGCACACCGACAGCAAGCCCGTCTTGCTGCATTTTCTTCAGCGTTCCCCCCATGCCAATTTCGGCGTCGTCCGGGTGCGGTGCGATGATGAGAGCGTCTAGCATGCGATCTTTCTTGGAATTTAGCGTGACCAGTCAACCATCTTAACAAACCAACACCGCTGGCAAGTCGGGACGTCGCCTTTCGCCCGCTTTGCGACGGCCTTCGGTTGTCGTAACTTAGCATCGTAAGAGCGGCTGATGCGATCGGAAGGACTGCGTCGCGGCGCTCGAAGCGACTCGCAAGAAAGACGGGAGCCTTGTGAGCTTCATGGCCTACCGCAGGTGATCACTGGTGGCCGCATCGGTCTCCCCATCCCATCCGCTTACTTCCTTGATCCATTCCCCGAGCCTCCCATGACAACCGCGACAACCACCACGACGTACGAACAACTGTGCGAACATGCCAAGAAAACCGGTGTCTTTGCCTCGATCAACTGCCTGCTGGGCTGGGATGAGCGAACCCTGCTGCCCACGGCTGCTGGCGAATTTCGCGCAGAACAGATGGCGACGCTTGCCGGGTTAGTCCACAGTCGCTGTGTCGATCCTCGCGTTGGTGATTGGCTGAATGAGGTCGAAGCCTCAGACGAGGCGGCCGATCCGGCCAGCGACGTGGGAGCGACGGTCGCTAACCTGCGCCGGGAGTATGACAAGCTGACGAAGTTGCCGCAGGACCTGGTCGAGCGAATTGCGCGGATCACCGTCGAAGGACAGCAGGCTTGGGTCGAGGCACGGAAGCAAGATGACTTTGCCAGTTTCCGTCCACAGCTGGAACAGATCGTCAGCTTGGTGTGCGAGAAGGCCGATGCGTTGGGCCACGATGGCGAACGTTACGACGCGTTGCTGGATGAGTATGAACCGGGAGCCAAGACGGCACAGGTCGCGGACGTGCTGAACGAGTTGGGTGCGAAGCTACAGCCTTTCGTGGCAGAGATCGTCGGTTCGGGACGCGTGGCACCCGTCGATATTTTGAAACGCAGCTTTCCGGTGGAAGCGCAACGCGAATTTGGCATCATGGCGGCGTCGGCGATTGGGTTTGATTTCGATCGCGGTCGCTTAGATGTGACACACCATCCGTTTTGCGAATCAATGGGGCCCAGCGACGTGCGCATCACCACGCGCTACGATGAACACTGGTTCCCCGGTTCGTTCTTTGGCACGATGCACGAAGCGGGACACGGGATCTATGAGCAAGGGCTGCGCGCCGACCAATTCGGATTGCCGTTGGGCAAATACAGTTCGCTTGGCGTGCACGAATCGCAATCCCGTCTGTGGGAAAATTCGGTCGGACGTAGTCGAGCATTCTGGCACCATCTGTTGCCGAAAGCCAAAGCGGCGTTCCCCACCGCTCTGGCGGACGTGAGCGATGATGATTTCTTTTGGGCAATCAACAATGTGTGCCCCAGCCTGATTCGGGTCGAAGCGGATGAGGCGACTTACAACTTGCACATTATCATTCGATTCGAGCTGGAGCGGGAACTCGTGAGCGAACGGCTTGCCGTCAAAGACTTGCCGGCTGCGTGGAACGAAAAGTACGAACACTATTTGGGGATTACTCCGCCGAGCAACGCCGATGGTGTGTTGCAGGATATCCACTGGAGCAGCGCCGCGATTGGCTATTTTTCGACCTATTCGTTGGGCAACTTATACGCGGCTCAGCTCTACGACAAAGCCGATCAAGACCTGGGCGGGTTGGCGGCTCAGTTCGAACGAGGCGAGTTTGCTCCGTTGCGAGATTGGCTGCTGACCAATGTCCATCAGCAGGGGCAACGGTACACGGCATCCGATTTGATCGAACGCGTCTGTGGCCAGCCGCTTTCTTCCGAGCCTTTGATGAATTATCTGGGCGCCAAACTGCGTCCACTTTACGGGTTGGCGTGAGTTTTTCCTTGGTTCGGTCTTGTTTTCTCCCGCCAATGGGACCGTTCGACTTGCGCAAATGCTTTAGCTCCGATTCACCCGGTGTTAGAATTAGGACTGGTCTTTTTCGGAAAACGAGGAGTGCGAGTTGATGACCCCCAATTGTCCACGATGTAACCACTTGATCCAGCCAGACGATTCCCAAGACGGGCTAACGTATCACTGTTCTGCCTGTGGAGCCGTGTTGCGACTCAAGGCGCCGTTGCCAGGATTCCAGAATGGACCTGCCAGCGAAGAGGAAGAGGTCACGCCGGTGGAAGAGGATGACTTCGCGCGGGGCATCTTGCTGGAACCGGAAAAGGAACCAGAAACGGCGTTTTCGATTGAAGAGGAATTGGCAACGCACGAAGACGATGACCAACCGTCCACGCCGAGTGAATTATCGATCGAAGAACCGGCGGTGGAGGCGGAAGAGGACGAGTTTCGATTGCTCGATCCGGACGATGCGGAATTGTCGCCGACAGCCGAATCTGCGGCTACCGAATCCGTGGGCGAATCGATCGAAGCGGCAGCTGACGATTTTGGGTTGTCTTCAGTGGGCGAAGAAAATAGAGAGACCATCGACTTCGAGGCAGCAGCCGAAGAAGTTCGCGAAGCGGCCGACTTGGATGACGGACCTTCGGAAGCTTCCCTGCACGAGGAAGTGTCAGAATTGTTGGACAAAGCGAAAGGGATTGTCGGCGCCGGCGCCGGGCTGGCGATCGGAGGCATGGCGCTCGCTGGCGGCGGCGATGATGAAGACGAGGACCAATCGCCAGACGACGCGGCCGCAGGTCTCGCTGACGAAACGAATCCTGTCGACGCGACGTCCGACGAACTCACGCTGGGCAGCTTCACCGATGAGCCTGCCGTGCTGGACGAGGCCGACGCGCCTTTGTCGCTGGCCGATATCGAGCCCGCAGCCGAAGCCGAAATCGAATTGGCCGCTGACGGCCTGGCCGATAGCAAAGATGAAGCGTCAGATGAGTTGAACCTCGCAGCATCTCCACCGGCAGCATCGACGACGGACGAGTTTTCTTTTCTCGATGAAGAGGAACCGGTCGTTGAAAGCGTGGAGATCGAAGAGGTCGCCGGCGTAGAAGACGTTACGGAGTTTTCTGAAGCTGCCGGAATTTCGGAAGAGCCATTTGCCGCGAGTGAGCCAGAAGAGTTCTCCTTCGACGCGCCGGCGGAAGAAGCCGAAGTGCCGCTCGTAGAGGCCAGCGACGAGCCGCTCGAATTTGACAAGCCCGCCGAAGATATTTTGGATGGCAGCGAAATCGAAACCGTTGCCGAACTCGAGGAAGACACGCCAAACGAGATCGACTTCGGGCTCGATGCCGAGGTTGCGGCGGAAGAGCCGGCCGAAATCGATTTTGGCACACCGGTCGCCGCTGTCGACGACGGAGCCGAGTCGATGGACTTTGGTGTCGAAGTGGACGACGTGGACGGGGCTGAAGAATTGACAGCGGAACCAGAAGTGAAGCTACCCTATGGGCATCCTGGGACGTTCCTCAATGAAGATGCGATTGAAATGGAATCGTCAGGATCCGATTTCACGCCGGCTGCCGAAACACCAAGCTTGGAAGTCCCAGAAAACGATCTGGGAGAAATTACCTTTGATATCGATCCGCCTGCACTGGACCCGCCTAGTGTCGAACCGGTGGAGGAAGATTCGCTGCTGGACGATCTAGGGGCAGGGCTGGGTGCCGCGGCTGCCGGAGCGGCCGCCATGGGCGCCGCCGCATTCGCTTCAGGCGATAAAGAGGAAGAAGAGGTGCCGGAGATCGTTTTCGACCGGGTTGATGATGAGGTGTCCGATGATATCAGCATCGATTTCGAAGACGCTGCTCGTCCCGCCTTCAATCCAGATGAAATCGAAGACGACATGGAACTCGCACCGGTCGACCCATCCTTGGCTGATGCGGCGCCCGCCGGAGTTGCTGCGACGAAGCCATTTGAAATGGTGACGCCGGGTGATGGCAAAATGTCGGTCGCCCCCGTCGTTCCGCGTAAACGCAATCTGGCTTTCGACCTTGTCAAATTGGCCGTCGGTGGCATCTTGGGATTGGGGATCGCGCAGGGTGTCCTCTGGTGGGCGTTGAAGAAGGATCCGCTCGGGTTGGCTCCGTTAATGCCTCCGGCGCTGGCGATTGCCGTCCCCGAATCTTTGCGGAATACGTTGCCGCCCTTGAAACGACGCACGACCGTTCCGTCGGCTCGTCCTCAGGCCGAATCCGAAGTTCCCGACGAACCGACACGAGATTTTGCAACCGATATGTCGGGCGGATCGGGCACGACGGCACAAGCTGAAGGTTCGGGGGCTCGTGATGCCGATCTGGCAATGGACGCTGACGGTTCGGGAACTCGCGATGCCGATCTGTCGATGGACGCTGATGGTTCGGGCGCTCGTGATGCCGATTTGTCGATGGAGGGCTCCGGGACGACCGATGCTGAGCTCGTCGCCTCGATGGCGCCATTTGCTGGGCTCGGTCTGGAAAACGGCGATTCGTTTTCGCATTACGATGTTGGCGCTGCACTTGCCAGCGCCAAAGATTCTGCCGCTGCATTGGACGCCGCGAACGGCGGTGGTAAAAGTGAATTGCTCAATGCGGCCCGTGACTTCTATACAAAATTGGCCAGTCTTGCTGACCAGGCGACATTGGTGACTCGCGGTGGTGATGCGGAATCGGTTCTCGTGGAAGTCCGTAGCTTTCTCAATTCGGTCGCGGCGAATCGGAATCAAGTGCGATTCCTTGGCAAGGGCGCCCGCAGCTGGATTGTCCATGAAAAAGGACGCGGTGTAGCGTTGGCCGGGACCGTTCAGTCGCAAAATGCGGTTGGCGATCTTCAGGAGATTCAAGTTCAGTTGGACGGAACCGAGCAAGTCGTGACCGTCGTAACGCAAGGAAATGAATCTCTCGGAGCGGGAGACCGAGCGGTCTTGTTTGGAGTGTTGGTCAACGATCCGTCTTCAAATTTGAAACGGTATAACGGCTTGGATGACCAAGTGATCTGGGCCACCGACTTGATGACGACCAACTAACGTCGCATCCCCACTTTGCGGTTGATGGACTCGGCCAGAAAATACGACATGAAGTCAATGGAAACGGATTCGACCAATCGAGAGCCATGCCGATTCGGAGCGGGTGAGCTGGCTCGCAGGATATCGGACGGATCGATCACCGCGGTCGAAGCGGTCGAATCGTACATCGCTCGGATCGAAGTTTTGCAGCCGACCTTCCAGATGGTCACGCAAACGCGGTTCACGGAAGCACGGGCCGAAGCACAAGCGGCCGACGATCGCCGCGGTTCGGACGATGCCTTGCCACCACTGCTCGGTGTGCCCATCACCGTGAAGGAGTGCTTTGATGTTGCCGGTCTGCCGACGAATCTGGGAGTGACGGCTGCCGAACAGCGGCCGGCTGCCAAAGACGCTCGGCTGATTCAAAAGCTGCGTTCCGCGGGCGCGATCGTCTTGGCGAAAACCAACATTCCCCAGTTGGGACTTTATCTCGAAAGCGATAACCCTCGCTTTGGCCGGACTCTAAATCCTTGGGATGAAGAACGGACCTGCGGGGGCAGCAGTGGCGGCGAAGCGGTCGCGACCGCACTCGGCTGCTCGGCACTCGGTGTTGGCAGTGATCTGGGCGGCAGCCTACGAGTGCCGGCTCATTTTTGCGGCATCCATTCTTTCAAACCGACCAGCCGCCAACTTTCGCTCGACGGCGTCGAATTTGCGTTACCTGGAATGAACGCGATTCCGAACGTTGCCGGGTTCCTTGCTCGCAACGTCGAAGATATCGCTTTGGCATTTCAGTTTGGTCGAGAAAAACCATCGCCTGCCGCCAGACGCTACGGTCCACGCCGAGGAGCAGGACTCACAGGAACACGCGTGGCGATCCTGGATGATCACCCATTTTTCCCGGTGTCGCCAGCGATCAAACGAGTCGTCCATGAGGCGGGACGAGCCTTGCAAGACTGCGGAGCCGAGTTGACAACGCTCGAGTTGCCCGATTTCGAGCACATGATGCACCTCTTCTTCAGCCTGCTCTCCGCCGATGGTGGTGTCGCGGTGCGAAAGCAGTTGTCGGGTAGCGAAGTCGATGGCAGGTTGCAGATGCTATTGCGTGTGGCAATGTTGCCAAGCATCCTCCGCCGAGCGACAAGTGCGACTTTGCGGCGACAGGGAAAACACCATTCCGCACTGATGGTCGATGCGGCCAGGAAGCGAACGACGGACGAGTATTGGCAACTGACGGTCGCCATGGACCAGATGAAAAGCGAATTCTCATCGCGCTGGGAACAAGACAAGATCGACTTGCTGTTGTTGCCGCCCTGTGCCCTACCAGCGTTTGCTCATGGTCAGTCGAGTGATCTTGTCACTTCGGCCGTCTACGCCGTCCTGGCGAACCTTGTCGATATGCCTGCGGGGGTCGTGGCCGCTTCTCGTATCCGGCATGCCGAAGAATCTTCGCGAGACCCGGCGGCCGATGCGATCGGCCGCTCGGCACAGCAAGTCGAACTCGGTTCGGCCGGCTTGCCGGTCGGCGTGCAGATCATGGGCACGCCGCTGCGAGACCGGAAGGTCCTGGGTGCGATGACCATTTTAGAACGCCATTTTGGTCAGAACGACGATTCTCCGCTGAACGCTGCGAAATCGAAGTGGCCTTCATGATCGACCCTCAGGCGATCCAAATTGTGTGGCAGCAACGGCGACTGTGCGTGGAATGGTTTGCTTCCGCCCGGCGCTCTAAACTAAAGTTTGGTTGCTCAACCCCCGGCATTCGCCCGCTGACTTGAAAGAAAGAACCTGATGGCCGAAGTGCGACTTGAAGACGTCAACAAGATCTACACGGGCGATGTCCATGCAGTCAAGAACGTCGATCTGGAGATTGCCGATCATGAGTTTGTTGTGCTCGTCGGTCCTTCCGGTTGTGGAAAGACGACCACGCTGCGGATGGTTGCTGGACTGGAGGATATCTCCAGTGGCACGATCAAGATTGGCGATCGGATCGTGAATGATGTGGCACCGAAGGATCGGGACATCGCGATGGTCTTTCAGAATTACGCGCTCTATCCCCACATGACGGTCTATAAGAACTTGGCCTTTGCGTTGAAACTGCGGAAGGTTCCCAAGTCGCAAATCGAAGAACGTGTGCAATGGGCGGCCAAGACGTTGGGTTTGGAAGAATTGCTCAATCGCCGGCCTCGTCAATTGTCCGGTGGGCAACGTCAGCGAGTCGCGGTAGGACGTGCGATCGTTCGGAAGCCGCAAGTGTTCTTGTTTGATGAGCCTCTTTCAAACCTTGATGCCAAGCTGCGCGTTACCACACGTGCCGAGCTAAAAAAATTGCAACAAGATCTCAGAACGACAACGATTTACGTGACGCACGATCAAGAAGAGGCCATGACGCTGGGCGATCGAGTCGTTGTCATGAATGGTGGGAGAATCCATCAAAGTGGGACGCCGCTTGAGGTTTATCGCCACCCGGTGAATCGCTTTGTGGCCGGGTTTGTCGGCATGCCGCCGATGAATTTTGTGGATGGCAAATTGGCCGGAAGTGGCGGCGACCTAGCCTTCGTTTCGGCCGGTGTCCGAGCCGACCTGGGCGATGCACGCTTCGATACAATCCGAGAAGAATCGGGACGCGCCGTGGTACTTGGCATGCGACCCGAAGGGATCACCGTGACGGGGGATCGTGACTCGTCTGCCATTTCGGTTTCAGCCACCGTCGACGTCGTTGAGATTTTGGGTCCCACGATGGATCTCTTCGTAACGCTTGCCGGCGGTGAAAAATTGGTCTGCCGAGTTCCAACGGCAGAGACGCGCCCCGGCGCTGCGGTCACGCTCTACGCGCAAGCGGCCGATCTACATCTCTTCGCGCCGAATCAAAGGGATGGCGATACGGTGGTCGAGTACGGTGCCAATTTGACTTTGCCTGCTGCGATGAGTGTGAGCTAACCATGACGCAGATTGCTTACACCGTCGGTTGTCGTTTTACCGATGCCAACGTCATGCGAGACTGGATCGCTTGGCTGCAGGACGAGCATTTGGCCGACGTCCAGCGGGGCGGTGCGTTGTCAGGTCAGGTCGTTCAGTTTGAATCGGAACTTCGTTGTGAAGTACGCTATCTCTTTCCGAATCGCGATGCTTTTACCCGGTATGAGCAACAGTCGGCTCCGACGCTGCGAAGCGAAGGGTTGCGGAAATTTCCCCTCGAGCTGGGGTTGGAGTACTCGCGGAGCGTCGCGACCATCGTGGCGACCACTTAGAGCAAGTCCATGAAACGGTATCGAATTCACAAAGTGATCGCCCTTGTTCTCCTGGCCGCCTCGCTCGGGATCGGCATCGCCGCTCGTCAACGCGAATCGTCACGGCTGCAGCAGTTCAGGTCGCTGGTTGCCGAAACGAAACGTGATTCGACGGCAGAGAAAGTGACCGCAAATTGGGATGCGGTGATGAAAAGCTGGGCCGAACTGTCGCCCGCTGAAAAGCAACTCATCATTCGCGAAAAACAGACTGCCGCGAAGGACCAACCCAACCCGGCCGTCGAGGCGTTTTTCGCAGCCGATTCGAAAGAGTCGCAAGAGCGAATCTTGGATAAAGAACTACTCGCATGGGAACAAAAGATGGCGGCAAAGGAAAAGTGGCGAGCAGGGCAGCCGGCGAAAAAGTCTGTCAGCGGAACCGAGCAGGCACAGAGCGATCAAAAAGCCAAGACCATGTATGAGCGTTCTTATCTCGATTCATCGTCTGCCGAGCAGCGTGCACGTAAGCAGGCGTTCTACGAGGCACTGAAGTCCAGATATCGCGAACTCAACGATTAACGGGCAAAAAGTCGATTCGAATCGCTGACAAGAAGAGGGCCCTCCGGCCACTTGGCGAGCTATACTATCCGAATCGCCGGTCTCTTTTCTACTAGATGAACTGAAGAGTGTTCTCATGACCCTGCCAACGTGTATCGCCCATTTTCGTTTCCTGGCAATCGTATCGATTCTTGCGGTTGCTGCGCCTTGGTCCCACGCCGGGGAAACGTTCACACCGGCACACATCGCGAAACTAAAACGAGCCACCGCGGCCGCCATTTCGCCTGATGGCCAACACATCGCCTATGGTGTCAGCGTGCAGCGGAATCCGATGAAGGACAAGAATGGTTCCGCCTGGACCGAATTGCACGTCGTGACGCCAGACGGTGAATCGCGTCCCTTCATCACGGGAGAAGTGAACATTGGTGGCATCCAGTGGACTCCCGATGGCAAGCACATTGCGTACACCTCCAACCGAGCCGATTCGGATCACACTTCGATCTATGTTTTGCCGATCGACGGTGGTGAATCGCGAAAACTGTTCGAGCACGAAGAATCTTTACGCGGAGTCGCCTTCAGTCCGGTCGATTCGCGCATCGCCTTCCTGGCAAATGAGCCGCGATCCAAAGAACAAAAAGAATTGCGAGACAAAGGCTTCGATCAAGAAATTTATGAAGAGGACTGGCGACCGCGACGCGTGTGGATCGTCGATCCGGATTCGGATGAGGAAGCGGCGCCGCTCGAAATTGAGGGCTCGGCCTTTCAGGTCGAATTTAGCCCAGACGGCAAGAAGCTGGTCGTCACCGTGGCTCCCACCTCACTCGTCGACGACAGCTACATGTACAAATATGTATTGGTTGTGGACGCGAAATCGGGACGAGTGATCGACCGGATCAAGAACGCTGGCAAGCTGGGCGACGTTCATTGGAGTCCGGATGGCAAGAAACTGGCGATGATTTCGGCCGTCGATATCCACGATCCACAGGATGGCCACCTGATGATCGCCGCGCTGCCGAACGGTGAATTGACCGACCTGACACCAGAGCTCGACGGCCATGTCGACGCATTCGAATGGCGTGACGACGAGACGATCGTCTGCACGGTCGGTTCGCATCAAGATTCGCTGGTCGCGACCGTCGGCACCGACGGTACCATGACGACAATTGTCGCTGCCGGCGAGCAGGTAGTGGCGGGCGTGTCCTTGAGCGAAAGCGGGGACGTGGCCATGTTAGGACACAGCCCTCAATTCCCGCACGAAGTATTTCTGCTGGCTCAAGGATCGGATCGACCAAAGCGGCTCACCGATGTGAATCCGTGGCTCAAGAAAATGGCCTTCGCCAAGCAAGAAGTCGTCAAATGGTCGGCCCGCGACGGATTAGAGATTGAGGGTGTCTTGATTTATCCGCGCGATTATGAGGCCGGGCGACGCTATCCGTTGATCATGGCCGTCCATGGAGGGCCAGAAGCCCATGTTTCCAACGGTTGGGTCACCAGCTATTCCTATCCTGGTCAAACGGCAGCCGCGCGAGGATTTGCCGTGCTCTATCCGAACTACCGCGGCAGTACCGGCCGTGGCGTAGAATTTTCCAAAATGGGGCAGTCGGACGCCGCCGGCAAAGAATTCGATGACATCGTCGATGCGATCGACCACTTGGTCGAAGAAGGGCTTGTCGACAAGGACCGAGTCGGCATTACGGGCGGTTCGTATGGAGGATATGCCTCGGCGTGGGGTGCAACTTATTACTCCGACCGCTACGCGGCGTCGGTGATGTTTGTGGGGATCAGCGACAGCGTTTCCAAGTTGGGCACGACCGACATTCCGGAAGAGAGTTTTCTCGTCCACCACTTAAAGCGGCTGTGGGAGGATTGGGATTATTTTCTCGATCGCAGCCCGATTCGACACATCGAAAAGAACCAGACGCCCACGCTGATTCTTCATGGCAAGAACGATCCGCGAGTTCATCCGTCCCAGTCGCTCGAATTCTTCCGGCACCTGAAGACGTTGAAGCAAGCGCCGGTTCGCTTGGTGCTTTATGAAGGGGAAGGGCACGGGAATCGAAAAGCGGCTTCGCGTCTGGATTACAACCTGCGGATGTTGCGCTGGATGGAACACTTCTTGCAAGGCGACAACGACGCCGCGCCAGAAAAGTCGGTGGACTACAAAGCGCTGATCAGTAAGTAGACTGTTCCGAGGAGAGTTGGATCAGAATGTCCCTGATCGACAGGAGCCCGCCGGGATAATGCGAGTAACTTCAACGCTTGGTCGCCTGGTCGCTCCGCGAAAGTGGCGTGAAACGGAACGAGCGCCGCGATCCCAATCGCCAGGGAATTCGAGGCAGAACTCAGGAACTCGAGAATCGCTCAGAGGCTACGCCGCCGGGTTCGTTGCACCACGTCGTAACGTCGGAGTGAAATCGTCCCGCCCGGCAAGGCGCGCCAGCTCGGCGACGACTTGCAGTGTCAGTTGCTCGGCAACCGCTCGCTTCGACGATTCGTCGACGATCTCAGGGAGCGGAATTGGTTCGCCGTAGGTGACTCGAACTTTGGCTGTCATCACGAATGGCGTCCAAAATTTCTTGTTGAATGGAGCGCCCTCGATGTAGCAGGGCACGATGGGGACGCCGGCCCGAATCGCGATCATGGCGGCACCCGGCCGCACGGGCAGCATGAATTGATCTTCTGTTTGGTTGATTTTTCCTTCCGGGAGGACGCCCACCAGTTCGCCGCTTTGGGCAAATCGGATCGACTCGCGCGTCGCTTTCGTGTCGCTTCCGCCCCGCGTCGTGGGGATCGCACCGGTTTGTCTCAACAGGTAACCGATGACCGGAATCTTGAAGTATTCGTGAGCCACCATCCAGTGGACGGTGCGATTCGAGCTAATCTGCACGAAGAACGGATCGACCGAACTACGGTGATTCGCGGCGATCAAGGCGCCTTGCCCTTTGGCGATTGGGATCTCGTTGACGACCGTCGTTCGCCAAAGCAGTTTCGTCATCAGGCAGCACGTCAGGAACATCGCTGACTGAACCAACGAATATTGGGTGCGAACCCAGCAGACGAGGGTCGCCAGGATGGCCACTGCAAGGACCGACAGCACAATGAATCCAAAGATCGTCATGGCAATACTTTAGCGCGAATGCCCCGATCTTGTAGCTGCTGTGCTGCGAATTCGAGAAAAAAACGTGGCCTCTTCAAGATCGCACGCTGCGATTTTGGAGAGACCACGTGAACGAATATTTCATGATTTCAAGGGATGCGGGTCCAGCGGTCCGACTTTGGTGCTATCCAGCGAGTCTCGTGATTCGATTTACCGGTGCGAATGCAGCAGCCGGTTCTCGGAATCGATACTGCATCAAATAGGCATCTTCCACCGTGTCTTCGTAGAAATCGCGTAGGACGGAAACTGCTTTGAATCCGGAATCTTTGAAGAACAGTTGAGCCGACAGGTTGGTTTCGCGAACCTCTAGCAAAATCTTGTCGCGTCGTTGTCGCGAAAGCTTGCTGACCAGCTTTTCGGTCATCTGCGTCCCCACGCCGCGACGACGAAAATCGGCGTGGACGGCGAGGTTGATGATGTGCAGCCGAGTCTTGTGGAGCTCGTAGATCATGAAGCCGACGACTTCGTTCTCGTGCTCACACACCATGCCGATGCAATTGCGCTGCCTCAAGCAACGGATGAACTCGTCTTCCGACCAAGGGAATTCGAAGCTGCTGGACTCAATTGCGCGTACCTCAGCCATGTCTCGACGGATCATCCATCGAATGTGAACGCTGAGTCTTTGTTTTTCACCAGTGCTCATCTGAGGCCTCCTTCCGTGTCGGGCCAAACGATGAATGTTGCGTTATCTAAGGCTAGGGCGAGCCAATATCCTGCGGCTCGTAGCTAACCTACGCAGGTTGAATTTGTCTCCAAATCAACGTGGTCAGAAGGGTATCAGAACCGAGAAAGAATGCCAAGATGTTCGCTCAAAAGTTCAGGCGTCGGCGGGAGAACGCGTTAGCGGTACTTCTTCGGCAGCAGCGTCGTGAGGCTAAACGCCAGTCCCAACAGGACCAAAAGAGGCCCGATCCAAGCAGGAACGAGCCAATTCGACCAAACGAAACCCCCTGCGACGACCATCGCAGGCAGCCAACGGTGGGCGTGACGAGTGACTTGTTCCCACACTTGAGATTGGGAAAGCCATAGCGGCAGCATGATAGCAAGCAGCGCGAAGGTGCATCGATAAGGACTTCTGCGCTGCGGCGTCAGCTGTCTTACCAAGATCGACGTTTGGTCGTCCGCCGTCGTAAAAATAGAGGAATTGTCCTTTTTCGCGTTGCGCGGTTCCTCCTTCATGATGCCCGTCCGAATCCGTGCCAGCAATTTTTCAGGAGAGCTGAGCGCGACGGCGTCGTTCCGGGGAATTTCGAATTCTTCTGCAACATGAGCAAGCCACAATCGGTTCCATTCTTCCAATTCGGCTCGCGTCGCCGAGGAGGCGGTTTCGGCGGGAAGGTTCACGAGATCCGCCATGGTATTCCATTTCCGCAGCTGCCACGTTTGGGGTCCTAGCGACGGTTGACTGGCACTGACAGCCCGTAAACGTCCCTTGTCCGATTGGACCGACCAAACCATCTGTTTCGAGTCGCAACCGACGATGGCTGGGCAATGGAGTTCCAATCGTTGAGTGGTCGCCTCGCGAGGCGTGAAACATTGAATCTTCAGACGATAAGGAAGGTTGGTCGGTAAATGTTCGAGCTGCCAAACATTGCCCTGCCGTTTTGTAAGATGTGCGGCGCGTCCCACTGCGGAGGCAGAGATCAATTGCATTTTGGCCGGTAATTCGACGGCCAATGTTCCCTGCCCGTGCGGTTGGATGAAATAACGAAACGACTGCTGGATCGATTCGTGATGCAGGGTGGTATCGACAAAGGTCGTGAGAATGTTGGGGTGCGTGTTCTGACGATTTGTCGTTCTCAGCGTGGCCGTGGCCAAGCGGCCGATGGCGCGGTACGTGTCGCATTGACCGCGGGGCGTGCTGTGGGCGAGCTCGCGAGGCAGACTTTGACGAACTAACCGCCGCGTCGCCCATTCGAGATTACGATCTTCGATCGCTTTGGGCAGAGCAACCCAGGAAGTCAACTCGTTCGTCAGCAGTGGTCGAACGCGAGGCAAGCGAACTCCCTGCGCCGTATCGACCGCTGCCGTCATTGAAAAAGCTTGCGGTTGTTCTCGTCCAATGGGAACCCAGACGCGTAACCGGCGACGGCGATCTGGCAGGCGTTGGATTTCCCATTTGAGTTCTGGTTCCATTGTCAGTGATTCGCCCCACGTGTCGGGAAGTTCAAAACTGATCGAGTCGAATGTTCCATTTTGCGCACTCGCTGCAAAATCGACCCGCGCAAACCACTCAGCTCCGACCGTCTGCATGGTGGTGAGCATGTTGGCATTGAGCGTTGCCGAATTGGGGCTGATGCGAATCGTCGGAGCAATCCGGTCTTTGCCTTTCGATTCGAGCACTGCGATCGGTTTCGAATCGACGGCGACGAAGCCGGTGGGTGATTCGGCCAATGGTGAAAAACTGCCCAGGTCGGTCACCTGCAGTTCGACATCGTCATCGCGATGAATCGTAATACTTGTGCGGTTGACGACGGCGCTTTGCAACTGGATGAGCGGCAACACGTATTCGATTTCTTCCTGCGGCCGAAGTCGTGTTTCGACCAACAATTCGTGGGGCCCACTGATCGGTTGATCGGGCCGGATTTGTACCGTGCCATCCGACCCGCGAGTCCAGTAGACCCGCTGTCCGGTCGAGATCGAAACTCGTTCGATCTCCAGTTTCTGGGGCACTTGGAGTGTGTGTTGAAACGTCTGCCCCTCCATCGGCACGACGTCGGCCAAATAACGAATCATGACCGACTCTTGGCCAAATTCGACTGCGGATGCTTCATCGGCCGCTTGCTGACTAGATCGTGCCCGCACGCTGACCGAGTATTCGCTTTGGTCGTTAGCAAGGATTCGCAAGGCGTCCGCTTTCGGAGCAGCAGGCCAAGTGGCATGAAAAGCGTCAAGTCCCAGCGGCGCCTCGCCTGCCTCATGGACAAGCGTATGGATCTTGTCCATTTGAATCGCGAGAAATCGATCGACGAGCGTGCAGTTTGTCAACTGAGGAATGCGAATCGTGGCGTCGTTGTCATCCAACGAATCTTGCATCAGGAACTCGACGTCGCCCTTCACCGGCTCATCAGCGTCCCATTCGACGGAAAGCTCGGTAAAGCCGTTTCCCAAAGCGCGTGTTGCTGCGACTGAATTCTTGGGTACCTGCCATTTGATCCGTGGTGGCACGCGGAACGTTTGTCGTCGTAACGGTGTGCCCTCTTTGGCCGAGGTGACGTGCGTTCTCAGACGCAGGAGCCCTGAGGAGATTGCCAAATGAAGGTACTGATGGACCTCATTCAGATCACGGACGTTCTTTTTACGCCAACGCACATCGATCATATCTGCGCTGCCCAAATCGGAAATCACTTGGCCGTTGATCGGATGGATTGATGTTGCGCCCAAGGCGCTGGCGACGCGAATGTCGAGTGCTTCGTCGACCGTTTGGTCGACGATCAGTCGAGCCGACGGGTGAGGTTGAATGGGTAGCTGGAGTCCCAGCCAGTTCTGTCGGCTGCCACGCATCGGCGAGAGGTTCAGGCGTAGCTTGTGGACACCCGATTCCTGCTGCACGATCAGGTGGTCTCCCGCTTCGTTCCAGCGGGGCTCAAACGCAGCCCCGTCCCAGGTTGGAAGTTGGCTCAATCGGTCATCGGCGTTGGCGCCGACTGGAATCTCGATCGGGCCTGTCAGTCGCGGCGTGCGAATATCGAATTCGGCCACGACGTTCGAAGCGACGACCGGCAGCGATTGTGCGTCGCGTTCCAGCTTCACCCGGTAAGTGACTCGCTCGACAACGAACTCGTGCGCTCCTGTTTGTCGCTTGGCTTTTACGAACAGCTCTTCGTATTGCTTCTTCGGAACGTAAACCACGGTGGCATCGTCGTTCGGCGCAGGCTCTTTGTCATCATCGATAGCGACGATGACGTGCAGATGGTCCGCGTCATCAGCGGACGGTTCCTCAGCGCAGGTGTGGCAAGCGAAGCAGACGATCAGGATGATTCCTAATGCCTGGTAGCGAGGGGAAGGGAGCGCTGCGGCCGCGGTGGAGACCTTCGTGTGATCGGGAAACCAGCGGAGTGAAAATCCGAGGAGCACACCCCAAAACGTCGCCGTTCCCAACACAAAAAATGGCGTTGGTGCGGCGGCGGCGATTGCCAGTCCGCTGCCGGCCGTTAGGAACTGCCAGCGTCTTGGTAAGCGATTTAGCCAGGCTAGTCCAGTGATGAGCAGGAACAGCACCCAAGCAAACGCTTGCAGCAGGCGCGTTGAGAAGACCGCGATTCGTGGCGAGGCGACAAAGTACTTTCGTTGCCTAGCCGGTTTCGTGTCGCGAACGTTCTTCCCGAAGGGGCCGAACAGCCGCCGTCCCATGCCGCCCATGGCTGTTTCCATGGCGGGGAATGTTGAAAACCGACGGGGCAGTTCGAGGTACCAATCGTCACTATAGACGGGAACCGAGGCGCCCCAGTGCGGCTTCTGGAGTGTCGCAAACGGCGCGAGCGCCGTGGTGGCATCCGTGAATTCAATCTTGGCCGTGAGGGATTCACGACTCACGTTAAGCGGTATCACGATATCGTTGGTGAATTCTCCGGGCGAATTCGTTGACGCTTGTCCGGAAATCGTTGTTCGCTGGACTGCGACATCCTCGGGAAGTTCAATCTGCAACGATCGCAGGCCTCGGTTCTGAATCGTCAGCGTTAGCTCGTGCCACCGTTGTCCCGAAGCGGCGACTCGCGTCGAAATGATCCCACGATCGATCCAGGCAGACGCCATCCTTTCAGAATCGTGCTCTTTCGCCGAGTCAGTGAATTGAATGCTGGGAAGTTTAAAGTCGGTGTTCGCGTCGTAACGAAAGGCGGCCAGTGTGATTCGATTGCGTTCCAAGCTAGGGGCAATCCCAATGGCATCGAGCGAACTGCGGATTCCGCTGACGCGTTCCGAAATGATCTCGTCACCTTCGATCGACAGGATAGCGCCATGTGACTTTGCAGCTGGCGCCGTAACCACGGTCAATTCGATGGGTGGCAGCCGCCCCGATTCGTCGCGAATGAGTGGCCGGGTGCGAACTCCGTAGATCACCTTGTTTCCGCCCGAACTGGCAGAACCCAGCGATTCCGGCAACACGACTCGATAGGTGTCATGCAATTCAGCACTGTCTGCTTCCTGCGCCGCTCGAACCATTCGCGTGACTTGCAGCGGAATGGTTCGTTGTGCGTCGGCGTACCAACGCGCGACGGAGGGTGCGGAAGGCGCGATGCGAACCGATACCTCTTCCAATCCGTCAGATTCGGCCAAACATTCGACCGTCCAAGATTCGTAGCATGTCGCTTCGCTCAAGAAATTGTTGACGCCGATTCCTGCAGACCAGGGGACGTTGCCCCGTTGCAAGCGAAACACCGGAACGTCGTGACTGCGAGTGCCGTCGTAAGCATAGTCACTTTCCAAAAACTGCGGATGTTGTGCGACCGCTGTGGTCAGTTCGGTGGCATCGATCGGAGTCACTGCATCGTCGTTCTCGACCACGAAACGCAAAGGCGCTTCGGCGGCGAAGGCGCGAAATTGGCGAGCGATGCGAGCATCTTGCAGCGTCAAGAGATTGGCAAGATCGCCGTCGAGCCCCAGACCTAACCCCACCGCTGGACTGCTCGCTTCGACCTGAAGCGTGACTTGGTGATCGACTGAGATCGGTGTCGTGAAACGGAGTTGAAGTATTTTGGCGTTGCCTTTCGATACGATCGACCAATCGTCCAGCGCGCCCGGCGGCTCCGAGGTGATCGAGTCAACATTCCAAAGCTCGTTGACAATGCCTTCCATTTCGTAGGTCAACCCAGAGGTTCCACTCAAAGACTGAATGGCGAGACCGCGAGTTTTGTCTGCGGCGAAAACGACCTGGGTATACGATTCACAGTTGATGCGGGCTGCGGCCGCTTTCGTCTTAAACGAGACATCGCCCGGACTCGCAATGACCTGCCACTGCAGGTTTCGCGTTTTGGTCGAGGCGTCACGACTGCGGCTCAACCAGCGGCAACCATCCATCGAAAGATCGGTCAATTCGATGTGGTCCGGCACCACCGCTTCGATGCGTCGATTTCGCCAAAACACATTGGTTGGAAGCACCTTCGGCAATGGTCCGTTCATCGGCGCATCGGTTTGCGCAAAAATATTCAGGACTCCGCGATTCGCCGGCGTGGGCAGTTGAATTTCGTAGTCGCGGTCAGGTGATGCTGCGGCGGCGCTGACGCCACTTTCCTCCCGCATCGTAAAAGGGACCTCCTTTTCATCGAAGAGGACTCGCGTCAATTGGACGCCTTCGTTCGCAGTCAGTTGAATTCGTTGAAATGGCTCAGCACTCTCCAGTGTCAGTTCCGAAACGATCTCCGATCCTTGCGAGGCGATAATATGCCGCGTGACTTGCCGCTCGGCGATGATCGCGGACACGTCCTGCGATTCGTTTTCGGGGATGACTTCTAACTTGGTTGCACGGCGTCCGCCCAGTGAGACGGTCCATTGTGTCAATTTCGCGTCGATGGCGCGCGAGCTGACGATGCCATGGGTGCTTTCCAAGCGGAACCCGTTGGGGATCTCGATGACGATTTCATTGAACGCTGAGTCTAAGCCAATGAAATCAAATTGAGCGGTCGCCGCATGGGAACGGTTGCTGGCGAGTGTCCAGTGAAGACGTAACTCGGATGCCGGCTCGTACGCTACCAGCCCGCGTCCGTTGGCAGCGACGCCGAGCCGGACTCCTTCCTGAATTGGCGACAACTTCAGCGGTAAGTTGCAGCCATCCAGCCAAAGGTGTTGACTCTGCGGCGTTCCGGTCTGTCGAACCGAGGCAAGTCGGCACTCGATACGACCATCGATCAACTGGCCGTCGTCGAATCGAGCGCGATAGACGGCAGCATCGATCGGGGTGAGGGGCAGCGTTGCCGGTCTTAGCGCCGCGAGGAGCTCGTTAAACTCATCTTTCGAAACGGGGACATGCCCTTTCGTGACTTGCGGCAAGAATCGTTGGGGCACGTACCAGTGGTGAACTTCGATCGGAGCAGGGGCGACCGAATCGGTCGGCCGGGGCGTTTCTTCTGCGGCGCACAGGTCTGGTCCATTGAGCCACCAGCCCACCAGTACTGCGATCCAGAGACGAATAGGCACGCGGGTATGACCTCAATTATCGGGGGCTGAAACATGCAGCGGTGGAAGCGCCGAGATCGTTGTCGGTGCGGCCTGCAGATTCGCCATCGAACTGCCTCCTGCAAAATGCGAGGAATCGGATCGCGAGCGGCGGTCACTGCGTCGATGCTGCTTCCACCAGGCAAGTGCTTTGGAAATGGCGAGCAAGATGGCTCCGACGGCTGCTGCCGGCGCGACGATCAGCGTATGGACTGGGAATAGGACGGCCGAACAAGCCAAGAGCGCGGCGATCACAAACAGGAATCCCGGTCGCTGAAGTGCTGGAATCAGGCTGGGGACGACGCCCAGTCCGAACACGGCTGCAGCAACAAACAGTAGCAACGTGCTACGCTTGGCCGTGCGCATCTGAATTGTGGAAACGTCACCGAACGAACTGAAAAGGTACCGGTTCATACTTTGGGCCGGTGCCACCTGCCGGCTTCCGCCGGCCCAGTTTTCTAACCAGAGTTGGTTGACGTCGGTCCGATGGCCAGAGGCAACGTCGAGCATCGACCATGAGTCTTCCGATTCTACGCCGGTCGGAGGCGCGACAATGAACTCGTCGCTCGGCAAAATGACTTCCCAGTAGAGTTTTCGCGTCCACTTTGCATCCACCACTTGTGGGATGGTTGCGGCGGTCAGATGTGCACGCTCGCGATACGGCAAGAACAATTCAATGATCGTCGGTTTGTCGCGACGCGCCAGTTTGAGTCGCAGGCGATCGCCTTCGATCTCCGGCGTGAGCAGTTGTCCCGCGACGAGCAGGTGCATGCTCTCTTGGTCCACTTGCTTCGGTAAGACGAGATCGACGAATTCTTTGTCTGCGGTGATGGCGAGGATGACCCGATCTTGCCTCTGGCGGGCGGTCATCCAGGTCTGCCAGTACGCCCGTTCGACGACGTGATTGGGTTGCCGGCCCCGGTTGGGGAGCTCCTGGACATCGAGTGGAATTTGATTTGTCCAGACCGAGTTGTTGGCAATCAGGCGGTTGGACTGTTCCTTTTCGACCGTCCAGGTTTCGTCGGCAACCGAAGCGACGACACCGGCCGCACATTGAACGACGATGGGACCATTCTGGAATTCGCCCGGGCCAAGTTGAGGCAGCGGAACCTCCGCGATCAGTTGCGACCCGTCGGACGCAATCGGTGCGGTGTATGCCAGTTCGAGCTCGCACGCTCCCAGTATCGGGTTGGGGAGCTGGATGGCCAACGTTGCCGACTCTTCTCGTTCATCGGTCGACCAGCTGTGCAAGCTCGAATCGAGCGGTTGCCCGTCAAGTCGCACGATCACCTCACGCGCCGTTGCTCCGCGAAATTCGAATTGGAATGCCTCCACCGGTTCGTGCATGACGTTGGCTGTGACGGAAATCGTGGCCGAGGCGGTCGCATGTTCGATACGGATATTGCCCTGCAGCTCGCCCGAAACCGACTGAGGGCGAGTTTGCACAGCGCAGACGAATTCGTCGGTCTGAGGGTCGCCGCGGAAAACATAGCGCATCGCTTCGGTCGTTTGAAAGTCGGTGTTTGCCGAATTGGAAATCGGCGATTGGTTGTTCTCGGCAGCGGCCGGTTCGAGGATCGCTTCGACCAAATCCTCGCGGGGTGTCGCGACGAGATTCGGCTGCGTAAAAAGTTGCAGATTGATCGGTCGATTCGTCGCTTCCAAAACGTAGGGCATCGGCAGCGAAACTTCCTGGGCAACCGCTGCCACGATCGGCGCAGCCAAGCTTCGTCGGGCCGTGATCCGGACCTCGATTTCTCCCGTAAACGGTTGACGGAAGGGCAGGACGAGGGGAGTCGTCTCTTGCCGGATCTGATCTTTGGCGACCGCGTCGGGTACCGTCAGGTCGACGATTTCCCAGCCGGGCAGATGGATCTGAACAAATGATGCAGGAGCGCCGCTCACACGCACGTTGATCGCTGCGTCCAAATTGACTTCCGTCGAAAGGACGGACAGGTCGACCTTTGATCGGCTTTGCGTTCGCGTCGCTTTGCGAGCGACGCGGATTGGCAGTTTCGCCAACTGTCGAAAATACTCAAATGCGGCCACCGTGCCTGGGCCGTCGGCGAGCGGATCATGGGCGACTCGTCGCGTATTGGTAGATTCTTCCCAGCGTAACAACCAGGCGTTTTCGGCGGCCAACGTGATGCGGCCATAATGGCGCACCGCTCCGATAACATCAAAACCGGCGACTTCGATCGTCGGGATGGGCGTTTTGTTCTCATCACCTAGGTCGGCCGCACTCGCTTGGACGGTATGTTCCGTTTGGATCACGACATCGCGTGGTTGGTCGTCCGGTTCCTGAAATCGAACTTCAATCGTTTGACGCTGCGATTGGTCGATCGTCACCGGCGTGACCGAATACTCGGCATTCTCAACGTAGGCGAGGATTCGCGCTCCTTGCGGCAAGCGAATCTGTACCGAATCCAGCAGTCCCCCACGTCCAAAGAACCGAAATCGTGATTCGGTACTGACCAGTCCGGGTCCGCGCACTCGAACTCGGTGGTCGCCCCGTGCCTCGAGCACGACGCGTTGCCTCGAGTTGATCGGTGTTGTCATCGGAGTCCAAGAAATCGTGGAGGCCGAAGTGAGCCCTTCCGTGGTAAGCGTCGATCGATCTCCATCGGTGGTGACCAGGACGGTGCGGCCCTCGTCACTCGACTTTGCTGCCAGCCGCGATCCGGGGACGTCGATTTGCAACTTCGAGTCTGCCGTGTTGGGAAGCGTCAGCTTCAGCGACGACAGCGACCCTTCCACGTTGATGGCAACCGATAGTCGTAGCGCCAATTTGTGTTCGGTTCCTTTGTTCCCAGCCAGCCAAACAACGTAACCGTCGCCGGTCGTGCTGCCCGATTCTGGGTTGAACTCAATGGCTTCGATGTTCGCGCGCAGGTCGGCATCTTGCTTGAGGACCGCTTCGGACAGTTTCAACGGGACGCGAATCGTTCCGCTTCGTAACTGGCGGACTCGCAATTCTGCCACCAGTTCGGCCACTTTCTCCGTTGCCGAGCCCGTGATCGAGAGTTGACTCAATTCGAAGTCTGGCAATTTGTCGGTGGCGGTCAGTTGACGGTCGAGTTTGTTTAACCGCGCAAAATCTTCGAATGTCATGTCGGGCACGAGCACCAGTTGGCCGTCATTGTTTTTCAGGTAAAACATGTCCAACGAGCCTCGCTGGGGCGAGCTGTTGTCGGTGGACGCTGCGGCTTGTGCGGCATTGTCTGGCGGATCGACTTCCACGATTTGGGCTTCGCCGAATCCTGCCGTTGTCAGAATGACCGCGATGATGATCGCGGCGACGCGGACGCGCGGTCGCCCGATTCGCCGCGCCGGCGAATCGGCGAGCTGCAGGGACGCGCGGGTTTTCACGAGTAAGTGGATCAAAGCGTTCGTCGCCGTGGCACGAGATGTCCGTGCTTGGCTGTTCCGGAGTCGTATTGAAGAAGTTCTGGCAGAAGAGACGCCTGGGCTGGCGCGATGCCGAGGCGCTCGACAGTTTAATAGGGTTTGGCTGTCAGCGGGATTGCGGGCCACTTGAAGAGGCCGGCTGCCAGTCTCTCGCTGCCATATTGGCATTTCTGGGCGCTGCGGCCGTGCCGCGAGAAACGAGCCGGTTTGTGAGTGATGACACAAGTGGTTGTTCTCAAATGACTTAGCGGTTGCGGGCCGATCTTGGCACACAGCTTGCGTAAGGAAGGGCCAACGCTGAGGGTCTGCCATGACTGAGTAACCGCCCCTTGGCGTTCCAACAAACCAGATTTTTTGGCGTCTGGGGACGAATTGATAAGTCAACAAAATCCCAAGTCGCCAAATTTGAATCGAATTTATAGACAACACATAAGTCCGTCATGAATTAGGAGATGACACCGTGGCAAAAAACATGGTTTTCGACGACAAGGCGCGTCAGCCGCTGCTGGATGGCGTTTCTAAGCTGGCTCGAGCCGTCCGTAGTACGCTGGGGCCACGAGGCCGCAACGCCGTTCTCGACAAAGGCTGGGGTTCGCCCAAGGTCACCAAAGATGGTGTTACGGTCGCGGAGGACATTGAGCTCGAAGATCCCAACGAAAATTTGGGCGCTCAGCTTGTCAAAGAAGCGGCTAGTAAGACCAACGATGTCGCAGGCGACGGCACGACGACCGCAACGGTCCTTGCCGAAGCGATTTTTCGCGAGGGCCTGAAGATGGTCGCAGCTGGCGGCGATCCCATGGCATTGGCACGCGGCATCTCGAAGGCGACCGACGCCGTGAGTGAATCGATTCGCAAGTTGGCCGACAAAATCGATGACAAGAGCAAGAAGGCGATCAAGCAGATTGCCACAATTGCTGGTAACAACGATTCGTCGATCGGCGATGTGCTTTCGGAAGCCTTCATGAAAGTCGGCAAGGACGGCGTCATCACGGTCGAAGAAGGCAAGAGTGGCGAAACCTACGTCGAAGTTGTCAAAGGTATGCAATTCGACCGCGGTTATCTGTCGCCTCACTTTGTGACCGACCAGGACAACCAGGTTGTCGAAATGGACGGCTGTCACATCTTGCTCTTCGAGGAAAAGATTTCCAGTGCGAAGAAATTGGTGCCGGTTCTTGAGGCCATCAGTAAAGCTGGCAAGCCGCTTTTGATCATCGCAGAAGATGTTGAAGGCGAAGCGTTGGCGACACTTGTCGTGAACAAGATGCGCGGCATCGTCAATTGCTGTGCCGTGAAGGCACCCGGTTACGGCGATCGTCGTAAGGCGATGATTGGCGACATTGGCGTGCTCACCGGGGCGACACCGATCTTCAAGGATTTGGGCGTCGATCTGGAAAGTGTCAAGATTTCTGATCTGGGCAAGGCCAAGAAGGTGACCATCACGGCCGATCTCACGACCATCGTGGGTGGCTCGGGCAAGAAGGACGAAATCGAAGGACGAGCGGCTCAAATCCGCACGCAAATCGATTCGACCGATAGCGATTACGATCGTGAAAAATTGCAAGAACGATTGGCCAAGTTGGCCGGCGGCGTGGCTCAGATCAACTGTGGTGCTGCCACGGAAACCGAAATGAAAGAGCGTAAGGCATTGTTCGAAGATGCCAAAGCGGCCACGCAGGCGGCACTTGAGGAAGGTGTTGTTCCTGGCGGCGGCGTGGCACTGATCCGCTCGGAGAAGTGTCTGAAGAAGGTTGAAGAAGCTGCGATGGGTGATGAAGCACTGGGTGTGCAGATCATTCGCAATATCCTCGACAAACCGTTGCGTTGCATTGCAGAAAACGCGGGCAAAGATGGCGCTGTCATCGTGAACTCGGTCCGTGGTTTGAAGACGAAGAATGAAGGCTATGACGCTGACAAGGATTGCTTCTGTGATCTTGTCGAAGCGGGCGTGATCGACGCGGCGAAGGTCGTACGAACTGCCCTTCATAACGCGGCCAGCGTCGCTTCGCTGTTGCTGACGACCTCATCACTCATTACCGATATTCCGGAACCGGAAGCGGATGGTGGCGATGACCACCACGACCATGGCATGGGCGGTATGGGCGGTATGGGCGGCATGGGCGGCGGCATGGGAGGTATGGGCGGCATGGGAATGGGTGGCATGGGCGGCATGGGCGGCATGATGTAAGCCGTCTCTTTCCAGCAAGCATTCTTCAATCAACCAAACAATCATTCAAATCAGATAAAAGTAGATAAGGAATTCAACATGGCTAAATCATCAAAATTGCGACCACTGGATGACCGAGTTGTTGTGCAACCGATCGATCCGGAAGAAGTCACTGCCGGCGGAATCGTGCTGCCTGGATCGGCTCAAGAGAAGCCACAGCGTGGGACGGTTGTTGCGGTTGGCCCAGGCAAATTGCTGGAGACGGGTGACCGTGGTGCACTTTCCGTCAACGTGGGTGACGAAGTCATCTACGGCAAGTACGGCGGCACCGACATCGAAGTCGATGGCGACGAAATCAAGATTCTTCGGGAAACCGACATCTTGGCCAAAGTCAATTAAGTGAATCGGGGCGAAAGCCCTGTCCTTAGTGAAAAATTCAACAGCACGAATGAGGAAATAACCGTGGCAAAACAGTTGCTATTTGAAGACAGCGCACGCCAGCGAATGTTGCGAGGCATCGAGAAGCTCGCCAACGCTGTGGCTGTCACCATGGGCCCCACAGGCCGCAATGTCATTATTGATAAGTCGTTCGGTGGCCCGACGGTCACGAAGGATGGTGTTACCGTTTCCAAAGAAGTCGAACTGGAAGATCCATTCGAAAACATGGGAGCAAAGCTCGTCAACGAAGTCGCTTCGAAGACTTCGGACGTGGCAGGTGACGGTACGACGACGGCCACGGTGTTGGCTCGAGCGATTTTCAAGGAAGGGATTCGCAATATCGTTGCGGGAAGCAACCCTTCGGCAATCCGTCGTGGCATCGACAAAGCTGTCGTCGCGATCGAAGAGCACCTGCACGGGATGTCTCGCAAAGTCTCCAACAAAGAGGACATCACCAACGTCGGTGCCGTCAGTGCGAACAATGACCGAGCGATCGGTGAGTTGTTGGCCGATGCCTTGGAAAAGGTTGGCAAAGATGGTGTCATCACGGTTGAAGAAGGCAAAACGGCGGAAACCGGTTTGGAGTTGGTCGAAGGAATGCAGTTCGACAAGGGTTACTTGTCGCCGTATTTCATCAACAAGCCGACCGAATTGGAATGCGAGCTTGAGAACGCTCTGATTCTGATCCACGAAAAGAAAATTGGTAATCTTCGTGAGTTGTTACCGATTTTGGAAAAGGTCAGCCAATCTGGCAAACCACTTTTGATCATCGCTGAGGATGTCGAAGGGGAAGCATTGACCACCTTGGTCGTCAACAAATTGCGTGGCGTTCTGAACATTTGTGCTGTGAAGGCGCCAGGATTTGGAGATCGACGCAAAGCGATGCTGGGCGATATCGCCACGCTGACTGGTGGCACGTTGATTAGCGAAGACTTGGGTCTGCAGCTTGAAAAGCTGGAACTCAATCAGCTCGGTAAAGCGAAAAAGCTGGTCATCACCAAGAACGACACGACGATCGTTCAGGGAGCCGGCAAGAGCGACGAGATCACCAAACGCATCAATCAAATGCGTAAGCGGATCGAAGATACCGATAGCGATTACGACCGTGAAAAATTGCAGGAACGTCTTGCGAAGCTGACCGGTGGTGTGGCGATCGTTTCCGTCGGTGCCGAAACCGAAGCTGACATGAAGCAAAAGAAAGCTCGTGTTGAAGACGCGTTGCACGCGACGCGGGCCGCTGTCGAAGAGGGAATCCTCCCGGGTGGAGGCGTCGCACTGCTTCGCAGCATCGAAGCGATCTCGAAGGTTTCTGCGAAAGGTGACGAAAAAATCGGTGTTGAGATCGTACGCCGAGCTCTTTCAGCTCCACTGAAGCAAATCGCCGATAACTGTGGTATCGACGGTTCGGTGGTTGTCGATGAAGTGCTCAAAAAGAACAAGGCTCAGGGCTACGATGCAAACGCGGGTGCGTACGTCGACATGTTCAAGGCTGGAATCATCGATCCGGTGAAAGTTGTTCGCACGGCCATCTCGAATGCTGCCAGCATTGCGGGACTGTTGCTGACGACCGAAGCGATGGTCACAAACTTGGATGATGACGCGAGCGATCGTGATCGCATTGAAGGCAGCGTTCGATAGTCTTGCTGAGATCGTAACGTAACGGAATATACCAAGAACATGCGAACGGGCCGCTTCGGACGAAGTGGCCCGTTTTCGAAATTCTTACAGTGATCGCGAGTTTTCATGGCTACACAACGTGACTTCTACGAAGTACTCGGCGTCGGCCGTGATGCGTCGGATCGAGACATCTCTTCGGCCTATCGCAAGCTGGCCATCAAATTCCATCCGGACAGCAATCCGAATGACGAAGAGGCGACGCAGAAATTCAAAGAAGCGGCCGAAGCTTACGAAGTTCTCAGTGACGGCGAAAAGCGCGCGGCCTATGACCGATACGGTCATGCCGGCGTGCAAAATGGGGGAGCTCAGCGCGGCGCCGGATTTGGCAACGTTGACGATATCTTTGATGCCTTCGGCGACATCTTCGGTTTTGGTGATGCGTTTGGTGGCGGCCGCCGTAGACGACCGAAACGGGGTGCCAACACTCGAGCCGAAGTCACACTCGATCTCGAGGAAGCGGTCCAAGGCGTGACTCGACAGATTCACTTCAAACGTCACAAGTCGTGTGATGACTGTAGTGGTAGTGGCGCCAAGCCGGGATCAGTGCCCGAAGCGTGCCGCCAATGTGGTGGTCGTGGCCAAGTCGTCCAGTCTGCCGGGATCTTGCGAGTGCAGACGACCTGTCCCGCTTGCCGCGGTTCGGGCAAGACGATCAGCGATCCGTGCACAACTTGCCGAGGCAATGGTTTCGAGCCAGAAGAAGTGTCGCTCGAAGTGAACATTCCCGCCGGCGTTGACGATGGGATGCAAGTGCGACTGTCAGGGCAGGGCGAACCCAGTCCGCAAGGTGGCCCTCCTGGCGATTGCTACTGCGTCATTCACATTCGTGAGCATGCGATTTTTGAACGTGAAGGTGAGCACTTGTTCTTGGAGCTCCCCATCACCTACACCCAAGCAGTCCTGGGCGCCACGATCGAGATTCCCACGCTCAAGGGGCCTCATGATCTGAAAGTTCCATCAGGGACAGAATCAGGAACCCTGTTTCGCTTGCGACGGGAAGGCATGCCGAACCCCCACGGCGGTGCTCCCGGCGATTTGGTGATCCGGACTTCGGTCGAAGTTCCCAAGAAGCTCGACAAGAAACAGAAGGAACTCCTGCGTCAGTTGGCAGAATTGGAGCAGGCGAATGTGACTCCGGAACGAAGTTCGTTCCTGGGAAAGTTGCGTGACTATTTTTCGAATTCACAGCAACCAGAAGAGACGATCTGACGGTTGTCAATGGCGTTAGCAAGTGAGGAGCGTGTCGACATGCAAAACAATGAGTCGACCCCGACAGAAGAGAATCCAGAATTGAATCCCGGCCCGACCGCTGAAGATGCGGCCATGGCCGATTTGGCTGCGGGTGACGAACCGATCGCTCCGCCAGAGCCAGCCACCGCTGGCTCGGTCAATCTTGGGGCCGCGTTGGCCGAGGCCGAAGCGCGTGTGCTTCGCTCGCAGGCCGAACTGGAAAATTTCCGCAAACGCTCGCGCCGTGAACGAGATGAAGAGCGGAAATATGCCGTCGCCCCATTGATTCGCGATATTCTGCCAGTGATCGACAACCTGCGGCGAGCAATCGATGCGGCCAACGACGGCAGCGAGGCGGCCGGGTTGTCGCAAGGCGTGCAAATGGTCGTGACGCAATTGTCGATGGTGCTGGGTCAGCATCATTGCACGGAAATTCCGGCCCTGCATTTACCACTCGACCCCAATCAGCACGAAGCGATCGCTCAGCGCCCCAGTGATGACGTACCGGCCGGCAACGTCTTGGAGGTTGCGACGATCGGTTACAAGTTGCATGATCGAGTCCTGCGACCAGCCCAAGTCGTTGTTTCGCAAGGACCTGCGGCCGAGCAGGCCTAGGGCTCATTCACGAAAGTTCAAATGGAAGCGTAAGGACGAGCCAATTTATGCCTACATACGATTACGAATGCGATGCTTGCGGTCATACATTCGAACTGTTCCAGTCGATTAGTGATCCGGTGAAGAAGAAGTGTCCGGAGTGCAGTAAGAGTAAGCTGCGTCGGCTGTTCGGGACCGGTGGTGGTATCGTCTTTAAGGGGTCCGGTTTTTACGAGACCGACTATCGGAGCGAATCTTACAAGAAGGGTGCGGCTGCAGATAAGAAAGCGAAGACCGATTCCAAATCGACCGACAAGGGTTCGAAAGATTCGAAGAGTTCGTCAAAGAAAAGTGATTCTTAGGGCGGTCGCTTGGTAGGCCAAAACTACGGACCATCGCATCGCCAAACCGAACAAAAAAAGGCCGCCCAGATGGGCGGCCTTTTTCATTGGAATGTTCCCTGGCCTATGATCGCAATGTGAGGCGTCGGTTCATTTGGAATTGAAATTCTTCCGATCGCTCTTCTTTGGATTCTTCCGCTTCGAGCTCTCGCACGCTCGTTCGGTTCGCTGACGCGAGGTTGCTGGTCGTCGATTCCGCTACCGATTCCGCTTTGCTCAGCGGTTGATTCAGAACGACTTTGGATTCTTCAACGATTTCTGTTGTTTCCGTTTCGAGGGTTTCGTCAACCGCCTCATCCACCTGCACTACCGTTGCTACAGAGACGAATGACTTGTTGGCATTCCATTGAAGGAAATCGAGTCCATCGACGAGTCCATCACCGGTGAAATCGCCAGCGGCCCAGCCGCCCGATTGAAATGCGTTGAATCTCCAGTAGTTGAAATCTTCGAGATCGACTGCCTGATCGAGATTGGCATCGCCATACTCGGTGCCCAGCCAGTCATGGATCATGGAATCCATATCGGCCTTCGTCACTTCGCTGTCGCCGTTCAGGTCAAAGTCGCCTTCCGATGGGTCGCCCTCAATCGCTTTCGCGAGCATGTCGATATCGTCCGCATCGATGAGTCCATCACCATTGAAATCGGCGTCGGCAACGCTAATCGTTTGCAGTGCCGTGGTGTCGATCGGTGCGGCAATCGCTTCGACTTCAACAACCGCTGGTGGCGGCGCGAGTAGACTAACGGGGGATGATGCGGTCAGCACGATGCGCGCTTCCATGGACTCGAAGCCCAACTGCCGTTGGTTTGATTTGGCCGTTTGAAGTGGTTTCATTTTTGATAGCTCCCAGCAATCCGTATATTGGGCCGACTCTCGTCGAGTGTGTGTCCTTCAACCGCTCTCACAGACATACCATCGACACGCGAGCAGTTAAACTGCGTAAGAGATACCTGATTTCGCCTCACGACTCAAGTGCGCGCACTAGAACGAGTAAAGCTGGGTAGCTGGGGTTGACCGGCTAGAGGCGATATCCCCACCAAGGCATGGCAGGAAACACCAGCCGCCGTTTTTCGAGTGGCCTGAGCGGTTCCCCCACTTGGTCGTTCTAGTAAGCGTTTTCGCCTGCGAGCACGACAAAGATGGTGCGGAAGAGAATTTTCAAATCGAGGATGACCGACCACTCGCGGATGTACTTGTGATCGAACTCGACTCGCTTTTCCATCTTGAAGAGTTGGTCGGTCTCTCCTCGCCAACCGTTGACTTGAGCCAGTCCTGTCATGCCCGGCTTGATTTTGTGCCGGAGCATGTAGCCGTGGATCTGGCTGCGGTACTCTTCGTTGTGAGCCGTTGCGTGCGGGCGTGGACCGACGAGCGACATCGTACCGGCAAGGACATTGAACAACTGGGGCAGTTCATCGAGTGAGGTCTTGCGAAGGATGTTGCCAACCTTGGTGATGCGGGGATCGCCAACAGTCGCTTGAGTTACCTTGGCGTCATTTTCCATAACGCGCATCGAGCGAAATTTCCAAACGAGAATCTCCCGCCCGTCGAGCCCGTAACGTTTCTGTTTAAAGAACACAGGTCCTGGCGAAGTCCATTTGACCAACGCGGCGATGACGAGCATCGGAATGGCGGCAACGATCAGCATGAGGCTGGCTAGGCACAAATCCAGCGCTCGTTTCGAAATCCCATCCACTCCATGCACCGGGTTTTCAAAAATGCTCACGACCGGAATGCCTTGGATGTCGTTCCAGCGCGAATGCAGCAGTTCGAACACAAAGAAGTCGGGTACGATATAGACGGAAGCGGTCGTGTCGGTCAATTGACTGAGGACATTCCGCAGCCGTTCTTCGGCTCGCATCGGAAACGTCAGGTAGATGACTTCGACTTCGCCTCGTCTGGTTGCTTCAAGAAGATCGGGAATCGTTCCGATTCGATTGCCGAATTTGGCGGGAATTGTGGTGGTGCGCTCGTCCGGGCGATCATCATAAAAACCGGCGAATTTCATTCCCAATCGTGGCGAGTCTTCGATGTTCGAAGTAAGTCGAATGCCCAGGTCGTTGATGCCAACGACCGCAAACTTTCGCACGTTGAAACCACGAGAGCGAAGCCAATTCTGGCCGACGCGAATGCTAGAACGGGTGAGGCCGAAGAGCAGCGAAGTCATGGTGGCCCAGATCGAAAACGACCAGCCTGTCATGCCACTTTCAAACCCAAAGACGTGACTGAGCATCGTCGCAACCATGAGAGCGGCGACCCAAGTTCCCCAGACACAAACGAGTTCAGCCGAGAATCGGGCGCCGCGCCAATTGCGGTAACTGGCCGTGAACTCGCTGACGACAATCAAAGCCAATTGAACAGCCAGGAAGGTCGTCAGAAAATTCGACAATGAAATCGAAGCGCCGCCATAGCGTTGAGCGATAAAGAGCCCCGTGTAGACGCACGCGGCGTCTCCAAGTCGAACGAGGCTGCCATAAGCCGATTGGACAGTTCGTATTTCCGCAGTTGATTGGGTCATGACGGTTGCGCCGGTAAGGGGTTTGAGTCTATACGTAAGTGCGCAAGTATAGGTCACTCTTTCTGCGCAGTCGGGCATTCCCCAGTCACCATTTTCACGCCGCGGAGGAAGCGCAGCGAGCTTGATTAGAACTTCGTTCGAGCCGAATTCGAGCTCATTTGGACGCGGCAAAACGGCGCCTGAGCCGTCGTGATTTCTGGCTGATCGAACGAAGCAGTCGGTGCGGCACGAGCCGCTTCATCCACCACAGCCGCCAGACTCTTGCTGGCGCGTAAACATAGAGTTGCCGACGATCGACGGCTCGACAGATCGATTCGGCCATGGCGGTCGCATCGACGGTCGATTTCCCGACGACGTAGCCCACCGTCTGCTCCAGCTCGTCGTCGGAATAGTCGGCGTTGGCAAAGAGATGGGACGCAAAGAATCCAGGGCAGGCGACGGTGATTCCAACGCCACCGTCGGCGAACTCCGTAAACAGCGTTTCGGAATAGGCGACGACGCCCGCTTTTGCCGCGTTGTAAGATGCGGACCAGGGCATCCCTAGAAAACTCGCACAAGATGCCACATTCACGATGTGGGCCGATCTTGGATTCTGACGCATCCAAGGCGCCAATGTTTCGCAGGCAAAAACGGTGCCGCTGAGCGTAACATCGATCGTCGCTTGGTGAGATTCGAGCGGCAGCTTGCCCGTTTCTCCGACACACAGCGACGCGGCGCAGTTGATGAGTAAATCAAGGTGTTCCCAACGACTCTGGAGACTTTCCCTCGTCGCTGGCCAGGCGGCCGCATCGGCCGCATTGATGGGGTAGTATTTGGCACTCACCCCCATTTCTGTAATCTGGCTTACAGTTGATTTCGACGCGTTGGGATCACTGTCGAGGATCGCGATTTCCCAGCCGCGCAAGGCGTAAATCAGCGAAATCGCCTTGCCAAGGCCACTAGCGCCGCCGACGATGGCTACGGTTTTTGCATTTTCTTTGTAAGGAATGGTCATGTTGGAGCGTATTAGAATAGTACCGCACCTTTCATTGGATCATAGCGTAGATCGTTTACGCTGGGATCTACTTGGCACGGACAGTCACCCCTGAAGAATAGAGAGCTCTTGAAAATGCGGGAAAAATACTGGTACCTCAAGGATTGTCAACTATTCGAGCAGCTCTCGTCAGAGGTCTTGGCCGAGCTGGAATCGCGCAGCCGGATGAAACGGTTTCGCTCAGGGGCGCCAATTTACTTGCCGATCGACAATTCTGATGGCGTTTTGCTCGTCCTCTCGGGGCAGGTCAAGATATTTTGCCTGACCCCTGATGGGAAGCAGAGCATCATGACATTCATTAGTCCGGGCGAGGTGTTTGGCGAACTGGCGCTCTATCAGCCCGGGGAACGAGGCGAGCATGCGGAAGCGACGATGGCAACCGAAGTCGTCATGATCCCAGCCGAAGCCATGCGGAGTGTTGTCGAGTCGAATCCGACCTTGGCCATTGGCCTCACGCGATTGGTCGGTTTCCGCAGGCGCCGCATCGAACAGCGATTGAAGTACCTTCTTTTTCACTCGAACCGAGAACGGCTCACGCACCTGCTGGTGGAACTGGCTGAAGATTTCGGCTCGATCGGACCCGATGGTGAAATTTCCCTTTCGATCAAGCTATCGCACCAAGACCTGGCAAGTCTGATCGGAAGCACGCGCGAGAGCGTCACGGTCATCCTTGGCCAGATGCAGGCGGAAGGGTTGCTGAAGTTGGGCCGCCGAAAAGTCATTATTCGGGCGCTCGACCGACTAGCGAAGGCCGTTAAAATCGAAGTGCCCCTTATCAATAACGCCAAATTTATGCCGGTATTTTAGTATTTTTTGATTTTGTGAACCGGTATACAGTGATCTGGCCTCGGAGGGGCGATACTTATAGCAGGAACAGTTGGCGCTTTTCTACTTCCGGGTGCCCCCAATTGTCAGCCGAGCCTGCGAGAACAAAAGATATGACCAATTCGAATGATCAGTGGGAACCGTGCCCTCGCGGCACTTTCCATCGGATGCAACCCGTCCCGAAGAAACGAACTCATTCGCCGTTTCGCGCCGGACTCGTTGCTGGCATCGTCGCCTGTTTGTTGTTTGCTTCGTTCGCTGCCTTGACTTCGAAGTCTGCCCGCAACGATTCGGGTACCTCTCAGCCAACGGTTGTGGTGACATGCTCCGATGTCATGCCTCATTTGGCCGATTATCGGTCGGGCAACCTCACAGCCGAATTGCAGTCGCAAGTCGACCGCCATCTGGCCGCCTGTGAAGAGTGCCGCCTTTTCTATGAAAGGATGGCTGCCCTGCAAAGGGATCAGGCGCTTTTCGCGTCCAATTAGTCATCACGTCCAATCGGTCATCACGTCTGATGAGACTTGGCCTGCGACACGTCGCCGAACCGGCCGTCGAAACCTATTCGATTCCCAAAATTTCAAAGACGGCTGAGTCTGCAAGATTCGCGACTCGCACGGCAGCGCCGGCGAATGGCAGCGTCTCGTTCATCGCTGACGGCACCGCGATCACGACCGAGCCAGCTGCAACACCGGCTTGGCAGCCGAGGTCACTATCTTCGAGCACCGCCATTTTGCTGTTGTCGATCCCAAAGCGTTTGGCGGCAGTGAGGTAAATTTCCGGATGCGGTTTTCCATCACTCACGTCTTCGGCGGTAATGCGAAACGCGAAACGGTCACCGATGCCCAGCTGGCTTAACACTTTCTCAACATAGTGAGCTCGCCCTGAGGTCGTGATTGCCTTGGGGATCTGTTTCGATTCCAATCGATCCAGCAGCGCCATGACTCCCGGCAATGCCTCGAGTCGTTCTTCGACGAGCTGATATAGAATCTCGTCGTTCTCGATGAGCAGTTGGTCGACCGTATCTTCCAATTGATGCCAGTCGATCATGACCTGCAGCGCGTCCACATTCTTCCGCCCCATCATGGTCGAAAGCAGTTCGGGCGTGACGCGCTTGCCTCGCCTTTGCAGCATTGTGTCGCCGACTTCGTGGTAGAGCTCTTCTGTATTGACCATCAGACCATCGAGGTCAAATGCGACGGCTTTGATTGGGGGCATAGGTTCACGTATTTCATGGTGCGGGATGAGGCACCGATGTCCAAGGTTGTTTCGTAGATAAGTCGACGGACCAGTGTAGCCGGTTCTCGCTCGGCCGTTGATCCGGACCGCCTCTGAAACGGGAGAACAAAGTGCACCCAAACCGGCCTCGAGATCGCCCTTCATCGCTCGGTTTTGCGGTCCCCCAACGATTTCCTTTGCCCCCGATAGCCCATCGGGTGAACATTAATTATCATGGTGGATCGAGCACAGCAGTGCCCACCTGGGGGTGTGGCGGAACTGGCAGACGCGCTAGATTTAGGATCTAGTTCTTTTACGAGAGTGCAGGTTCGATTCCTGTCACCCCCACT
>CAYZRS010000053.1:0-37300 GCA_964480915.1 uncultured Pirellulaceae bacterium | reverse complement strand
CAACGTAGCCACTTCAACATCACCAGTCGCAAGGGAATGAGGCCACATTCGCTAGGGCAACGGATGGAATGGTCGCTTAGGGCAGAATCGACAGCGCCATTGGCTCTTCGACCAGAGTTGCCTTGCTCTCATTTCAAAGTCCGTAGCTAACGGAAATTCGGCAGTTCGAGGCGAGGAAGCCCTGTTGCGCTCTGTTGTTCGATGGATGAAAGGGACTGTTCGACGAGCATCTCCCGCATTCGGGCAGCGCCCTGCGCAGGCGAGCATCGGACGGAATCAGCGGTTTTTACGGCATTGGCGCGTGGAAATGACCGATTCTTGGCCATCTTGGAAAATCTTTTCGATTTTGGCGAACCTGGAATGTTGAGGAACGTCTATCATAAGTACCGATGGACCTCGGACTGTGGTTTCGCAGTGCAGGGTAGCTCAGGATGACATCCTGGCTGAACTGCCAGGTTCACGGCAACCGAAACTGTTAGTGGCCAGCGATATTGGAATGTTGGCGGCAGTTTCAAAAATTCATCTCTCTCGGCTCAGCACGAGCCATGGGAAGGTTTGACATGCGTAACTTGAATCTAAATAGCTCCATAAACGCCCTCGTTAGCGACGCTAACGTCCGTTTCTGCAGTCTGATTCGCGCGCTCGAACTTTTCAGCTCGTGCTATCTCCCGCAGTTGCGGCAAAGAGCCTACATCCAGGCGTGGCAAGGCAAACGCCAGCACTGGATGCAACCTGTCACGGTCCCAGTGGGGCATGTGGTGGGTCGCCCGACGGCGATGGCGACGATGGCGGTCATTACCGGCCGTACGTTGCCCGCCACCGGCTGATTAGCTGACGGTTAAGAAAAACCTGAAAGCTTCACAGCCACGGGCATTGGCCGGCCGGCGTTCGCACTTGGATTGTGCTCGCGCGATTCGCCTTGGTTCATCCCCCCGCGATGCACCTGGGTATCCTCCGGAAAGAGAGATCATGTGTAACACGAAGACAGATTTGAAGACATTGACGATCGCCGATTTGGTAAAGGCGGCTCAAACGGGTGACCGAGCCGCTTTTGGCGAATTGACGGAACGATACTACCAGCACGTCTTAAGCGTCGGATACGCGCGCTTGGGTGATTACGATCAGGCACAGGACTTGTGCCAGGACGTCTTCCTGAAGGCGTTGGTCAAGATCGATCAGTTGCGTGACCCGCGCTGCTTTGGCGGCTGGTTGCGAGCGATCGCCAATCACATGGCGATCAATCGTTGCACGCGACGTGCTCCCGTAACAAGCACCGAACCGACGATCATGGAAGCGACTTGCGTCGAGTTTCGCACGCCTTTGCATGACACGTTGGAGCGGGAGCGTGACGAGAATTTGCGAGCGAACGTAGACGGCTTGCGTGAGTTGGACCGCGAGATGATTCACGCGTTCTACTTCCGTGACCAAAGCCTGCGGGAGATCAGCGAGGATTGTCAGGCTCCGGTCGGTACGATCAAGCGACGTTTGCACACGGCTCGCCAGCGGTTGAGTTCGCAATTGTGCGAAGCGGTCGCGGTCTAATCGACCGAGCGAACAACAAAGTTGCCTGGCTGGTTTCCGGCCGGGCGCTTCTTCCAGCACGCCCTGCTCGTTCGAGCAGGGCGTGTTTTTTCATTGGCAAACGTTTTCTTCGCTGTCGGTCGGTACCCTCCCGATTCCGCGTGCCTTGATCTGCCGCTATCATCCGGACAGTCTTTGTCACGGGTTTTAAGGATGGATGGAAATGGCGGCGAGTCAAAAACAGGTCTATTACAGCGAATATTTGCAGCTGGACCGTATCCTCGGGGCTCAGCAACGGGAGAGTGAGCTGATCGGCGCTCCGGCTCACGATGAAATGCTGTTCATCATCACGCACCAAGCCTACGAATTGTGGTTCAAGCAGATTTTGTTCGAACTCAATTCTGCAGTCGAAGTGTTTAGTGATTCGCACCTCGACGAGAAGCAAATGGGCTTTGTCATTGGGCGGCTGGAACGCATTCGAGCAATTCAACAAGTCTTGCTGCAGCAGATCGACATTATTGAAACGATGACGCCGCTCGACTTCTTGGATTTTCGCGATCTGCTGGTGCCCGCATCAGGATTTCAAAGCATCCAGTTTAAGCAAATTGAAATCGTCATGGGGCTGAAAAAGAAACATCGCTTGCGAGCCGATCGTGAGTTCTTTGTGTCTCGATTGAACGCAGAGCATCAAGAAGAACTAGCCAAATTGGAAGAGCGACCGAGCTTGCTGGAACGGACAGATGCGTGGCTCGCTCGTATGCCGTTCATGAAGTTTCAAGACTTCGATTTCTGGGATGAGTATATCGTCGCCGTCGGTAAGATGTTGGACTCGGACCGTGAAATTATCGAAAAGAATCCGACGCTGAACGAACGTGAACGCGAATTTCAGTTGGCCGATTTGACCGCGACCGAACGCCGGCTGACGTCGCTTTTGGACGCGGAGGAGTTTTCAGCTCAGATTGAAAAAGGGGAACGCCGCCTTTCGCAACAAGCAACGCTGGCAGCGCTGTTCATTCAGCTTTATCGAGATGAGCCGATTCTCTACGCGCCGTTTCGATACCTAACGCATCTGGTCGAGATCGATGAACTGTTCACGGCGTGGAGGACACGTCATGCCGTGATGGTGCAACGCATGCTCGGCACCAAAATTGGGACGGGCGGTTCATCAGGGCATGATTACTTGAGCCGCACGACGCAGCAGAATCGAGTCTTCATCGATCTGTTCGCGCTGTCGACGTACCTCATCCCGAGATCGGCGCTGCCGCAGTTGCCGTCGGAACTGAAGAAAGCACTAGGCTTCTTTGTTAGCGGCGAAGCGTGAAACGAGGCTACGCGTCCGTATTCGTCGTCATCACCCAGCCGCTGACAGCGATGAGCAGCCAGGCCAAGATTAAGGTCGATCCGCCCCAGGGGGCCACACGGGCAAAAAACGAATTTCCTGTGAATGCCAAAGCGTACAGCGAACCACTGAAGAGGAACGTGCCCAGCGCAATCAGGCCGGTTGCCAATGTCAGGATTTTGCTGGGGCCGACCGTATTGGCAATGGCGATTGCTGCCAGCAAAGCGGCCGCGTGGACCAGCAGGTACTGTGTTGCCGTCGCGGCCCACTCCAGACGTTGGGGAATGTCGGCCGGGTCGAGGCCGTTCTTGAGCAGCACTTTTTCCAAGCCATGAGCCGCGAAGGCGCCCAGCCCGACGGAAGCGGCTCCAGAGAGCCCTGCGATCGTGATAAAAAACTTCATGATGTGCCCCGTGTCGAATGTGAATGGCGGTTGGCCAATCGCCTGACGAATGCGCCAAGGCCCATGACACGCTCCCGCTCGTTTCGTATGGTGAAATGAGTTCCGCTCACCTGGCTCCCGCCCAACCACCGAGTTTGGCGTTAACCGTAAGATCGCTACTCAACTAACTCGACATGAATCTTCAGCCATCAGACGAAAATTCGAAACCAGGGCGCTATGCCCGCCAGGAGAAATTTGCTTCGCTTGGTGTTGCCGGGCAGGGCAGGTTGCACGACGGGTGCGTTCTGATCTGCGGCTGCGGTGCTTTGGGATCCGTGCTGGCCAATACGCTCGTGCGGGCCGGCATTGGTCGGGTGCGAATCGTCGATCGTGATTTTGTTGAGCTTTCCAATTTGCAGCGGCAAGTACTGTTCACAGAACAGGACGTGGCTGAAAACCTGCCAAAAGCAATTGCCGCCAAGCAGCGTTTGGCCCAGATCAACTCGGAAGTGGAAGTCGAAGCGATCGTCGCCGATGTCACGGCCGCGAACATCTCAGAGCTGCTACAAGGCGTCGATGTGATCGCCGATGGCACCGACAATTTCGAGACGCGATTCTTGCTCAACGATGCCTCTTTTCACTTCGGCATTCCGTGGGTGTTTGGCGGCTGTGTCGGAGCCGAAGGGCAAACGGCGACGATTGTGCCAGGAGAAACTTCCTGTCTGCGCTGCCTCATTCCAGAAGTTCCGCCACCTGGAACGACGCCCACCTGTGATTCGGCCGGCGTCATTGGTCCGATCGTGAATGTTGTCGCCTCGATGCAGGCGACCGAAGTGATGAAATTGCTTTGTGGTGATTTGAAGAAGATCAACCGCGGACTCAACGTGATCGATCTTTGGGAGAATCGCCTGCGGCAAGTGCAATTGGACGGTTTGCGGCAGGATGAATCGTGCCTGACGTGTGGCGAAAGCGATTATGAGTGGCTGGAGGGGAAGCGAGGCAATCAGCCGACGGTGCTGTGCGGTCGCAACGCGGTCCAGCTGGCCGCCGTGATTGAGGGAAAGGTCGACCTGGCCGCTTTAGAATCGAAGCTGGTAGGGATTGGGTCCGTCGTGCGGAATCCGTATTTGTTAAGACTGAACGTAACCCCGTACGTGATCACCGTCTTCTGTGATGGACGTTCGGTCGTGGTCGGCACCGACGATCCGGCTGTAGCCCGTTCGGTTTACTCCCGTTTCATTGGCCAGTAGCTTTCGATCTTAGAGATGGAAGCGCCAGTCAATCGAGGTCGCCAATGCTGTCATGCGGCGGCGATTCGCTGGCACTGCATGCTGTCAGAGTTTCCTTAACCGGCAAAGTGCCTGATCTGCTGGGGGTGCATTTCGCATCTTCGGTTTTCCGTTTCGATGACCGACCAGCGTCTGGACGAAGAGACGAAACAGCCAGAGTTCTTCCGGGCCGAAAGCTTACTTTTTGGGACTTGTCCGCCATGTTTAGCATCGCATTGGGCTCCATTTTCGTCATCAGTGCCTCGGCAGATCGCATGATGCTATTAGGGAAACAGGGTTGCCAGCTGCTGGTGTTCGTTGGCTTGGGACTGGTGATTTTTGGCTCAGCCCGAGTCGCATCTCGCCACAGGAAACGACGAACGACACCCGCTTGAAGGGCAGTCTTGTTTGGTGAGAGTCCACCGTCGAACGTGAAAGTTGGAATTGAGCGTTGAGCCATTTGAGCAATCCACTGACTCCCCTTTCTGCGCAGCGGGCTGCGGCCCCACCGGTCGCCGTTCATCAGCGTGTTGAACCTGCGAGCTGTCAGACCTTGGGCAATTGGCAATTGGTGGAACGGGCCGGTGCTGGTCAATTCTCGACCGTCTTTTTTGGTCGTCCGGTCGGTTGCGAAGAGGCGACTTGCGACTATGCCATCAAGCAGTTGCGATCCGAATTCGCCGATGACGCCCAGGCGGTAGCTCGTTTTCGACAAGAGGCGGTGATTGGTATCTCGGTCGAGCACGAAAACTTGGCGACCGTTTTGTCGGCTCACTTCGAAACCGCTCCGAAGTTCATTGTCATGCCACGATTGCGCGGTGGTACTTTGGCCGAGAGACTACGTCGCGCCGGTCCCCTCGATGTCCCATCCGCATTGTGGGTCGCCCGTCAAGCGGTCGCGGCGCTGCAGGCCCTGCATGACGCCGGTTGGGTGCATGCCGACATCAAGCCAGAGAACCTCTTCGTCGCTCCCGATGGCCACGTGACAGTGATCGATTTTGGTCTCGCCGTTTCCCGGGCCATGGCGCCGCCAACCGATCAGGCGGTACAAGGCACGTTCGCTTACGCCGCACCGGAGACGTTTACGACTCGGCATGGAATTTGTCCTGCCAGCGATATCTATAGTTTGGGCGTGGTACTATACGAGATTTTGACCGGTATTCGTCCGTTCCGCGGAAACGAATCGCAACTGGTCGAAGCGCATATTCACGAGTTGCCCGTCAGTCTCCGCTCTCACTCCAAACGAATCCCCAAGGAAGTGGCTCAGCTAGTCAGCTTGATGCTGTCGAAAGCGCCCGATCGTCGTCCTGGTTGCGATCAGCAATTGCTACGATTGTTGACTCGATTGGAAATCGACCAATTCGCTCAGCGTGATTCCGCTTAGAGACCATTCCACGCAAGCAAGCGGTCCCGATTCGGATCACGGGAGCGCGGCAGGGGCATCCTTTGCACCTTGTGGCATTTCTTCGCTTCGCTCATAGTCATTGGTAGGAGAGCCACATGAAGGGACCATACGAACGACTCAAATACGAGCTTCGGCGACTTTGGGAGTGCCCCGTCTGTCATCATCGCGAGCGCACCGTGGGGCAAACAACGTCTATTTATTGCGGTGATTGCGAAAAGAAAGATGCGACGAAACTGGTGTCGATGACATTGATCGGCGACGGCGCTCGCCTGAAGGATTGAATGTTATGAGCGAGCCGCTTTACTTCGACGATTTTGAAATCGGCGATACCTGGGAAAGTTCCGGCCGTACCGTGACGGAAACGGATGTCGTGATGTTCGCTGGTCTGACGGGCGACTACAACCCGTTACACGTCGATCACGAATACGTCAAAGAGACGCCTTTCAAGAAACCGATCGCTCACGGCCTGCTGGGAGTGTCACTGGTTGCCGGGTTGGGAAATCACGCTCCCTTGGTGAAAACGGTGGCGTTCGTTTCAATCTTAGAATGGCAATTTCTGAAGCCCACGTTTATCGGCGACACGGTTCATATTCAGACCGAAGCGATCGCGAAAGAAGACAAAGGTCGCCGTCGCGGCCTGGTTCACTGGCGGCGTCAGTTGGTAAGCCACTCGGGCGAAATCATGCAGTCCGGTGTCTTTGTCTCGCTGGTCGAGAAGCGCAGCCCCAATAGACCGTAGCTTCCGCATCCATCCCTAAGACTGATGGGTGCCTGGCATGGGCGGGAACTGTGGATTGACCTCTTGCGGATTATTCAACGGCGCCTGATGGGTCACGGGCGTCGAAGGAGTTGGTGGCGCTTGCGGTGGCCGTTGTTGCGGTGGTCGCTGCTGCGGATTCTGTTGCACGGCAGGTTGTTGCACAGCAGGTTTTGCTGGTGCCGGTTGGGCGCTGCCCGATTTGTCCGCCGTTCGACGTCCTTTCGGCCAGAACGGATAAGAAGCCACGCCGGTCGCGTTGTCGGCGTCGCGTCGCCCGGCCGCGGCGATCGTCTCTGCGGTTTGATCTTGCCGGCGTCGTCCCAGCGAGTTGTCTGTGTACCGGCGTCCGAAATCTCGTCCGTCTCCCTCGAAGAGATAGACTAAACCTAGTCCTGTCATGAGGCCGGCCAGCATGCCGGCGAGCACGATCATCTTGCCACCAGGGCCGAGTGGTCTTGAACCTGGGATGGCGTTGTCGACACGTTGTACGAGGCTCACATTGGTCGCTGCAATTTGATTCGAACGAGCCGTCGACAAATCCTGGCGGGCCTTTTCCAGGAATTTCGTGCGCTCGATGACTTCGGCGTCGAGTCGAGCGTACTCGCTGCGGACGTCGGAAAGGCCGGACAACGACGATTCGGCCGCCTGCATTTGTTGCAGTAGCCCGGCCAGTCGCGATCCGCTCGATTTCAAGTCTCCGTCCAGAGTACGGATGGCCACACGCAATTCGGTCAGCAATTGACTCTGAATTCTTTGCACCGAATTCACCGCTGCACGGGTGAATGGATGTTCGAGGCTCAGTTGCCCCTTCAGGTTGGCCGCTTTCAACTGTGCGTCGACGAGGCCCTCTTTCAAACGCTTCAGGCTCGGTTGCGTGTCGAGAACCCGATTCGGCATGGTGATCAGACGCTGAGGATCATTCTGCGCTTCAAAAAGCTGTTGGCGAGCCAGCAGTTTCTGTTCGTATTCAGCCTTTGCTTTGCGGAGGTCGGCGCGAATTGCGACGAGGTCACGCCTGAGGATACCGTCGCCTTGGGCACCGTTGGTCATCGTGCGCAGCTCGGCCACGTTGCTGCCCAAAGCCTGCTCGATTTCGGTCATTCGTTGCAATGCATCCTCGTGATCAGCTTTCGCGACGGAGATCGTCTTTTCGATTTCCGCGATGATGCCGGTGTACTTTGCCTCCCGCAACTTTTTCATGCGTTCCATCAACCGATCGACGACAGCGTCGGTGAGTTCGACAGCTCTCTGCTTTCCGCGCGCTTTGACACCGACATAGATCATTTCGGTGCGGCCGAATTTGGCACCGTTTGGCGCCGAGACCGATACCATTTTGCGGAAATCGTCGACGAACGTGTCAGACGGCCATGAAGAGTCACCACCCGGTAGCATGGAACCGATCGACAATAGTGATTTCCGCGGGCCGACATCGACGAGCGCTTCGCGCAGCGTGTTGTGGTGAAGAGCGACTTCAAGAATCGTCTCCTGCGCCGTCTGCATCGCGTCGGTGCTCTGAAAACTGCCCAGCTTACCTCCGGTTGCGGCAACTTCGTCACGTACGAACAGTGCCTGCGTCGCATTCCAATAGTCCGGTTTTAGCAGCGCATAACCAACAGCGGCGGTTGTCATGAAAATGGTCGGGAGGATAATCCACCATTTGCGTTTGGCGATCAGGGAAAGAAAGCTTTGGGGGCTGTTGTTCATCTGAATTCTGTGCTGCTCGACTCGATTGTGAAGGGCCACGATTGGCGTAGTCCGGTAATTGAGGCTTCTGTGCTGTTTTTTGATGAACAGACAGATTCCGCGAAACCATACCCCACGATCCGATGGATGCGGATCGATGGTGGTGCGAATCGTTGCCGTAACCGAAAAATTGTTCGAAGATCGTGCCAATGTGCCGTATTGATCCAAACGTGCTGCGAGAATTAATTCGATTAAAGATCGTCATAACCGGCAAACGCGGAGTGACCTGCGGGAATTTGCTCGCTCGGGATGTCGATACGCCAGACGGGCAGGGTGACTTGTCCGAGTTCTTAAGTCTGGGGATTCCGCCGTCGATCCGGGCTACTGACGAGTTTCGCCAGCACTTGTTCTGGTGGCCTGATGGGGTACCGACCGAGGCGTTGATTGGTGTCGCCAGTTCGAGATTGAGTCGTTCCTTGGAAGACTGGACGGAATGGTTTCGCGGGCTGCGTAGCCTGGCCGCTCATTGTGACGGCGCTCGCCAACGGTTGTTGGTTGTTGCCTCTTCCAGTACTGCCATGTTCGTTGAGCGATCGGCCGAGTTGTTCGGTAAATCGACCCTGCTGGTGGAAACGACCGAATCTGGAACGTTGCAGGCATGGTGGGAGAGAATCCAGCGGCTGCGAGGCTCATCGTCACAATGTCCGCAGGCAGTTCGTCAATCGAAATGCGAGACGGATGTTCCGAGGCAAATTCGCCTATTCGTTTCTCCCTGCATTCTCGATTCGGCCGGTCATGCATCGTCGTTGCGGGATCGATTACTGGTCGCCCTGGCTTCGCAGTTAACAGCCCTCTATGTGTCGGATCGGGGCAATACGAAGCCATTGATCTCGCAGCGAGTCGCGAGTCCGGTATTCGCTCCGCGAGCGACGCGTCTCTTGCTCAGTCACCATACTAATCCGGCAACGACTCAGGAACTGTTGAATCTAGGTTGCGTTGGCTGGCACATCACGGCCGCTTCGCGTGAATCCGATCGTCCACGGAAAGGCCGGACCAAGAATGTCCGGCAGCCCATTGACGAGTCGAAAATATTCGGTGGCAGAACGTGGCTGACGCACTGCACACGTCGGCGAGTTGGTCCCTGGCCGCAGCAGCCGACAACCCATTACTTAGACGAATTGATTTTTGAGGAACCATCTGCCGATCGGTCGGCGCGAGCTGCTATCGAACAGATTGTCACAACGCAACGTCTGCTTGCTTCGCAGCGGGGGGTGCGAGGTGACGTGCCGGTCGTTTGTTTCACGGCGGTACCGCTGCATCAATTGCAGGGCCTCAACGTGTTCCGTCCGCACCGCGGTCGATGGGATTTTCAGCCATACGGCGTTTGCATCGATAAGGACTGGTTGGTGGGGCAGGGGGCGCGGCCAGTTAACTATGCCACGGACGCAGAATGGGATCAGCTGCCAGCCGACGATCGCCCATTCTTTCAGATCGAAAAGTCGATCACTCGCAGTGGCAATGAGATTGATTGGACGGTCGAGGAGGAGTGGCGCGTCACTGGGGATGTCGATTTAGCGAAGGTTCCCCAGAACCAGATTGTCGTGTTTGTGTTTTCAGAAGAAGAAGCGACCCGGTTGCGCCGAATGACTCAGTGGTCTGTTGTGGTCCAAAGATCGGTCGCTTCGTCGACCGAGTAGCAAGCGTGGCTGGATTCGGGGTTCCGTGGAAGTCTCCTTTCCGATGGGGAGCGGGCCATCGTGAGGGAGGCGGTCCCGTTTTGGGACAGCACGGGGAAACCGGATTAGCTCGTCGATTTGGCTTTCGCCTTACGCATGGTGACTCGGTTTCCTTTTTCGTTGAAGGCGACGTTGTCCATGAAGGTACGCATGAGCAGCACACCGCGGCCGCTGACTCGTTCCAAATTTCCTGGGTCGGTGGGGTCGTCAACATCTTGATGATCGAAGCCTTTTCCTTCGTCTTCGATCGTGAATTCGGCCGCTTCTTCGGTGAAACGCGCCGTTACCTGAATACGGCGGTCACAGTATTGGGGATCATGGATCCGTTTCCGAGCCGTTTCTTCGTAATCGTTGCCTTCTTCGTCTCGCAGGGCCGAACTGACTTCCAGGTTCCCGTGCATCATCGCGTTGGCGAGTGCTTCGTCGAGTGCCATGCCGACGCGGGTCAGTTCATTGTTTTCATCGAACAGCCGAAATTCTGCACAGCAGGATTGTAAGAAATCGACCATGCAGGACAGCAATTTGCGATCGTTTTCGAGCTCAAATCGGCATGTGAGCTCTTTCCGCCGGTGCAACAAGCGGTTCTTCGATTCGTGATCTTTGGCGACGTCGAGTACGTCTCGTACCGTTTTTAGCAGTTCTTGCTCGAGCAACCGCTTGGGTACGAAACTGACGGCTCCATTTTGCAAGGCGCGGATGACCAGTTCTTCGTTCCCACGGACGGAAACAACGATCACAGGTAGCCGCGGCCGATCTTGCTTGATCTGTTTGACAACACCTTCGCCCGCATCACCGGCGATCGCCGGGTCGATGACAAGAAGATCGGCGGATGCCAAATCAGCGAGGTCGATGGTCAGTTCTGACGCCTCGGTGATTTCCAAATCATGAGGCGACAAGATCCTGCGAATCTCGTTGCGATCTGCGGCCGAACTATCGATTACCAGCACTTTCGGCATCGCAATTCCCATTCGGCTGATCGACTGTCAGCTATACCAGACCGCGTTTTACTGCCCAAACTGCAGCTTGCGTCCGATCGTTGACTTGAAGTTTTCGCAGCACGTTTTGGACGTGCTCTTTGACCGTTTCGACGCTAATCGAAAGTGATTTGCCGATCTCACGATTGCTGAGTCCCAAAGCCACATGGCGAAGGACCTGTAATTCGCGTTTCGTCAGTGGGATATCGGGTGATTCGGGTGGCATCCGTTTTTGCATCGCATTTCGAATCGGTTCGGCGATGCTGCTCAAGGCGGGAGATTCCCCGGCAACCGCCCGGCGAATGGATTCGACCAAGTTATCGCGGCTATCCCCTTTGAGCACATAGTCTTTGGCTCCTAAAGCTAAGGAGCGAGCGATATACGTCGGATTGTCGTGAGTCGATAGCATGACGACGGGGGTATTGGGCGATTCCTTGCGAATCCGCTCCAACGCGCTCAGCCCATCTCCTTCCATCATGCGGATATCCATGAGGACGGCATCCGGATTGTGTTTGGCGGTCTGTTCGACCGCTTCATCTCCACTGGAAGCCTGAGCGACAATGGAAATTTCGGTGCCCGCCAACAGGCTGACAATCCCGCTACGGACGACTTCGTGATCGTCTGCGACGATTAAAGAAATGGACATAAATCTCTTCCTGGCGGCTACATAGCCTGTTTGCTCGCATGGCCCCAGATCCCGCGAATCTGCTGCGAACGATGATATCCTCTACTCAGTTTATCACAATTGGACACCCCTGTGGGGGAGGGAATCGCCGCAGGGCCTTGCCGGCTTGATCCGACCCGTTAGACCGGCAATTCGTCGAAATCGCTATAAGCGGCAACGTTTCGAAAATGCAGGAGTCGAGGCCGAAGTCTCGCTTTGACCTCGTCGCAGTCGTGACGTAGATAACTTCCGACAGCGGAACGGAGGTGTTGCCTTTGCGGCCCATGCCCGTTGTCACCTGACAACTTAGAGCAAGCAGACCACTTAATCTTGATGCCTGGGCATCACAGGAGATTGGCGTACATGTCAACCAAAGCTTCCAAACACGGCTCGATTCTCTTGGTCGATGACGACCGTCATCTGTCCGACTCGATGTCTCAATGGCTTCGCGAATTGGGTTATAGCGTCGATGTCGCCGGTACCTACGACGAAGCGGTTCAGCGAATTAACGCTCGTCCGTACGATTTGGCACTGGTCGACATTCGCTTAGGAGATCGCGATGGATTCGACGTCCTCCGCTATTCACGTGGCAAGCGGCCCGACCAAACCGTCGTCTTGATCACCGGATACGGATCGGCCGACGTCGGTGTCGAAGCTTTGCGTGCCGGTGCGTTTGATCTGCTGACGAAACCGTTGATTGATGACGAACTGGAAGTGGCCATCGATCGGGCCATGTCTCGGCAAGCGGTCGAGCAAGAAAATCGACAATTGAAAGCGCAACTCGATTACCGATACGGCGTCGATAACATCATCGGTACTGATCATCGCATGAAGCGAATTTTCGAGATGATCGACAGTATCTCCGATACCCGCGCTACGGTCTTAATTACGGGCGAGAGTGGTACGGGTAAATCTTTGATTGCTCGAGCCATCCATCGTCGCAGTACACGATCCGAAGGGGCGTTCGTCGAAGTGGCGTGTGGAGCGTTGCCGGAAACGTTGCTCGAAAGCGAACTCTTCGGCCACGTCAAAGGTGCTTTCACAGGTGCCACATCGGACAAGATTGGAAAATTCAAACAGGCGGACGGCGGCACGATTTTCCTAGACGAAATTGGAACAGCTCCGCCGAGCATGCAGGTCAAATTGCTTCGCGTCCTCCAAGAACTCGAATTCGAACAGGTCGGTGGGAACAAGACGTTCCGAGTCGATACTCGTGCCGTGCTCGCAACGAATGAAGATTTGTCGGTGTCGGTCCGCGAAGGTCGATTCCGACAAGATCTTTTCTATCGCGTGAACGTCATCAACATCGAGATTCCGCCACTACGCGATCGAGTGAACGATATCCCGCTCCTTGCCAACCACTTTCTCAAGCAAGCGGCCGAAGAAGCAGGAAGACCGGCTCGTGAATTCACGAGCGAAGCACTCGGTTCGCTGCAGAGATACAACTGGCCTGGCAACGTTCGCGAATTGCAAAACGTTGTTTCCCGAGCTGTTCTGCTCGGTTCGGGTGAGTTGGTCGACGCAATCGACTTGCCACAAACTTTGACCTCCAGCACTTCGGTGTCGCTCGGTCCGGCAACGGGCAAGACGCTTAAAGAAGCGTTGGAAGGTCCGGAACGCCAGATCATTCAAGAGGTACTCGAATCGAACAATTGGAATCGCAATGCGACCGCCGACGCTTTGGGTATTAACCGCACCACGCTTTATAAGAAGATGAAGCGTCTCGGTCTGGAAGAGCCTCGCGGAAACGGCATGCCAATGATGCCTCAGATGGGCCCCATGGTGGGCGGCGGATCACTCCCACCGGCACCGATGAGCCCGTTAGGTTAGGGCTGCCCTCGGCTACTTGCCGATACAAAATCGACTGAAGATTCGGTCGAGAATATCGTCGGTGTATATCGCGCCGACGATTTCTCCTATTTGATGTAGCGCTAACCGCAACTCGGCGGCCAACAACTCTTCGCCCGCTTGAGATTGATTGATTCGCTCTGCGTTACGCAAACTCGTCAGGGCCGCTTGCAGGCTATTGCCGCACCTCGTTGCTGTCGTCGCCAAGACCTCATTTCCGCTGCCGACATCTTCAGCGAAAAAAGATCGCATTGCGGCGCGCAGTTCATCAATCCCCTCGCCTGTCGTTGCGCTCGTTGCAATCAGCGGCGTCGTGGCCTTCTTGGACCAAGTCGAAAGATCGGACTTGGTCGTGATGTTCAGTTCGTGTTCGGCGGTAGCCGTCATCTGGGGAGGGATGGAGAGCGCTCCGTCCAGGCAGCGGATGATCAGCCGGGCTTGATCCTGCTGTTGCTGCGTCATCGATTGAGCCGACTGTCGTGGCCCCTGTTGGGTGTTATGTTCAACGCCCGCGGTATCTGTGATCTCGCACAGGAGTCCGCCCAAGTCGACCGTACGAGTGACGTAGTCTCGCGTCGTTCCGGAGATTTCGCTCACGATGGCCGCTTCTTCGCCTGCTAAGGCATTCAGCAGGCTGCTCTTGCCCGCGTTGGGCGCGCCGACCAGGACGGCTTGCGGCAGCGCTTGTTCGACATGGCGAGTCGACATTTGTCGCTTGAGAAGTTCCAAGACAGCCGCGGCGTTTTGCAACCGTTCAGCCATTTCGGTTTGACTGACAAAGTTAATGTCGTCTTCGACAAAGTCGAGCCCCGCTTCCAAGTCGGCGCACAAGTTGAGCAATTGATCCCGGACTTCGTTCAGGCAACTTGATAAGCCACCAGCAAGCTGCGTTAACGCCGTGTCCAATTGTCGGCTGCTTTCGGCGTCGATCACCCCAAGGACCGCTTCGGCTTGCGTGAGATCGAGTCGGCCTGCGAGAAACGCTCTTAAGGTAAACTCACCAGGCCGCGCCAACCGGGCTCCTTGGTCACACAACGTTCGTAATGCCATTTGGAGGAGCGGCGGCGAACCGATCGTGTGAAATTCAGCCGCAGGCTGACGCGTGTAACTACTGGCCGTCGGCCAGAAATAGAGGTCACCCGGCAGTCGTTCGACGCTCGGTGCGGGCAATCGCAGGCTGCCCGAAACAACACGGGGCCGCTTGATCGTCTCCAGCTGGGATCCGCTCTCGAATGAACGAAGCAGCACGTCCGCGACCTCCGGTCCGCTCAGTCGCAAAATGCCGCGCAAAGCACCGCCAGGTGCCGAAGCGATCGCGACGATCGTGTCGTGGGTGTCGAGCGTCATCTTGGCTCGCGCTAGCGCTTGCGTGGTTTCTTGTTGCGTTTTTTCTTCGCTGAACCATTGCCACCGGTGCCGCCGGTCGCCGCGGCAACGGCGATCGGTTCTGCCGCCTGGGCGTTTTGTTGATTCGGTTTCGGAAGCATCAAGCGTTCACCTAAGCCCCAGAGCGTCGAGACGATGATGTACAGGCAGAGCCCCGACGCAAACTTGAAGAAGATCAAGCACATGAAGATCATCATGAACTTCATGACCGACTGCTGCATCTGCTGCTGTTCGTCCTGGGCGGGAGGCGTGAACAACTTCTGTTGAGCCAGGATCAGGCCGACCGCGACCAACGGCAAGAGATTGAGGTAAGGTCCCAACCAGCCTGTCGTGGCAGACAGGGCGGCTGGAATCGTGTCCTGCCAGTTCCAGAATCGATCGGGACCGGCCAGATTGGTACACCAGTCGAGACCGGGAATCAGCGGCGCTTGCCGCAACGAAATGTCGGTACCGATACAGCGATAGAGTCCCAAAAAGACGGGCGTCTGTATGAAAAGTACGGCACAGCCGCTGAGCGGATTGTAGTTGTGCTTCTTGAACAGTTCTTGCTGAGCCTTTGAACGCTTTTCGACATCCTTGTACTTATCCGCGATCTTTTTCATCTCCGGCGCCAGCTCTTGCATCTTCTGGGCATTTCTGGCCATCTGGCGACCGAAGGGGAATAGCAAGGCTCGTACTAAGACCGTCAGCAAGATGATGGCCAAGCCGTAGCTCCATTTACCCGTCATCCAGTAGAAGCCGTGCAGGATGGCTCGCATCGGTTTCGCAACCCACCAGAACCATCCATAGACGATGCACTCATCGAGTCCGTACTCGGCAAGCACGGTCGGTTCTTTGGGTCCGAGGAAGATGGTGAAACTGTCTTCGATCGATTCACCGGCTGCGATCGACTTGGGACGGCTCTTAAGACGCGTCGAAACATCGGTCGCTTTACGTCGTTTCTTCGTATCGATGGGCCCCACGGCGCGGGCGAAAGCCGAATCGTACAAGCGTCCCGGCGTTCCCGGTTCGCCCCGTTTGGCATCTGGGTCCCAGGCGTCGGAAATCATGACGGCAGAAAAGTATTGTGCATCGGTACCGAGGTAGGCCAATTCGACCGGATCGGTACTGTCGATCAGCGGCAATTCGGGGCTGTCAGGATTCTTCTTCTGATGCGTGTTGACGGCACCACAGACGAACAGTTTGTGCTTGTTGTTGCGTTCGCGCCAGACGACGTCCCGGGCGCCGGCAACCGACATTTTGGTCGGGTGAACTTTGTACGAGTACCACCAACCTTCCAAGGTGAGCCCGGTCGGGCCGTCCAATTGAAAGCCGACTTCGATCGGTTTGTCACCCGCGTTACGAATTTCCAAAGCAAGCGTCAGGTTGTAGCCCTCGGCGCCCGTCTTCGTTTTCTCGCGATCGACGAGCGCGAGTCGGTAACGCTTGACGAGTTCTAGGGTCGTGTCGGCGCCGATGGCCGCAAGTTCGTCGGCCGACAGCGTGCGTGAAAACTCGACGCCGGGGCCTTGGTTGCCTGCGGCCGCCAACTGTTTCACTGCCCATGCTTCGTTGTGGAGCGAAGGAATGCCCGGTAATTCGTCTGCGTCGAAGCGGGTTTTTTCCGCACCAATGCGATTAAGCGTCAACAAGAAACTGGCCGGATGAGCCGGCTTGTCGTCACTCGCCTGCATCGGTTCCGGTTGCAAAAGTTGCAGCGGCCGTTTGCTCAATGCGATCTTCGTGCGGATCAACTCCCCTGCGCGATCGACGGTGACGTTCACTTCTTCGCCCGGCTTGGAATCTCGCAACACCCGCCGCAGGTCGGCTGGCGTGTCGATCGCTTGATCATTAACGCTCTTAAGTCGGTCACCAAGAAAGGCGACGGGATTGTCGACGTCACCTTGGTTCCACTCGCGGCCGCGCAGACCAGCGTCGAAAGCTGGGCTGCCTTCTGCGACGGTACGGATAAAACACTTGCCCTCTTCTTCGATCAGCGACAAATTGCCGAGGTAGCCCGATTCGTCCAGCAGGTCGGTATATTCAGGCGCATTCAACTCGACGCGTTGTACGGCCGCTCCGACATTCGAAAAAGTAACGAGCATCTGATAGGGACTTTCCGGATCGAGTGATCCGAGCATCACCAATTGTTCTGGGCCGACGGCGGGCGGCTGCACTTCGGCCGCAGCGGGTGGTGCTGGTTTATCTGCGGTGGCTGGGGCTGCCGCCGGCTGGTCTGCTTTTGGCTCGGCGGTCGCCGCCTCCGCCGGGGCGTTTCCTGCGGCGGGCGCGTCGCCATCGGCTGCCGCCTCGGCTTCCTTGGCAGCTTGCCGTTCGGCTTCCAACGCGACGCGTTGTGCTTCGATTTCGGGACCGAGGATCGCCTGCTGTAGGTACGAAAACCCAAACAGAACCACGAGCGAAGCCAATAAGAATGAAACGAAGCGTTTTTCCACTTAGGTGACCCTTGTGACGAGGCGTCCGTCGTGGCGCCGTGTGAAGTGCGTTATTGTCCTTGGAGCAATCGGTCGCCCAAGAATCGGTCTAGTCCAGTGATCGCATGAATTTTCGAAACCGTCGCTTCGACCGGATAGGCCACTCGACGGTAGGAGACGACTCCATCCTTCAAAACGACGTAGCATGATCGTGGGTCCCCGTCGCGCGGTTGGCCCACGCTTCCGACGTTGACCATGACTTTTTCGTTGGCAAGACGATAACCGTTGCCAAGTTCATGAGGCCCGTAAAAACTACCGCTCTCGGTAAACACACCCGGCACGTGCGTGTGCCCTTGAAAACAGTAGCCCGGTATTAGCTCAAAAATACGGCTCATCATCAGCCGGTCATTGATATCGTTCGGGAAGACGTATTCTGACAGTGGGCTGCGAGCCGATCCGTGCACGAACAGTAATTTGTCCTCGCGAATGGTGCGGGGCAGGTTGCAGAGGAATTCGTAACGCTTGAACGCGGCCTCGTCTTCCAACGATTCCAAGGCCTCGTCCGTTTTCAGCTGTTGCCGCGTCCACTGGATGGCTTTGCGTGCCGAATCGTTGAAGCCTTCTGGTTCGCACAATGCGGCCATGTCGTGGTTGCCCAACAGGCACGCGGCAAACGTCATTGCTTTGTCGAGACACTCGCACGGATTCGGGCCGTAGCCGACAACATCGCCCAAGCAGTAGATTTCGGTGATACCCTGTTCTTGGATGTCGTCTAAGACTGCATTCAAGGCGTCGAGATTACCGTGAATGTCACTGATGATCGCGCGATGCACGGGAATCCTGCCTGTCGAAATCAGATACGAATGAGTGGGACTACAAAATACGCAAAATACAAACAGGGACGAGCAAACGTCGCGGTGGTGTCAATCGTCAACGAGCGACGACGAGCGAAAGAGCGGTGAGTCGGTCAACACCCAACCATCGACAAAACTCGGCAAACGGCCGAAGGCAAGCGGAATGGAAGTCTATGGGAGGCAGTTCAGGTGGTCAAGGTGATTCAGTCGGACTGGGGTGAGGCGGCTGCCAAAATGGTCCGACACGTGGTCGAGCTGACCAGCCGTTTGCTCGGTTATCGCCCCGACCTTAGTCGGTCGCCCAACATGTTGTCCAACTCTTCGGCCATATAAATCTTGTTGATCGTCTCTTCAAACGGGTAATCCAGCCGGCGGAATTCGATGGCGTCGTCCGTGAGGATCACGTACGAGGCGCGGGGATCGTTATCCCTTGGTTGGCCAACGCTGCCGACGTTCACCATCAACTTCGACTCCCCGAGCGAGTATCGGTAATTACACTCTTCGGGCGTGACGAAGTCGCCGGACGGCGTGAAGATGCCGGGGATGTGGGTGTGTCCCTGGAAACAAAACTTGGGGACGCGCCGGAAGAGATTTGTCATCTTCCGTTCGTCGTACGCATGTTCGGGGAAGACGTATTCGTTCGTCGGATCACGGGGGGAACCGTGAACAAAGAGGAAGTCACCGTCCTGGTGGCGAACGGGTAGTTCACCAATGAAGTCCCAACGCTTGGCAACAGCCGCCGCACTGCCGACGCTCTGGTCCAGTTCGTTGCGAGTCCAATAGATGGCTCGCAACGCGACCGGATTGAATCCGTCCGGATCGAACATGGAAGCTTGATCATGGTTGCCCAGGATGCAGACATCCATTTTCATGGCCGCTTCGAGACACTCGCACGGATTGGGCCCATACCCAATGATATCACCAAGGCAGTAGACCTCCGTGATTTCTTGCTCACGAATGTCTTGCAGGACAACCTGCAAGGCTTCGTAGTTTCCGTGAATGTCGCTGAGTATCGCCCGTCGCATGGTTCGCTTAATGGTTCGTGAGGTAGCTGCTCGAGCTGTAAGTCTTGGATTTTCGCGGGCTTGCGAATCATTCAATAATCGGCCTGCCCGAACGTAAATCGACACATCGCTATCTGCAGACTACAATTCCGCTGCAATCGTGTCGTTTGTCTACCGTGAGAACCGTCGACCTTCGCTGATCTATTTTATCCGTATATTCGAAGATACGACAATTACCCTCGTTTGTCCGCAGGCTTACCCCGCTTAAATGCTTACCCTCGCACTAGAGACCGCGACCATCCCCGGCAGTGTCGCTTTGACCGACGAGCTGGAGACTTTGGCGATTCGGCACTTTGAGAAGTCGGAACGGACCGTCCAGTGGCTGGCTCCGGCCATTCGGCAGTTGCTCGTCGAACAGGAATTGACTCCGGCCGACTTGGATCTCATTGGCTTGGTCGAAGGTCCCGGTTCGTTTACCGGCCTGCGGATCGGTGTCACCACGGCAAAAATGCTCGGTTACGCGCTAGAATGCCCCCTTGTGGCGCTCAATACGCTCGATGTGATCGCATTTCAGGCCAACGAGACGTCGGCCGATCGGCTCGATGTTGTCATGAACGCTCAGCGCAAGGAGTTGTTCGTAAAAAGTTATCAGAAAGACGATGGGCATTGGACGCCGCTCGCGGACGTCCAAGTTCTCAGCTTGCCCGCTTGGATGAACCGCTTAGGAAGCGGAGTCGCCGTCACCGGTCCCGAATTGGCCCGGATCGATGCCGAACAGCTGGGGGAAGCAACGATTGTCGATTCGTCCCGCTGGCAGCCGACCGCGATCAGCGTGGCAGATTTGGCCAGGCAGCATCTCGCAAAACACCCACCGCACGATCTGTGGAAGTTAGTGCCGCAATACTACCGCAAGAGCTACGTCGAGTAGCCTGGGGCCGTCTTTGTCAGCGTGAGACTCTCTGTGCCGGTCCTGATCGACCGCTGTGCAATGCCTGATGAGCCGACTTGGGTGATTCGGGCGGGTCAGTTGGCGATTTCTGCACACGCTTCCTGCGCGGCGGTGATCGTGGTGTCGATGTCTTCGTCTGAATGAGTCGCCGAAACGAACAGCGCTTCGTATTGGCTGCAAGGAAAGTAAACGCCCCGTTCGATCAGCGCCCAGAAAAATTTGGCAAAGCGTTCTGTATTGCAATGCTCGGCAACGGTCCAGCTCGTGACTTTTTCTGGATGGAAGAACAGCGTCATCATACTGCCGACTCGTTCCAGCGTATGTGGCAAGTCGGCCGCAGTTGCGGCGGCGGTCAGTCCCTCGGCCAAGCGATGGCTCATTGTTTCCAAGCGTTCATACGGTGACTGCTCTTTTAATAGTCTCAACATCGCCGCCCCGGCGGCGGTGGCAATCGGGTTTCCGCTCAACGTGCCGGCTTGAAAAACTTTTCCGACAGGCAAAACATGATCCATGATGTCGGCTCGCCCGCCGTAAGCGCCAAGCGGCAAACCGCCACCGACGATCTTGCCCAAGGTGGTGAGATCGGGAGTGATATCGAGCAACTGTTGTGCGCCACCGTGGGCAACGCGAAAACCGGTCATCACTTCATCGAAGATGAGTAACGCTCCGTGCTTGGTCGTCATCTCACGCAGCGCGCGATGGAATTCGGCCGTCCCGACAACGCAGCCCATGTTGCCGACGACTGGTTCCAAGATCACGGCGGCGATCTGGTCGCCATGCTCAGCAAACGCCGCTTCGACGGCGGCGACGTCGTTGTAGTGCAAGACGATGGTGTCCTGGGACGTTCCCTTGGTGACGCCTGGCGAATTCGGTACAGCCAGAGTCGCCGCGGCGCTGCCGGCGGCGACCAGCAAGCTATCGACATGTCCGTGGTAGTTGCCCGCAAACTTGATGATCAGATCGCGACCGGTGAAACCGCGTGCGAGTCGGATGGCGCTCATGGTCGCTTCGGTGCCGCTGTTGACCAACCGGACCTTCTCGACCGACGGGACCGCTTCAACGATCAGCTCGGCCAAAATATTCTCCGCTTCGGTCGGAGCACCGAAACTGGTGCCTCGATCGGCGGCGGCGTGGATCGCGGCACAAACGTCGGGGTGGGCATGCCCGTAGATCATCGGTCCCCACGAGCCGATGTAATCGATGTAGCGATTCCCGTCGACATCGTGCAAATAAGCGCCTTCCCCACGCTCGAACACGATCGGTTGCCCGCCGACGGCTCCAAAGGCGCGGGCTGGGCTGTTGACGCCGCCCGGTATGAGTTCACATGCACGCTGGTAGATGGCTTCGCTACGGGGACGGGACATGGTGGATCAACTCTCTGCGAGAAAAATTAGGGTGGCGGTCTTCTTTTGAATTCGTGGCGACTGTCCTATAACAGCGGATTACGTATTTCTTTAGGAGCAACCTCTTGGCGAATTCATATCTAAAACTGGCCCGAGACGAAAATCAGGCTCGGGGTATTGCTGAGTATGCGATGGATTTCTGTTCCGGCAAGTACGCTGGGGCCTCGGCCGAGGTTCTCCAGCGGACCGAACTTTTCCATCTCGACAGTGTCGGTTGCGCCGTCGCCGCCTTGGCGATCCAGGCCAACGCCCCGATGGTGCTCCGTCAGGAAGCGATGGAGTACCTTTCGGACCGAGGTTCTTCCTGCTTCGGCAGTGCGACCAAAGTTCAACCGGAAAAGGCTGTGTTGGCTAACGCGTCGGCGGCGCGTGAGCTTGATTCGAATGGTACGAACTTCGGTTACAACCCGCGGACCGGTTATACCCGTGGCGAATTCGGACACAACGATTTCTATCCCGTCGTGATCGCTGCGGCTGGGCAGGCCGAGATTGACGGCGCACGGGCGCTGGCCGCCATGACCTGTCTCGATGAAATTCGTGGCCGGTTGGCCGAGTGTTTCGGGTTGAAAGATCACAAGATCGACCACGTCGTCCATGGAGCAATCGCTTCGGCCGCCGTCTACGGCGCATTGGTCGGTGCGGACGCCGACCAAATCGAATCGGCGATAGGTCAAGTCGTCGCGCATTATATTCCGTTCCGAGCCATCCGAGCCGGCCATCAACTGTCCGATTCGAAAGGCGCTTCGGCAGCGGTCAGCTCCGAAGTTGCCGTCGCCAGCATGCGCCGGGCGATCCGTGGCTTTATCGGTCCAAAAGATATTCTGCGCAACCCGCAGGCGATCTTCTGTCTGTTCGAACCGTCTGGTGAGGCCGATGTGGCGCCATTCGATTTGGAACTGGCGACGGCAGGCGACGACTTTGCGGTAATGGGCATGCACTTCAAGTTGGGACTCTACGAGCACCAGTCGGCCGGAGCGCTACAAGGCATGCAGGATTTGTTGAATCAGAATTCGGCGGTGCTGGAATCGCCAGAGAAGCTGAACAAGATTCGCATCACGATTTATGAGCCGGCCTTCGGCATCATCGGCGATCCGGCGAAACGGGACCCGCAGACTCGTCAGAGCGCCGATCACTCGATGGTCTACATCATCGGCACGTTGCTGCGAAAGGCGTATGAAACGAAGTCGTGCGGTTGGAAAGAACTGATCCTGATGCCGGCCGATTACGACGATGTGGCGCTGCAGCATCCGCTGACTCGTTCGCTGATGGACAAAATCGAATTCGTCCACGGCGGCCAAGAGTACGACGACAAGTACCCGGATGGCATTCCGACGACGCTGGAAATTGACCACGCCGATCTAGGGACGCTTAGCAGCGGGTTGGTGATGTATCCCGAAGGGCACGCTCGCAACGAATCGGGCAACCGAGACGATTTGCTGACCAACAAGTTCAACCAGTTGGCCGGCCTGGGCGTCGACAACGTCGATGACCTGCGAAGTCGGCTCACCAACCTGCATGAACGTTCGGCGGCAGATGTCGCGGCGCTATACGAATTCCCCATCCAAGGATTGACCTAAATTCGTCGAGTACCCGCCCCCAGCATGCAGGTCAGTGTCTTCGAAACCCCTGGTAAAGCGCTGGCCTTAATCACGTGAACGTAAAGCCGCCTTTCGCTCCGCGAAAGTAGCGCAAAACAAATCGGCTCTGCAAATCCCGCTCTTAGTACTCTGAACTGTGGTCCGCAGTTCATGCTATTTTCGCGGAGCGAAAGGCGACATTCAGTGTTCGGCGTCCTTAACCTCAACAAACCGCCCGGCAAGACTTCTCGCGATGTCGTGAACATCGTGCAGCGGTTGGCGAAACCGCATAAGGCGGGCCATGCCGGAACGCTTGATCCGATCGCTACCGGTGTGCTGATCACCTGCGTCGGTGCGGCCACGCGGCTGATCACATACGCGCAGCAATTGCCGAAGGAGTACCGAGCCACTTTTCGCCTCGGCCAAAGTAGCGCCTCGGAGGATATCGAAAGCGAGGTCGAGCTGCTGCCTGACGCGCCGCGTCCATCGCAGGAGCAAATTCAGGCGGTGCTGCCTCAGTTTACCGGCGACATTCTGCAAACACCGCCGGCGTTCTCGGCGCTGAAGGTCAACGGTGAACGGGCTTACAAATTGGCCCGCCGCGGAGAAGAGGTACAGTTAAAGGGCCGCCCGATCTCGATCTACAGCATCCAGCTTGTCCGCTATGAGTATCCAGAGCTCGTCCTCGACGTGCAGTGTGGTAGTGGGACCTACATCCGGTCCCTCGGTCGCGATATTGCCCGAGCGCTGCAAACCGAGGCGGTCATGTCGGCGCTCTGTCGCACCGCCATTGGCCCCTTTCGCGTCGCCGATGCGCTAACGCCTGCCGAGTTGTGTATCGAAAAGCTGTCGCACCAACTCCAGCCGGCAAATTCGTTGCTGGCAGCGTTACCGGCTGTCGTGCTGAATCCGAATGAGATCGATCAAATTTCGACGGGGCGATCGATTCGCAATCGGTTCGAGTTAACAGAGGCTGAAATCGTGGCCGAATCGGCGGCGGGGGAAGTGCTGGCGATTCTGAAGCACCGTCAGGATGGAAGTTTGGCGCCGAAGATTAACTTCATTACGCGGCATTAGGGCCGCGTTGTGTTGTGAGCCTGCCGGGTACAACCGACACGACCGGTCAACTTTACGACGCCCACATTCGAAAACGGTCGAATTGGCTCTTTTTCGCCCGCTTGGCTTTTGACCGTGGGCTACGCTTTTCCCGCGGGAGTCTGTGCGCAAAAAACGCAAATCGTTTACTTACGTTTGCCCACGTTTGCGCAAGTTGGCAGCCACGTTTGCGAACGTGGCTCAAAACCAAGACTCTTCGCGAACATACCGAAGCGTGTGTGCGTCCCCTTTATCTGTCCGCACACCATCATGATGGATCGTTTGGCAAGGATGCGGTGGTTCAATCCACCCACACGATTGACTTAACCAACGGAAACTGCGACCCGCTTTTTCGTTGCTGAATATAAAAAGCTCCCCTTACTTCACGTTTGTCGCCAACGTTCCACGCAGTACCCGCTACGTGGGGTGACCCAACTCGAGTAAGCCCCTCCCGGACCCGCCATGTTTGATGATCGAGACGTACGCTTCGATGTGTTCGCGCTAGGACTGTTGGTCCTGGTCGTGTTCCTCGGATTGTCGTTGGTTTCATACGACGCTGCTGATCCGATTGTGGAACTTGTCTATCCGTTTAACCAGCTCTACCAACCAGACGTTTTGACCTATCCGGTCTCCGAGACCACCGCCAATTGGTGCGGTCCCTGGGGATCGTTGGTCGCTTCGGTGACGTTAGAGGCGCTGGGCATTGGCGCCTACTACGCGGTCATTTCGCTGGGAATTTTGACGACGTTGCTGCTCATGCGACGTGATGTCGATTCGCCCGTACTGCGAACGGTCGGCTGGGTCTTATCGCTAGTCGGCTTCACGACCTTGGCAACGCTGCTGCTGCCGTGGCTCACGCCCGGCCCCGTGATGGGGGCTGGAGGATACCTTGGCGCGCTCGGCGCCGGGATGCTGAAGATGCATTTCGCCGATCTGGGCGGTTTCATTTTGGCGGCCAGTATCTTCTTTGCGGGTCTGCTGCTGTGTACCGATTATGTGCTGCTCCATCTTGGATTGATGCTCGGTACGCTGACGGTTGCCAGCCTGATTGGCATGAACGGTCGCCGCACCGGTCGTGAACCGTTGCTGAAGACGAGCCTTGCCGACGACGAAGAAATCGAAGGCGAAGAGTTCGAGGAGGAAGAAGAGGAGTTCGAGGGCGAAGAGGAAATGCCGGTTCGCGTCGGTGGTAAGCGCGTCGTCGCGGCGAAGTTGGCGGCAGTCGACGAAGAGGAAGAGGAAGACGAATACGAGGAGGACGAGGAACTCGTTGCTGCCGAGGAAGAGGACGAGTACGAGGAAGAGGAATACGACGACGAAGAGGATGAAGACGAGGAGGAAGAAGAGGAACTGCTCGTCAAGACGCAAGCGACCAAGGCGGCTGCGGCTGCCGCTGCGGCGGGGTCAACGCTGCTGCGCGCAGGGCATGGTCGTCGGCGCATTTCGCCATTCCGAGTCCACTCGCCGCCCGATCCGTCGGATCGAGAAGCGGTGATGAGTCAGCTGGACAGCGCGGCGCTGGCAGAAGACGAAAGTGATTACGAACTGCCGTCGACCGATTTACTCAGCGAACCGGTCGAGTTCTGCTACGAAGAACAGGCGAAAGAGGTCCGCCGCAAAGCGAAGGTGTTGGAAAAAACGTTCGCCAGCTTTGGTTTCCAGGTCAAAGTGGTCGAGATCGAAACGGGCCCGGTCATCGCCCAATACGAAATCGAACTGGAAGAAGGACTGCGTCTTTCGAAAATCACCGGCCTATCGGATGACGTCGCGATCGCGCTGCGAGTTCCCAGCGTTCGTATTGTCGCTCCGATTCCAGGCAAGAACACGGTCGGTATCGAGGTTCCCAACGAAGAACGGCAGCTGGTTCAGCTGCGCGAGGTGATGGAGAACTCGGAATCGAAAACCAGAAAAATGGGCATCCCGCTCTTCTTGGGCAAAGATGTCTCGGGAAATCCGTTGTCGGTCGATTTGGCTTCATTGCCTCACCTGTTGATCGCGGGACGCACCGGTACCGGTAAATCGGTCTGTTTGAATGCCATCATTGGGTCGATCTTGATGACTCGGCGACCGGACGAAGTTCGCTTCCTGATGATCGACCCCAAGATGGTCGAATTGAGCGGTTACAAACGGCTGCCTCACTTGATGCATCCGGTCGTAACCGACATGCGGAAAGCGGAAGCGATCCTGGCCTGGGCAGTCGAGAAGATGGAGGAACGCTACTCGCTGTTGGCGCGTGCCGGGGTTCGTCACATGAATGTGTACAACCAGCTGAGCGAAGACGAGCTGATGGAACGCATCGAACCGGAGAACGAAGAAGAGCGTTCGGCCATTCCTCGTCACATGCCTTACATCGTGATTGTTGCCGATGAGATCGCCGACTTGATGATGACGGCCGGGAAAGAGGTCGAGCAGCACATCATCCGGCTGGCACAAAAGAGTCGTGCTGTTGGTATCCACCTGATCTTGGCCACGCAAAAACCGACGGTTGACGTCATTACCGGTTTGATCAAATCGAATCTACCGGCTCGGATCGCGTTCCAGGTTGCGAGTCGGACCGATAGCCGTGTCGTCTTGGACGAGATGGGGGCGGAGAAGCTACTCGGTAATGGCGACATGCTATTCCTCTCACCCGGTACAAGCACCGTGATGCGTGGCCAAGGCACGTTCCTCAGTGATCAAGAGATCAATGTGATCGTCGAAGCGGTAAGCACGGGTGAACAGAACTTCGTGAAAGAACTGGTTCAACTGAAGGTCGAATCGGCAGACGAAAAGACCGCGGCCGCCAGCCGGAAGAATTCGGACGCGCTGTACGAAGCGGCGGTCGAGACGGTCATCAACGAAGGGCGTGGCAGCGTTTCGCTGCTGCAGCGAGCTCACGGGATTGGTTACGGACGCGCGGCTCGCATGATCGATTTCATGGCGGAAGATGGCATTGTGGGTCCGTACGCCGGGGCTCAGGCGCGAGAGGTCTTGATGTCACTCAGCGACTGGCAGGCTTCCCAAGGCGGTGGAGGGGACGTCGCAGCGGCTGACGAAACGGCCAACGATATCGCCGATCGAGTGTTGATGGACGCCGCTGCGGACGTCGTCGACATCAAACCGACAAAAAAGAAATCGGCTGCCAAGCCAAAGCCGGCCGCGAAGCCGCAGCCTCAAAAGGTGGCCAAACCACCAGTCGATGAAGAGGAATACGAAGAAGAGCTGGAAGACGAAATCGAAGAAGAGGTCGTTGCCGAAGAGGAAGACGAAGCGGAAGACGACGAGTACGAATACGTCTACGAGGATGAGGACGGAAACGTCGTCCCTGCTGCCGAAGCCGAGGACGATGAGGAGTATGAGTACGAAGAGGAAGAATACGAATATGAAGATGAGGAGTATGAAGAGAGTGCGTAGCCGTGCCCTTCGTAGCGCTGGTCGCAAGACGGACTAAATTTGACATGCGTTTGGCGACCGCGTATCCTGTCCTAAGTTAAACAAATCAGTTGGCTCAACCATCCTATGACCACCCGCAACGCATTGATCGCCGTTTTGATTACCAATCCAGCAACGGCTGGAGCGATTATCATTACCGGCGGTTAGCGAGGTCTTGGGACATTGAGTTAAGTAACCCTGAGGCCAGCACGGGGGCCTCAGGGTTTTTTTATTGCTTTTGCTGAGTCACGGACGAAGCGACATTCAACGAGCACATCGAAAATGGGGTAGGGCACAAAGACGATTTGCACGGTGAAGCTGGGAGCGAAGTTCTGATGGAACGGTCGCCCAAAGGCCCCTCGCCGCTCGCCTGTCGCCTGCAAACATCATGAAGACGATTCACATCTACGACACGACGCTGCGCGATGGTAGCCAGGGAGAAGGGGTCAACTTTTCTCTGCTCGATAAGGTGATGATTGCCGAGCGACTCGATGAAATCGGCGTCGACTTTATTGAGGGCGGGTATCCGCTGAGCAATGAAAAGGATTCCGAGTTCTTCCAGCGAGCGGCCAAGATCGATTGGAAACACGCCAAAATCTGCGCATTCGGGATGACTCGGCGGCGTGGTGTCGATGTGGCCGAAGATCCTGGGATGCAGGCGTTACTCGCTTCCGAAGCGCCGGTTATCACGATCGTCGGCAAGACGTCAGATTTTCACGTGACCGAAGTGCTGGGCGTGTCGCTTGAAGAAAACCTGCAAATGATCAGCGATACGGTCGGCTATCTTCGCGATCAAGGACGACGGGTGATCTACGACGCCGAGCATTTCTTTGATGGTTGGAAGTCGAACCCGGAATACGCGCCGCAGACGATCCAGGCGGCAGCAGCGGCAGGTGCCGAGTCGATTGTCATGTGCGACACGAACGGTGGCAGCATGCCGGCCGAAATTGACGAGTACACTCGGTTGGCGATCGGCGCGTTAGGCAAGTTCGACGCCACCGTGGGGATTCATTGTCACAACGACTGTGAGCTGGGCGTGGCCAACTCGTTGGCATCCGTGGCGGCCGGTGCTCAGCAGGTGCAAGGGACGATCAATGGAATTGGCGAGCGGTGCGGTAACGCCGATCTCATTTCTGTCATCGCGAATCTGACAGTGAAGCTGACGGGCTACGAGGTCTTGCAGAGTGGCGACGTCAGCCACCTGACAGAACTCTCACGCTTTGTCTACGAAACGGCCAACATGCATTTACGTTCCGGGCAGCCGTTTGTTGGTCAGAGCGCTTTCGCTCACAAAGGAGGCATGCATGTGCACGCCGTAGCTAAAGCCGCTTCGAGCTACGAACACATCAATCCGCAAGTCGTGGGGAATGAGCGGCGGATTCTGGTGAGCGAGCTATCAGGGCGTTCAAATATCGTGGCGCTGACAACCAAGCACAAAATTCAAGACGACAAAGCGTTGATGACGAAGATTCTGGAACGAGTCGTTCAATTGGAGAACCAAGGGTATCAGTTTGAAGTGGCGACCGCCTCGTTCGATTTGCTGGTGAAACGTTGTGCCGATTCTTTTGCGCCTCATTTCGAATTAGAAAAGTACCACGTCAACGTCGAACGCAATTCACCAAAAGACGACCAGCCCGTGCTTACCGAAGCGACGGTTAAAGTGAAAGTTGACGGTAAACTTCACCACGAAGTGGCCGAAGGTGACGGGCCTGTGAATGCCCTGGATGCGGCTTTGCGGAAAGCGCTGCTGGCAAAATATCCCTCGCTACAAGACATGCGGTTGGTCGATTACAAGGTGCGAGTCGTCAATGAAGAGGCCGGTACGGCGGCTAGAATTCGAGTGATTGTCGAAAGCCAGGACGACCAGACGACTTGGGGCACGATCGGCGTCAGCGAAAATATCATCGAAGCCAGTTGGATGGCGCTCGTTGATGCGATCGAATACAAGCTTTACAAAGATGAAAAGCCCAGTGCGCCGACCCTCTGACGCCGTTTTGTTCTGTCCGACCATGAAATGAAAGTGTTTATCAGTGCAAGCAAAAATTTGTCTATTGCCGGGTGATGGAATTGGTCCGGAAATTGTCGCCCAGGCGCGTCTCGTGCTGGAGGCCGTGGCTGCTCGGTTCGGTCACGAGTTTTCTTTCGAATCCCATTTGATGGGTGGCTGTGCCATCGACGATGGCGGCGATCCGTTGCCCGAGGTGACGCTCGAGGCCTGTCGCCAGGCGGATGCTGTGCTGCTAGGGGCAGTCGGTGGTCCGAAGTGGGACGACCCTCGTGCGAAGACTCGGCCCGAAGCCGGTTTGTTGCGGATTCGCAAAGAGCTGGGCCTATTCGCCAATCTGCGACCCGTGAAGCCACATGCGTCGTTGATTGACGCTTCGCCGCTACGTCCCGAAATCGTCCGCGGCGTTGACATTCTGTTCGTGCGCGAACTGACCGGTGGCATTTACTTTGGCGACAAAGGACGTCGCACGGTCGCTGGAGGCGAAGCGGCGTTCGATGAAATGGCTTATTCAGTGCCGGAGGTCGAGCGCGTCGTGCGTATTGCCGGCACCGCGGCGATGGAACGTGGTAAGAAATTGACGTCGGTCGATAAGGCGAACGTGCTGGAGGTATCGCGGCTGTGGCGGGAAGTGGCCGAAAGCGTCGTTCGGAGTGAATTTCCAGAATTGGAGTATGAGGTGGTGCTTGTCGATTCGATGGCGATGCATCTGATCTCGCGCCCGACCGACTTTGATGTCGTCGTGACGGGGAATATGTTTGGCGATATTCTGACCGACGAAGCTTCGATGTTGCCCGGATCTTTGGGGCTGCTGCCATCGGCCTCTTTGGGCGATCCTGGCCCGGGGCTTTATGAGCCGATTCATGGATCGGCGCCAGATATCGCCGGTAAAGGAATCGCCAACCCGCTGGCCACGATTCTGGCGTCGGCGATGCTGCTTCGGCACGAGCTGAAGTTGGAAACCGAGGCGACAGTGATCGAAGAAGCGGTCGCCAAGATAATCGATTCGGGGCTGCGAACGGCCGATATTGCCGGGGATGGGACGGCTCTTACCACGTCCGCTATGGGGGCGAAAGTCGTCGAGGCCGTCACTGCCTGACTTGATTCCGAGTGCCCGAATCGACACCACGAAAGTGTGGCCAGTGCGTTTCACCTGTTCGACCGTTCGTCGGGTTGATACGCTCTAGGTTCGCACGTTTTCTACTTCCACGAACTTTGACCGCCAAGATGGCTCTTTCTAACTATGAGCGATTCTCTACCCAATCGATTTGACTTTCATGCGGCCCAAGAGAAGTGGTTCGCTTGGTGGGAGGAGCAGGGCTATTTTCACAGTGAGCCCGATCCCGATCGGAAGCCGTTCACGGTGGTGATTCCGCCGCCGAATGTGACGGGGGCGCTTCACTTGGGGCACGCGCTCAATAACACGCTCCAAGATGTCGTTGTGCGCATGAAGCGGATGCAGGGTTACAACGCCTTGTGGATGCCGGGCACCGACCACGCCGGCATTGCGACTCAGGCTGTCGTCGAAAAACGCTTGCGGGAAGAGGAGGGACTCACACGCCACGATCTGGGGCGAGAAGCGCTCGTTGAGCGGATTTGGGAATGGAAGAAGCAATACGAGACGCGCATCCTCGGACAGCTGAAACAGATCGGGTCGAGTTGCGATTGGGAACGAGTTCGTTTCACGCTGGACGATATGTGTGCCCGAGCTGTCCGTCACACCTTTTTTGATCTGTTTCAAAAAGAGCTGATCTATCGGGGCAAACGCCTGGTCAATTGGGACACGTTCTTGCAAACGGCCGTTAGCGATGATGAGGTTTTCCACGAAACGATCAAGGGTCACTTTTGGCATTTCAAATATCCGGTCTTGAATCCGCAAGAGGGTGAACCGACGCATGTCACAATCGCCACGACGCGGCCGGAAACGATGCTGGGCGATACGGCCGTCGCCGTGCACCCCAACCCGGCCAAAGCGCTCGACAAAGTCGCAGCGGAATTGCAAGAGAAATTGGCGGCAGCGGGCGACAAAGAAAAAGCGCCTCTGCAGGAGCAGCTGGACGCCTTAGACAAACGGCGTGCGAAGATGTTGCCGCTTCTAGAGCAATTGTGCGCGATGGCGAAGGCGGGGCGCAAGCTGATGCTGCCGCTTGTGGAACGCGAGATCCCGCTGATTGCCGACGAGTGGGCCAAGCCAGAACTGGGCAGTGGCTGCGTCAAGATTACGCCGGGACACGACCCGAACGACTACGAAGTCGGCAAGCGACAGCAATTGCCGATGCTGAATATCTTGAACGCCGACGGCACGATGAACGCTCAGGCTGGCTCCTACCAAGGCTTGTCGATCAAGGAGGCCCGCAAGAAAGTGGTCGCCGATCTGGAAGCTCAAGATCTCATGGTCGAAATCGAAGACCGCGAAATCGAGCTGGGGAAATCGGATCGTAGTAAGACGCCGATCGAACCTCGTCTCGCCGATCAGTGGTTTGTGCGGATGGACAACCTGGCTCAGTCGGCGATGGATGCGGTGGAAGATGGCCGAGTCAAAATCTTCCCGGAACGCTATGCCAAAGGGTACCTCGATTGGCTATCCGAGAAGCGGGATTGGCCCGTCAGTCGCCAGTTGTGGTGGGGGCATCAGATTCCGGTCTGGTCGAAATCTTGCGCAGACGAAGCGGCAACAACAGCGTTGGTGGCTCAAATCGAAGCTCATGCTGGTTTTGCGGCCGGCAAATTGTCGGTCGACGTCGAATCGCGTGTCGATGACGATGCGGACGAGGATGTCTTTGCGACCGTACATGTTTGCGTTCAGGATGAAGACGTGGAATTGCAAACCGCCGTCGAAGGTTTTGGTTTTGTCCGCGAAGAAGATGTGCTCGACACGTGGTTCAGCAGTGCCCTGTGGCCTCATTCGACGCTGGGTTGGCCCGAGAAAACGGCCGAGCTCGATTACTACTATCCGACCAGCACGCTGATCACCAGCCGCGACATTATCACGTTGTGGGTTGCCCGCATGGTGCTCGCTGGGCTGAACAATATGGGCCAAGTTCCATTCAGCGAGGTTTTCATCCACCCGAAGATTTTGGATGGCGACGGCGAGACGATGTCGAAGTCGAAGGGGAATGGAGTCGATCCGATCGACGTCATTCAGAAGTTCGGCCCGGACGCATTACGGTTCGGACTGGCGCACCTCACGACCGACACGCAAGACGTGCGGATGCCGGTCCAGTTTGAGTGTCCGCACTGCGAAACGCTGATGAATCAAACGAAAAAGAACCGTCAGCTGCCGAAGATCGCTTGCAATAAATGTAGCAAAGAATTTTCGACTCAATGGGCGACGGCAGAGGAAGACAAGGCGGTTCCCAAGGGAGCGGTCGTGAGCGAACGTTTTGAGCTGGCTCGCAACTTCGTCAACAAACTGTGGAACGCTTCACGGTTCGCGCTGATGAATCTCGAGGGCTATTCTTCGGCGGCGGTGCCGGATGATGAACTGTGCGTGGAAGATCGTTGGATCCTTAGCCGTTTGGCGACCGTGACCAGGACGGTTACCGAGAGTCTCGAAACGTATCAGTATGCGGAAGCGACGCGGGTTTTGTACTCGTTTGCCTGGGACGAGTTCTGCAGTTTCTATGTCGAAATGCTGAAGGAGCGATTGCAGGATGATTCCCAGCGGGCGGTCGCCCAGCGCGTGCTGGCCGCAGCGCTCGATACACTGTTACGACTGTTGCATCCGATGATTCCGTTCTTGACCGAAGAAGTGTGGCAGTTGCTGGGTGAATACGCGCCGGAACGCGGATTACAATCGCCGGTGAAGCCGGCAGAGAGCATCATGATCGCCGCATGGCCGACCGTCACCGAATCGCTTGTCGATGAAGCGATTGAACAACGGTTTGCCACGTTCCAGGCGACGTTGGGTGCGATTCGCGAACTTCGCAGCCGCAACAACATCGGCCCGAAAGAGACGGTGGAGTATTCTGTAAAGTGCGACGAGTCAACCGTCGAGATTCTTCAATCGATGGAGCCCTACTTCGTATCGATGGCGAATGCAAAGAACGTCGGTTGGGGGCCCGCGGTCGAGGCTCCGGCGACGAGTGCGCAAATCGCCCTACCGAAAATGGAAGTCTTCGTCGATCTGAAGGACTTTATCGACGTCGATGCGGAAAAAGCTCGCAACGAGAAGCTGAAGAAACGATTGCAGGGGACGATTGCCGGCAAAGAGAAAAAACTAGCCAACGCCAACTTTGTAGAACGAGCTCCAGCCGAAGTCGTCGAACAAGAAAGAGCGAGTCTGGAAAGCCTCCGGCAGCAACTAAAGTCGGTCGAAGCCGCGCTCGAAACGCTACGCGGCAGCAGTGAGGCCTAGCCCCAATGGTCCTTTGGCCTCGTAGCCAACGATTTGGTCGGTAGGTTATACTCGGGCGCTAGAAACTAAAATTCGTCATTCATTTGTAAATCGAAACGGAAGGGAATCGCAGATGCAAATTCAAATGCAACTGTCCCGCATCATCATCAGCGAGATCAACGAGCAACAGGTCATCTACCTGCGCGAAGTCGATGGTGACCGGCAGTTCCCCATCCTGATCGGTATCTTTGAAGCGACGAGTATCGATCGCCGGGTCAAGAATTACGATTCGCCCCGTCCGCTGACTCACGACTTACTGGTCAACGTCGCGGAAGAGTTAGGCGCTGAACTCGATAGCGTCGTCATCACCGAACTACGCGAGCATACCTACTACGCGAAGTTGCGGCTGAAATTCGAAGGGCGCCTGATCGAAGTCGATTCTCGCCCTTCGGACGCGATTGCGATCGCCGTCACGTGCGACCCCCATTTGCCGATCTACGTTGCAGAAGAAGTTCTCGAAGATTCGGCATCTGACATTTAGAGAGCTGAAAAGCAGCGGGAGTTGCTGTGTCGAAACCCTGGCGCAGGCCAGGGTCTGGAGCATGTTTCGGCCAATGCCGCCTGATTCCATCGATTGACTTCGCCCGAAAACACCTGCCCCACTCCGCGTGAACAAAACCGTCGGGAGTCTTTTGGGGTCAGCTATCTCACCACGGCCGCAGGCTCGTCGAATAGACTCTCGTTTATTTGTGGTACGGAATGGGCACCCGTTGCCACCGAGACCGTTCGAATTAAATAGTCACGTCGCCGCACTGATGGCAGGCTGGCAGCAGCGAATGGCGAATGGTGTCGCACTTCTTGCACGATTCGAAAAGCTGCGTCGAGCAAATTGGACAGGTGTAGGCCGCTTCGACTGAATGCGAGTCGGTGGTGACCGGTGCCCGATAGATCGCCTTGCGAATACTGCGCCGCGTCCAGGACATGTACTTCAGCGGTCCACGGCGAATCGGGTAGTCGCAGACAGGGCATAAGAATGATTCGTAAGCTTCGCGGTATTGCTTCTGCAGCCAATCGGTATTTGGGTTTTTGAGCATCCGGATCAGGTAGACCACGATCCCGGTTACAACGGCCAGGGCGGCCGCTGTCAAAATGTAGTTGAACAGACGGCTGGGAAAGTGCTGATGGATGACTTGGATAATCTTGGCCGAAATGGCGGCTCCGAAGGCATAGATGAGCGGCGCGTAATTGCCTTGGGTCCAGCGGAAGAGAAAAGCCCACAGCGCCAAGATCGGCAGCAGGAATGCTAGTTTCATCCCAGCGAGTCGAAAGTTGTGCTTTGTTCGCAGCCGTTGGTACTCGGCATTGACCGGTTCACGCAGCTTATTCCAAGCGACCTGATGTGCCTCCCGTTTCAATTTGAGATCGTCGAGCGCCCCGTTTCGGTCGACGATCTGCTGGTTGAGCTCCTGATACGAGCGCTGGTCGGCGAGGAAGAGCCGAATATTTTCAGCGAATGCCTGCTGATTGTCGGCGGTCGCATCTTGATCCGACGCCAACAATTCCTGCAGCTGCGCGACGGCTCGTTGCGAGTTTTCGATCCCCGACTTGAGAATTGTTTGCTGTTTCTTAAGGCGGTCGATCTCAGCAGTGGTCTGAGTTATCTGCTGATTTAGTTCGACGTCGCGCTCTGCGAAATCCGACGCGATCATCGATTGTTCGAGTTCGCTGTAACTGGGACCCGGCAAGCGATTAATGTCTTCGAGAACAAATCCAAGCAGCCAATAGGCAAGTACGGCGAACGCGATACTGAACATGCCGATGAGGCATCGGTGCAGTAACGGTCCACGTCTTGGCAGATTGGTCATCAAAGGCGCTCGCTGGACACTTCGAAAACGAAACTTCGAACGATTCCGGTCGCCTGAGCCTAGCCCTATTTCTTCTTATTTCGCAAGAGGGCGATCATCGACATGATGACCAAGTAGACAAACAGGAATGGTTGGGGTTCAGGGACTGTGGTGGGTGTGATCGGTTGGAATTTGTTTGCATTCCAGATTAAGAAATCACTTCCGTTGACATTGCCATCGCCGTTGAAGTCACCATTGCAATAGCCGCTAATCGCTTGAAACTTGTTTGCATTCCAGGTGAGGAAATCTTGGCCATCGACCGCTCCGTCGAAATTGGAATCGCCGGGGAGGAATCCGCCCGATTCTCGCAGCCAAGTCTCTTGATCGCCCATGTCGACGATGCCATCACCTGTCAGATCGGCGAATGCCGAATTTGTACCGGCGAAGATTTCTTCGGTCAGAGCCGTGATGTCATCGCAATCGGCGTCGCCGTCACCGTCGACATCCGTCGTGGCTCCGAACGATCCGAGTGAACTGTTGGCGATTTCCCAGCCGCTGGAAGCGTTGGGGGCCAATGCGGGAGCCGACATTTGCAACGTTTGGCCTGACATGATGCCTGCGGTGGCAACGAAATCGGTATTCGCAGCCCACGCGTCGCCGCCCGTATTGGACACGACCGAATCGACTCGGCCAGCGCCAGCTTGGTTGGAGCCATACACGACGCCACTGATAACTCGATCCGTTTGACCAAAGTTGCCCGTACGGTCTTTGTAAATCCAAAGGTCGTCGGCCGAACCGAAGTTGAAACCGAGGTTATAGGTACGCGTCTCGCCTGGCAGGAACGAGTAACCGGCCGTTTCCAACACGCCGTAGCTGAAGGGCACGCACCATTCGAGAATGACACCCGAAGAGACAGTACCGCTCGTGTTCGTTAGCTCAATGACTCCGTTCGCCAAATCAACTTCCGTCAATTCAATGTTCGCGCTGGCGTTGCCTACCAAAAGTGTGGCGACTAGGAGTGCGATATGACAAAAGCGGAAGTTGGTTTTCATGGCTGCTCTCTTGTGTGGAAGCGAAAAGAATCGTTGGCGTCTGGTCATGGGACCTGTTTACAGCATAAAGCGCTTCCTCGACGTTTGGAACATACTTTCTGCCAGACTTTCCCGCAAAGCGAGAGAATGCGGGACGAATGCTAGGCGCTCACCCGCCGTCATAGCGATCAACGGCGAATGTAATCAGCCGACGAGTGTATTGCAAAGAACGAAAGATTTGATCGGCTTTTTTTGCCGTGGAGGAAATTACGCCAGGCGGCAAACGCCAGAAAGAGACGGACCGAGGCACGTTGGCCGCGTTTTTTGTGGATGCGCCCGACGCGAGCCAACAAGGCTGTCGGCTTGCTCGGGAGTTAGACTGGTGGCTTTTGCCGCCGCGATGTCGTGCGA
>CAYZRS010000052.1:34215-38188 GCA_964480915.1 uncultured Pirellulaceae bacterium | reverse complement strand
ACGACCTTGTCGAAGAGCGGTTAGTGCGTTGGTACTTCTGGATGGCACTGACCTTTCTTGGTGTCTCGATGTTGGCCGGAATACTCATGGCAGCCCAGCTGATCCATTGGAATCCGTTGCAGGGAGTGGAGTTGCTGTCGCCGGGGCGTTGGCGGATGGTGCACACCAATGCGATCGCCTACGGCTTCTTGGCGAACGCATTTCTGGGGATGCTGCAGTGGGCCGTGCCACGGTTGACTTTGCGAAAACCGGCAAGCCGTGCTCTCTCCTACTTCATTTTCTTCGCCTGGCAATTCATCGTGCTTGCGACGGCGATTGGAATTGTGGTTGGGCCAACGTTGCAGACAGCCGAGTGGGCACAGCAGCTGGCCGCATCGTGGAATATCACTTTTTCGCTAGGGGCGCAAGGGCTGGAATGGGGTGAGACTCCGTTCTGGATTGATCCGCTCGCACTACTCGGTTTAGCTCTGGTTGCAATTAACTACTTGGTACCCATCGCCAAATCGGAGGGTCCGATGTACGTCTCGCTGTGGTATTTCATGGCCGCTTTTGTGTGGACGTTTCTCACATATGCGATGGGCAATTTCTTGCCAGAGTACGCACTGACTGGCACCAACGCCGGCGCTGTTGGCGGGCTGTTCATTCACGACCTCGTCGGCCTATTCGTGACGCCTTTGGGTTGGGGCATGATGTACTATATTGTGCCGATCATTCTCAAGAAGCCGATCTGGTCACACGGCCTCTCGCTGGTCGGTTTCTGGGGGCTGGCGTTCTTCTACCCATTGCAGGGCATTCACCATTTTCTGTACACACCGATTCCGATGTTCTTGCAGTACGGAGCGATCGTTTCGACGATCGCCGTCGAATTTGTTGTCGCCACGGTGGTGATCAATTTCCTCGGTACGCTGTGGGGCGATGGAGACATGGTCAAGAAGAACTTGCCGATTCGTTGGTTCTACACCGGCATGATCTACTATTTCATCACTTGCTTTCAATGTGCGTTACAGGTCACGTTGACGTTCCAAAAACTGATTCACTTTACCGATTGGGTCGTTGGGCATGCGCATTTGGTTATGTTTGGGGTCTTTAGTATGTGGATTTACGGATTCATGACTCACTTGATCCCCCGGTTGCTGCAGCGCCCTTGGTACAGTCGGCGACTCGCCGAATGGCATTTCTGGCTTTCGGCCGTCGGCGTGTTTGTGATGTTTTTGGATCTCGGTCTGGCCGGAATCTTTCAAGGTTTCTACTGGGCCGGATTGCAACCATGGGAGGTCATGCTCAACGGTTCGCAATCTTTCTGGGTGGTACGGATGTTTGCCGGTTTGATGATGTTTGGTGGGTTTATTTGCTTTGTTGGGAACATCGTCATGACCATGCGCGGTGCTGAAATGAAGGGTTTGCCTGAGTCAGGATTTGTTGTCGCGTAGTTGAGCCAAGGTTGCACGCCGCGGGTTCGCGTCGAACAACGACGGTGAGAGTCGTACACTGCGACCGAGGGTAGCGAAGATAGGACGAATTAAAAAATGTTGGAAAGCAAGAGTGGGATTCTGTTCGTGGCCGGCATCGGCTTTTTTGCCTTTGCATTTCTATCGAATGTTGCTGTGCCGATGCTGATGTTTCAGGAGCTGCCGGAGCAAACCGTCGAAGAGGTCGTCAACGAGCGAATCATGTACCAATTTGATGAGTTGGCTCAGCGCTATCCACAGCAATTCAGTGAAGCGTTTGGTGAGCCGACGGAAGAAGCGTGTGCTGATGCTCTACGTCTTGGGCGTCAGGTTTACATCGGCGAGGCGTGCTGGCATTGCCACAGTCAGTTTGTTCGTCCGGTGTCGAATGAGTCGCTACGGTATGGGCCGGTTTCAGAAACGTGGGAATACCAAAATGAGCTGCAGCGGCCGGTCATGTTCGGCACTCGCCGCGTCGGGCCCGACCTCAGTCGTCAAGGCGGTCGGCACGGGAACGATTGGCATGCGGTGCATTTCTTTCGACCAAAAACCCTCGTGCCAGAATCGCCGATGCCAGAATACCCTTGGCTCTTCGATGGAGCGCCCGATAAACCGAACGAGCGTGGCTTGGCGCTGATCACTTATGTGCAGTGGCTCGGTTCGTGGCTGGATAGCTATCCGTACTACGAAGAGATGGAGTCCATAAATTCGGAAGGGTACTAAGTCGTCCGCTGCACTGGCGGTGAAGAGGATTGAGGCAACGCGCTGGGCTCGCGTGTGCAGCGAACATGGGGTGAACGGTGGTAACGAATAGACAGGGAAACAACATGCTACGAAAAGAACCACAAAACAGCGATCGAGACGAACCCGAATCGGTTTCTTCACGATCTGGTTGGGTGACCTTGTTGTTCGCGATCGTCATCTTGACGCCGAGCATGATCGGATTTGTGATGAAGTTCACCGAGTTCGTGCACACCTTTCAGGGGGACACCCAAGGCGCATTTGCCATCACGCCGATGGTGAACTACCTACTCGCGAGTGCCGGATTCCTATGTCTACTGCTGTGGGCTGGAATGAATGGTGCATTCTGGGATATGGAAGCTCCGAAACACACGATGCTAGCCAGGGAGCTCCAGCTCGATGAACAGCAGCAGACCGGAGCCAATCCTCATGCCTGATCCGAATGAGTTTTCGACGGAACGACGTTTTCATAGTTACACCGGCAACGATATCCCCTGGTACGTGCGGCTCATGTGGCTGGGGTTTTGGGTCTTGGCGGTCGTCTACACGATCCGGTTTCTGTTCCCTGCCTTGCAGGCCGAACTCTTCGAAGCCATGAACCGATGATAGATTTGTCATGTAGCTATTGCGGGTTGCCGGTTCGACGTGAACGAGGCGCGACGGCAGCGAATCTGTACTGCTGCGTCGGGTGTCGCATTGCGGCCGGAATCATGCGCGGCGAACCGGGAGATCGAAAGCTGGGACAGACAGCTTTTAGAGTAGGGCTTGCGGTATTTTTCTCGATGAACGTGATGGTCTTCACGATGGCATTGTGGAGCTGGGATGCCTATGCGATATCGCAGGATCCACGTTCCGCAATTTTCAAGGAGCTCTTGCGGTTTGGGTGTCTGCTTTTTGCGACTCCCGTGCTCGTGATGCTCGGGCAACCCTTGGTCCATTCGTTGCTTGATCAGTTTCGGCAGCGAATACTGTCAGCCGACGGATTACTGCTTGTTGGAGTGCTGGCCGCCTATGGCTATTCGGTGCTTTCTTTGCTGACGGGCGGCGAACACGTCTACTTGGAAGTCGTCTGCATGATTCTTCTGGCCGTCACCCTGGGGAGATGGCTGGAAGCGACGGGCAAGCACCGAGCGATGAAGTCACTCGAAACGTTGCAAGATATGTTGCCCGATTCCGCCTGGATCGTCTCCGCGGATGGTACACGTCAGGTCGACCTGGACGCCGTAGTGTGTGGGCAGGTGATGCGCGTGTTCCCTGGTCAGCGTGTGCCCTTGGATGGCACGGTCGTCACTGGAACATCCTATGTCGATGAACGATGGGTCACGGGTGAAAGTGCAGCACGGAGCGTCGGCGTTGGCGATTCCGTGTTTGGCGGAGCTGTCAATGTCGACGGATGTTTGGAAATCGAAGTTGTCAGTCCGTTGGACGTTGGGGTTATTCGGCGGCTGATTCTACTCGTTCGTGAAGCGGCAAGTCGACCGGGGCGCGTTGACCGCTTGGTCGATCGAGTGTCGACTGTATTTGCTGCCGTTATTGCGGTCCTGGCGGTGGCTGTGTTTGCGTTTCATTGGCAGCAGAGCGGATTTCACATGGCGCTGATGGCGTCGATGTCGGTCGTGCTAATTGCCTGTCCCTGCGCCCTGGCGATCGCCACGCCGTTGGCGGTCTGGGCTGCTATTGGGCAATCTGCGTCACGAGGCATCGTGTTTCGTTCCAGCGACGACCTCCTGCGGCTTGCCAAGATCGATCACGTCTGCTTTGACAAAACTGGTACGTTGACGACC
>CAYZRS010000052.1:0-34205 GCA_964480915.1 uncultured Pirellulaceae bacterium | reverse complement strand
GGCTACGGCCGTCCAATCGGGACTTGCAGAGGATGCGATGGCCGGCGAGACCAAACGGTTCGATTCGACGATGATCTCCTGTCGCACGATTCCAGGGTGCGGCGTGCTAGGAGAAGTTGAGATCCTTGAAGATGGTCCTGCGACTAAAGTGAGGCGCAGGACCGTGGCGATGGGCAGTCGTGCGTTCTGCTTGCAGCAGGGAATGAAGTTGTCGCCCGAATGGGAAAGTGCAAAGCATGGCGGCGACGATGACGGGCTATCCACGATGCTCATTGGCTGGGATGGAAACGTGCGCGGTTGCTTCACCTTCGCTGAGGAAACGCGGGCCGGCGCAGCGGAGGCCATCCAGATATTTCGCAGCCAGGAAGTGGCGGTCGAGCTGTTGAGTGGGGATCACGCCGGGCGAGTCGAAGAAATCGGCCGGAATTTGCAGATTGAGGTTTCTTCAGAGCGAACGCCTGCATCGAAGCTTGAGCGGATTCAGGAATTACAATCGAAGGGACGAACTGTCGTGATGGTGGGAGACGGCGTGAATGACGCTCCTGCTTTGAGTGCTGCCGATGTCGGAATCGCCATGGGGTGCGGCGCCGAGGTGTCGCGAGATGCGGCAGACGTCTGCTTAATGTCGTCCAACTTGCTGTTGCTGCCATGGGCCGTTCGAATGGCTCGTGACACACATCGCACGATTAGAAGAAATCTCGTCTGGGCCATGGTCTACAACGCCCTGGGAGTCGCCATTGCCACCACGGGGAGGTTGAATCCAATCGTCGCAGCGATTGCGATGGTACTAAGTAGTGTTTTTGTCATTACGGAATCGTTGCGACTCGCGTCACGAAATTCGGCGGAGTGGCACCAGTCCACATCTGCGGGGCTGGCGTCCAGGTGCTCTAACCCCTCAGTCGACCGGCGGCCACCGTTGATCGAGACGGGTGTTGCCGATTCGACAGCAGCAACAGCCAGTTTCCCCTTACCTTGAGTACGACATGTTCGAACTGCCGCTAATTTTCGTTTCTGGGATATTGGGTTCGTCGCATTGCCTGGGAATGTGCGGCCCGTTTGCAGCCATTTTGGGGTCGGCCTCGAATGGCTGGCGGCAAAATGTCGGTTGGCAAATTGCCTATAGCTTTGGCAGGATTTTCACCTACGCGGTGCTCGGCGCGATGGCCGGTTTTGGGGGCCAGCGGCTGCTTGGCCTGAAGTGGTTTGGGGTCAACTTGACTTCGCTGTTAGCTATTGCGGCCGGAGCGATTCTACTTCGGGAGGGACTCGTAACGGCCGGGCTCTTACGGCGGCGTGCCGTCGTGGCTCGTCATTCGGGGTGCGCATCGGGCGGGCTTCTGCGAGCGATGCTCCAACAACGTAACCACACCGGCATCTTCTTGGCAGGTATCACGACTGGGTTCTTGCCTTGCGGTCTTGTCTACGCGTTTCTACTGATCGCGGCGCGCACTAGCAACTTGTTCCTCGGCAGCGCCGTCATGATCGCCTTTGGCCTGGGCACGCTGCCCATGATGGTCGTCACCGGCACGACGGCCAGCGCGATTCCGATGGCGTGGCGCGCACGCCTCTTCAAGCTGGCGGGATGGTTTGTGGTCGCAATGGGCATGTTGTCGCTGTATCGAGGGTGGGCGTTTTTGATGGTTGACGATCCGTCGGCCTGCCCGTTCTGTGGGTAGAAAAAACTGCCGCTCGCCAAGAGTCCGTTTCGCCGCGTTAGCCAGAGGAACGGACCATCAAAGCGGCTAGGGCAATTAGCAGCCCCATCGTGTTCAAGATGACAATCATCAGGCCGACGCCGTAGATCGTCCGAATGCCATCCTCCGGGAGTTTCTTCCCTGGCCGTTTCCACAACTTGCCAAAAAAGACGCCGCATACCCAGCTCCAGTGGAGCATGAGGTGGACGAGGATCGAGAAGGCGAGCACGGCTACCAACGCAAATTGAAGCGACATCCAATCGTCGATGCCGCGTCCCCACAGAGTCCAGCCGGCGGCTGCTGAGGCTGCGGGAAAAACAAAGCGAATGATGGTGGAGACGAGAACCAGACCTAGGAACTCGATGGACATCACAAGATCCAGCCAGAAATTGACGAGTGACCAAGAGACTCGTTTCCTTTTTGTGTGGCCCGAAGATGGTCTGGCTGTGGGTGAGCTGTCGAGCGCACCCTCCTTGTGCGAATTGCGGGATGTTTCGGTTTGCGTCGTGACTTGTTGGCCTTCGGCAGTTTCGGTGGAGCCTTTCATGTTCTCAGATCGATGCACAGATTGTGCCGGCGACGCCGCGGAATGCGAAAATCGCCATTTTGGGTGTTTTCTCGGGAAACTGAGGTAAGGGCCAAGAATGGTGGCCTGCAAAGCGTGCCGATTCGCACAGTGGCGCCACCCTCCGAGTTCTGTGACGGCGCGTTAACGGCGGCAATTCCGCGGCGTGATTAGGCCGGTCTGATGGGGAGTCTCAATTTGAATTCAGCTCCCACTTGGCTATCGCACAGTTTCAAGCTGCCACCGTGCGCTTCGACCAGTCGCTGGCAGATGGAAAGTCCTAATCCGGTTCCCTTCGGTTTGGAGGTTGCGAAGGCGTCGAACAGCGTGTCGCGATGCGACGCGGGGATCCCGGGCCCGTTGTCGCGGAAGCAGACAATCAAGTGATCGTGCTCGATTCTCGACTCAATTTCTATGGCCAAATCGCCATCTTGGGCGTCGAGAGAATTCTCGAACAGATTGCGAAAGACCTGTTCTAGTCGGTCGGCATCCACTCGGATCGTTGGTAGTTCGGCGTCTGCTTCGGGGGGGATTTCATTGAGAGACACGTGACGATTCGCTCGCCGGTGCTCTACCGATTGCCACGAACGTCGCCAAATGCCAGGCAGCGATTCTTGAGAGAAAGCTAGTTGGATTGGCGCGGCATAGTCTCGCACCTCCTCCAATAGTCCACGGATGTGCCGTCCGCTTCGTTCGACTTTTTCGACATAGCGCAACAGTTCGCTCTGGTCTCCCAGGCCTTGTTTCAACAGGTCGACCGCGTTCTGCATCCGTTGCAGAGCATTCCGGCTTTCGTGAGCAAGTCCGGTCACGGTGGTGCCGATGGCAGCAAGTCGTTCCGACTGCAGCTGAGCCCGCTGTGCTTTGACGAGATCTGTCACGTCGAGGCCGATAGCGAGAACCGCGATGGTCTGACCGTCGGCATCCTTAAGCGTAGAATTGGACCACCGAATTTGACTGGAAGTGCCGTCTTTGTGGAGCACTGGATTAAGAATCCCATGCGAGCTCATTTGATGGACCGTTCGGTCAAAGAGGTCGCGGACTCGCGACCGATCGGGCGGTGGAATGAACATCTCGAACCAATCCATATCCAGGATTTCGTCCGCCTGATAGCCGGTCAATTCCAGCAGAAATCGATTGCCTCGCATGACGCGACCTTGAGGCGACAGCACGAGTATAATTGCATCTGCCGTTTCCAGTAATTTTTCGGCGAATCGCCGCTGGCGGTAAAGTTCTCGTTCTGTATTGCGACGTTGGGCAAGCCGCGCCAGCGAAGCGCTAAGGGCGACCGGGTCGATGGGCTTGATGAGGTAATCAAAGACGCCTTCGCGTAAAGCGACAATGGTTGCGTGCAAGTCGGTGTAGCCGGTGATCACAATAAAGTCGGCGTCGCCAGCCAAGCCGCGTAGGCTTGGCAGCATCTCTTCTGCCATGCCGTCGGGCAGCTTGCGATCCATCAGCACCAAGTCGGTGTTAACGAAGCCTCGCTCTTTGGCAGCAGCGACGGAGGGAAATGCGGTGACGCGATGATCGTCCAGTTCCAAAATATCGACGAGTCCTCGCCGCGCATCCTCATCGTCCTCGATGACGGTTATGTTGAGTGTATCGGTCATAGGTTCACGCGCAGGTTGTCGTTTCGTTCTTGGATTGTGGACGTTGGGACTTGATCACCAAAACGGAGCAACTCACGCGTTCCAAAATTCGTACCGCCGTGTTGCCAAGGAGTACTCCGGCGATGCCATTTCGCGGAACACTGCCGATGATCAGCAGGTCGATTCCATGCCCGTTGGTGAATTCAGGAATGGCTTCGATCGGATCGCCAACTAGTACGTGACGATGGCAGTCCAGGTCCTCGACGTCGCTGGCGAGCCTCTCCAGTTTGATTTCCGCGACACTTCGCAGATCTGAATCCCATTTTACCAATTGCTCCTGCGAGACAACGTCGGTGCTATCGTTGTCGACTCGGATTGCTGTTCTGAGTGGTGGAAGTGCGTAGACAAGGGAGATCGGTGCGGCCGTTGCCATCAAGGTTGAGGCCATCACCAAAGCGTTACGGTTGAGATCACGCTGCAAGGTGTCTTGGTCAAGAATGTCGGCGGCGACGGCGATGTGTTGGAATCCGGCCTCCTCATCCGGGCGCAGAATGAGCACGGCGCACGGGCAGTCGTGAATCAGCCGCATGTCGGTCGAGCCAATAAATCCTGATCGATTGGAAGAAGTCTCTGCGACCTTAACCACGAGATCGTGGCCGTTCTCGCTGACGTGTCGGGCGATCTCCGCCGATAGCCGCCCGTGGGCGACCGAGTGGGAAGCGTTCAGGCCGCGATCGCGGAGTGTCTGGGCGAATCGTTCGAGTCGCCGTTCTTTGGTGCCGGCGATCGACTCGACCGTCTCTTCCCAACCTCCGGCCAAATATTGCATTGCCCATGAAAGATCAGAGTTAACATCGAAAACCGTGATCGCCGCATCGCAGGGAGCACCGATTCGCACGGCCGCATCCATGACGAGCGCGTCTGAATCAGAGGGGACGGCGGGGGTGTTGATGAGAATATTCTTGAACGGCATATCTTAATCCAACGATTTGAGAAAGATTGTGTTGTGCCCTGTCCCAGCGACGATTCCTAAGCTTCATCCGTTGACGGCGGCCCGATGTCATATTTTTCGATCAGCCTGTAAAGCGTCCGTCGACCGATGCCGAGAGCCCTCGCCGTCCGCGCCTTATTGCCCTTCTGACGAGCGTAGGTCTCTTCGATATGCAGTTTGGTAAGGGTGTCCAAATCGCATTTTGTTCCCGGGGGCGGCGCGTCTGCATTCTTGGCTCCGCGGACGATTTCCGGCGGCAGGTTGTCAAGCTCAATCGTATTTTCGTCCGCCAGTACTTTGGCGCGTTGCAGGGCGTTTTGAAGTTGCCGCACGTTTCCTGGCCAACTGTAACGCGAGAGCAGCGTCGTCACTTCCGATCTTACTTCCCATTCGTCATCACCAAGGAAATTCTCGATCAACAGTTCGATATCGCCGGTCCGTTCGCGTAATGGCGGAATGTGAATGGTGAGTACGTTGATGCGGTAGTAAAGGTCTTCCCGGAAATTGCCGTCGTTGACTTCTTGCTCCAAATCGCGATTCGTGGCCGCAATGATCCGCACTTTGACTCGCCGTTCCTTCACGGAACCAACTCGTCGCATCGATCCGTCTTCGAGCACACGGAGCAGCTTGGCTTGTAGAGAAGGAGCCAGTTCGCCGAATTCGTCGATGAACAGAGTGCCGCCATCAGCGATCTCAAAGAGCCCCGGTTTCGTGTTCACCGCTCCCGTGAAGGCGCCCTTTTCGTGGCCGAAAAGCTCGCTCTCGAGGAGCGTTTCAGGTAACGCGGCGCAATTGATGACGACCAATGGTTTGTCGGCCAGTGGACTCGCTTCGTGCAAGGCGCGGGCCACTAGTTCCTTACCCGTCCCGCTTTCGCCTGTAATCAAGATCGGATCGGTGGAACCAGCCGTACGTTCAATCAGGCGAAAGACCTCCTGCATCCCTTTCGATTCGCCAATGATGCTCGTGGGGCCCCGCTGCTGCTTGACGATCGTTTTCAGTTGCTCGTTCTCTTTTTTTAGATCGCCCGAATGGACGCATTTTTCGACCAGCGACTGGAGCTCTGGCAAAGCGACCGGTTTGCTGATGAACTCGCGTGCGCCTAGCTTCATCGCTTCGACGGCCGTTTGAATTGTTCCTTGGCCGGATAGCATGACGATCTCTGCGTCGGAGCCGCGTTCCTTCAGCTTCTCCAGCAATTCCAGACCTGACATTCCCGGCATCATCATGTCGAGCACCATGACATGAAACGCTCGTTGGTCGGACAGCTCGAGAGCGCGTTCGCCCGATTCGGCCTCGCTCACGAGATAACCATTCTGCGTGAAGTATCGAGCCATGTCTTCGCGGAGTTCGTCGTCGTCATCCACAAGGAGCAGGTCGATCGGTTTCGTTTTCGTCTCATCTGCTGTCATCGGACTCTCCCGAAGTGTGCGGAGCGGATCAGTTTTGGGAAAAGTGTGCTCTTAAGCACGGCGTCGTTGTCTTGGTTTGCATTATCGGAGATTTGGGACGCGTTGTAGATCGGGCTGAAATTGCCTGCGAAACTGTGCGTTTCCGTTCATCCGTGCCTATGGTGCACACCTTGTATTCGCACAGTGTGTGCCAAAGATGGTCTGGCAGCACATGGAACGTGTGCGATCGCACTACGATGCCTGTTCGTCAAGCGTCCTTTCGGTCGCGAGACTCCTCGGTGTTAAGTGGCATTTCGTTTGCAACGTAGGCGAGCATGCAACGTACAGCCATCGAGAAAACAAACGCCGACTTGATCAAGTTCCTTGCCGACCCGGCGAGTTACCGAGGGCGGCCGTCGGTCGAACAAATGGAGACACATATTTCGCTCGTGTTTATCGCGGGAGATGATGTGTACAAGCTCAAAAAGGCCGTGAAATATGACTTCGTCGATTTCTCGACCGTTGCTCTACGAAAAAAGGCCTGCGAAGCAGAGGTGCAGTTGAACCGTCGCATGGCGCCGTCGGTCTATCTCGGAGTGGAGTCGATTCGGCGCACGGCAGGCGGCAAGTTGATATGGCACGGTTCGGAAAGTGATGAGATCGTCGATTGGGTGGTTCACATGCGACGGCTGGATGCCAGTCGCACCTTAGCCAACCGACTTCAAAGTTCCAACGCCAAGCAGAAAGTCGAAGACATTCGGAACGTGTCGAGATTTCTCGCGACGTACTATTCGGCACAAGCACCCATGACCGTCAGGACGAAAGCGTTCCGAGCGCGACTGCAGGAGCACGTTGCCGACAATCAGGCTCAATTGCTTCAGGTGTCGACGACTCGAGCCGAGCGAGATCAAGTCGGTCGCATTCATAGCGCTCAATTGCGTTTCCTGGTGACGCACAGCGATCTTCTGGATGCCCGGGCGCTGGACGGTCGGATTGTCGATGGGCATGGGGATCTGCGACCCGATCACATCTATCTTTACCAGCCTCCGGTCGTCATCGATTGCATCGAGTTCAATTCCGAATATCGTACCAACGATGTGATTGACGAATTGTCGTTCTTGGCCATGTGCTGCGAGCGTTGGCAGGAATCGTCGGTTGGCGAATCGCTGTTTGCTGAATACGAAGAGGCGAGTGGCGATCTGTGCGATCCGCAGTTGATCGCTTTCTACAAATCGTACCGGGCCTGTGTCCGAGCCAAAGTCGCCGGTCTTCGCCGTCAGCAGCAGGCGGGTCGATTCGCCCACGACTCGCTGCATATGGAGCACGATTATCTTGACCTGGCCGATCGCTATGTGGCATCACTCGATGCGCCGTTTGTGCTGATTGTCGGGGGATTGATGGGGTCCGGGAAATCGACGTTGGCTCGCGAGCTTCAGAAACTGCTTTCGACGGAGCTCATCAGCTCGGACGTTACACGGCAATCCGTTTTTGGTTTTCCAGATGCGGCGCCAGGAAAGACGGGTAGCCTGCCTTTTGGGACCGGCAGGTATAGCTCTGACGCGCGATTGGCCAACTATAAGCAGATGGTCGCGTGCGGCAAGCGGCTGATGCGGCGCAATACGGGCCTGATCTTTGACGCGACATTCACCATGCAAACAGGGCGAAATCTGATCAGGGAATTTGCCTCGAGATACGGCTATCAGATTCTCCAAGTCCAATGCGAATGTCCTCGCGACGAAGCGGTTGCCCGGATAATGGATCGCGAGCAGCGTGGTGCGTCCTCATCTGAGGCGCGCCCAGAACACTATGACCTACAAGTGGCGCAAGCCGAACCGCTCATCGAAGATGTGCCTGTTGTTCGCGTCGACACGACGGCGGCGTTGGCGGAAGAACAAGACGTTGTTTTAAAAGAACTCATCCCTCTCCTGAAGCGTCAGTAAATCCAGAACCCATTCCCGGAGCCAGCCATGAAAATCGACCACATTCTATTTCCCACCGACTACTCAACCGCCGCCCAAGCCGCACTTGAGAAGGCGACCGACCTGGCGCGTCGGCACGATGCCACTTTGCACGTTGTGAATGTCTACGAGTGGTTGTTTATCGACGGTTCGATGGATGGTACGGCTCCGATGCCGGTGGCGCCAGATTTGGATGCCATGAGACGGAGCCTCACTGCCATTCGCCCTGAAGGTGTCAAGGTCATGCACGAGCTGATTTTCGGATTGCCGGCGAACGCAATCGTCCGTTACGCCTTGGCGAATGATATCGATCTGATCGTCTTGGGAACGCGATCCAAATCTGGCTGGGAACGACTTCTGGTCGGTAGCGTTACGGAATCGGTGATGCGGTCTGCACCCTGCCCGGTTCTCACGGTTCATGACGAATCGGTTGTGGAAATGATGCCCCACGCCACGTCGGTCGATCCACTGCGCGTGTGACACTCCATCCGCACCTGCCAGCTGGCCTCACGCCGAACAGGAAGCGACTCGAGCGACGTCGCCGCGTCGTGAGGAATACTGTTTCCCACCGAGACAGCCAGTCTTGGGCTGCGAAGTGGTGCGCCGGTCTGGTGCCCTGGGCGCTGTTCCATTGCTAGACCCTGTGGACTCGATCCATTTCTTCCGCGTCCGTTACCCCTGCCGCGACTTTTGCTAAAGCAGCGGTTGTTAACGGAACCAGCCCGGCTTCAGACAAGTTCGTTCGCAAATCTGCCTCGGATGCCCCGCCCCCAACTGCAGAACGGACGGTCGGCGACATCCTGACTGCTTCGAAGATTCCAATGCGACCGTAGTATCCGGTGCCTCGGCAACACCTGCAGCCGACGCGTTCGAACTGAGTTGCCGGTGGTTTGATGTGATGGACTTCCCATTGACGCTGCAGTTCGCAGGTCGTAGGAATTTCGCGACGGCAATGGGTGCAAAGGCGCCGCATCAAGCGTTGGTTGATAATTCCAGAGATGTTGGCGGCCAGCGACTGGTTGGCAAGTCCGAAGTCTCGAAGTGTGGTGAAAACAGAGGCGACATCTCTGGTGTGTAGTGTGCTGAACACATATCGGCCAGAGGCGGCAGCTTGCATGGCAACGTCGGCAGCGGTCGAGTCGCGGATTTCTCCGAGGAAGATAACGTCCGGGTCCATGCGTAACATCGTTTTTAGTCCCGTCGTCATGTCGATGCCATGTCGCTCATCGACTGACATCTGACGCACGAAGGGGACAGGGAATTCGACAGGATCCTCGATAGAGACGATGTTGCGATTGGATGAACTGATGGACTCGAGCATGGAGTAGACCGTCGTCGTCTTTCCTGAGCCTGTGGGCCCGGACACCAGTACGAGCCCTTCGGAATCGTGGAGCATCGCGTCGACCGCCTGCATGGCGACTGGGCTCAGGCCAAGCAGTGACAGTGGAATGTAGAGGCTACTGCGGGAAAATAGTCGTAGCGCGACCGCTTCCCCATTTGCCACCGGTGCTGACGTGAACCGAGCTTCCACGTCCGCCAGTTCGGTGGCGCTCGCCGGAAACGTCAATCGCCCCTCCTGAGGATGAAACGGGTCGGCGACGTCCAAGCCAGCCATCAGTTTCCACTGATTGACCAGATGTTCGGCGACGGTGAGATCCAAGCGGCAGAACTCTTCGAGTTGGCCATCAATCCTCAATCGGACGCGACGCTCCTCCGGTGAAGCGGGGTCGAGGTGGATATCGGTGGCTCGCAGCTTTCGAGCGCGGACGACGAGGTCGGTGGCGGGAGAGTCGCTCTCGGACGGATGATAACCACCCGTCTCTTCCAGGAACTCGATGCCAGCGACGAATTGCCACGTGCCCTGCGGACTGTCGGTTCCTCGGGGAGTCCAAGTCGCCCACTCCCGGTGCTGCAATTCCTCGAACAGCTCAGCGGCATCCGCGCTGCTGAACTGCAACGCTTGCTGAATGACGTCGCGAATATCGCGTTCTGTCTCGGCAAGGTTGCCAGTCAATGTGTCACCGAATGATTCGGCAATGGCGGCAGCGGCCAGGTCCAATGGTTGGTCCTCCAGCGGCTTGAGGTTGATGACTTGCACCGGACATGTCGCATGCCGTAGAACACGTTCGGCCACACTGCCCAAGGCGAGATGCGACAGTCCGGTTCTTCCCTGTGTACCCATCACGATCAGGTCGATGTTGTTTGCCATGGCATAGTCGATGATCGTCCGGTGTGGCCGGCCGCCGCGAACGATCTTTTTCGTCTCAATTTCCAGTTCATCAACCGGGCGGAGGATGCCTCCGAGCCGTTCCAGTGCCGTTCGCGTCAAATTCCCAGAGTCATGCGAGCTCATGAGTTTCGGTTCCACATGGATCAGATGCAATTCAGCGCCATGCTGCGTGGCCAGCTCGCAAGCATGCGCCACAATGGCTGGCGACTGGTCCGAGAAATCGACGGCGGCCAAGATGCGAGCGGGGACTGTCATGACGGGGCAACCTCCTGTTGAACCTCCTCGCATGGCTTTGCGATGAGCACGGAACACGGGCTCAGGCGGGCGACACGTTCGGCCACAGAACCCAACAGCCATCGTTTTAAGCCCCGTCTGTCATGCGAGGGAATGATAACGAGGTCGACGTTGAGGTCGCCGGCAAGTCGAGCGAGTTCCGAACCGGGATCGCCAATTTTGCAGTGCAGGGTCAATCGAGAAGTGTCGATATCTGCTGCCGACAAGCACTCGGACATTTTGCGGCGATGCAGAATGCGGTTTTTTTCCGCCGTGATTTCGGGATACTTGATGGCGGCATACTCGGGATAGTAGTCGCCAATGATGTGGGCAACGTGGACGGAACCTTTCGTGCCGACGATCGACAGGGCGCTGCGAACGGACTGGTCGCAACGTTCCGAATAGTCGTAGGGAACCAAGATTCGCGATGGCGAGAATTGCATGGCGATTTCCTCTGTTTTAAAGGCTGTGAAGAACTCGTTAGACGTGATCGTCCTCTTCTTTGACGATTAAGACGGGGCAAGGTGCCAGTCTTGCCACGCGTTCGGCCACCGACCCCAGGATCATGCGTCGAAAACCACGGCGGCCATGTGACGGTATGACGACCAAGTCCATCTGCTGCTCTTTTGCCAGCTCGGCGATTTCAGTGCCCGCGTCGCCGATGGCGAATGCCAGCCGGATATTGCCAAGATTGACATCCGCTTCCAGCAGCATGGCTTTCATCTTCGCCTCGGATTGCTGCCGCTGAGCTTCTTCGGTGAAATCGGGATATAGTTCCGCAGGGTGAACCGGATAGAAGTCGATCATGACGTGGAGGACCGTTACTTCACCGTCTCCGGGAATGATCTCGAGCGCCTTGCGAACGGCATTGAGGCAGCGAGGTGAATAGTCAAACGGGACGAGGACTTGTTTTGCTTGAAGGCCCGACATGAAGTAGTTCCTTTTCGTGGGAGCTGTTGGGGGAAGGCGTAAGATCGTATGCGCTTGTTCATGACTAGACGCAAACGGCGGGCCTTCCCGTCCTGGTCGTAAAAGTGTGCCGGTGCTGCGCGCTTTTGACCGCGCGGGCGACGCTGATGTGCGAAATCGGGCATGGCCCACATTGCTGCGAGCGGTCTCTCGGTAGGAGGTGGCAGCCCAAATGAAAGTGGGAAGAAGGCGAGCGGCCGCCACACGCATTGGCCTACAGAATGGCGATCGACTCAGCCGTCTTCGCGATGGGCGTCAAATGCCGTTGGCAAATTCGGCAAACCGTTGGCAAATGCCAAAAGAAATCTCTCCCCGTCGAGGCCGAGGAGAGATTCCGCAGACATGCCGAAGCCGGGTGCTTGGGGCAACACTCACTAGCTTTCGACAGACGCATCATTGGCAATTCGTTCGCTATCGTGGCGTAAGCCGCCTTGACGGTGTCGAATGGCGTCGGAACGATGCCCACGGTCGACCGCTTTGGCGACGACCGTTTCTAGTCGGTGGACGGCCTTGAGGATGGCCTCGTGCATATCGGCCTCCGTCGCATGGACATGAAGCGTGCCACGTGGAATGAGGGCAGCATCTAGTTTGCAGGTTTTATCGACCCCGCCTTTGCTGGCGTTTTCGTCCAGCAGGCGAACCTCAATGTGTCCCAAACGCGCGTGGAACCGTCCGACGACAAGTTCCAAGCGGTTGACGGTGAACTCATCGATCGCGGGGTTGTGCCGTTCGTTGTAAATATCGATTTTCAGTGTCATGATGACCCTCGGTTGGAAAGTGGTCGGACCGCACGGCCCAGCTGCTTGTTGTCGTGTGTCAGCAGCCAACGGCTGAGCGGGTACTCGTCAATTAGGGGTTGGTCGACGGTCGGCGTCGAAACCGGCGGGTGGTGAGCTGGTTCCGACACCAAGCCAATCGGTTCCTTGATGATCATCACCGCGCACGGTAGGCTGTCGACGATTCGTCGCGTCTGCGGTCCCAGTGCTGCTTGCTCATCAAACGCGATGTCATTGGCAAGGACGACGATGTCGGCGTCGAAGTCGAGGGCAAAGTTGCGAATGCCTGTGACTGGCTCGCCCCGCAGTTCAAAACGCTCGTAACGGGTCTCTTTGAGAATGGGGTGGGCGGAATCATCGAGCCAATTCAGGCGACGAATACTCGAGTCGGGAGTTCCTGGGGCATGGCGCGAGCGACGAGCAACGTCGACAACTTGCAAGAGGATGAGCCGTGCACCAAATGTCTTTGCCAGGAAGCCTGCGCAACGTAGCGATTCCTTGCTGTGCCCCGGATCGAAGAAGGGGCAGAGGATCGTTCGTGGATAAGGTTTCATCGGGGTCGTTCCAGATCGTTCGTATTGGTGTGAGGGATGCTGATCAGACGAATGGACTCCTATTGCGATCATGAAGTCGCAAAGCGTGTGCCGAACAAGGATTAGCGATGCGGCTCGGTCAGAACTCGAGCGGCTGAGCGTTTGCCCGAATGGATGCGTGCTCAAGAGCACACTTGTGAGCGTCGTGACACGCGCTAGGCGAACCAAGGTGTCGAAAATAGTTCTTCATGTCGGACACGGACTTTGGGCAGCGTTCTCCATAGACACGGAAAGTGGCGCGATGGCGGACGTCGAGGTAGTTCATACCGAAACAGTGTGAGCGGCTATCTCCGATGTCTGTTGGTCCCGCCAGGGCCCGCCGACGTTGGGAAGCGGTTAGACGCTTTCGGCCGGTTGCTTATCGTACGTATCGATGGGATTGCGTAGCGTGAGGACGGGGCATTTCGCTTTGCGGACGACCTCTTCGGCGACGCTTCCGAGAACCATGCGTTGGAAGCCCGTCCGCCCATGCGTTCCCATGACGATCAATTCGACGTTCTCGTCAGCGGCCAGTTTCAAAATGGCGGAGGCCGGTTTTCCTTCGATCAATCGGTGAGTGTATGGGATGCTTTCGTCGGCAGGTCGGACGTCGTGCAAGACGTCGTAGAGTCCGGTCATGGCCTCGGAGCTGGAGACTCCACCCGCGGGGAAGTAAGCCTCAATGTCATCTTCGACGACGTGAGCGATCAAGAGCTCGGCCTTTTCGATGATCGCGAATGAACCGGCGATGTCGAGTGCGGACCGGCTTTGTGCCGAAAAATCGACGGGGACGAGAATCTTGGCAGTACTCATTCTAGCTTTCCAATCTTGCAGGAGAGAGTTCACTTCAAAGCGAACGGAATTGGGCGATGTGGGCACGGTTGCCCATGACGATAGCAATGTCATTGTCAGCGAAGGCATAGTCTGATTCTGGGTTGAAGATCAGCGTCCCGTCCTGCTGGCGAACGGCAACGACAAGCAACTTGCGTTTGGGATGCGCTTCCGACTTTTGAACGGTGGTTCCGACCAAATTGGGATGCTCGCCAACGTTGATTTCATCAAGATCCAGATCGAGATAGCTGCTTTCCGCGACGAGTTCCATCAAATCGGCCGTGCTTGGGTGCACGATCATCCGAGCAATTTGTAAGGCGCTGACGCGGGAGGGCATCACGACTTTGCGAGCGCCGGCTTGGTGTAGTTTCTTGGCGGTCGTCTCTTTTTCAGCGCTGGCGATAATCAGTAGTTCCGGATTCAGCTCGCGCGCGGTCAGCGTGATGAAGACATTGTCGGCGTCGGACGGCAACGCGCTGACAATGGCCCGGGCCTGCTCGATCCCGGCACGCTGCAAAACGGCCTCCTCGGTCGCATCGCCTTGGATGGCCGGGAATAACAAATCGTGCGCGTCTTCGAGCTTGGCCTCGTCGTAGTCGACCAATACAAAAGAGTGGCCCCGTTGCTGCAGATCAGTCGCCAGATTGCGGCCGCTACGTCCCATCCCGCAGATGATAATGTGATCTTGCAGGCGTTCGATTTGCCGGTTCATCCGTCTCACTCCAAAAGTTCGTTCTAGTTCACCTTCGAGCGTTAACTGTATAGCGCCAGTAAACGTGTACACGGCAGACGACATGCCGACCAGAATGACTCCCATGGTGAGCCACTGGACCGAGGTAGGTGATTGCGTGTGCTCGGCATACCCTACGGTGGAAATCGTAATGACCACCATCCACAAAGCCTCAGACCAGTCGTAGTCTCCCCATACGCGGTAGCCAATCGTGCCGCCGACAACGGCCGTCAGCAGGATCAAGGCGCCGATCTGTACTCGTTGCACCGGCGTAAACGAAGCCGGTCGTCTGCCTGGCGTGGCGATTGCTCTGACTGCGTTGCTGGCGATCGATTCTTCCTCTTAAACGGACAACGCGAATTTCAGGTGGTCGATGACTCGACGTTCAGCAGTGGACGTTTTATGAATGCCCAGGACCCCTCCGGTTGCCGTTGCCACTGCCATGGCTCGCTCGACCAGCAGTTGCGACAACCGGTGACGAGAGGTTTGCGGCAAGTGCTTGCACAGTTCGCTGGCATGCTCGCGCCAGATCGTGAATAGCCGGTCGTCTGGCTGAGTTGAGAGCCAACTGCTGAGCAACTGGACACCGGCGTTGTCGGTCGTATACCCCAAAGCAAACGCCGTGTTGAGCACGATCGTCGCCTCTGCGCTATCGACTTTTCCATCGGCCCAAGCGACTTGTGCAAGTGGCAGCAAGAAGAAAGCCACGATCGTCGAATGCGTCACGCCGACATCAAGCAGTTCATCGAGAATCGTCTCGTTCGTAATTCCTGTCGATTCACTCAGCTTCCGTTGCGCTTTGCCGCTGATGCTGTGCTCTTGCATCAGCTCGATCAGCGCCTGGTCGACATTGCGAAAGAATGCAGCTTCTAAGGCTTGACCGCGTGACCGAAATGCGTCTTTAGTCGTCATTGTGTTTATTCCTGAAGTCGATGATGAGGTTGCTCAAAGGCCAGTTTCGATGTTCGCGTGGCAACGACGGCGGCGGCAGCACATTGGTTTCACAAAGGACTTCGATTTCACTAGCGCCACCTATGGCAACTCGTATTGCAACAACTCCTATTGCAACAGCCATGCCATTTCGATTCGTGCGGGTTTGTCCCGCGTGAGCAAGTTGCGACCAAATTAGAATGTGCTGGACCGCACAGTTGGCGCGCCAACGAACAGCGGTCCGCACGCCGCCTACACATCCAATTCGCATAAAAACGCCAAGGAGTCCGGCGGGCGCGCGACTTGCAACGTCAAGCGAGCTACGGCGAAGCGTTGGAGGCGTCGCCACGTGGGTCGAGCTGATGGGTTCCCACCGAAAAGCCGGCCGCATCACTATGGATCACTGAAGAGACGGAGAATCGTGATGAAGCCACTAGTAACTGCCGCTTTCGTATTGGCTCTTTGGACTACCTCAATCCAGATATCGGCACAGGATGTCGATTCTGGAACAATTCAGGAGCCTGGCCGACAAGAGGAACCAGGCGAAACAGACTTGAGCCCGTCACGAGAAGCGCGAGCCGACCGAGCCACGGTGCACGATGGGAAGCAAGGGAGCTTCTGGATGGAACAGAAGATGCGGTTTTCGACTGACATTCTGGCCGGTCTCGCGGAATCAGATTTCGACAAAATCGGCAAGAGTGCCACGCTCATGCAAGGACTAAGCCGGGTCGAGAAATTCGTTCGTCGTGGCCCCCAGGGGTACAAGGATGAATTGAAGCTGTTCAACATGGCCAATCGTGCCATGATCAAAGCCGCCGACGAAGAGAATCTGGAAGCGGCCACCTTGGCGTTTCATCGCTTGACGGTGAGTTGCGTCAGTTGCCACCAAAATCTGCGTGGTCAGGAAGAAAAATAAGCTCTGCGACGGAAGCGAACGTCCGACTCGACACGGCAGCGTGTCGAGTCGCTGCGTTGGCGGTGTGGGCGAGCTGGTCCGAGCTTTAAAGCCCGATCGACGCCAACGCCGTCGTGATTTGATCCATCGTTTGCGTTAGCTGAGGGTGACGACCTTCAAATTCGAGTAACGCCTCTTGCCAGCGGGACGTCAAATCACTGGAGCCGGTTTCCGGCGATTTCGGATCAAGCACGTTGTCGATGTCTTTGGCAATCGTACGTAGCAACTCCTCGGTTTCGGGTTTGACGTCCTCCAATTGTATGAGTTGGTGATGGAGCTCCCCCAACGACTGTCGAAGTGCTTCGCGGTCCGCGGCGTTTGGCATGCCTGTCTCCTCTGTGGCTAGTCCAGATTTCGTGTTGGAACAGCTGATCAGATCGCTGCTCTGTTCATGATGTCGGTCGTTCTCAGCGAAAGCGCGTCATCATTGTCGACAGAAGTCAGCGTGTAGTTCGGCAGTTCTTTCCAAGGTTCCTGTGTGATCGGTGTGGACGCAAACAATGTAGCACGATACTCGTTGCCCTGTTCGTGTTGAATGTGGGGAATGCCGCAAATGTCGCAATCGTGGACACCATGACGGACGAGCGTGAAGAGTGGATTGTTGAATCGACATGCGAACATGAGCCTGCCATCGGTGAGAATGAAATTCATTTTCGCAGGCGTGTCGCTGATCACGCTGATGCGATCATGAAGTTCTGCAATAGAAACGACGAGAGCCTCACCGACTCGCTCTGCGGAAGGATTGAGCATGTCAATTCCTTCAGCTTGGATTCTGCTGAGGAGCCACAGAAAAAGCTGTTCGCTGTCGGTGGTGCCGTATCGCGACCCTTGAAAAAATGAACTCTCTTCTGCAAGCTGTCGATGGAGGCGGTCGAACTGGGGAATCGTGCCGTAGTGGGCCATGGTCCAGTTGTCACGGCCGAAAGGATGCGAATTCATCGTGTCGACGTATCCGACGGAGGATGATCGGACATGAGCAACCACCGTCCGCGCATAGGTCGACTCGGCATGGTGGCTGAAATGATCGGCGCTAAAGGCGGGCGTCTTATGGCGTACGAGCTCAGGCACACACATTTCGCAATCGAGATTACTGTAGCAAGCAATTCCCCAGCCATCGGCCGGCCGCCGTGCGGATTCCTCGTTCTTGTCCTGAAGCAGCAGCGCGTTCTGCGCTTGCACAAGACTACATTCGACCTTCGTGGGTTCGTTGGCGCGGAAGCCATAGAGTCGGCACATGTTAGTTGTCCTTCGTCAGATCGGTCCATTTGATGTTCTGCGCACGCAGTTGCCGTAATTCGTCGAACGCATCCGAAAGCTCGCACTCATCCATCGTCGCCAGTCTGCTTATCAGGGTGCCACAGTGGTTTGCGTGTTCTAATCCCTTCACGAATGCTGAATGCAAATCGTCCATACGGCTCGCTGACATTTCACGGCTCTCGATAAGTTCGCCAAGCGCGGCGACGACCGTCTGGTGCTCGGCATAGAGCCCCTGAACAAACCCTCTCTCCTGCGTGGCATCGTCGATGACCGGGTATAGAACCGCTTCCTCAAAAGCGATGTGCGGTCCAGCGATTGTGTCTAGTCTCCTAGCGAGTGCACGAGCGGCGGCAGCGTCATGAGAATGAAGCGCCTCCGCCACCTGCCTGAGGTGTCGCATGAAGGTCTTGTGATCGGACAGGAACGCTTGCACAAGCGAATTGCCGGGGTTGGTCATAGCGTGCTCCGAAAGTAAGTCCATTGGTGCTGTCGATTCGCGTTTTCGATCGTGGGACGATGGGCAGCCGGACTCTGCTCGACCGCCAGGTTGGTTCTGCGTACGACCGCAGCCACTCCGCTCATTGCTTCGAGTCGCGGTCGTGTTCTGGGTTTGTTGGTATGGCGCTGACATGGCATGTCCAAACGCAAAACCGAACAGCAAAACCCAACTGCAAAATGCGACGGCAAAAAACCAACCGCAAAAATAATGCCGTGATTAGTGCCGCGAGGCGAAAGCGGTGTTGTGACACACGTTCCGTCTCCAGAGAGCAGCAAACGTTCTGCGCAGTGGCGCCGGGGCATGGGACGTGAGACTCGCTGCCCATCAGGGTGGCGTGCCGATCCGCACACTTGCGCGCTTTCCCGACGCGCAGGCCCTGCAATGTCGACTGGAAGATCAAGGAAACGGGCCGCCAGTCGCCGCGAAACGGTCGGTTATTCGATTTGGCACGGCGTTCGCGTTTGGTCGGTTCAGAGAATGCGAGTTTAGAAGGTCGTGACTGGAAAGTCGTGAAAGGAACAACGTGAACGACCGGGCGATCGGTTAGGAGCGGCACCCCCACGACAGATGTGAAACGACAGAAGTGGCACGTCTTGGGAACTCGAGTTGCGAAAGAAAACAGTACAGGACAAATGTGGAGACCAAAACATGATGAAGCGAATTCTTGCCGGCGTCTGTGATCCACTTTACTCCGCTTCGGTCGCCCGACACGCGACGGAATTGGCGCAGCGGTTTACGGCGAAAGTGACGGCGATTTCAGTGACCGACACCGAGCGACTCAAGGACGTCGGCCCCGTTGCGGTGGGCTCGTCGACTTGGCGACATGAGATGGTTTCGGACCGGGTCGAGAAGAATGACGCGGCGATTCGTCAGTCGCTCGATGTCTTGACTCGGTTGTGTGCGGACGCCAACGTCGACTGCAACGTCGTTCGGGCCGGTGGGTTGCCATACGAAAAATTAGTGGAATCCTCGCGCTATCATGATTTGATGGTGTTTGGCTTGAAGGGCCTCTTTGAACATGGCGTTATCGACGAGCCGCCCAACGAGTTGGTTCGACTGATCGAATCGGGTGTCCAGCCGATCTTGGCCGTTGGCCCCCAATTCCGCGAAATCAACCGAGTGTTGGTCGCCTACAGCGGATCGGTCGAATCGGCGAAGACGATCCGGACGTTTGAACAGATGAACCTGTGGCCGGACGCGGAACTCAAAGTGATTCACATCGGGAAACGGGATGGGGATGGGATGGTGATGCTAACCGAAATGCGTGATTACTTCGCGGCGCACGGTAGGGAAGTTCAGATTGAATTTGTCGAAGGAACGGCAAAAAGCGTGTTACTGCCTTTCGCGCAGGATTGGCATGCGGACCTGATCGTGGTCGGCAACAGCGCCAAGTCGTTACTGCGGCGACGGGTCTTTGGTGAGACTGCGCTGAAGGCGATCCGTGAGTCGAATATCCCGCTATTTCTCAGCCAATAACGTCCGTATCCACAATTCCGTCAACAGAAGCTATGGGAAGACGAGGGTCCGTCATGAACAGCGCCATTGAACGGCTTGTAAGCCTAAAAGTCGGAGACATCATGAATACCAGCGTGCTCACGGTCGCCGAGTCCGATGACATGCAAACCGCGGCGCGGCGCATCTGCGACGCAGAGGTGTCCGGCGCACCGGTCGTTAACACTACCGGCAGATGCGTTGGGATGTTGAGTGCCAATGATTTCGTCAGCCGCGACGCTGGTCGGCACGAAATGCAGATACTTACCCGGACGGGCCCGAACGAGGCCTATCAGGTCGAATGCCTCAACGACAGTCTCGTTTGCTCTCACATGTCGCCACTCGTCCAAACGGTCGCCGAAACGGAGGGTATCGTCGGAGCTGCACGATTGATGTGTCTGGAGGGGATCCATCGGCTGGTCGTCATTGATCAGAAAGAACGGCCGGTTGGTATCATCTCGACGTTGGACGTGGCGGCCGCCCTCGTGAACGCCGTGGAAGAATAGATTCGAACACCGCTGCAGAAGCCCGCTCAAACGATCACGAGGTCATCTTTATGTACTCACGCTTCGAACCAAAAATTGCCAACACGATGATGTGGCTGGCGCGACTGACAGCTACCACGATCGCCGTCGCTTTGGTGGTGAGTGGCCTGCGAGATTTATGGAGCGGTTCTTGGAGTAAGTCTGAATTGTGGCATGTCGGGTCCACCTTCCTTGCCGCCTTGGCGTTCCTGTCGATCTGGAGGTTTGAGGTAGTCGGCGCGGTCTTGATTGGATTCGCTGCGGTATGGGCGACCTCGCATGGGCTCGTCCGTTTGGGCGGCCCCGACTATCTGATGCTCCTACTGTTCCTGCCAGCCGGCCTTTCCCTTGGAGCGTGGATGCGAAGGACCGAATACCGCGTCGTTTCGAAGTATCGAAAGTCGGCGAACGTAAGTTGATCGTCAATGTTGTTCCTTGTTGATATTGGATGGAAGCCATATGAAGTCACAATTGCGAAGAATCCTCTGCCCAATCGACTTTTCGGAATGCAGTAAGACGGCGTTGGCGAAGGCGGAAGAAATGGCGAAAGAGGCGAGTGCCAAACTGTATGTCGTATTTGTCGATGCGTCCGGCCCTACAATTCCTCCTGGTCGAATTGGATACGCGCCAGAGCGTGACGGTCATCGGCGACTGATTGAGGAAGCGACGCCAAGCGATCCGGGAATTGATTTCGAGTTGCACTACTTACGTGGTCAGCCGATTGACGAAATCCGTCGCTTCGCGGCACTGCGAGAGATTGACCTGATGGTGATGGGGACGCACGGTCGAACCGGATTGGCGAAGTTGATGATGGGAAGCGTCGCCGAGCAGATGTCCAACGACTCTCCATGCGAAGTGGTGATGACGCCATTGGCTGTCGCCTGCGATCAGGATTTGATCACGTAAGTAAGCTCCATTTGCGATGAAAGGAAAAACCATGCCTTGTATTACACGGATCCTCTGCCCCATCGACTTTTCTGAAAACAGCTTGAATGCTTTTCGGTATGCTGATGACTTTGCTTCGTGGGTAGGCGCCGATTTGGTCCTGCTGCACGCTTTCAGCAAGCCGGCATCCTATGATTCCCAAGGGCAATGGGAGCCATCCGACACGTCGATCACGACGTTAATGGAAGACGTGAAGTCGAGCCACGACAATGTATCGATAACTCGACTGACCCATGCCGGCGAAGCGGGTGAGGTGATTTGCTGGGGCGCGGAAGACCAGGCTTGCAACTTGATTATCATGGGAACCCACGGCCGTGGCGGTGTGAAGCGAGCCCTTTTGGGTAGCACCGCCGAGCATGTGTTGCGAAATGCTCGCTGCCCGGTGATGACAGTTCGTGAACAGAAAACTCATGTCGCTCTATTGCCTGAACCGATGGTCATGCCGAGTACTGCGCCTCCCTACATGTAATGCGGAACGGAATGAGACTGCAGGCTCGAGGTGAGTCTTGATACCTGAGAGTGGTAGGCAGCCGGTCCTTGCGGCGGATTAAGTCGACAGGATATTATCAAGAGCTCGAAGCCCACTCACGTTTTTCAGTCTGCAATGGATGCCTATGCCTCAAGATCAGAAACCGGGCAGTGATGTCGAGAATCAGTTGGCAGCACTCGTCGCGAATGCCGTCGATGCGATCTTAACCATCGATCGAAATGGAACGGTGAAGAGTGCGAACCCGGCCACTGAGGCGTTGTTTGGATATTCACCTGACGAAGTCATCGGTCAGAACATAAAACTGCTGATGCCGCCCCCTTATCACGAGGAGCATGACGGCTACCTTGCCAATTATCTTGCGAGTGGCGAGAGAAAGATCATCGGCAGCGGTCGCGAGGTCGTGGGACGGCGTAAAGACGGCAGTACATTCCCAATGCACTTGGCAGTTAGCGAGGCGCAGGTTGGGGGTGAACAGCTCTTCACAGGGATTGTTCGTGACATCTCGAAGCTTAAAGAACGGGAAGCGCAATTGCAGGGCATTCTCGATAATGCGGTGGACGCGATCATCTCCATCAGCGAACGGGGTCGGGTCCTGGAAGTGAATCCGGCGACGGAAGCCATGTTTGGCTATGCCGCGTCAGAAGTGATTGGGAAAAATGTCAAGATGCTCATGCCTTCTCCGTTCTTTGAGGAGCATGATGGCTATCTCGCAAATTATGTTGCGACCGGGCATAAAAAAATCATTGGTGTCGGTCGCGAAGTCGTGGGACAGCGCAAGGATGGCTCAACGTTTCCCATGCACTTGGCCGTCAGTGAAGTAGAAATCGGGCAGCAGCGGACGTTTACGGGGATCGTTCGGGATATCTCTGATCTGAAGGAAGCCGAACAGCGACTCGAGCTACTCAATCAAGATTTGGAGCAACGCGTTCGTAACCGGACTGCCGAATTGCGAGCGACGCAGGCGGAATTGGTCAAAAAGGAAAAGTTGGCGACTCTCGGTCAGGTCTCAGGCGGGATTGCTCACGAAATTAGAAACCCGTTGAATGCTGTCAAGACATCGGCCTTTTACTTGCTCAAAGCGAAAGAGCCTTCGGCCGAGAAGATGCAAGAACATTTGGAGCGGATTGATCGTCAGGTGGCGATCATCGACAATGTCGTGACAGCGCTGTCGGACGTGGCCCGTCTGCCGAATCCCGTTCTGAAGCCGCATTCGATCATTGAAATCTTAGAAGAGTCATTGCGGTCCGTATCGCTGCCTGAAAACATCGATGCAGAAATCTGTGGGGCCGATTCCTTGCCGGAAGTAATGGTTGACGAACATCAAATTCCAATGGTTTTCAAGAATCTGATTCGGAATGCGCGGGACGCCATGCCGGAAGGGGGCAAGGTCACCATCAACATTTCTGCCGACTCAAAAAATGGTCTTGTTCTGATTGATATCGTCGATACCGGTGTGGGAATTGTTCCGGAAGAACTGTCGCGCATCACCGAACCGCTCTATTCGACCAAAGCGCGCGGCATGGGGCTGGGATTGGCCATCAGTCTGGCGATTTTGGAAAAGAACCGTGGTTCGCTGCAGATGGAAAGCGAATTGGGGGTTGGCAGCTCTTTTCAAGTCGCCCTGACGGCGTCGTGACCTGATCGATTGCGCGGGTCGGTTTCCAAAGCCACCGTCCGCATGCTAAAAATCATCAGGCCGTAGAGGCACGTTGCGCTCGTAAGAGTTTTCTAAACTGCCCGAAGGCGGATGATGAACGATAAACAACGCAGCATTCTCGTAGTTGACGACGACGTTGATATTTGCCGCAACGTACGAGACATCTTGCAGGAATTCGGATACCGAGCCGACGTGGCTCACGATGGCGCATCGGCGGTGAAGCTGGTGAATCGCGCTCGATATGACGTTGCTCTGCTCGACTTCAAAATGCCCGACATCGACGGCGCGGCGTTGTACAACGAGATCAAGCAAGTTCAACCAAGCCTTGTAGCCATCATGATTACTGCCTACGCCGGTAGCGACGGCGTTCAGCGTGCCAAAGATGCTGGCACCTGGCATGTCCTGCGCAAACCGGTCGATTTCGATCAGTTGCTGCCGCTGATCGAACAAGCCGCCAACCAGCCGATCGTTCTTGTCGTCGATGACGATCAAGACTTTGTTGCCAGCCTGTGGAGTATCTTGCGAGAACAAGGGATGCGTGTCGCTTGTGCGGGCGACACCGCCGCGGCGATTGAAATCCTATCCGATCTTGAACTCGACATCGTCTTGCTAGACATGCACCTAGGTGAATCGCGTTGTACGGCCGTATTCGAAAAACTCATCCGCATGGCTCCCATGCCAAATACGGTCCTCATTTCCGGCGATCATAAGCAGCAGGAAGTGGCCCAAGAAATGGTCGCCCAGGGGGCTCATTGCCTCTATTTAAAGCCGCTTGATATCGAATCGCTCTTGGCCAAGCTCAAATCGTTGATTGCCAAACGCTAGTCTTTACAAAAGTCTTGCGCTCCATCCCGCACATTTGTTCTGGCAGCTGACCGCCAGAGCACGGTGGGGCGTTGTGGAGAGGATTCGCAGTCGAAAGGCAATGTCGAGGCTCGCCGGCACTAGATCGCTTTGACTAAATCCATGGAGGAAATCATCCCCACGACATGCCGTTGATCATCGCAGACTGGCACGTGGTGGATTTCATGTCTTAACATCAATTGTGCCACGGCGGTGAGCGGTTCATCCTGGCGAACACTGATGACTCGGTCCGTCATAATGCTTTTGACTTTCGTCTGTGTCAGTTCGCCAAGTTCAATACCGAAAAACAACGCTGCCAGGTCACGAGGCGCCCTGCTTTCTTCAAGTCGTTCTAGGGCGGCTGTATGCCTGAGAATATCGGTCTTTGTTAAGACGCCGATGCACTCTTGCCGTTCATTCATGACGGGAAGTGCTGACAGGTCCAAGCTGACCATGGTTTCAATTGCGTCCTGAACCGACTCGGTCGCCTGGATCGTATCCGTTTGTCGAGTCATGGAATCGCGAGTTTTCATTTCGTAAATGCCTTTGTTCATTCGATGGCTCCTCGAATTGCAGTTCGTACTAACTTGGGCGTGCTCGCCCTAGAGAACTCTTGAAACTGCATGTTTCACGCCAAACGGGCCGGGGTTCGTTCGATGGCAAGTCGAAGGCAATGCGGCAAAATAGAGGAAGGGGTTGGAGAGTGAGCGTGTTCGCACGCTCGACGCAGCAATTAGCCACGTCTGGAAAGTGGCTGAACTTGCGAGCGGACAAGTGTTGAAAAGTAACTTCGGTAGAGCAACCGAAGCCGATCGAGGCCTTAGCCGGTTGCCGTCGACCAGCCCAAAGCGACCAACGGGTATCATGGTTCATGCTTCAGTGGAGGTGGGAAGCGACTGTTTTCGATCGGCTTGCTGGTCCTTGATTGCGGACGGCACGCTGCCTGCAGCAGGCAGCAAGGCAAATGATGTGTTGCCGGTCCATTGTCCTTTCTGGTTTCGGGAGTTTCTTGCAATGAGTAACAGGCTTGGAAAACAGGCGGCGCCGTTCGATCTCAGCGACATCCACGGCGACTCCTACCGACTGGAAGATTTTGCTGGACGTTGGCTTTTGTTGGTGTTTCATCGCCATTTGGGCTGACTGTCGTGTCGTGAGCACTTGTCGCAGTTGCGGCAACGGGAACAGGAACTGGGGCGGCTGGGAATCGAAGTCTGCGTTGTTACATTCGATGACGGGTTTCTTGTGAAGAACTATGTCGTTCGTTCCTCGATGACCTGGCCATTGTTGATTGACAAAGGAAAACGGCTTTACGAGTCGTATGGCATGGAACGGGGAAGCTGGTGGTCCATCTTGAACCCCGTTTCGCTCACTCACTACATACGCCAAATGCTGAAGGGCACAATGCCTGGCCGGCCTGGTTCCGATTCGCGGCAGCTAGGAGGCGACGTCTTGATAGACCCCGCTGGCGTCGTGCGACTGCAGCACGTCAGCAAGAATCCGCACGACCGCCCATCGGTCGATCTGATCCTCCGTCGTGCTGTGAGTTAAGGCTGATTTCGACGTTGCACCGTCCGAAAGGCGTGCGGATTGGCACACTATGGGGCGCATGTAGTCATGGACCGCGCAGTTCGTCTGTGCTTTCGTGTGTCGATCGAAGGCCTGTTGGCAAAATTTGCAGAAAGTAGTTTCGGCATCCGAGTTGCAACCAAGTTGTATTCAGGTTCGTACAACGCGAATTCGATCCGATCAAGAGACGGGAGCCAAACGATCATGACTTATGCTGCCAAAGAGATCCCTGGGCCAGGCCCGGACGAGTTGCCTCCATTCAAAGAGCCTGCACCGCAATCGCCCCCCATGGAAGTTCCGTTCGCACCCGATCCGATTCCGAGCGTTCCGCCTGTTGAAGTGCCGGCTCCTCCCGAGCCACCCGGCGAAACGCCGCCCAAATCGACGGTGCGAATCGGTCCCATCGTCTCCTGCGGTGAACGGAACCATGGACGGCAAATTACTTCGTCGTCTTAAAGCATGGCCGAGATCGTTCCGTGACCGGCATGACACTTGCATCAATCGTTTTCAAGTGAACAGCAAGCGTTGGAACACCGAGCCAATTGTCGTCATCGACGAACAAGAGAGGGAGTTGAACAGTGTTACTCAAATATTTCTATGACGATGCTCTGGCACACGCCTCTTACCTCGTCGGTTGTCAGAAGACGGGACAGGCGATGGTCATCGATCCCAGTCGCGCTGTGCGTCAATACATTGACGTTGCGAATGCGCATGGTTTGAAGGTCGTCGGCGCCGCCGACACTCACATTCATGCTGACTATGTTTCTGGTGCGCGGCAACTAGCCGATCAGTACGGAGCGAAACTCTATGTTTCAGATGAAGGCCCTGCTGAGTGGAAGTTCGAATATGCGTCCAAGTATGAACATCAATTGCTCAAGGATGGCGATGTGTTCAGCGTCGGGGAAGTCGAGCTGCGTGTTTTGCACATGCCGGGCCATACGCCCGAGAGTGTGTCGTTCGTGCTAACGGATCGTGGCGGCGGTGCCGACGAGCCCATGGGAATCTTCACGGGCGATTTTGTGTTTGTGGGTTCGGTCGGGCGGCCAGACTTACTTGAAGAGGCTGCTGGGATGATGGGGACCGCCGCCACGGGTGCCCGCGACCTCTATAAGTCCATCGCTCGGTTCAAGCAACTTCCAGACTTTATGCAGGTGTGGCCTGCTCATGGCGCCGGTAGTGCTTGCGGTAAGGGGCTGGGGGCGATCCCTTCATCAACGGTCGGTTATGAAAAACGTTTTAACCCAGCGTTTCGTATTGAATCGGAAGAGGCCTTTGTTAACTACCTCCTTAGCGATCAGCCCGCTGCGCCGAAGTACTTTTCCATGATGAAGCGAATGAATCGGGTTGGACCTACGGTAATCGCGGAAGGCGACTGCCCCGCAAAGCTCGTCAGCGACCAACTCCCTGCGGCAGCCCGCGAAAGCATGGTCATTGATACACGAACCTCTGGTGAATTTGCCCGGGGGCACGCACCGGAGACGATCAATGTACCGACTGAGCATCTTGCCGCGTGGGCGGGGTGGTTGGTCAACTACGAGGAACCGGTCTTTCTGGCGACGTCGAAAGAAGATCTCGCCGAGTCGGTTCGCCTGTTACGGGAAATCGGCATTGACCATATCAGCGGTTATTTTGATGTCGAAGAGGTGGCCAATTATGGCCTGCTCGATGAGACGTACCCAGACAAGTCGCCGGCAGAATTGGTTGGTCAAATCGAGAGGAATGAAGTCGTTCTGATCGATGTCCGAGGCGGCACCGAGTGGAACGAGTCGCATATTGGCAAGGCTCAACGCTGCTTCTTGGCTGACCTGCCCGCGAGACTCGCAGAGTTCGACGGCCCATGTGCGCTCGTCTTCCATTGCCGCAGTGGCGCTCGATCGGCGATCGCCTGCAGTTTAGCGCAAGCCGCCGGTGTGCAGGCTGTCATCAACATGATTGGCGGAATCAAAGCATGGGAAGAGGCCGGTCTAGAAATCGAATCGTGTGAGAATAGCTGCTCTGGTCCAACGCACGAGGCGACGGAAAACGAACTCGCCTGTCAAAGCCAAGCTGTCTTCTGGAGTGCCCAATGCCCTTCCGAAGTTCTGTAGACGCTTTGGTCACAAGTCGGCTAACCGAAATCGATACGAATCGAGGGACTCATGTGCAAAGCATTTGGCTATTTGTCTTCCATTGCAGCGATCGCCGTTTCGGGCGCCCTGACAAACGATACAAATATCTACGGGCAGAATCCGCGGTGCCGCGTTCCAACCTGTGCAGTCCGATCTAGCTCTTACACGTTGCATCGAACCTACAATGGAGGGATCTATTTTTCGTTCCCAAACGTTACGGTGAATGCGACGCGCGCCCCGAGAGACATCTCGGACGCCATTTCGAGCCGAGGCCGAGGCAGCTCGGTCGTCTATCGGAACGGCAACGGGCTGGCGTGGGATGGTGAAGCGTACTTCCAGCATTCAGCCTACCATCGCGAACTGGTGACGAGACATCATTTATCACAACGAAACATCAGCTCGTCGTGGGAAATGCCAAGCCATCCTCCGGCGATGCGTCCAATGGGACAGGCGGGTCCACCGCCGCGGCACGTTCCCATGTCGACTGCCTCGACCATCAATTACCTGCCTGCCACTCGGAATATTCTCACTCCGTCGTCGAGCGTTGGTCAGCAAGATCGATCTCGAACGACGGACGTCACCTACCCGGAGGCTTACATGTCACCGGGCATAAAAGATCATGTCGTGCAGCCGCCGGCTCGCCAGGCGCCGGGTGTAACTTTGCCGCGACGTCCCAGTTACTGCGGAAATCGAGACGCGGTCTCGACGGCCCTGCAGCCGTTGTCTCGCTGTCAGCCCTAAACGAGGAAGAACCTATGTCCCATCCACGCATCGCTTCGAAAGCTCCTCGCACGTTCCTAATGTACGGCGTAATCGCCGTCGTCAGTCTTCTGGGAGGCAGCGCATTCTCTCAGTTGCCCGACGGCCAACAACACGGCCGAATCATGGAACGCAAGCTAGAAACGGTCCACAAAGTCATGGAGGGGATCGCTCGTTCCGACTTTGATCAGATCAAGCAAAAATCGCAGCTGCTTCATTTGCTAAGTCGGGAAGCGGGGTGGAACGTACTGGTCACACCAACTTACCAGCAAATGAGTGAGAGTTTTCGCGCCACCGTGAATCAACTTGAACAAGCTGCAGAGATACAGAACCTCGATGCGGTTGGTCTGGCTTATGTCAAACTTAGCATTTCCTGCATCGAGTGCCATCGCTATGCACGCAAAGAGATGTCCCGTGTGGGAATGCAGACAGACCCGCTCAAGACTGTTCCTCGCGTTGGAGAGATCCCGAGGAAGAGCAGATGAACATTCTGATGTTTACCAACACGTTTACGCCGCATGTCGGTGGGGTTGCGCGGAGCGCGCAGCAATTTTCGGCTGAGTTCCGACGGCTGGGGCATCGCGTTCTTGTCGTTGCACCGGAATTCCCAGAGCCCATAGAACGCGAAACGGCCGTTGTTCGAATTCCTGCACTGCAGCAATTCAATGGGAGTGACTTTTCTATTGCCGTGCCCATTCCAGGATTTCTCAACGGGACTGTGCGAGAGTTTCAGCCAGATGTCGTGCACACGCATCATCCGTTCGTGTTGGGTGATACGGCATTGCGATTTGCGGCCAAGTACGACATACCGATCGTATTTACGCACCACACGCAGTACGAAAAGTATACGCACTATGTCCCAGGTGACTCGCCAGCGATGCAAAGATTTGCCGTCGAATTGGCCGTGGGCTATTGCAACCTCTGCGATGCCGTGATCGCGCCGAGCGAAACGATTCAAACGCGGCTGCAGTCGCAGGGTGTCTGCGTGCCCGTGTGGCCGATTCCAACCGGCGTAGACACTCTTCTCTTCGGAAGCGGGGATGGCGCTTCGGCAAGGGCGAGGTACGGAATTCCCAAGCGGCAGTTTATCGTAGGGCATGTCGGTCGGTTGGCACCGGAAAAAGGACTCGAGTTTCTCGCCATTGCCGTTGCGGATTTCATCCGACAGCATGGTGACGCCTGTTTTTTGGTCGCCGGTGCGGGCCCTTCCGAAGACGTCATCAAAGCCGAGTTTGCGAGGCGTGGCGTCGCTGATCGTCTGATCTTCACCGGTCAATTGGATCGAGCTGAACTTGCGGATGCCTACGCCGTGATGGATGTATTCGCTTTCGCGTCACAATCAGAAACACAAGGCATGGTCTTGACCGAGGCGATGGCAGCGGGCACACCCGTCGTCGCGGTGGATGCGCCGGGAGTTCGCGAGGTACTGAAATCAATGGAGAACGGCATTCTGCTCGACAAGGAAGATCGGGAACTGTTTGTGCAAGCGATGGACACCGTGGCTCATTTGAGCCCGCAGGCCTATCTGGCACTAAGCCGCGGCGCCAGGCAGACGGCTCAAGAATTCTCGATTGAGTCAACCGCTGAGAGCGCGATTGCGCTGTACGAGCGATTGATTCAAGCCGGCGCCGTCAGGCATCGGGACCTGAGTCCTTGGGCCGTCGCACAGCGTCGAATTCATCAAGAATGGCTGTTGTGGTCCAACGTCGCGTCGGCGTTCAGCCATTCAAGGAATTAGAGCCGTTTTCGAAAACCGGCTGCGAAGAGTGGTTGTCCCGCAGTCAGGCGACTCGCCTCGCTTTGCGACGTATGCCGGAATTACGAACACCCGTTGTGAAATCGTCGCTTTGCTTTGTACGGACTTCGGAGGCACAATCCTTGCTGGCCCACTGCATATCCAAGTTTCGCCAATGGCGACATTTCTTTAGCCGCGGTGAATGGACGGTGCGCTGGCTGAAGCTTCCGCGAGACAAAACGAACTCAGACAAGCACGGGTTGGTGATCGTTCAGATTGATGGCCTTGCACATGCAGAACTGGAGAGCGCCTTGGCATCCGGCCGGATGCCTTTCTTGAAGAGCTTGCTCGATCGCGAGCACTATCGAAACAGCCGACTCTACTCTGGACTGCCTTCGTCGACTCCAGCAGTTCAGGGGGAATTGTTCTATCGAAAGCGGTGCGCCGTACCGGCATTTGGGTTTCGCGACAGACGTACCAAGAAAGTTCGACGCATGTTCGATCCAGACGCAGCTGCCGATGTACAGCAACGGCTGGCCGATCATACGGAAGGGTTGCTGGCCGGCGGCAGTTCGTACTGCAACATCTACGACGGCGGAGCAGTTGAAGCACATTTCTGCGCGTCAAGTCTTGGCTGGGGTATGCTGTTGCGACAGGTGCATCCGTGGCGAATGCTGCTTGTTGCTAGTTTCTATTCGTTTACGGCGTTAAGAACGGTCGGCCTGCTGGTGATCGAATTGGCTCTCGCTCTGTTCGATTTTGCCCGCGGATTCAGCGTCCGAGAATTCTGGCAGGAACTTCTCATGATTCCTGGACGTGTCGTCATTGTCATACTGATGCGAGAGCTGGCGATTAATGGCGCGATCATGGATACCGTTCGCGGACTGCCTACGATCTATTTGAACTTGTTGGGTTATGATGAGCAGGCTCATCGGCGCCAGCCCGATTCGCGATTTGCCCGTTGGACACTGAAGGGCATCGATGCGGCGATTCGCCGACTGCGGGTGATGGCTCAGCGGGCGACGGCTCGGCATTATGACGTGTGGATCATCTCCGATCATGGGCAAGAGAAGACGACGCCTTATCTTTTCATCAACGACCAAGAAATCAACGCCTCGGTCGAAGAGGCGGTCCATCACATTCTCGGGAGTGAGGAATTGTCAAACGGTCCGTCGGGAAGTCGTGGCTCAAACCCCCTGAACAACGATTCGAGCCGAGCGGCCTGGTTGAGCGCAGGCTGGTTGGCTGCCAAGCTGTTCGGTGAATTCGCCGACGTGCGGCGTGCCGAGTTGGGCGAGATTCAAGTCGCGGCACTCGGGCCGATCGGGCACGTCTACCTTAACCGTGAGTCGACATTTGACCAGCGAGTTGCGATTGCGAAGCGCTTGGTAGTGCATCACGGTGTGCCTCTCGCGCTGGTGCGACGCGATGCCGTTGACGATGTCGTCTTTGTTGTTGCCGACGATCGCGAGTTTGTCTTGCCCTATGACCGGGAAGAACTGTTTGCTGACCATCCATTCAAAAGCGAAGTGTGCGGCGACCTCAGTCAATTGTGTTGTCACCCGGATGCGGGCGAAATCGTCTTGAGCGGTTGGGCTCCTGGCGAGCCGCCGATTAGCTTTCCACTGCAGAATGGAGCTCACGCCGGATTCGGTCCGAACGAAACCAGCGCGTTTGCACTTTTACCCAGTGACGTCCCCGCCCATGTGCGCCCCGGAAACTATCTGCGACCAGAGGACCTGCACGATGCGGCCAAGCAGTTTCTTGCGGAAACTGTCGGGCGAAGAATCAAGGCATTGCCAAGAGGGAACCGTACTTTTCGCGTGATGACGTACAACGTTCATGGCTGTCTTGGAATGGACGGCCTGCATTCGCCCAAGCGAATTGCTCGAGTCATCGCACAAGCTGGAGCGGACGTCATAGCGCTGCAAGAATTGGACGTGGCCCGCGCTCGGTCTGGACATCTTCATCAGGTCGAAGAGATTGCACGCCACCTGGAGATGGAATTTAGTTTCCACCCGGCATGGGAGGTCGCTGATGAAAAGTACGGTAATGCAGTTCTAAGCCGCTTCCCCATGAGGCAAGTGAAAACCGGCCGTCTGCCAACAGCGAAGCAAAATCGCGAACCACGGAGCGCGCTCTGGGTCGAAATTGACTTGCCGTCCGGGCAGGCGGTGCAGATTATCAATACCCATCTGAGTATTTATCCAGCCGAGCGATTCTTGCAGGCTCAGGCGTTGTTGTCGGACGGTTGGATGGACGATGCGTGGAGAAAAGGCCCAGCGATCTTATTAGGTGATTTCAATGCGATGCACAATTCACGCACCTTCCGGATGTTGGCGGCGAGATTTGAGCAGCAGAATGCGAAGCCTGACGTCTCCCCGACCTGGCCAAGTACGAAGAGCCTGTTTTGCATTGATCATCTCTTTACGAGCATTGGTGATTTTAAAGCAAGCGTGCCGGCTGCAATCGCCAGCTCCAAAGCGGCGATTGCATCGGATCATTTGCCTCTCTTTGCCGATTTGACGCTTGCTCGAAGTCAACAGCGATCACCGCAGAAACCACCACGCGACGATCGCTACGGGAAACTTCGGGAGCGATCTAGGAAGTGAGTTAGAAATCGAGCGTTTTCGGTTTTGATCCAGCTCTCAATCGATCCGTTGCATAAAGTCGGACAAAATCGAATGGCGTCAACACGCCGACAACGTCGCTATCATCAACGACAAAAACACGGTGGATGCGGTGTTCATACATAAGATCGGCCGCATCGTGAAGCAGGTCATTGGGGGCGACAGTAATCGGATCGCGGGTCATGATTTCGGCAACCGTTGCGGCGGATGCGACATCGCCGGCTGACGAAGCGATTAGGTTCCCGAGTTCGGCGTCACTGGACGCCACCCGATTCGCGTCGAAGGCAGGGCATAAGTTCCCAACTAGGTCGGACGTCGTCACGACTCCCACTAGCTTGCCATCATCGACAACTGGAAAGCCCGAGATGCGATGCTTGCCAACCATCGATTCCATTTCGGGCAACGAGTTACTCGAGTTGATAGAGATCACGTTGTGATTCATGACGCCAGAAACGCGATAATCCATAATTCAGCTCCCGTGTGGTTTGAACGTAAGAGAAAGCAATATAGACCGTTTGCAAAGCTCGTTCCAAACAGGGTAAACAGCGAATTCGAGACGAATTGCCGTCCAAAATGCTGTCGGAAAGTGTGCGGTGGAATAACCGGGGTGTGCGGAATGGCGCATTCCTGGGCTTTGAAATCGCGATCGAGTCACTTCGCGTCGTTGTGACGTCGCTGGTCATTTCGGCCGTTGTCGTTCTGGAGTACGCAATGGAAAAGTCGTGAGGCGTTCGAGCTTATCGGTATTGATATGGACGACACCTGTAGCCAGGGGCTCTTCTCACATTGTTTCGGTTTCTGGCGTTCCGAGTCAGAAACGTAAATGAAAGTGAATCACAGCTCAAAAAACAACACAACCGCCGCGATGGGGAGAGGACACGGCAACGATTAGGGCGCGTGACGATTCGAGTCGACCGCCTTACGAATCTTCTTGGGCAGCTCGGGATCAAGCATCGCGGCCGTGGCAATCTGTACCGATGACACGCCTGCCGCGAGTAATGCCTGGTAGTCAGCAGGCGTGCTAACACCGCCCACGCCAACCAACTCAATCCCGTATTCTTCGGCAAGCGGCGCGAACAATTGAACTTGCTTCAATACGGCGTCGCGGATTCCTACGCCACCGACGCCCCGCGCTTGACCTTCAAATGCCATCTGGCCGTCCAAGGTGATCACGTTGGCAGCGATGCAATTGACCATGGAAAGGCCATCGATGCTGTCCGCCGTGGCGTCGAGCAGCCGACGGG
>CAYZRS010000051.1:24616-38219 GCA_964480915.1 uncultured Pirellulaceae bacterium | reverse complement strand
TGTGCCCAGTTTACTCCTACAACCGTCAGACTCCAAGTGTCGTGTGCCGCGAGCGCGCCGCGTGGCGGCTATTCGGCCGCGTCAGACGACTCGTTCGCTGCCTCATCATTTGGCGTTTCGTTATCCTCGTCGGTAAGTGGCTCGGAAACGTCTTGCAGAATAATGAGGCCACGCATCAGTGTTTGGTCTTTCGCCTCTTCGACCGGCAACGTATTTCGAAGTGGTGATGAGCGTGCTGCCCGCATGGGCTGTCGGTCTTGCTGTGCCTTCTGTGTGGCCGTCCGTTTCAACGGCGACTGCCCCAGATGAATGGCTCGCCCCGGTGAGATGGAGTTTCCCTTGCTGAATTTCTGTTGCGGCGGAACGTTTTTGGTTTGCTGACGCATGGGAGTTTTCTGCACCGCCTGATCTTGAACCACTTCAAGAATCTGATTGGACTGAGAGACCGAAAGTTCATCGACGAGTTGGCTTAACTGCGATCGTGTCCCTTCGACATAAAGGAGATGAGTGGGCACCGCCTCGGAATCTTGTTTGCGAATTGCCGTCCCGACCGTACGTCGACGATTTTTTCCAACGGTCGGTGCAGCAGCGAGCGGTAGCTGCAATTTCTGATTGAAGATTTCAGAATCTTGCCGAATCGTCTGATTCGAATCGCTATCGATCAGCCCATCTTCGCTGTTGACCATCTCTTCATCCGACTCACTGGCAGTTCGAGCAAAGTTTGCGCTGGCCACCGCTGGCGGGGGAACGAGTTGGATCGAGTTGGCGGCGAGCGCCGCTTTGAGCCCGCTCCAGTCTTGAGCGCTGCGTAGTTCCGTCGTCAAAACGATGTCCCAACCGTCTCCGGCGTTGGCTTCCGGTTCGAGTGTTTGAAACAGCTCATGAGCTTGGCTGGCCAGCAATTGGTATTCCCGATCTTCGATCGATGCGAAAACGATGCCACCGGCTGCGGATCGGTCAGGCGTATCGCTATAACCTGCCCCGGCACCAGCGGTGCCCGGACCTTCGCGATCCTCAAAAAACATCATGTCGGTCGTGACAGCGGCCGGAACGTCGTCATCGAACGGTTGGGCCGCCGCTTCTGCAGCGGCCGTGACCGAATCGGCCTCCGACGAAAAATCGGCTTCGTCATGGGGCAGCGATGCTGGCTGGATCGTCTCGTTGGCAGCCGAAGATGAAGATTCGAATCGCAATTCGGCGGCCGGCTCGCCGGCCGGGTCGCCGGACGGCGCCATGGCAACCGAAGGTTGTTTTGATAGCTGGCTTGGCAGGATCAGCAGGGCCAATAGGCTGGCGGCCAGTGCGCCGGCGATGGTCAAGATGCGCGCTCTCGTCCAAGTGGAACGGTCCGCGGGCACGGTAGCTTGCGTCGCCTTGTCGGTTTGCCGGTCGCCGATCAAGGTGGCGGTTTCTGCTTTCCGCAGCACGCGATCGGCAAAGTCGTTGCCGAGTGCAGCGGTCGGTAGCGCCTTGAGACGTGAGCGCATGGTTTGCAGCTCGTCCATCGCTTGGCGGTAGTCGGGCCGATCCTTGATGAATTGCTCGAACTGCTCGCGCTCGTCGCGCGAAAGTTCATCATCCAGATAGGCGCTTAGGCGCTCGTCGTCAAAAGGGTCTATTTCGGTCATGCGGGTTTACAGGATTCGCCTCGCTGGCGATGCGACAAGGCACAGGGTTAACAAAAATGGGGTAAATGAAATTATGAGATCAAAAAAATTGTTCGTGTCGCGTCTTCAGTAACTCGTGCAGTTGTTTTCGAGCGCGATGCAAGCGACTGCGCACCGTGCCGGCTGGTAAATCCAAAATGGCGGCAATTTCGTCATAGGATTGATCTTCGAGTTCGCGCAAGACCAAGATCGTTCTTTGGTCTTCGGGCAATTCTAATAGCGCGGCTTCTAGTTGTCTGACTTGCTCGTCACGTTCGAGTGCCGCTTCGACGGGCGGTTGCCCATCGGGCAGGTTGTCTCCGATCGCCTCGCGCTGCTTATCAATCGAAACGGTTGGCTTTTTTTTGCGGTGCCGGCTGACCGAAGTGTTGAACGCGATGCGGTACAGCCAAGTAAAGAATTGACTCTCCCCTTTAAACCGATCCAGTTTCGTGTAGGCCTGGACAAAAGCGTCTTGGACCACATCTTCCGCTTCGACGGGGCACCCGGTGACTCGTACAACCGAATGGAACAGGCGATCTTGATATCGGCGAACCAATTCTCCAAAAGCCTCGGGTTGGCCAGCCAACGCCTCAGCGATCAAATGTCCGTCGGTTCGTGAATTGCTGTCGTCCAGCACGGATGGCCTATGATGAGATGCGCGTGAGCGGGAAAAAGTTCCCAAAAACAGCCGACACGTCGTTTCTACGCGGAAACGGCCGGTTTGTTCTGGTGGCTCATTCTATCGGAATCAGGGAAGCCGTTAGAAGCCGAACTGACTTTTGCCCTGGTTTAGGAGCGCCGCCCGCTCGAATTAAATCGCCGTGGCGATGACGCGACGTTTGCCGGCCGGCTGTTTCCGCAAATAGAACCACATCCCGATGGCTACCACCAGGAGCAACAGGCTGATGTTTTGCGAGATCGTCATGCCGGTCGATTGAAACGAAGTTTCATCCGTGCGAATGACCTCTAGCAAGAAACGGATCATCGGATAGATGGCGATCATCAACGTCATCAACTGCCCATCCCGAGTGAGGTAGGGTTCGCACGCGAGCAAGAATAACAGCAACGCCAGGGCACTGATCGAACTGTAGAGCTGCGTCGGATGGAGCGGCGTCGTCCGCGCTGGTAATTGGTCGAGCGACGAAGTGAGGTCTCGGCCGTCCTGCGTCGTGATCGTTAGGTGCCGCCCGGCCGATTCGACCAAGTAAACCATCATGTCGCCAGGCGCCACGCCGGCTTCGGTCAGGCTGCGACCATTGACGCGGCTGACGACATCACCGGCTGCCAAACCGAGTTTTCCCAGTTGGCTGTTAGCTTCGACGTATTGAATCGCGACCGTATCGTCTTCGGCGCGAAAGCCGAATCCGTGTAGGGAACCATCCCGCAGGTGTTCCGCATAGGGAACGCTCTCCGGTGGAAACTGCACGGCCCAAGGGTAGTCGCACGGTCCGCCATAACAACATCCGTTGAGCAGGCAGCCGATGCGACCGATGCAAAGCCCGAGCAACATCGACGGCGCAATGACATCGGCCAGCACAAACCCAGGCAGTTTGTGTTTGCGAATGAACAGGAAGAAGGCCAGCAGCGCACAGAACAGCGAACCATAAACGACGAGCCCACCTTGAGGGACATTGAGAATCCGCCCGATCGTCGTCCAGAGGCTGGGACTCTTGTACTGTTCCCAGAAGAGCACCACGTGCAGTAGTCGAGCTCCGGCGATTCCCAATGCAAACATCCAGGTCGCTAAGCTGAGAATCACGTCGGCGCTAAGACCGCGTTGATTCGCGCGATGAATCGCCAGTCTGACGCCCGCAGCAACGCCCAACATCAGCATCACGCCGTAGCCTCGGATGGGCAGACCGTAAAGTCGTTCGCCGCCAGGTAAGGTACGCTCGACCTGCAGCATCGGTAAAACGAAGATGAGCAAGGCGGCGACGAGCAGCGAAAACGGAACGGAACCGAGCGCGTGTTCTCGCCCATACTTCTTGGTAACAGCCAACAGCGTGATGGCACAGGCGACCGTCCAGACAATCAATGCCCAGCCCCAGCCAAAGACGGGCAGCGGTCCTATCCGTTCGGGGATCGTTATCAGGGTTTGCCACATGAGGATCGTCGCTCCAACGATTGGGCGCTGCATTGCCGACTAGATTTCAGCCCGAGGGTAGGTGATTTTTAGGCAGATTGGATAGTGCGATTGTCGATCAGCCGAGTATTGCCCACGCGGACTGCGATCGCGACAAGCGTAGGCTTGGCGATCGTTTTTACATCTTCCAACGTTTCGGCATCGACGATGGCGACGTAGTCAATTTCTCGAATTCCGGCCGCTGCCAAATGACGTCGAACTTGAGCGGCAATGTTGCCCGCCTGGGCGCCTTCGCTAGCAAGTTCTTCGGCCATCGTCAGACTTTCTGAAATCGATAGCGCCTGTTGACGTTCTGCGGTGCTTAAATATCGATTTCGCGAACTCATGGCCAAACCGTCCGGTTCGCGCAAGGTGGGACAGCCGCGAACTTCGACCGACAGATTCAGATCCTCCACCATTTTTTTGATGACCAAGTACTGCTGATAATCCTTGCGGCCAAAAAAAGCGATGTCGGCAGGAATGATGTTCAGCAGTTTCAGGACGATGGTGGTCACACCGGCGAAATGGCCGGGGCGGCTGCGACCTTCTAGTCGCTTGGCAATTTCATTCGGGTGAACCGACGTGGCCTGCTCATCGGGGTAAATTTCTTCCACCGTTGGTGCGAATACAGCATCGACGGAAAACGTCGATAGCTTTTCCAGATCACTTTCCAAATCGCGCGGATATTTCTCGAGATCTTCAGTCGGTGCAAACTGAGTTGGGTTCACGAAAATGGTAACGACGGTGAAATCGCACGCCTTGTTACTAGCGGCGACAAGGCTCAAGTGGCCGTCGTGAAGCGCCCCCATCGTCATGACGACTCCGACGCGTTGTCCCGCTTGCTTGGCCGCCAAGACTGCTTGGTACATCTGCTGACAAGTGCGCACGACGGGTAAGCTGGCCGACGTATCCGCATGATCCGTACTCAAGACATTCCCTCCAAAGCAGCTTTCACGTCGTGTTGCAGCCGCGCTTCATTGTTGCAATCCAACGCCAGGACCGGACCCTTCCCTGACCGTTCGGCCGTCTTGACCATCCATGGTTCCGTCTCACCATCGGTCACGCAGACAGTCAGTTTCACAGCGGGTGCCGAACTGAGGACTTTGGCCAATTCACCCGCACGAGTCTCTTCCGCGATCACCGTCAGTACTTCCCACGTCTCGGGCGCTTGTGAGGGGTGTCGTGCTGCGTTGATCGACGTTTCCTTTCGGCTGCTCGATGCGACACCGACCGAATCGATGGTCAATCCGACTTCGATCGGCGTCACATGAAGTGGCAGGTGGTCCTGTGCACTGAGCAGGCTCAGTCGGCATGATTTTTCTGACGAACTGATCAGCAAGATACGATTCGGCGCCGTGTGCAGATGTTCCGACAGTCGCTCCATGGTCCAGCCAATCGTCGGATGCTCTAAATGTGGCGCGATCTCTGCGACCGGATCGATCACGAATGGTCGAATGGTCATCCAAGGGTGGGGTATCGTCAATCGATCGTTGGAAAAAGATTCTCCGTCGACGAGCAGCAGATCGAGATCGATGTTCCGGGGGGCCCAGCGCTGTTCCCGAACTCGTCCCATGTCGCGTTCGGTGCGCAACAGGTGGTCCAGTAGATCGAGCGGTCGGAGTGTCGACTTTACCGCCAAGGCTCCGTTGAGAAATTCGCCCTGATCATCAGGACCTCCTACTGGTGCACTGCTCAGCCAGCCGCTTTGTTTCCGTAGTTCCAACTGGGGGTGCGCTAAGATTCGCTCAACAGCCGCTTCGACGTTGCGCTGACGATCTCCCAGATTGGAGCCGATACCGATGAGGCAGGTTTTCATGCACAAATTATTGGCTGCCAAGTCTCTTGAAGCCAGACTGCGACTGCGAACGAGTGGATTGCGCTGTCCTTAGCGCAGGACACTCGTTTGTTCGCCGTCATACTGAGAAGATTTATTCAGAGTAGAAAAAATCGGGGGGAACATCCGAGCTCGCACCATTGCTGGTGCCGACAGTCGCTCCCTCTCGCCGCCCCCATGATTCGTCCGGGAACAGTGAGTTACTACAACGTCGGCCGGCGCCAAAAAGTTGCGCCATTTAGCAGAGCCAAGTTGTTATTCAAAACCCGCCATATTTCGAACGCTTACTGCGTTTGCGAACATGTTGGCAGTGAAATTAGTAACGTCATCCGTTCCGATTGCTTCACATTCTCTTCACGTGGAAGCTGTTGTCAACCAACCACTACGAAAAAAGTTTTTTCACAGTGGTGGGAGTTCAGAGGATTGACATCTCCTGAAATATTTGTTCGTCGACAGCTCGCAAGCGTGCTCCGCGCCTCGTTCGGTGTTCGTCTCGGTGTCGAGTGCGTCGTTTGTTAGGGATGCAATCTGCGATTGTGGGTTGCGGGGATCCGTCTGCGAAAAGTTTCAAATGCATTCCATTCTAACGACGCATGAATGGTGGCCGGATGGGATTCATCGGCGACGGCCAATTCATTGCCCCAGCCATCGACAATCAGCGAATGTCCAAAGCTGCGAAGTGTTGCGTTGTGATAGCCGACTTGGTTGGCGGCGACGAAGAAGCATTGATTTTCAATCGCCCGAGCGCGAATTAACGTTTGCCAGTGAGCGGCGCCGGTGAAGTAAGTGAAGGCGGATGGGAAAAGGACGATTTCCACCTGTTGATCGAGCAGCGCCCGAAACAGCTCGGGGAATCGGAGGTCATAGCAGGTGGCCAGCCCCAGTCGTCCCAGCTTCGTACGGACGACGACGGTCTGATCACCGGGCAGCATGAAGTCGGGTTCGCTCAAGCGGAGCTGGTCGGAATGATCGATTTGGAACAGGTGCATTTTGCGATACTTGGCAAGCAGTTGGCCTGTGTCGTCGAAGAGGGTGGCTGTGTTGTAGCCGCGTCCCGCTTGGTCAGACGTTTCGCAGATGCTGCCGGCGCAGAGATGAATCCCCAGTTCGGCCGCGAGGCGACTCATTCGATCCGTCGTTGGGCCGGGGATCGGTTCTGCCTGCGCGAGGATCGTGGGAAAGTCGGCTAGGCAAGTGAACAGTTCTGGCAAGACGACCAATTGAGCGCCGGCGTCAGCCGCGGCGCGGATGGCGGTCTCAGCCGCTGCAAGGTTGGCCACTTTGTCGTCCGTCGAATTCAACTGGACGGCGGCGACAGGCAGGTCGTCTCGCTGGTCGGTCATGATGCCGGTTTCGATGCGATCACACGATGGAAGTGGAGTCTCACTTCTTGGTTGACCACACGGCGGACTCCTTCCACCAAACAACGGGGCTCGTTGTCTTCCTGGCCTAAGCGGACGACTTCTTCCAGCGGTGTGCCTGGTGGCACGTTGAAGGTGGTTTGTTGAATGATCTGATTGCCGGCGTCTAGTTCGGGAACGATGAAATGGCAGGTGGCGCCGAACGTCAGCATCCGATTCTCGTAGGCGTCGTGGTAGGGGCGTATGCCGGGAAAGCCGGGCAGCAGGCCGTGGTGCAGGTTGATGATCCGCCCGCCGGCGAACCGCCAGCAAGTGCTGGCCGGTAAGACTCGCATGTACCGCGCCAGCGCCACGTAATCGACTTCATGTTCATCAAGCAGTCGAACCATTTCGTCTTCGTCGGCCTTGCCTTTGTCGTCACCGATCATTTCCCATTGGACGCCAAACTGTTCGGCGATGCCGCGACATGCCTTCCGGTTGCCGATCATGACGGCCGCTTCGGCTTGGATTTGTCCGTCACGAATGGCACGCAGTAGCGCCAGCGCCGGTTCGGGTCGATAGGTGACGCAAATCGCCAGGCGGGGTTTCTTGTGTTCGTCGGGTGACCAAACTCGAATCGACAAGCCGGTCCCTTTCGCAATGTCGTTCATGGCATTGCGCAGATCGGTGATCGCTAGTCCGTCGACGGTCAATCGACAAAGCATGGCAAAGATTGCCTCTTCGTCGTGATCGTACATTTGGATTTCGGCGATGTTAGCGCCTTGTTCGGTCACATAGTGAATGATGGGATCGGCCAAGCCGACGTTGTCAGGCCCGACCGCGGTGATCACGATTTGCATGAATATGAGCTCAGGAAAAAGGTGGAGTCGCGAACGTCGGAGCGTTGTGCGAGTCTGTCTTGATAGCAATGCTGGAGGAACACTCCCAGCGAAAGATTAGAGAAGTCTGGACGGAGTGCCAAGTCGAAAGGTGCCAGAAATTGCTGGCGAGGGCGACTCGGCTGTGCTACCGTAACCGATCAAGAATTCGGACCCGCCACAATTCACGGTTACCACGCATCGTCATGATCGAAGTTACCAAACCTCGCCGCGAAGACTTGCCAGCAGACGCCAATCTGTGTGATCACTGCACGGCCAAATGCTGTCGCTATTTTGCGTTGCCTATCGACACGCCCGATTCGAGAGAAGAATTGGAATACATCCGTTGGTATCTGCTGCACGAGCGGGCGACCGTCTTTGTGGAGGAGGAGACGTGGTACTTGCTGGTCCACACGGTCTGTCGCCATTTGCAGGACGATCACCGGTGTGGCATCTACGACACACGCCCGCAGATCTGCCGCGATTACTCGACGAAGGAATGCGAGTACGAGGATGAGTGGACTTACGACAAATACTTCGAGACACCGGAACAGATTTACGAGTACATGGAAGCAGTGTTCCCTCAGAAGGGTGCCGGGCTGAGAAGCCCCAAGCCGGAATTGCTCCCCGTGATCGGTTGATTGGTCCTGTGATATAACAAACCTTCCAAGCTGCCACTGGGCCGCAAAACCGCGACCGATTTCTTAGCGAACCGCATGACGATTCAACCGCGCACGCTGCAAGGCTTTCGAGACTTCTTGCCCTCGGCCATGATTCCTCGAGAAAAATTGATCGAGACCGCGCGACGCGTCTATCGATCGTACGGCTTCTGTCCCATCGATACGCCGGCCCTGGAATACCTCGAAGTGCTGACCGGCAAAGGTAGTGATGAAACCGACCGGCAAATCTATCGCTTCGAAGATCAGGGTGGTCGAAGCGTCGGTATGCGATTCGATCTGACGGTACCGCTCGCACGGTACGCCGCGCAGCACATCAACGAACTGGGGACACCTTTCAAACGCTACCACATCGCTTCCGTTTGGCGTGGCGAACGACCGCAGAAAGGTCGCTATCGTGAGTTCATGCAATGTGACTTCGATACGATCGGTACCAAAGCGATCGGCGCCGATATCGAAATGGTGTTGGTCGTCAATGACCTTTTCACGGCCATCGGTATTTCTGATTTCACGATCACGCTCAACAATCGCAAGGTGCTCAACGGGCTCTTGGAGAAAGTCGATCTGGCCGAACAGTCGACGTTCGTACTGCGTTCTCTCGACAAGTTGGCGAAGATCGGCCCCGCAGGAGTTCGCAAAGAGCTGGCAGCGACGGCCGGGCTCAGCGACGCTCAAGCCGACGAGGTGCTCAAGCTGGCGGCGATCCAGGGAACCAACGAGGAAGTGATCACTCAGCTGGAATCGCTGCTCGCCGGCAACGAGACCGGTTTGCAGGGAGTTGCCGAATTACGGGAAGTCTGTGCCGGGGCGGCGGCTGCCGGAGTGAATGGTGAACGCCTGGTGATTGACGTTTCGATTGCACGTGGCTTGGACTACTACACCGGCACGGTCATCGAGACGACATTGAACCAGCTGCCATCGATTGGCAGCGTTTGTTCCGGTGGCCGTTACGACAACCTGGCGGAAAAATACTCGAAGCGCGAGCTGCCCGGCATCGGTGCTTCGTTGGGGCTCGATCGGCTTCTGGCGGCCATGGAGGAACTGAACCTCATCGAGCCAGCGAAGACGACGGCCGACGTCCTGATCGCCTACTTCGAAAAAGATCGGCTGCACGATTACCTGGGCTTGGCGGCTGAGCTGCGCGGTGCCGGTTTGGGCGTCGAGCTCTACCTCGAACCGAAGAAATTGGGACAGCAATTGAAGTACGCTTCCGATCATGGCTTCCGCGTGGCGCTGATCGCGGGTGAGAACGAATTCCAGGGTGGAACGTGCCAAGTGAAGGACCTTGAAGCGCGAACCAGCCAAGAAGTCGCGTTGTCGGCGGATGAGATAGTCGCTGCGGTACGAGCGATTTTGAATTAGAGCCGTCAGCGATCGATCATCGGGCGACCGGTGCCGCCGGTGCCAAGGTGGCCGGCGGAACGCAATTGTTGTCGAGTCGCCGCGGCCGAGTTAAAGTGGATCGAGGAAGAACTCACGCCACCGTTGGCGGATCGAGCACAGGAAAGTCGAGCAAAGAAAAGACCATGAATTCATTCCGTCAGATCGTAAGGACCGGCTGTTGGTTGCTGGCATTGATGCTCGGTCAGACGACCGTCCTGTGGGCACAGATCGGCGAAGATGAGGGGCCGAAGGATTCTTGGGTGCTTCCCTACGCGATGGTCATCTTGTCGATCGGCTTGGCCCTGTTCGTCATCTGCCGCAACGGAAAACGGAGCAGCAAAGTCAAAGCGGAAGAAGGCTAAGAGCGATCCTGCCACTGTCCCTACCTCGATTCTCGGTATCGAGTTCCACCAGGTTCCGCACGGGCAGCCGACTGGCCCATGGTGTGATGTAGTGCGATGCCGTGCGGTTCGGTGCGATCAAAGATCTCGCGGTCGCAACACTTCTTCCAGTTGCCAGGTGCTGGCCAGGTGCACCGCCTCCTGCCAGTTGTCCGCCTCGACATGACAGAGTGCTGCGTTCGCCGTGGTGAGTCCGACGCTCTCTTCGGTCAGCCAGTGGACGACCGAACTCCAGCCAGGATTGTGACCGATGGCCATCACGGTGGTCACCGAATCGGGAATGGTTTGCAGCGCGGCGGCCAGTTCGGCCGGCCCGGCATGATAGAGCGAACCCAAAAACCGGACGGTGAGATCGTCCGAGAAGTGATTGGCCATCAGCTCGAACGTTTCTGTTGTCCGAGTCGAATCGCTGCTAACGACTTCCTCGGGTTGCCAGCCGAGTTCCACGAGTCGGGCCGCAATGCGGGGCGCATCTCGCCGGCCCCGCCCGTTGAGTGGTCGTTCGTGATCAGACTGAGCCGACGTATTCCAATCGCTCTTGGCGTGTCTCATGACAATCAATCGTCGTTGCATCCGGAGCGTGCCTCATTGCTTTTTCCGTTTTCGTCTGCGATTGATTCTATCTTCCTCGCCCCAAGTTTGTAGTTGGAACTGAGCCGACTCGGCCAGAAGTTCTTCCTGGCAACGATAGGTCGGTTGAGAGTCCTTCGGTTTGATCCGACGGTAAGTACCATCGGCCTGCAGTTCTCGAGATTTGACGTTGTCGGCCGAATAGGCCGGTATGATTTCGTTCAGGATCCGCTTGCGGAGGGCGGGCGATTCAACGGGGAACATCAATTCGACGCGGCGATAGAAATTTCGCGGCATCCAATCAGCACTGGAGAGCAGGATCTTCGCGTTACTGTCGGGGCCAAACACAAACAGGCGGCTATGTTCGAGGAATCGATCGACGATGCTGTACACGCGAATGTTTTTGGAAATGCCTTTGACGCCGGGTCGCAGGCAGCAAATGCCGCGGATGACCAATTCCGTATCGACTCCCGCTTGGCTGGCTCGATAAAGTGCTTCGATCGTCAGCGGATCGACCAGCGAATTGAGCTTTGCAAAGATCCGGGCCGGCTTGCCCTTCCTGGCACGTTCTGCTTGGTCATCAATCAAACGGATGATGTCTGACTGCAAATTTTCGGGTGCAATCGACAGCTTCCGCCACTTGTGACCTTGCGAGTAGCCGGTCAGCAGATTGAACAGGGCGCTGACATCGGTTGCGATATCTTCGTTTGCCGTGAACAGGCCCAAGTCGGTGTAATACTTGGCGGTCGTCGGATTGTAGTTACCGGTCGACATGTGGACATACCGACTGACACTGTCATTTTCTCTGCGCACCACGAGCGACATCTTGCAGTGTGTTTTCAAATCCAAGAAGCCGTAGACGACGTGGACGCCGAAGCTTTCCATTTGCCGTGCCCAGTTCACGTTGGCCGCTTCGTCAAAGCGAGCTTTCAACTCGACGATGGCGGTCACGTGCTTCCCGTTTTCGGCCGCTTCAATCAGCGCTTTGACGATCGGTGAGTCACCGCTAGTACGGTAGAGTGTCTGCTTGATCGCCAGCACATTTGGGTCATGGGCCGCCTGCCGAACGAATTCGACCACCGGCTCGAACGAATCGAACGGGTGGTGGAGCAGCACGTCACGTCGCCGGATTGCGTCAAAGAAGTTTTCGCCAGGCCGCTGTGTCCGCATCGTATTCTGCGGCGTGAACGGCGGGTCGTGCAACCTCGGGTAGCCGGGCAGTTTCAAGAGGTCGGTGAAGCCGGTCAGGTCGAGTGGGCCGTTGATGCGGTAGAGTTCGGTGTAATTCGCGGGGCCGCTCGATTCGGTTCGCAGTTCTTCTTGTTCGAGAATTTCGTTCACCAGCGCTTCGTCCGCCTCGGCCGAGATTTCCAAACGGACAGCATCGGCGCGGCGTTGGGCTCGCAGCCGCTCTTCGATCAGAACGAGCATGTCATCCGATTCTTGCTCGATGATGTCGACGTCGCTATCGCGTGTGATACGGAACGTGGCCGTTTGCTCGACCTGGAAACCACCCAGCAATTTCGGCAAGTGGGCCTTGATCAGATTCTCCATCAAGATGAATGACTGCCCTTTGCCGTTGGTTTCACCTGGCGGCGCAGTGGGCACAAGTCGAGGCATCAGTTGCGGTAACTGGACGACTGCAAACAGTCGTTTCGGTCCCAGCACTTTTCGACGGCGCAACTGGGCCATCAGATAGATCGCCCGGTTGTGATAGCGGGGCTGTGGATGAGCCGGATCGATCGCCATCGGCGTGATGACCGGGAACAGGACTCGCTCGAAGTAATTGTCGACGTGCGTCGTATCTTCCAGATCCTCATAGTCGGCGATGACGATCCCTTCTTTCGCCAGTGCAGGCAGAATCGTCTTGTTCAAGCAGCTGTACTGTTCTGTGACTTGGGCATCGACCCGTTTGCAGATTTGTTGCAGTTGCCTCAGCGGTGGCATGCCGTCAGCATTCACGTCTTGGGGAGCACCATGCTGGAGCGCCTGTTCTCGCAATCCGGCCACGCGGACCATGAAGAACTCGTCCAAGTTCGAACTGAAGATCGTGAGGAACTTGAGCCGCTCGAGCAGCGGTGTCGACTTGTCGACCGCTTCCTCCAGGACCCGTGAATTAAATTCGAGCCAGCTGAGCTCGCGATTGATAAAATGCTCGTGTCGGAATTCCGAGTTGCGTCGTTCCTCAACGATCTCCTTGCGATCTCGATCGGCCTTGCGCTGTGACTCAGATTTGGCCATGTTGCTTGGTGGGATTTGAAGGGAGGCGAGAAAGGGGCTTGCGTGTTAGCGACCAACGCGGCGCGGTCGCTGATGAGGGAATGATAGACTCGAGCCGACTCGAATGAATGGCTTGTCGAGTCGAACGCTGTTAATATAGGCTGAAGGTTCCAACGGTCCTTAATAGTTTAGCTTGCTCAGAGCGGCTCACGAGGGATTTTGAATCGCTATATTCGGAAGTAAGATGGGGCCGAAATCGGCCCGATTTGGCCAGATTTGGCACGAATGGGAGGCAGTCGGTCTGTCCTGGCCCTCCTTTTTGCTTTCTTACGGTTAGCGTGACATGGCGGCAGGGAAAGTCGCAAGGCTCAAAGCAAGGAAGGTTTCTATGGCGCAAGACATTTCGAAGCAGGGAGCTCTTCCCGCTGCTGGAACGCCTGCTGATCGTGCTGCTGATCGTTCTACTGATCGATCGGCCGATGCCGATGCGGCGCCGAACGTCGACGCGGCTGGCGACGCCAACGATCGC
>CAYZRS010000051.1:0-24516 GCA_964480915.1 uncultured Pirellulaceae bacterium | reverse complement strand
GGCCGATGCCGATGCGGCGCCGAACGTCGACGCGGCTGGCGACGCCAACGATCGCCTAGCGGCCATCGATATTGGCTCGAACAGTATCCGACTCGTCGTGGCCTGTCCGCTGCAGGGTGGTCAGTTTCGCATAATTGATGAAGAGCGACGAAGCACGCGACTGGCCCATCGTCTGGGTGCCAAAGGGAAACTTGACCAGCAGTCAATGGACCGGACCGTCGTTGAGTTGCAGCAGTTCAGCAAGCTCGTGAAGAGTTTCGATGTCACCCGTTTAGACACGATCGCCACCTGTGCCGTCCGTGAAGCGAGTAACGGTGAGGCATTCATGCAGCGGGTGGAAAAAGAAACTGGACTGAAAATTCGAACGATCTCTGCAGAAGAAGAGGCGCTCTATTCTTTCCGCAGTGTGCAGGCCGCTTTCGATATTTCGGACAGCAATATCGCCGTTGCCGACATTGGTGGCGGTAGCACGGAAATCGTCTATGCGTCGGCAGGTCATGTTGAGAAAATCTACTCGACGAAGTTAGGCGCTGTCCGACTTACGGAGCGATTTACGGGTTCGAAAGGACTGTTTGACGATGCGGGTCATCTGATCCGTAAGCACGCGGCGGAAGAGCTGAAGGACGAAGTCAAAGGGAGGCCATTCACCCCGCAGGTCCTTTACGGAACGGGCGGGACGTTCACGGCACTCGCTTCGATGATCATTGCGACGCGAGGTGAAGATTCGCAGATGATTTGGGGTTATCGAGTCACGCGGGCCGACGTGCGGCACCTGCTGGATCGATTGTCGAGTATGTCGATCAAATCACGCCGCTCGATTCCTGGCCTGAATGCCGACCGTGCCGACATCATCATTGCCGGGGTGGCGATTGTGGGCGAAGTGATGGATCGCCTGCGGACTAACATACTGCGGGTGCACACGGGCGGAGTCCGCGATGGCCTGCTGCTCGAAATGACCGATTCGTTGCGTTCGACGCGTGAACCGACGATCGATCCAGCGCTCCAAATCGAGGGGTTTGCCGTGAGCTGCGGCGCTGACCTCGCGCACGCCAAACATGTCGCTTTTCTGTGCGGCCAGATTTATGATGAACTCGCGGCCGCAAAGGTCGTTTCCGGGGAAGACCGGGAAGTGCTGACAGCTGCGGCGATGCTGCAGGATGTGGGATACTTAATCAACTACAAACAGCATCATCATCATTCCTACCAGTTGATTGTAAATAGTCAGTTACCCGGCTTCCGCCGTCACGATTTAGAGTTGATCGCGAATGTGGCCCGCTACCATCGGGGCGCCCGGCCGAAAAAAAAGCATGCCAATTTTCGTAAGCTTGGGAAATTAGATCGCCGCCGTGTGAGGCAGTTGGCCGCCATCCTGCGGATCGCTGGCGGCTTGGACCGCGGTCATTTGCAAAGGGTTCGGTCGGTTTCTGCTACCGCAGAACCGGGCCGCATGCTGTTGGAAGTCGTGGCGACGGGTGATCCCGATTTAGAATTGTGGGCCGCCAGGGGGCGAGTCGCACTGTTCGAACGCGCTTTTCGTCGGCAGTTGGCGATCCAATTGTCTGATTCCGAGTCGGTCTAATCGCGACTGTCACAAGTTTGTCAATTGACTATAGTTGCGTTCTATGAGCGCTTTGACGATCGCGGTCCGCAACGTGACTTGCCGAGTCGATCTGGGCCTTTGGAAAGGCTCACCATAAGAGTGTGTTTTCAGTTTTCTTCCTGTCGTAAACTGACCAGTGCAATCAATCGACGAATTGCTTCGTTCGAACTGTTTAACCCAAACCACTCATAGCGCCGCCATGTACCCTGCGATCCCAAACTTTGAATTGTTCTTCGAACACGCGGCCGATCTTCTCTTCATTGCGACCAGCGACGGGCGAATGAAGGCTGCGAATGAATGTTTTCGGAAGGTGACCGGATACGCGGACGAATCGAACCCGCTCGAACAGTTGTTCGTAGCGCCGACCTGGTCGTCGATCATGCAGTCGGCAACGAGCGGTCCCACGGCCGAAACACCATTTCAAATCAGAACCGCGGCCGACGTGCTCATCGGTGTCAAAGGCAAGGTATTTGTCGAAGAAGAATCTGGCGACCTGTGCGGGCTGTTTCGCTCGAACTCGTTGGTCACGGTCCCCGATCCGCTGCAGAATTCTGAACACCAATTGCGGTCGATCCTTTCGGCGGTGCCTGCTGCCCTGTTGGTGATCGATCGCAAAGGTCAGTACCGTCACGTCTACGCTGGCCTCGCCGATCTGTTGGTGGCCGATCGTCTGGTCGGTCGGCGACTGGGCGATGTTATGTCGGAGCAGGAAGCACAGTTAGGTTTGGACACCATTGCTCAGGTCCTAAAAAACAAGCAGTTGGTAACCGTCGAATATACGCTCAAGGTTCGGGGCGTCGAACGTTGGTTTTCTGGCCGCGTCGTACCCTTTGGCGACGATTCCGACCCATGTGTCCTCTGGGTGGCGACCGATATCTCCGAACTGATGGCCGCGCGGATGCACTTGCAAAAAGAACACGAATTGTTGCAGCAGTTGTTAGAGCTGGGTGAGAAGGAACGCCAAATGATCGCCTGCGAAATTCACGACGGATTTGTGCAGCACGTCGTCGGTGCTCAGATGTGGATGGAGGCGGTGAAAGAGGCGATTCCGGCCACTGACGAGGCCGGGCTGGAAGCTGCGAAGACGGTGCAGCAATCGATGCTCGCTGCTGTCGTCGACGCGCGCCAAATGATCAGCAGCCTGCGGCCGATCGTGACGGAGACGATCGATCTGGAACAGGGGATCGCGAATTTGGCTTATGAGTATCGCAAACAGACCGCAGCGGAAATCGAGCTGGTCACCGAGGGGTCGCTGGAGGCGCTCAAACCACTGATGGCGGGCGTTGCCCTACGGATTGTGCAAGAATCGGTGCGAAATGCCGTTCGCCATGCGGGCGCATCCAAAATTGTTGTGCTCGCGAAGTTCGATCAACACCATCTAACGCTGCAAATCGATGATGATGGGTGTGGCTTTGACACCGCTGCCGTCTCGGATGATCGCTTTGGATTGCAAGGAATCAAGAAAAGAGCGGAAGTGTTTGCCGGTCTTGCAGAAGTAAAAAGTCAGGTAGGGGAGGGGACGCGAATCCTCGTCCAGTTGCCCCTCATCGATCCAAGGACGAACTAATTTGAGTGGTCAAGATCAGGCATCATTTGACGGGTTGCGCGTCGCTGCTTTTGAGAGTCGGCGCGCGGCCGAGATGTCGCGCATGATTGAACGGGCCGGAGGCGAGCCGCACGTGAGTCCTTCCATGCGCGAAGTGCCCATCGAATCGAATCAACACACGTCCGAGTTCGCGAATAAGCTGCTGACAGGTCAAATCGATGCCGTCATTTTTTTGACCGGCGTCGGGTTTCGCCATCTGCTGTCGGCGGTCGAACTGCAAGTCGATCGGCAACGGTTCTTGGATACGCTTTCGGACGTAACGACGATCGCGCGGGGTCCCAAGCCGGTCGCCGCAATGAAAGAGGTCGGGCTCCAACCGACCTGGGTCGTGCCGGAACCCAATACGTGGCGAGAGTTATTAACGACGATCGACCAAAACGTGCCGATTGCCAACCAGGTGGTCGCAATTCAGGAATACGGAAAAACCAACGCCAGTTTGGTGGCCGGCCTGGAAGCGCGGGGAGCGCGTCCGGTTTCGGTTCCCGTTTATCGCTGGGACATGCCTGAAGATGACCGCCCCTTACGCGACAACATTCAGGCGATTGTCGCCGCCGATCGTGATGTCTCGATGTTTACCTCGGCGATCCAGGTTAACCATCTAGTGAAGTTGGCATCGGAGATGGATGTACTCGAGGCCTTCAAGAGAGGAGTTCGTAAATCGGTCGTCTGTTCGATCGGTCCCACGACGAGCGAGGCGCTTGTGGACGAGCAACTGCCGGTCGATTTTGAACCGCAGCGGCCCAAAATGGGTCACCTCGTGCGTGAAGCGGCTGCCGTCGCTTGCCAGTTGAAAGAACGCAAACAACGGATTCAATCCGCTTTCGCTCAGCCAACATCTGACGTGTTGGATGTGAATGCACCCTGGTACGACAGCCCCTTCATGAAAGCGTGTCGTCGCGAGCCGGTGGATGTGACGCCTGTTTGGTTGATGCGCCAGGCGGGGCGGTATTTGCCCGAGTATCGAGACATTCGGTCGAAGGTCAGTTTTGCCGAACTGTGCCGCCGGCCGGAATTGTGTACCGAGATCATGGTGTCGACCGTGAATCGTTTGGGCGTCGATGCGGCGATCATCTTTTCTGACCTGTTACCGATGCTCGAACCGATGGGGCTCGAACTTGAGTACGTGGCGGGCGATGGGCCCGTGATTCACAATCCGATTCGCACCGCGTCCGATCTCGATCGAATTTCAGCGCTGGAAGATACCGAGGCATTAAGTTTCGTCACGGAAACGGTGCGGATGACGCGCGCCGAATTGGCGGCCGACATCCCCGTGATCGGTTTCGCCGGCTCACCATTCACCTTGGCTAGTTACGCTATCGAGGGCGGTTCGAGCCGCAATTATCTCCACACCAAGAATCTTATGCGTCGAGACCCTGGCGCTTGGCACGAGCTGATGACTCGGTTCGCCCAGTCGGTCACGGTCTACCTGAACGCTCAGATCGTGGCCGGTGCTCAATGCGTCCAAATCTTCGATTCGTGGGCCGGTTGTTTAAGCGTCGCCGACTATCGGAAATTTGTCTTACCCTATATTCGCGACATTTTGGTCGGCCTCCCTTACGGTGTCCCGGTGATCAGTTTTGCTACTGGAAATCCGATGCTTTTGCCCTGTCTGGCCGAAGCGAGCCCTCACGTCGTCGGTGTCGATTGGCGCATTCCGCTCCTCGATGCTTGGAATCTCATCGGGCCCAAATTCGCGGTGCAAGGCAACATCGACCCGACGATCCTCTTCGCCGATATCGCTGAAGTCCGTCGTGCGACGACCGAAATTTTGCAATCGGTCGCCGGTCGGCCCGGTCACATTTTCAACTTGGGACACGGAGTTTTACCCGAAACTCCGGTCGACAACGTGCTCGCACTCATCGACACCGTGCACAACTTCAAGGCCTCCGTGTGAGGTTAGGTGGTGCCGCGCCTGAGTGATTACATTAAGACGTCGTTCTCGGGCACCAAGGCTGGTGGAAGCTCTGTTTCTCCCAGCATTTGTCGCAGGTCAATTTCGATGGTGCGGCAGAGTGCCGTCATAGGAACGTCGTTAATGAAATTCTCGAAAGGATCTTCACTCGAATCGCCCACCGCTTCCATGGTCCAGAAGATCCAAGAAATGATGACCGAAATCGGCACGGTGAGCCAGGTCATCGGCGCACCGCGCGAGGCCAGTTCGCCGACGATCCCAAAGGGTAGCAAGGTGGTGAAGATGAACACGAAGACGCCGCTGAAGTGCGCGTACTGCCGCGGAAAGGGAGTATTCTTGATCCGTTCAGTCATGCCTTGCAGCGTATACATTTCGGTGATCAGAGCCATCATTCCCATCAAGCGGAACTCATCGATCAATCGGTCTTTTTCGATGATGCGTTTTAACTCTTCGCTTTGCGTCCGGAGTAACTGAGTCGCCGCATTCGCCTTGGAGCAGATGGTCTGGCTCTCTTCTTGCGGCAGCAGTTGACAGATCTGAGCCTTCATGGCTTCGATGTCTGTCTCTTGCATGTACTTTCTGGCGCTGCGCTTGGGGACGAACGACCAGGGCGTTTTGCGTCGAAGTTGAAACCGCAACACATTGATCCAAGCGAGATGTCGATAGATCAATGATTGCTGGATTTCTCGGATGGTAGCTTCGTCGATCCTGTCGAGTGCGTGATGGCGGGAGACGAAACTCAACACCTGGTTTGCCCAACTGCGACTCACGTTGACGATGCCGCCCCAAATTTTTCTTCCTTCCCAGAATCGATCGTACGACTGACTGTTCTTGAAGCCAACATAAAATGCGACGGCGACGCCAATTGTTCCCAAGGGCGCGATCGGCACACTGCAGTCGATACCCTTGGATGCGAAATGGCTGAAAACCATGACGACCGCCGTCGACCACGCGGCCGAAACGAGCACGGTCCACCAAGCGAATCTCGCTATCAGACGAAAACGAACGGAGCGACGTGTGTACATTGATTTTCCGGTTTCTGGTGAAATGCCATCTCGATTCCTTGCGTTAAGGTCACCACGGGACCCTCCAAGGAATTGTGGCTGTTGTCATTTTGCCGACCGTCGTTTTCCATCGATCTGGTTCAATCTATCAGCGACCCGATCTGGGTTCCATTGAAGTTCAGTGCGCAGGAATCGATCTGTTGTTGGAACCGGAACGCGTTTCACCATCGGTTCTTTCTGCGGATTCAATCCAGTCCAGCCGAAACCCTTGATTTGGCCGTGTTAAACTGGATTGTATGTCCGACGACGTCCCTCCAGAATCCGAGACAACACCGCCGATCCCAGAGCCCTTCGAAACGACAGGGCCCGAGGCTGAGGTTCTGTTTGAGAATGCTCCTGGCAGTGCTCATTCAGAGACGATCGCCCATTCGACGCCTAACGAATCGCCGCCGATACGCTCTTTCGGCAATTATGAGGTGATTGAGGAGATCGCGCGCGGCGGGATGGGAGTCGTCTACCGAGCTCGCCATAAGCGTCTGAACCGAACCGTGGCGTTGAAGATGATCCGTTCGGGGCAGTTCGCATCGGGCGACGATCGAGCTCGTTTCAATTTGGAGGCCGAGGCGGCTGCCAAGCTGGACCATCCAGGCATCACACCGATTTATGAAATCGGCGAGTTTCAAAACCAGCCTTACTTCGCCATGAAGTTGATTGAAGGTGGCTCGCTTGCGGATCGCCTGAACGAGTACGTGGGTGACTATCAAAAAGTGGCCCGTATGGTTGCCGATATTGCAGACGCGATTCATCACGCCCATCAACGGGGAACTTTGCACCGCGATCTGAAGCCGAACAATATCCTGATCGACAACGACGGACATCCGCTGGTTACGGACTTTGGGCTGGCCAAGATTACCGATCATGAGAGTGGTGTCACGCGCACCGGCGCGATCATGGGAACCCCCGGTTACATGCCACCCGAACAGGCGGCCAGCGGTAAGTTCGTGACTGCGGCGGCAGATATCTACAGCTTGGGAGCCATCCTTTTTTCGCTGCTGACCGGTCGGCCTCCGTTTCAGGGCGATTCTGTGATGGAGACAGTCATGCAGGTCGTCAATAAAGACGCACCTCGCCCTTCATCGTTCGTGGCGACGATCCCAATCGAATTGGAGTTGATTTGCCTTAAGTGTTTGGCACGCGATCCCGAGCAGCGCTATTCCAGTGCGGCCGAGTTGGCGAAGGACCTTGAACGCTGGTTGATGGGCGACCCGGTCAGTGTACGACCACCCAACCTGGGCGGCATGGCTTGGAAGTGGTTCCGAGAAAACGTCGCGCTGGCCGGAATGATCGCCGCGATGGGTGTCGTGATGGCGATCTTCGTCAGCCTCATCGTGTTGCAACTGAAGTTTCAAAACAGCTCTTGGATTCATACAACACTTCCTAGCCAACCGTCGCCGCTGATGACCGAGTTGCTTTCAGGCCACGTAAGTACCTGGATAACTACGTTGCCGAAATATGTCAGTCATCCACTCTTCGTGCTGGCAATCGCCTTCATCCCGCTTTCGCCATGTTTGCTGGGAGCCTTCACCGTCTGGCTGACCAAACCCTCTTCGTGGGCCGAGACGACGACGTTTGGGCTCTTTGCTGCGGTGGCGTTTTCTGCGACGACGTTCATGGTGCTTGGCTGGTGGCCTCTTTCCGATTTTCTCAACAAGAAGGTCGAGCCTGACTTGGCCCTGATGGCTCGGCAAGATGACTTGGCGACCGCTCAATTGCTGTGGAAGTACCCGGATTTGAAGCAGCACCCGGCTCCTTTCTCAGTCTTAAAAGAAAAGATTCAGCAGGACGTCTCGTTGAACGCTGCCACCGAATTGCCGCGAGCAGGCATTTTGTATTTCACCCTGATCCTGCTTGTGATGGCGACGACATCGGCCGCTTATCGCCTGTCCAGCGATGAACGCCTGTGGATGCGGATCGTTCGCTTCGTCGAGATCTCTTTGGTTGCCTTGCTGTTGTATTTGTTTTTCATGATGTTCTTTTCAGAGACCGTGTATGCGGATCTTTCTTCGCACGATACGCACGACTGGCTGGTGTTGGCATGGATGAGCACGCTCGCGGCTGCCTGGTTTCTGGCAGCCTACTCGGGTTGGCGTTGGTACGTCCGTTGGCTCTTCCCAGCAATGATGATTGGTAGCGCGATCCTTGCCGATGCGACCGATCCCGATGATCGATTTGAAACAGCTTTGAAGTTTGTGGCGCAGGACGATCTAACGGCGGCCGCTTCCGCCTTCGATCGTCGCGTTCGCGATCGCAAAGAGAAGAACCTCTTTGATGTTGCCTATTGCTTAGGGCTTCATGCGCGAGCCGGTGACCTGCCAGGTTACCGACGGACAAGCCAATTTCTCCGGCCCGCTCTCGAGCAGATTCGACCGCGGATTGCGATCGACGCGCTCGAAGTCAGTCTGCTCTTTGCCGATTCGCCGGTCGATGCCGACTTGGTTTCTGAACTGGCCGTTTTTGTGGAGCGCTTTGAAGATGATGAGAAATGGGGTTCAGATCGCAACTTGGCCCGGGCACTGTACCGTTGTCGTAACGGCGAGAATGAAGCGGCCTTAGAGCTCTTGCAGCAGGTCGAATCGGAAGATGCTTTGAGCCAAAGCAAACGATCGGCACTGTTGGCCATGGTTCACCACCATCTGGGAGATCGACTGTCGGCTTTTGACGAGTATGCCAAGCTGGAGCAAGCCGTTGCAGCAGCTGAGGGTATCTTGCCCGAAAAAGACTATGGCGGGTATCGGTACTGGAACCATAGCTACAGCCTGCTGTTGGTCTACCATCAGCAGGCGGAAGCGCTACTTTCCGGCGGGGTGTTTGCGGCCGATTGGAAACGAAATTACGTCGAACGGTTACTGACCGATGCGGAAGCCGAACTGACGGAACAGCCGGGTGATCCCAAGGCAGCGCAGCGATTAAGCCTTGCCAAGTTGTTGGCGGCCGAGCTGTCGGACGAGACAGGTGAAGTGGCGACGAGCGAATACGTGACGGCAATCGACGCGGCGATTCAGGCCTTCGCATCGCTGCCTTCGCGAAGTTCGTGTGCCGGTGTACTCGACTCGTTCGCCGCCTATTACGAGCGGACGGTCGAAGAACCCGATTTTGAACGGATCGAAACTTGGCTGACTCGAATTGAGGATTTGGCAAGTGATTGTCGTCCGGAATTGCCCGCCTTGCTGGCTCACGACTGTGCTGATCGACTCGGCGAGATCGCGAACGAGGCCCAGCAGTATGCAGCGGCTGCCAAGTGGTATCAACGGGCCGAGCAATGGGCGCGAGACCTGCCGGCCGATGTTGCGATGGGCGACAGGTTACAAGAACTGTGGTCGGTCAAGTGGCACAGCCTAGCAGTGGGCGAAGCGTGTGACGGCCCCGCTTACCTCGTCCGACGGGCTTTGCATCGACGCGCTTGTGCACTGGCAGATGCCGAACAGGTCGAACCGGCGATGGAGCTTTGGCAGTCTGCTTGGGACGAATTTCCAGGTGTCCTACCGATTCATGGCATCTACATCGAACGACTAGCGAGGCACGATGAGGGTCGAGCGGCCGCCTTCGTTGCATCGTTGCGAACGGAAGATGCCGCCTCGTGGCACCGCAACCGACTGGCTCACCGAAGCCTCTTGCATGTCACTCATCCCGACGATGAGGAGAAAGTGGAGTGGCTCAAGGCGACCAAGGATCATCTCCAGGCCAGTGGCGTAGAGGAAGCAATGATGAAACGGCTGATACGACTTCAGCATTGGCGGGCTATCAAGCGGAGGGTCACTGCCAGAGAGCGGATCGCTTTTGAACGCCAGCTGTTGTCCATGGAATCGCCCGGCGCAGATTCGTTCATCGTGAAAGGAGTTCGTCAGTTCGAATTCTCGAAACCGTTTGAAGTGCGCGTGGGGACAGCCTGCAAGATCACAACCGACGACAGCGCTTACTGCTCAGCGGTGGTTCGCTCTCCTCGCGATCAAACCTGCAACTTGGTGATCGGGAATGAGAACGGAATCGCGTTGTGGCTCAATCAAGAACTGGTGCACGAGAAGGGGCCCCAAGCTGGTTTCCATCCGCGCAGTGATTCGATGCCTGTGAAGTTGGTCGCCGGCGAGAACCACCTTCTGCTGCGGTTTGATGAGAGTGGCACGTTTGGTATCGAATTCGAATCAGACGACGGTTGGCCGGCTGAACTCCAATGGGTCAACGTCGCCGGACCGTCTGATGAAAACCGAGACTAACAACACGTGATCTTCCGAAGTTAGTCTCAAATCGTCTTGTTCAGATCGGTAGCAGGGGGTCGGTTGTTTCTCTCGGGCAACTTACAATGCAGCGAGACCAGCATCGGCTGGAACGTTTCAAGGAACCTTGGTGAACTCACGCATGCATCTTTCAAATTTCGGCTCGCAAGTGCTCTTGTTCGTTCTGCTCTCTACGACAGCAACCGAATCTCTCTTTGGACAGGGCGACCAAGAAGGTCGATCGGATGCAGCGCCCGCACCAATTACCGTCGAGCTGTCGCTCGCTCCCACCATTCTGGACATGGCCCACTTGAAGGCCAGCAAAATGGGTTTTATGCCGAAGCAGTTCCTCGTCGTCGATACAAAACCGGCCGGCATCACGAAAGTGCCAGCCAGAATGAGGCAGCCGAAGTATGGTGCATTCCGCATTGGTAATGGCCCGCGCAGTGTGACCTACTTCGTGGTCGATGAACCGCCGAAAAAGAATGGCAAATTCTACGTCGATCTCAATCAAAATGGAGACCTGACAGACGATGGCGATGGCAAGTGGGATGAAACCAAGGTTGTCGACGGCGTCAACACGTACTTCGCGACGGTGCCCGTCCATGCGTCGTGGGGGACGCCGCTAGAGGAAACTTCTTCTGGCTCGTATAGCCTTTACATTTACAAGCGACACGGAGGCATCAGTGGCGGTTACGCCAAGGTGAGTGGTCGAACAGGCAAACTTGGAATCGGCGAAAAGAGCTATTCCATCGTCGTTGGCGAAAACTCCAACGATGGGATTTTCACGATTCCAGTGAAGGGCGACCTGACGCGCCGCTTTGTCCAACTGCATGTCGATTTAGATGGCGATGGCACCTTTAAAGGAGTCGTCACGAAGGAAGGTGGAAAAGAGCTCAAGGCGACAGAGCGGTTCGATCTGTCGGAGCCTTTCAAGATCGAGGATCAATGGTATATCGGACGGACGACGATTAACGGCGACAAGCTAACCCTCACTCCGACCGACCCACCCGGCAGCGCCGTCGCCTTGTCGCAGGCGCCTGTCGAAATGAAGCGGCTCCTAGCCGCCGGTACACCGGTCCCTGATTTCACGGCCCAGACACCGGAGGGCGAGTCGATCACTTTCCGCGCATTCGAAGGGAAGGTAACGATCATCGACTTTTGGGCGACCTCATGTGCTCCTTGCCTGAGCGCCATGCCGGGGCTGGAGCGAATTTACCAAGCAACGAAAGATCAGGGCGTCGAAGTGCTCAGTTTCAACGTCTTTGATGAGAAGGAGCAATTCGACGCGTGGATCGGCAGAAATCGTGGTACCAAATACAACTTTACGTTTGCTTTTGACCCGGCCGAAAGTGGCAGCGAGGAGAGTATTGCTTCAGAGAAATTCCATGTCCCGGTCCTCCCGACGATTTACGTCGTTTCCCGAGAAGGCAAGATCGTCGACTCGTTATTAGGCGGAGGAAAAGAGGATAAACTGATCGAGATCCTAGCAGGGCAGGGCATCAAGGTCGAAATGGAGTGAAGGACGGCTCGCACTGACGAATCGGATGGAAAGCGCTTCGCCGACGCGAAATGGCCGGAAATGACTGATCGGAACCGCGAATAAGGGCCTCGCGGGGTTTCGTGTAACGCTCTTTCGTTACCTATAATGAGACTCCCAGCCGAGGACTACGCGATGATTCGTAAGTGCCCCCAGACATCCAAGCTCGCCGCCTTCGCCATGGGCGACCTCAAGCCGGTCGATTTCGATTGGATGGTCACTCATCTTGAAGATTGCCCCGGTTGTGCGCGCCGGCTGACGTCGCTGGACACCATCGAGGACGATCTGCTTCAGCGCTTGCAAGTCTTGAAGGCAGAACCACCTTCGACGTGCGTCGAACCATTGGCCGATCGTTGCGAAGAGCAAGTGGTTGCTGCGATCGAGTCGCAAGTGCCTTGCAATGTTTCTTTTGATGCCGGCAAGCATTATTCAAGGCTGCTAAAAAACGGGAGCTGCCGTTTGGGCCGGTTCGAGTTGCTTGAGGAAATCGGTGTCGGCGCGTTCGGGCACGTTTTTCGTGCCACGGATACCAGCCTGAATCGAACGGTTGCCGTCAAGATTCAACGCGCCGGCGCCGTGGCGACGGACGAGGAAGCTAAGCGTTTCTTACGCGAAGCTCGCAGCACGGCATCGTTGCAGCATCCTCAAATTGTCTCTCTGTTCGATACCGGGCAAACCGAGGAAGGGGTTTGTTATCTGGTCACGGAATACGTGCAAGGAGAGACGCTCGAAGCGCTCTTAAAGAAGCGGTCGTTATCGAATCAAGAAGCAGCGGAGGTGATTGCCAAGATTGCCGATGCGCTGCAGTACGCTCACGAGCAAGGTGTGATCCACCGTGACATCAAGCCTTCGAACATCTTGATGGACGAGCTTGGTTTGCCACACGTGGCCGATTTTGGTTTGGCCAAACGGGATGCCGTCGATACGCAGATGACATCGGATGGTCAGGTCATGGGCACGCCGGCATACATGTCACCAGAGATCGCGCGAGGAGCGTCGAACCAAGCAGACGCCCGATCCGATATCTACAGTCTCGGCGTCATCCTGTTTGAGATGCTAACTGGAGAACCACCTTTTCAAGGTGCGAAACGTATTTTGTTGCTACAAGTCCTTGAGGACGAACCGCGGTCACCGCGACGACTCAACGACCGGATTCCGCGCGACCTCGAGACGATCTGTCTGAAGGCGATGTCGAAGTCGCCCGGTCGTCGTTACGGTTCGTCGCGAGAATTGGCCGATGATCTACGCCGGTTCTTGCAGGGCGAGCCGATCGCCGCGCGGCCCGTCGGTGTGGCCGAACGATTTGGGCGTTGGTGCAGGAAGTACCCCTTTGCGGCCGCATTGTTCCTCGGCATCACGATCAGTTCGATTGCCGGATTGTCTTACTTACAAGCGCTGAACACTTGGTTCGTTGAAGAAATGGCCTTGGACAATGCTCGGTTGTACTCGGACATGATGGAGGAATTCAATGAAACCTACAGCAATATAAGAACGGAGTTCATGTCGCATGGGGAATCTGGCGATCAGCGGCCTCCCTTGCCTGCGACGGTGCAAATTGAAGTGGCCGAAAACATCAGCTGCGAAAACAAAATGGAAGTGCGGATTTTCAGTGAGCATTCCTTCCGTGATGAGCTTCGTCCACGGGATGAATTTGAAACGGCCACATTGCAAAAATTCAACGCCTTCATCGCGAACGCGGGAAAAGCGCGAGCCGTGAATGGGGCGACTCAAGGCTCGCCACCGGACGATTCAGAACCGATGCTGTGCGCCGAGTCGACCATCAACACTGCGCTCGAGCACTTTCAGTTTGTCAACATTGACGACCGACCCTACCTCAAATATGCGCGGGGCCAGGTCATGACGGCCAGTTGCATCGAATGCCACAATACGCATGCCGATTCTCCGAAAACCGATTGGAAGACCAACGATTTGGCCGGCGTGCTTACGCTAACACGGCCGCTCGACCGAGTCGTTCAGCGAGCCAAGACCGGATTTCGCGGAGCGACCATTTTGATGCTCACCATTGCGACGTCACTGACGGTGTGTGGCTGCTTTCTGGCTTATCAAATGCAAAGTAAACGTTAAACATGGCTCGAACATTGCGGAATACGGCGACCATGAACAGGCTCGATTCAGTTCGCGGCTCGACATCTCGAAGCTTGGTTCTTCGTCTTCAAGAGAATCGAGCGCCCGCGTGGCGAGATCTGGTGCACCTCTATTCGCCCTTGATTCTCTATTGGGCCCGGCGGGCCGGTTTGCCGGACAATGAATGCGCCGATGTTGTGCAAGAAGTATTCCGCAGCGTCGTTGCAAATATTCGAACATTCAAAAAGACCTCTTCCCGTGACACCTTTCGTGGTTGGTTGCGGACGATCACTCGCAACAAGGTCAACGATTTTTTCCGCCGGCAGGGTGCCGTCGTCGATGCGATTGGTGGCACGGAAGCGCGGATTCGCATGCTGCAAAATGCCGATGTCGACGACGAGCTTGTGGGGGATCCGGAGGAAATGGCAGCCGATCACGCCTTGTTCACCCGCGCGATTGAGCTCATTCGCGAAGATTTTCAGCCCCATACCTGGCAGGCATTTTGGCGAGTCGTCGTCGAAGGCAAATCGGCAACAGAAGTGGCCAGCGAACTTAATACCCGGCCAGGATCGGTACGTGTTGCCAAGTCACGAGTCCTCAAACGACTGCGAGAACAACTGGGCGAAACTTCGACCTAAGCAGTAACTCGTTGCGACCTTGTACCTTGCTGCTGGGCATGAGACGAGCACTCACCCGCGCCGTCGCTCTCTACGATCGAACTCGCTCCATTCGGCTTGGCCTCCAAGTCGGCCGCGCATGCCTGGCCCGGCTGCCGTTGTCGATGACTGTCAGCCGCGAGAAATCCCACGTGTAACGCTTCGGCGTTAGGTGAAGAGGCAAGGAAGACGCCGCTTTCGACCGAACACTATGGAGGACTCCTTTATGCTCTCTGCCGCGACCAGCTCAAGCAGTGACTTCCATGCCCCGTTGTGTGAGCCGCGAGGCGGCGGCCTGTTCGATACACGATTCGATGCGTTGGCCAGCAACACGATTGACTACTGGATGTTGCCAGACGATCTCGAAATGACCGAACCGCGAATTCGTCAAGCGATCGCGGCCGCTCCCGTGCTAGAAAACGCCTCGTTGCAGATCTATGTCCATGTTCCTTTCTGTGCACAGCGCTGTCGCTTCTGCGCATTCTCGGGTGGCAACGATCTGGATTTTAAGCAGGCCGAGCGTTACTCGCGGCTTGTTATTGCTCAGTTAGAACAGTTGCTCGACCAAACGCAGATCCAAGGACACCCGATTCGTTCGATCAATATTGGGGGTGGTAGTCCCGATCTCGTGGGCACGCATATCGGCTATATGTTGCAGCGTTTGCGTGAGTTGCCAGGTTGCCATGACGGGACCGAGTTTTCGGTCGAGTTCACTCTGAGCACCACCAGCAAGGAGTTCATTGACTGTTTGGCCGATTACCGAGTCACCAAAGCGTCGTTCGGAGTTCAGTCTCTCAACGCAAACGTCCGCAAGCACATGCGTCAGCCGAAGTCGCTGCGACATCTGGAAGACGTTCTGAAATGGATCGACGGGCGAATTCCTGTGGTCAACGCTGACCTTATCACGGGGCTACCAGGACAGACGCTGCGCATCGCGCAAACCGATCTACAACAACTCATGAAAGAGCGGCGGATCAATGCCATCAGTTCCTATTTGCTAACGCCGGGAGCCGCGCCGTCGCTGCTGGCGGCCTTGGATCAAGCGGCGATTCCAGCGATGCCCACATTCCGTGATCAAGCGATGATGCGAATGCACACCTATGGTAGCTTTCTGCGCGAGGGTTGGGTTCGCCGAGGTACGAACACCTACGTCGACTCGCTGCGCATCGCACCGGAATTCGTCGATACGATCGCCGGCAACGAGTGCATTGGCGCCAGTCACTACGGGGCGTTTTTGTTGGGCGCCGGTCCGCAGGCAATTTCTTCTCTGCCCGGAGCACGAGTGGAAAATCAGGTGAACATTCGGGAATGGGCATTGGCCGTCGAGCGAGGCGACGCTCCGTACCATCTTCCCAAGTGCAGCGTCGTGCACCAAAAAGACACCGCGCTGTGGGTCTTCCCTTTGCGATGGGAAGGTTTACCGCAGGCGCTGTTGGACCGAATGTTGGAAGCGAATGCACTGTCGGCCGAACAGTTGTCCACGTTGCATGATTTTGAACGGGAGGGGCTGGTGATCCGAACCGAAGAAGGGTACTCGCTCTCTCTCCTTGGCGAAGTGTTCATGGGTCGCTTGGTTCGGGATCTCAAATGTAAGCCAGGTCAGGCAGCGGTCGACCAATACATCGAGGAAGGCCGAGCGCTGGGGCGGGCCATTGCGACGGGAGCCGTTCCCGACCGCAACGATGCGAATAATCGCCAAGTCGCCGAAGCGCGGATCGGATGGGAGGACGCTGAATGATGGGCGAGCTGCGGCGTCTTTCTCGTTCGCTTCTTTTCCTTTACGGCGGAACCATCGTGACTCGCATGGGGGCATTTGTTTTCCCCTACCTGACGATCTACCTGTCGGAATCTCGCGGTTTAGGTTTGGATTATGTTGGCCTGATTCTCTCGACGGGAAGCGTGGGGCTGTTGTGTGGCAACTTCGCAGGCGGTTGGTTGGCCGATCGTTCGAGTCGTAAATGGACGCTCATTTTGGCATTGCTGGTCAATGCGCTGGGGTTCGCCGGTTTGGCCTTTGATTTCGAATGGAGTGGACACTACGCACTCTGTCTGGTGATTGGTTACTTCGGATCGGGGATGTACAACCCGGCGGCAAACACGCTGATCGCCGATCTGACCGACGAATCGACGCGCCCTTTCGCGTACACGGTGAATTACGTCTGTGTGAATATCGGGATGGCCTTGGGGCCACTCCTGGGTGGCTTCCTCGCAGCGGCCGCTTACCGCTGGATATTCGTGGGCGACGTGCTCACATCGCTCGTGTGTGCCGCGCTGATTTGCGTCGGAGTGAAGGAGGGTGCCAAGTCGGCGCCGTCAGAGCAAGTGGCTGTGAAACGGAGGTCGTCGCAACCGGTCTGGTTGCGGCATCCTCTCGTGCTCGCCTTCTGCCTTGCCTATTTCTTCTTGATTTGCCCACTGATGGGTTTGGAATACGTTGTCCCTTTGCTCGTTAAGAAAACGTTCTCCAGCAGTCTCGTATACGTTGGCATCATCTACACGATCAACGCTGTTTGTATCTTGTCGTTCAGCTTTGTGATCGAAAAAAGCATCCGTGGCTGGAACGAACTGCATGGCATGATCGTCGCGGGGATATTTTGGGGAGCCGGGTTGGCGATCCTCTGGGCTGGCTATTCCATTCCTGCGCTGCTGATCTGCACGGTCGTTTGGACCATGGGTGAGATTTTGGCGTCGATCATTGTCCCCACCTTTATCGCGGCGCGGGTCGAACATGAAGTGAAGGGGCGGTTTCTGGCGCTGAACGACATCGTCCGCAGTTTCGCCGGCGTTCTTTGTCCGATCGGGCTAGGGCTTTTATGGAAACACCGCGGTCCGACCGGCGCGCTGTCGGTCTTGACCGTCCTTCCGTTCATCGCCATCGCAGCCTACTTCGTCATTCTGTTGGTCGAACGTTCTCGGTGGGGCGTCGACAGCCGGGCGACCGCGATGGCTCATTCAGAATCACCCATGAGCGAGACTCAGATCACATGATCGCGTTTGCAGAAAACTCGGCGGCGATGCCGACCCAAGCTAGCGAACGGTTGTTGGTGCTTGACGCGCTGCGCGGGTTTGCGCTGCTGGGGATCATGTTCGTAAATTACACTTGGTTTAGCGGGTTTGCCGTTCAATTGGGAGCGAACCCGGAACGCGTGGGGGAACTGGGAACGCTCGAGCTCGACACGATTGTGCATCGCTTGGTCGTCTTTCTGGTTGAGGCCAAGTTCTGGTCGATGTTTGCTTTCCTGTTTGGGGCGGGCCTCGGAATGCAGTGGATGCGATTCGACGATCGGCCATTCGGAATGCGCTCGACGCAGAGGCGGTTGGCGATCCTCTTATTCGTTGGGCTCGCGCACGGAATCGTCGTCTGGTTTGGCGATATTGTCAGCCTCTATGCGGTCACTGGTTTCGTGCTGCTGTTGTTCCGTCGAGTTCCTACGCCAGCGCTGTTGCGGTGCGGGTTGTTTTTTCTGGCGCTGCCGGTTTTACAAGGCACACTCTGGCTGATGATCTACAGCCAGTTGAAACATGGAGGAAGCCCGCCACCCGATTTGGGACACGGCCCGCCCCAGATGCTGCCTTCTTTCGCAACCGGCAATGCTTTGCAGGTGGTCGAAGCCAATGGAGCCTATTTCGTCAAACGGTGGATTTTGGCAATTTACGAAGGGCGCTTCTTCAAGCTACTGGGGATGTTCCTGCTGGGCTGTTGGGCTGCGCGAAACCAATGGTTCGTCGATTCCACGCCCCATCGCAAGCGGCTCTATCGCATCATGGGGGTCGGCCTAGCGATTGGCATCCCGACAAACTGGTTTTATGCGACGACGGGTGGCGGAGTCGTTCTGCCAGTGGATGCTCAGGAACTGATTCGGATCGTGAACCAGTGCATCGGCGTCCCAGCAATGGCCTGCGCCTACGTGGCGTTGTTCTTGCTGATCTTTGCCTACCAACCTCGACTCCGATTGTGGTCCATCTTCGCACCGGTCGGCCGGATGTCGTTGACGAACTATGTCATGCAATCCGTGATTGGCGTGGCCCTGTTCTACGGATGCGGCCTGGGGATGTGGGGGGAAATCGGCATCACTTGGTCTTTGGCCGTGATCGGAACGATTTACTGCCTGCAATCGATCGCCAGTTTCTGGTGGCTGCGGATCTATCGGTTTGGTCCGCTCGAATGGTTTTGCCGTAGCCTCACGTACCAAACAATTTTGCCACTCCGGAAACAACCGAAGGTGAACCGGGCGATCGCTGTCTCGAAAGAACAAGATCGGAGAAACCTGTGCTGAGAACGATCCGTACCTTGGCGATCCCGTTGGGGATGGGTCTGCTCGCCCTGCAATCTGCCTTGGCCGACGATTGGTGCACTTGGCGGGGGCCTCATCAAGATGGTCACGTGGTTGCCGACGGCTATTTTGGCGACGGGCCGATTGGTTTGGAACTTGTGTGGCACCAGCAGATAGGGGCCGGCTATTCGGGGCTGGCAGTCTCCCGAGGCCGGCTCTTCGTTCCGTATGCGGATGGCCAGGATGATTGGCTGGCGGCACTGGACGCGAGATCGGGGCGACCGCTATGGAAATTTCGCATCGGACCGATGTATCCAGCTCACGATGGCGGGCACGACGGTCCCCTCAGCACTCCCGTGGCCGACAAGGATCGTCTCTATTTTCTTGGTCCGCGGGGCACGCTGTTTGTTTTGGACCTGGCAACTGGCGCGACGATGTGGAGCGTCGATCTTGCTCAGAAGTATGCCGCCAAAACGCCGTTCTGGGGCTTCTGCACGACGCCGGCGATCAATGACGATTCGCTCTTCGTGCAAGTCTCGGGCGACTCGAAGAATGGCATCGTCGCTTTTGACAAGGCCGATGGCACGGTGAAGTGGAGCCAGCAACTGGCCGCCACTGACTATCGTTCTCCCGTCCTTACCCAACTCGATGGCAAGCAGCAACTTGTCTGCTGTTCGCAGCAAGAGACCTGTGGCTTCGACCCAGGCACGGGCGAAAAACTGTGGACGATTCCATTTGTCAGCGCTGGAGAGATGACCCCGGTTTTCGTCGCTGGCAGCCAGATCTTGCTGACGGGACGGGCGGAAGTGCAACTGTACGATCTTCCTTCACGCAACGAGCGACGCTGGACCGCTCCTGAATTTCGTGGCACCTATGGGACCCCCGTCTTTTACAAGAAACACCTCTACGGATTCTCTCGCCACGCATTGACCTGCGTCGATGCGAACAGTGGTCAACGCGTTTGGCGATCGCGAGCACCCGGCGGCGGTAAGGGGCAGATCGTTGTCGATGGCCATCTCGTGATTTTTTCAGTCAAAGGTGACTTGCTGGTCGTCAAAGCGACGAGTGAACGGTACGTCGAACGGGCGCGATTGGCGCTCTCTTCGGCAGACGGGTATGCGTCCCCGATTTTTGCAGATGGTCTCATCTACGTGCGAGACCTGAACGGCAAAATATTCGCGGTCGCAGCGGCGAACCGGCCGGAATTGCCAACGCACGATGAAGAACCCGAAAACGACTTCGAAAGATTTGTTGCGTCGTTGGAAATCGTGGAAGACAAAGAGCAAGCGATCGCGGCCTTTCTTGCCGAACAGGACTCATTCCCCATCGTCGCAGATGATCGCCTGGTCCACTTTGTTTTTCGAGGGTCGGCGAAAGATGTCGCGGTCCGAGGGTCCATGATCGCCGCTGGCGAAGAGGACGCGATGCGTCGCGTGCCAGGCACCGACTTTTTCTATCGCAGTTACGCGATCGAACCGGGCGCGCGATGGGAATACGAGTACGTCGTCGACTTTGATCGATCGATCCGAGATCCGCTTCATGGCCGCACTTCCCCTTTCGATGGTAGCGTTTCCGAGTTAGCGACCGCGGGCTGGAGCGAGCCTCGTTGGGCAGCCCAATACACAGGACAAAAATCCACGGGACAAAAACGAGGTCGATTACAACCCGTGGCTTACGACGGCCGGACGGCTCAGGTTTATCTTCCCTACGAATACGATAAGACAGAGAAAGACTACAAACTGTTGGTCGTCGCCGATGGATCGGGCTGGATGCAAGAAGGAGCTGTTCTTGATCTGCTGGACCGGCTCGACGAAGCGGGTCATTTGTCGCGAACGATTGTCGCCTTTCCGCAGCACCGAGGTCACGGCGGTTCGAACACGCCGACGTATGCTCGCCAAATCGCTGACAAACTGGTCACCAGCATCGACCAAAACTTTCGTACGCAGCGCCAACGCGAATCGCGATCGATCGTCGGCAAGCGGGGCGCGGCTGTTGCCGCCGTCTATACAGCGCTGCGGTATCCAGATGTTTTTGGCAACTGCATTGCCATTTCCTATGGTCGGGCAGACACTGTTCGCAAACGAACGATCAGCGACCTGATTACAAATTTCCAAGGGGATAAGCCCCGCTTCCATATTGCTTGGAATCGCTATGAGGTGTGGCGCCCTCAGAGTTTTCACTGTCGAGATCAGAGCCGAGCGTTAAGTAGGCTGTTGAGTCATCACGAATTCGATGTGACCGGTGGGGAGCGTAACGACAGCGCAAATTGGCGAAGTTGGCGTGTTTTACTGGGCAGAGCCTTGGTCGCAGAGGGTGAATAAGAGCGGAGCCGTCGCGGCGCCACGCCGACGGTCGAACGGCGTCGGGTCAGCATCCCCAGCAATGCTGGGCCGCAATCGAATTTCGAACGCCGCCGAAACAGATCAACAAAATCGCCAGCGGAACCATCGGTTCTGGTACCGCCCCAATATCGGATGATGAGAATTTGTGAGCATTCCACGCCACAAAATCGACCCCATCGATGGTGCCGTTCGCGTTAAAGTCACCCGCAGTCCAGGCGGGCAGCGAACGGAATTTGTTGCTGTTCCATGCGACAAAATCGACGCCGTCCACCGTGCCATCCAAGTTGGCATCGCCGACCAGATAGGCTCCGCCCGAGGGCAGGTTGGCCGCACCGGCCATGACCAACCATTCGTCTAAGTCGGCCACATTGACGACCCCATCCGTGTTCAAATCGAATCGCACGTCACCGGCAGTGCCTGAATTTGCCGCCTGCACGATCTGCTCCACCAATGCATCGACATCGGTGGCGTCGATGTGGCCGTCTTGGTCAAAGTCGGGCGAAAAATCGAAGCCCGTAAGCAATAACAAATCGGTCTCGTTCAGTTGAGAAATTGGGGACGGCAGATTGAAATTGGCGTTGATCGTATCGATCGCATTGATGGAAATGAATCCCTGTCCCAACGAAGAAGGGTGGATCGGGTCGGCGAATAGGCAGTGGCCACAGTCGGTGCCGAAAGCGGGGCCGAGGATGGGCGCGATTCCGCCGACGGCAAAAGCGGCTGGGTTTGCCGTCAGAACATTCACATTATCGAACTGATCGACGACGGGAACTCCGTAGGTCTGAGCGATAGCTTCCAGTCGATTGCGCCAATCGATGGAGGCGGTCGTAAAATTCGACAGATTCAAACCGCTCGTTTGGACTGCTGGCACCAAAGCCAAATCGGGCAAATTGAAAAGCACCACGTCTAACCCGTCGGCGACCAGTGTGCTGACGGCCGTATTCACATTCGCTTCCAGATCATCCAAGAAGGAGTAGTTGCCAAATGAGATCGCAGCGCCGTTGTTGAGAAAGTCGTTTCCGCCAATCCACATCATCGCCAACGTCTCCGGCCCGTGATTGGCCACCGCCGCTGTGTGCTGGCCGGTGCTAATGAGGCTGGCCGAGGTGGCTCCACCTTGAGCATATCGAGTCAACGGTAGACCCATTCGATCGGCAATTTGCTGAGGGACGACGGGGCCACGATTGCCGGCCGAGTCATGAAACGTGCTGTCGCCGAGTGAAATGACGTGCGTAAATCCTCCTCCATGGGCAACCGTGCAGAGACTCCCGACGAAGATGGCCACGCAAACATGCAGCGCCGCGCAGCGAACGATGGATCGAATCAAAGTGCAACTCATAACGGCTCACGATTCAGGACGAAGGTCGAAGGAACGGACCTAAGCTAATTCAGAGTCGACGTTGATACAATCGCAAGAAATGTCGCCGGACGATCAATCGTCCTTGCTGATCTGATCGAACAGCGCCGGTTCGCTGAGCGGAGTGAAATCGAGCGGTGTCAGCGATAGCTCGGCAGGGAAATCCAGACTCTCCACGGTCAATCCATCGGCGTCGAAGTCCGCATCCAAGAACCGTTTGATCAGATCGCGAAACTTGGGATCTTGCCGATCGATCTGATCGAACGCCCCGTGCGTTCCACCGACAATCTTGATGAGGTGTCCATTCTTCAAGGTTGGCAATGCGGCCTCGGCATTTTCAAAAGGTGTCGACAGATCGAGATCGCCATGGATCAGCAGCACGGGAATGGCGGTTTCTAGCTGACGAAAAGAATCCGTGACGACCGGTGTCGGCGTGACATCGCGCGTCGCTTTGTAAATGAGATTCAACTCGCCAAGCCATTTTCGGGGCGTTTCTGCAGTCAGCTTGGCGTCCCGTGCGGCGCTGATTCCCAGACTATTGTCGATCAGCAGTCCTTGTAAATTCGCGCCGCTGGGACGCGATCGTTGCCCGACCGCTTGGAATGCCAGGTAGCGGTAATCTTCTTGCAGGATCTCGTAAATGAATTTTGGGAAGTTCTGCAGCGATGCGGCCGACTCGCGCCGACCGCCGATACCACTGCGAAGTTGGCGTTGGAAATCATCAACACCTAAAGTGATCGACCGCGTCAGATCGCGTGTGGGATGCTTGACTTCGACCTCGACCGGTGATTGCTCCAGCCGAGTGACGATTTGCTGAATCGCTTGCCTCAATGGTACATCGGGCAGTGGCCATCGATCGTCGGTTTTGCTGGCAGCCGTCAGCCGCTCTTCCAGCCGTTGAAAAACGTTCCAGATTCCTTGTGGGCTGTCGTAGCCGAAATCGATCGGTTCGGTTCCGCTCAGCAAGGCCCGATCGACATGTTCCGGATAGGCTCGCATGTAAGCGAAAGACCATTGCGAACCGAAGCTGGTTCCCCGCAGCATGATCTTCTCGTACCCTAGCGCTTTTCGCAGGTCGTCAATGTCCTCGACCATGTTCATGATGTCGTAGCCCGCCATGTGCAACCCTTGTTGCGACCAGTGATCGACCGCTCGCTTGTACGACGTTTGAAACGCTTTGGCAAAGCCATCGGCCGAGTAGGGTTCGTCCAGCGAGGCGGGTGGCGTGAAGAAACCAAAGAACTGGTACCGCCGGTCTGGCTGCGATGCGCCACGTTGATTGACGAGTACGACGTCGCGATCTTGCGAGTAGAGCCAAGCCTGCGCGTTCGAACCGCCCTTCGGTTCGCTCTTCAGTCCGTTCACCCAGTTGTCGTTAAAGAACCCTCCTGGTCCGCCCGGCATCATGAAGACGGGCGCTTTGCGAGACGGCTGTTGCGCCTTGAATCGGTAGAAGTGGATGCCGATGTTGCGACTGTCTTCGGTTTGGCGATCTTCCGGAACGACGATCAGCCCCTTTTCGCATTCGGGACCATCGCCCAATTCGTAGGGCGCCGATTCGAGCTGTCCCAGTGGCTGAGTTGTCCCGCCCGGCAATTGTGCCAGTTTGCGCGTCGAATCGTCGTCTGCCGTGGCGAGCGAGCAACCGACAAGCAACCAACCGATCCAAGCAGTCAGCGCTGAAGTGTGGGCAGAGGTCATTGTTTTGATCCCGCTGTTGAAGTGTCGGGCGCCATTCTCACATGGGCGAATAGCGATGTCGGCCGAAGTTGGAGTCCCAACAAAAGGCGTGACAAATGAAAGAGCAATGCACTGACGATAGCGAGTGAGCCGTCATGTGCAAGTCGAAGCAAGCAGAGCGTCGCGCCC
>CAYZRS010000050.1:0-39926 GCA_964480915.1 uncultured Pirellulaceae bacterium | reverse complement strand
TGGACCGCCCCTTCGACCCGCCGGGCGCCGCACTTTTCGACCGCCGTCAACAATCGCGTCGCTTCTTTATTGGATGTGTCCGTACGGACAGTCTGGCGTCTGCGAAGCTGTGGTCAAATCCCCAAGCCCGTACAGCTGGGCCGGAGTATTCGTTGGAACGCGCGGGAGTTAGCTGAGTGGATCGAGAAAGGGTGTCCAAAGTCGCCAAATGCTGGCTAGCCGCCAACATGGGCGCTAGAATACACGGACAACGTCAACGCAGAGAGGGAAACATGGCATCGGTATTCAAACTCGGTCGAGATAAACGCAAGAAGAACGCCGCTTGGTATTTCGAGTACTTGGACCATAACAGCAAGAAGCGAATGAAAAAAGGGTTCACTGACAAGGCCTTAACAACGCAGCTCGCCAACAAGATGGAACTCGAATCACGCCAGCGGCGGTTGGGCCTGATTGATGCTGATCAAGAAGAGCAAAGAGACCAGCTGGATTCTTTAGTTGAATCTCACCTGAGCGACTACGAAAAAAGCCTGAAAGCAAAGCAGAACACTGAAAAACATGTCAAATTGACCATGTCGCGAGTCCGCAAGATCACCAGCGGATGTGAGTTTATCAAATTGCGAGACATTAGAGCCGATGATGTCGAAACTTACCTGACCGAGCTACGAGAAGAAGATGAATTCGGATATCGAACGTACAACCACTACCTTCAGGCGTTTGACGGATGGTGCAACTGGATGGTAAGCCGTCGACGATTGGATCACAATCCCGTGGCTGGTATTCCTCGACTCAACGCCGAGTTAGACATCAGGCACCAGCGCCGAGCCCTAACTATGGACGAATTCGGCAAACTTCTGAAATCGGCTCGCGATAGCGGTGTATCGATCCAATGCTATGACGGAGAAGCTCGAGCTCGACTCTACACTCTGTCATACATGACAGGGCTTCGCCGGGGCGAGTTGGCCAGCCTAACTCCAAGCAGTTTCGACCTTGGCAGCATTCCGCCCACAGTCACCGTTCAAGCGGGAGCGTCCAAACACCGACGTAAAGACGTTTTGCCCCTGCACCCGGACTTGGTTTTGGTTCTTGGCAAGTGGTTGCAAGGAGCCAACAAAGACGAGCCGCTATTTCCAAAGTTGGCAAATCGAAAAGCCTGGCTGATGGTGAAAAAAGACCTCGAACGAATTGGCATCCAATACAAATCGGAAAAAGGGATCGCAGATTTTCACGCAGCCGGCCGCCACACGCATATCACCGAGCTCCTTCGTAACGGAGCCAGTTTGCCAGAAGCCAGAGAGCTAGCCCGTCACAGCGACATTCGCATGACGATGAAATACACGCACATTTCGATTGAAGACCAAGCGAGAGCCATTCGAGCATTGCCGAGTTGTCAGGATATTGTCAGGAATCTGGGTGTCCCAGAGGGGCACGTCGATGCACCTACTGCCAAGAGCTTGCCTCCTGAGGAGCATGGTCATGAAAGCGAAAACCCCTGTGGTAACAGGGGTTATGACGCTCAATGTCAGGATAATTCAACAACTGACAAAAACTTAAAAAAGCGGAGGGCACGGGACTCGAACCCGCAACCGGTAAACCGGCAATTGATTTCGAATCAACCTCCTCACCAATTCGGATACCCTCCCACAGGACGGGAAAAATCGAGCTCTTCCTCCGTCCGGCAGATCGCCATCTTTACCGATTCAATAAGGCCTGACAACGGGTACGGACTGAGGTCTGTTTGGCGATTTTACGGCCAATGACGACCTTCGCACGAGAAGCTCAGCTTTAGCTAGCACCGGGCCGATGTGTAGGGATAGCGAAGAGTACCGGACGGTGGACTGTCCGAATTCCAGTAGTGTGGCACGGAGGCTTCAACCATGGGAATCAACCAATGGCTAAGAAGATCCGAGCAATTCGAGTTATCTCGCGGGGCCAAACCGGCGAGTTGCGAACCAAAGAATACGACACCGTCGACGCGCTGGTAGACCAGTACCCGCAGATCGGTATCGATGACTGCAGCACCAATCTGGCGCTGCGTGGATATCCCACTTTTCGAGGCCTGATCGGCCCCATCACCGACGAAGACGGCGCCGTGCGCTACGAATCGCCCGAGGTGTTTGAATCGCTCACGAAGAAGTGGGCTGTCGACGCGGCACATCCCAAGAAACGCCGCCGCCGCAAAGCCAGCGCTCCAACCGCCGAGGCGTTCGAATCGCAACTCGCCGAGTTCGAATGATCAACGGTTAAGCGTGCCCGTCGCCTGGCGTCTCGCTTGCCACATCCCTTGCCGATTGTTGGTACTGCTGCGGGGGAAGTCTCCGTCGAGTCGCGCGACTCCGCCATAACGTCCGTACGGATCGAAAGCGGGCGCCTGCTGCGAAGCGACGCGCGGCGCCGAGTAATCGGGCAGGCTGGCGACACTCGGTGCCGGAGTGTAGTTTCCTGGCGGGCGAAACGCGGCCGGTGGCACGGCGGCCATTTGGGCCGGCGCAACGTTCGAATTGGGATTCGGTAAATTCAAACTGGACGTTGGCGGTGCGTAAGCGAACGTGGAAGCCGCGGGAGTCGCCGCGACGAACGGCATGTAACGCGGGTGCGTGGCAAACTGCGATTCGACAAACGGGCCCGGCGATCTGGCCAACTGGGCCGCTTCATCATTCTCTCGGATTCTATCCGACGGCAATTGGACCAACGAACTGCGGTTCGCGGGCAACATGACCGTACGCGTCACCTGCTCGCGCTCTTCATACCGCACTTTCGGCACGGCCACCTGAGCCACACTCGTCCGCGGTACCATGGTCGTATTTGTCACCGGAACGGCCGATGTCTGCCAAGTCGTTGCCCACGATTTTTTGGGCTCCAGATGGTAAGCCACGTGCGGTCCTTTCAAGATGTTCCAAACGCCGTGCCATTTCGGGACCCATTGATATTGTGTCACGGGCCGCCGTACAGGCGTGGCCACTTGGGCCACCTGCGTCGTGACCTGAGGTTGGTAATACGTCTGCGGCACCTGCTGATACTGCACTTCCTGAACTGGCACCTGGACCTTCGTCCGCGCTTCGCGAATCGTAGCACCATTTTGTTCATAGTATCGAACAGTCTCTTGGGCCACGGCATGTGAGCCACAGGCGATACCGAGCAGGAATCCACTTCGAAGCAGTAATTTGATTCGGCGCATGACGATCTCGTGAGTTGATTGGGAAACGACAGCCCTTCTGATGATCCATCGGCACAATCGGTATACTTTCCGCAGCTTGAAATTCATGACGACCGCCGTCGCCGACATCAATGCTGTCGGTCCTCCCCAACCCCATTCCGCGTAGAGGAAACCTCCGATGACCATTTTCAAGAAGATCATTGATGGTGAGATCCCGGCCGACATTGTGCATGACGATCAATGGTGTCTCGCTTTTCGTGACATCCAGCCTCAAGCGCCAACACACATTTTGGTCATCCCCAAGAAAGAAATCCCTTCGCTCGATGAGATTGGTGCCGAAGATGCCAGCACGCTCGGCCACATCTGGACCGTGATCCCTCAACTGGCCGACCAATTGGGATTGGGCGAAGGCTATCGCGTCGTCGTGAATTGCGGACAGCACGGCGGGCAGACCGTCGATCACCTTCACTTTCATTTACTCGGCGGTCGGCAACTGACCTGGCCGCCCGGATAGCCCGTCTGACCGGACCGATGCCAGTCTGGATTGGATCGCAGCTGCCATGAGCGACACGCGACACCGATCAGAAACCCTATTTTGACCAAGGAAGTTCTGGCATCCAGTCTCGCATCCGCTTGAGCGGGCTGCTGGGGGCCGGCGGGGCGTTCTCTTCTGTCGTCGGCTGCGCTGGTGGCGGAATCGAATCTGTTCCAATTGGTTCCAGCCGCTGTGGAACGGCTGCCAGTTCCGATTGATGTTCCGTGACGTACTTCAGGATGTATCGTGGCCAGAATTGGTTGAGTGTTTGCCAACAATCGGTCAGCCGCCCTTCACGCAATTGCAAATCGGCCAGGGCGATGATCTTCGAGGTCTCTCGCTGTTCGGCTCGGGTAAAAGACAAATCGTAGAGCTCGACATCCTCAATCCAAATCGAACCTGGCCCCATCAGGTCAAAGCGAACTCGCAAATCGGACAAGCCGTCATCGGGCAAGTCGTCAATTTGCAAGACGAACTGGGACCACGTTTCTTCTTGGTTTGGACCGGTCGCTGGCGTTTCATGGACGGGCGCAGCCACACTTGCAAATCGATAGTAAGGCTGACCGTACAACTCGCCTTCGATCGCCAAACGCAAGCTGGGCTGAGCATTTTGAGCCGGTCTTCTCAACCAGACGTGCATCGAAAGCCGACCAGTTGTCGGCGCGGGGAACGGGTCGGATCTCAGCGTTGCCACGTCGGCTCGGCTGTCCAATCGAAGCGAAGCTCCGCTACGAGCCAGTTGTCCATCCAAACTGTGTGAGTTTTCCGCCGCACCGAACAATTGCCAACCGGGAATCTGGCCGTCGCTGGCCGGCATGTCAAAACGAGCATTGGACAACTTGTCATAAAGCCGTGATTCGCTTGCTGTGGAGACCCGGCCGGCGAGCGCCGAAATGGCGGCTTGTAAGTTGGCTCGGACATCGGGCGGCAACTGGTTTTCGATCGTCAGGACCTTAATCTCTCGCGCCGCCGTGGTGATGGCACGCAGATCGAATGGCTGGATGATCGTCGTCCACATCCAGTGATCTTGCTCGCGTTGGATCGACTCTTGATCGGCAGCGCCGCGCAAAGGATCGAGTCGCGCATGCGGCGGCAACTGAAGTGCAATCGAGGCTCGCACCGGCCAAGGCGAACGATTGACTGCGTAGACGAATGACTCCTCGCCTCGACTATAGGTACGAACACGCAACGGACCGGCGGTCGCAGCTTCATCGAGCTCCACTTCGTCAAACGCCTGAGCAGGCAGACCGCAGAACTGATCTGACCAGCGAGCCAACGCCAGAGAATCGGCCGAAGGCTGACGCTGTGTCACGAATACCGTTTTGACATCCGCGTCGACCAGGGCACGCGACAGACTCTGTAATTGCAACGAGCGCGTCGGCTGCACCTCCGACTCAATTCGATTCGGCACAATCGGCAATTCTTGACGACGACCTCCTTGCAGTTTGGGGAGCGTCACCGTCATCGGCAACCGGGCGATCTGCGCGGCACTTGAAGCAAACAATTGACTGGCGACCGGCTGCTGGCTCATTTCGATCTGTGGCCGCGAATCGACCAGACTCCCACCCACGGCACTTGTTAACGGCCGCACGGCAACCACACCTCGGATGGCGTTCAGCCGCTTCAAGTCCAACCCGAGTTCGGCCAGATGGATCTCCACCGCGTCGCGTCGAGTCTGATTTGCCGTCGCCCTGCGCGCAGCAGGTGTGCTCAACAGGTCGGCCGGCAGAAGATACAGACTGGAATCCGGACGGTGTCGCGACAAGTTCTCGGCCAGCTGACGATACAGGTTGGTGACCAATTCGACGCGGTAGGTTTGCCAAGCTTCGGCTAGCGGCCCTTCCATCAAATCGGACGTCGAGCGCACTTCGATCTTCATCGCCTTGGCAACATCGGACGCTAAGAATTTTCCGATCGTTGTCGAGTCGTAGGCCCATTGAGCACCGGGCAAGCAGGCGTAGGAGCGATCGTCCAATTCGATGGCAAGCCCTCCAAACGAATCGTGGTGACCGTACCGCTCGACAATCCCCGCCACGATTTGACGAATCGCGGTCTGAACTCGCTCATCCAACACATTGTAGCGAGGGATAGCCGGCTGCCTGCTTTCGGTAAACAGCTTGCCCTGTGCATTCACCAGCCAAATGCCGGGCGATTCGACCGATGCTATTTTCTCAAGCAACGGCAGGATCATATCGAGTCGCACCGTGGGGATTAGCTGCAGCTGTTCTCGATCAAACAGACGGAAATAGCATTCGAGTACATCTTTGGGGACGCTGTCCTGGCCGGAGCGAAACAGACGCCCCGAATCGATTTGAGCTCCCAGGTCGACAAGCGAATTGGGCGTCAACTGACCATCGCGACTGAGGACGTTGATCGCTGCGCCACTTAGCCCGCTGTACTTCAGGTAATCGACCAGGTGCTGTCCTGTTTGCAAGAAGGTTGGCCAATCGGTCAGCGAGACTTTCTGCACCGGATCAATTGCCAAGGTTCCGCCAAAGGGACGCACAAGATTAGGGTCGACGAAGTGCGCGAAGGAGCGCCGTTGCCCGATCGAATTCTGATTTCGACCGATCAAGCGTCCATTGCTTTGAGCAACTCGCACGCGGCCAAATTCGACCGGTAGGTCCGCATTCTTGTTGCTGAGGATCAAGTACGAGAGTCGAGTCCGGGGCCAGAAGAGAATCGACTGCGTCCCATTTTCTGCGGACGACTGATTCGGGTCGATGCGGAACCCGCTTTGAATGGTCGGAATAAAGAACTCACCCGTCGGATCGCGTTCGACGAGCGTCACCGCCATCGTTTGTTCGGCGTCGTGCGGATACTCGATTTCAACTCGATGCGGCGTTCCTTGGTTTAATACCGGCAGCGGCAAAGCGAGCCACCCGTCGCCTTCAATCTGATTCAGGCTGCGGTCGCTGCGAAAGAACGGCTGGCCGAAGTTCTCGCCAAACAGCTGCCGGAACGATCCGGGCAAATCCTGCCAAGCAGGAAAACGAGTCAGGCGGTTCCACCATTGCGGTTCGGAGGTGTCAAATTCGATGATCTCACGCCACTTTTGCTCGGCCGGTTGCGAGGCCGTTTGATTCGCCACCACGGCGAACTGCACCGTCCGCTCGATGGCAGCCGTGTTCGTCTTTAGCAAGTGTCGCAGGCCGTCTCGCGAGAGCGTCACGACCAAATCATAAGCGCCCTCTTCGTCAGGCACCGGTATTTCGATCCGTTCAGCCGACCGTAATCGGCCAGCACCATCGATCGACAATGCCTGCTGACCACGCCAGATGCTCCGCCGCGTCCGCGCCGGATAAAGCTTCAACTCCAATTTGGCCGCCGCACCAGCCTCCAACGGTGGCAAATGGGGCACGACATCGACCGACCATTTCTCACCCGGCGAAAAGACCAAGTGCTTCCGAGCTGACCGCACGCGTAAGGCATCGCCAGGAATTCTTGCAACGGTCAACGTGAAATCAGATCCAGGAATCACCTGCTCTGTCTTACCCTCCACAAGATCGATCAACGGCACGTTCAACGCGGCAGGGCCAGAACTAGGGTGGGTCAATTCAAACAGAATCGCGCCCGACAGATCGGCGGTTACATCGACATCGAATGTCACCGCACCATGACCATCGTCACGACGAAAGGCGACTGTTTGCGGATCGAGCAATATGGGTGGGGCCGAGTTCTTGATGCGGTCCAGCCGATTCAAAGCAGCCAGTTCCCCATTGGACAGCTTGAAGCGACCCGTCCAGGAAGTGTCACTGCCATGCTGGATGGCAACGCGAAGTCGCATATTGTCGGACTCGGCATGCGCACCGCCAGCGAACCAAGTGCAGCACAAGAGGCAGACACCCAGCAATCGTCGAGAGGACAGCCTTGTCCTTCGAACGCCACACTTTCGAGTTCGGCTTTTGGAGTCCATCCTTGGACACAAAACCTTTACGGAGGAACACTTGGGTTAGGCAGTTCGACGTTTCGGTCACGTAGGCAACCGGTCGATACCCGCAACTCGGGAGTATAGAAACAGCGTGCGCTGGCTGACCAGTGCGCGCAGCAACGCGGCGTGCAGCGGCTCGAATGCGGAAGATCTCGGCCAAAACAGCCATGAAAGTGGTCGCAGGAATGAGGCTCTCTTACCGAGTCGACTAAAGCGACGCTAGCAAGCCAAGCACGATCGACCGCAGTTTCGGCTCGGCCATGTTGGCGACCTTCACGATCTCATGCGGGTCAGCCGGTTCTAGCGAGTCCGGAAAGCACATGTCGGTGATGATCGAAAAGCCGACGGCTCGCAACCCACAGTGGGCGGCGACAATGACTTCGGGCACCGTCGACATGCCGACAACGTCAGCACCGATGGCTCGCAAGAAGCGATACTCGGCGCGTGTTTCCAGGTTCGGTCCAGAGACGGCCACCAAGACACCTCGATGCAGCTGGATGTCTTTCTTGCGCGCGACGGTCATCGCCGAATCGATGAGCTCAAAATCATACGGCTGTGACATGTCAGGGAAGCGCGGACCGAGTCGATCATCGTTGATACCGATCAGCGGATTGTCACCCATCAAATTGATCTGGTCATCGATGACCATGACGTCGCCGCAGCGGTAGTACGAGTTCAATCCACCCACCGCATTCGAAACAATGAGAATTTCGCAGCCCATCGCCTTCATCACGCGGATCGGCAACGTGACTTGCTTCATGGGATAGCCTTCGTACATGTGCAGACGGCCTTCCATCGCCATGACCGAAACACCATTTAGATTTCCGCAAACCAATTGGCCCTTATGGCTCAGCGCCGTCGATTTGGGAAAATGTGGAATGTCGCCGTAGTCAATGGTCGCTTCGGCTTCGATTTGCTCGCTGAGACTACCAAGCCCGGTTCCCAAAACGATTCCGACTTTGGGAGTACCACTCCATTGCTTACGAATGGCTTGCTGGACTTCTTCTATCTGACCGAACAACTCAAGCATGAATCGGCTCTCTGTACAGTGACTAGAAACGGGATCAAACGGCAAAACGGAAGGCTCAAACCTAATGGAATTTCGACCGATTTCCCACCCGGTCGGCCGGCGGCTACCGCCAGCTATTTTGGCTCGCCCCTTGCGACCCAAGACGGTGTGTCCGATAACAAAATGCTCGCTGCGAAGAATAATTCAGGCTTCTGCCTAGCATTTTTGCGAAAGGATACGACATGAAAACTGCAACGATCAAAACGAACAAAGGCGACATCAAGATTGAATTGTTCGCTGACAAGACACCCAACACGTGCGCGAATTTTGAGAAACTGGCCAATTCGGGCTTTTATAACGGCTTGAAGTTTCATCGCGTTATTCCTGACTTCATGATTCAAGGCGGTTGCCCGCAAGGCACCGGCACCGGCGGACCCGGCTATACATTCGAAGATGAATTCGATGCCGAGCTGCGACACGATGGACCGGGCGTCCTTTCGATGGCCAATGCCGGACCAAATACAAACGGTTCTCAGTTTTTCATCACGCACGTCGCCTGCCCCCACCTCGATGGGAAACACTCGGTCTTCGGCAAAGTGCTTGAGGGACTCGACGTCGTTAACGCAGTGACACAAAACGATGAAATGGAATCGGTTGTGATCGAAGAATCATAGTCGGCACTGGCTTCGAACCCGAACTCAACAAAAAGGAATCTCCGCATGAGCGTCGCCAAAGTTACGGAAATCACTTCCTCTTCTCAGAAGAGTTTTGAAGATGCCGTCGAAAAAGGAGTCGAGCGAGCCTGTAAGACACTCAACAATGTGACCAGCGCTTGGGTTCAGGAAATGAAAGTCGATATCGAAGACGGCAAAGTTACCGCCTACCGAGTCAACATGAAACTCACTTTCGTCTTGAAAGACTAAGTCGCAATTCTCACAATTCACAACCGTCGACGAACGCGGAATTCGCAAGATATCCCCGGCAATCGGCGGCATGAATTTTGACCACCCATTTGACTTTTACAACTTCGCCACGGAGTGCACCTCATGAGTCAGCCACTGACTGTTCCTCCCGGAACTCAAATCAAACTGGCCGATTTCGATGCGCGCTATGTTCCCAGCGGATTGGAAAAGAAAGAGGGCCGGGACAAAATCCACGAAAACGCCGAACTGCTGGCCAAGCTGGGTTATCAACTCTACGCCGAAGACCGGCGGTCGGTACTGCTCGTGCTGCAAGGGATGGATACGTCCGGGAAAGACGGCACGATTCGATCGATCATGCGTGGCCTGAATCCACAAAGCTGTTCGGTCCATTCGTTCAAAAAACCTAGCGCCGAAGAGCTGGACCATGATTTCCTCTGGCGGATTCATAACGTCTGCCCTCGTCGCGGAAACATCGGGATCTTCAATCGCTCGCAGTATGAGGACGTGCTCGTCGTGCGGGTCGCCAATTTGGTCAGCGAAAAAGAATGGCGTAGCCGATTCGAGATCATTAACTCGTTCGAACAACTGCTTTCTGAAGGCGATACGACGGTCGTGAAATGCTTCCTCCATATCAGTAAGGAGGCACAAAAAGAACGGCTGCAAGCTCGACTGGACAACCCAGACAAGCGCTGGAAGTTCAGCCTGGGAGACTTGGAAGTTCGCAAACAGTGGGACGACTACCAAGCCGCCTACGAAGATGCGCTGACCAAGTGCAATACGGCTCACGCGCCTTGGCACATCGTGCCGGCCGACCGCAAATGGAACCGCAATCTGATCGTGAGCCAAATTTTGGTCGACACGTTGCAGGAAATGGCGCCCCAGTTTCCGCCAGCCGAATCGGGACTCGACAACGTTCAAATCGTCTGACGATCTAATCGCGCCAAACGATCAAAGATTCATCAAGCGGCGGCAGTCCACTCACGTCACCGCCAGCGATGGCCGTTCGGTATGCCTGGAGCTCGTCTCGCAGCAACTTCACAGCCACGGGACAGCGCTTTGCGACTTCGTTGACGTCAAAACGGTCACCCGGTTTGGCAAACAACTGAAAAAGCGCCTCCTCGGAAACCGGCTCGATGCCCAACCAGGCCGGCGTCCGCACCGCAATCGCCTCAGCCGTCGAGCTCACGGCGACCATTCGCTTCGCCCCGTCGCCACCCAACAGATCGGCAGCACCTTTGCCGTCCGTCGTTGACAGCCCGAGCTCAAACCACTGTGCCAATGTTGCAAAGAGTAAATCGGGTTGAGTGATCGCCTGCAACCGGATCGAGGCATGCTTCTGCTGCGGAAACCTGACCAACATCGGCACATGAATGAGTGGCGTATGCGGCCAAGCGCCGATTGGACCTACGGTGAGATGCTCGCCCAGCGGATATCCGTGCGTCGCAGTGAGCGCAAAAAGTGTCGCTTCGTCCCAGGTCGGCCAACTGGCAGCGGCGGAGAAAAAGACGTCCAAACATGCATCGATCACGCGAACCTGCGCCGCATAATTCACCGATCGAGCCCACACGATATCGGGATCTTCTTGTTCGGTGAGGGAGCCGCTGGGAGGCAGCGCCGACGAGTCGGCCTCAGGGTCCTCTTCAGACCGCAATTCTTCAACCAGGTCTAACGGCGCATCCCATATTTCGTTCAGCGAAGCCGCATGGACCCAAGTACAGGAAGGAGCGTGCGGATCGAGCGATTCGACCGTTTGAATGACCTGGCTGATGAGCTGCGCAAACCGTGTCTCCGAGATATCGGCTGCTCGGGCTGGCGATTCGACGGCCGGCAACGTGTAAACCTCGTCGAACGGGATCGATTCACAAGATTTCGCAAACTCCGGCTGGTCGGTCACCAGGCTGGTCTGAACCTGTCGGCGACGGCACTCATCGAGAAGTTGTTTCGGAATCGGACGACCATCGCGCAAGGCATGCTCGCCGTTCCAAAAACCGCGGTAGGCACCCCATCCCATCGACGGGGGCTGCGGCGAATCAGAAATCGCGTGCTCAATCAGTACCGACTGAGCCGCCAGTTCGTTGAAGGCCGGGCTTTCCACCCAGGTGTTGCCATAGGGGCCCAAAAACGCGGGGCTCAATCCGTCCACGACGAAGACGATGGCGTGCTGGGGTTGGTCTGTTTTGGTTGAAGCGTCGGCTTGCACGAAGTTGCCACATAATGCGGATCACGAATGCCCCGCCTTCCGCAGCGGCGCTCCGAGGCATTATGCACCTTTCGCCGACCGCTGCCACTCTTGCCATAGCAGTTGCGGAAAGACCCACGCGTCGCGCGAATAGCGTTTTACTAACCGCTTGGGTTCGCTCATCATGCGGTGAAACCATTCCAGACCGATGGATTGAATCCAGCGTGGGGCGCGAGACTTTTCTCCCGCTAAGAAATCGATCGTCGCCCCGACGCACAATGCGGCTTTCGCCTCAATCGCTGCTTGGTGCTTGTGGACCCACAACTCTTGCTTTGGTGCCCCCAGGCCCACGACCAACACATCGGGTTTGGCGGCCGCGATCATCTGCAAGATGCGATCGTTCTCCTCCTCGTCTTTCTCGAAGCCAAAAGGAGGACTGTAGGTGCCCACGACAGAGACGTTGGACCAACGTTTGTGAATTTCATCTGCCGCTCGATCGGCCACGCCCGGCATGGCTCCCAGCAAAAAGACCGACATTTTGTCGAGTTTCGAATCCGAGAACAGGGTTGGCACCAAATCGGAACCGGCCACCCGGCAAGGGAGTGGTTTGCCTACTAAACGCGAGGCAGCCACGACGGGCCAGCCGTCTGCCAGAATCAAATCGGCCGCTTCGTAAACTTCTCGCAAGTCGGCCCGTTCCTGAAACATGACCGTGTGATCGACGTTGGGAGTGACAACAAATCGACAACCGGGCTTGCCATCGGTAACCCATGAGGCCACGGTCGACACGGCGGTCGGCATCGTCATCACATCGATTTCGATTCCGAACAAGTTGATTCGATTGGTAGTCATACTGACGCTTCTCCCTCTAAACGGCTGCGAACGATTCTGATGGTGCTTTTTAAAAAACTAGACGGACGGGTGTGCAGTTGATCCCGACCACACGGCGGACGACTGTGTTTGTTTTGACGGCTCGGTCGACCGCTCGGTTGCGCTGGCAGCGGCAGCCGCGTTGGACATTAAGCCGGCCAAAAAGAACAGCAGGCCGAATTCGATCGGGGAGTACGACACTTCGTGAAACAACATTTGCAACGCAAAGGTGGCAGCAAACAGGACGAAGAGCAAACCCTGCTCGCGCATCCACTGCGGCGCCTGCTTCTGTTGCCATAACCTCCGTGCTTCCAAGAGGAGCGATCCGAGGAACGCTAACATCGAAATCAGGCCGAAGATCCCCAATTCGACCAGCAGCGACAGGAACGTATTGTGATGGATGAAACCTCGGATCGTTTCTAACTGCAACGCGCTGGCTCGATCGCCGAGGTAGGCATCTTTTAGATGTGGGAAATGACCGAAGCCACATCCGGTCAATGGCGCATCCTGGAACATGAGCCACGATACATAGGCAAACACCGCTCGCATCGAAGTCGATTCACTGGTCGCTTCGGCGCCGATTCCTCGATCAAAACTGATCAAATCGGTGCTGCCAATAAACAGGCCCATGACAAGGCAGAACGACAGGACCACCAACGTGAGCCGTCGCCAACTGCGTTCGAAGGTCATGACGACCAGGATCGTGCCGGACAGCACCAACCCCAGCCACACGCTGCGAGTGTACGTAACGTAAGTGGCAATCAGGAAGAGCATGGCCAAACCAAACCCTAACAATCGCCCGCCGCGCCCCCAGATGCCTCGGGAAACCAACGGCACCCAAACCGCCCCCAGTCCGATTAACAGGTACATGCCCAATCGCACCGACTGCAAGAACGGCCCGCGGGCACGACCGAAGTGAATACCCAGTGTCGGGTCGGCAATGTACTTCGGGTAGACGAGTGACCACATTCCGGCAACTTCAAATATCGCCGTCAGCGCGAGATAGATCCCGAAAAGGCCGAACACGACCAGCAACTGGTTGGCGCTCTTCTCGGTAAATTTCGATCGCTTGGCCATCCAATAAAGAACCGTGGGCAGCAGATAACCCTCGATGAGGTGTTGCAAGATCGGTACTTGGTCGGCCGCATCACGCTGCCAATCATGGAAGAATGTGCTGCACAAGAGGATTCCAATGAACCCCATCATCCAATACTCGGCCACTGTCAATTTCGTCTCCGTCGACTTGACGCCGTCAGAGAAGAACGTCAATCGCGCCGCGAATCCAACCACCAGCGCCAACAGCATCATGCGATCAATCGACATCGTGATACCGATGTCGAAACTGGCAAACTGCGATCCGATTGCGGACGCTGCGACCAAGTAAAGCGCAACGCCAAGAATGACCGAACCTCGAGCCACCCACAGGCAACCCCAGATGATCAGCGGTACAGCAAATAGTGCTGCGATGAAATTCATAACTAAACCCAAGTCGTGGTCGGTCTCACATCGGCACAATCGCACGCCTCGGCGTGCCGATTTCCCTCAGAAGGTTAGGTCACAATTGGGCCCCGATTACCCTAATTTGGCCGTAATTGCCGGTTCCGACGTCGTGTCAACGGAAGCATCGCGATCGGCCCGCGATCGCAACGGAGAATCGATACAAACGCTACAGTTGCACCACCAACGCAGAACAATTCATCGATTCCTGATCGACCTGAGCCGGCCGTTGTGAAAGCACCACGTTCGTTTGAGAAGTTCCCGATATCTTCCGGCCAAAGCTGTTGCGTTTGCCTCGAAATAACCAAGATTTGCTACGCGACCTGAGGTTTTTTGCCATGGTCTTTACGTCACTTGTCTCACAACAGCGTCCTTTCGAAATAGCCTACGCCTCCCCCAGAGATTGAGAACTGCCTGGGTTCCGCTTCAGCCACACCTGCAAACATGAATTTGATTTCTGAAGTTGCAATGACGTCCTACTACTGGGGCACGCTCCCCTTGCGAGTCAGCCTTCGCAAGCGGATGGAAGCTGCTGGCACGGCGCCGGTCTGCGTACTGTTTTACCATCGCATTGCCGACACGTTTCCGAACGGCTGGACCATGTCCAATGCGCGTTTCGAAGAGCAAATCCATTGGCTGAAAAAGAACTTTGACGTCGTCTCGTTGGCAGAAGCCCAACGGCGGATCGCCAGCGGCCACAACGACCGCGTTTCCGTCACCATCACGTTCGATGACGGCTATGCAGAAAACTGCGAACGGGCCATTCCATTTTTATTGGCGGAAGAAGTGCCGTTTACCTATTTCGTCTCCTACGACTTTGCCAAAACAGGACGCCCTTTTCCACATGATGAAAAGGCGGGCCAACCGTTGCCGCCCAATTCGCTCCAGCAGCTGCAAGAGATGTCGCAAGCCGGTGTCGACATCGGCGCTCACACTCGCACGCACCCTGATGTCGGCGCCATCACGAGTGAGGAAACACTCTACGACGAAGTCGTCCGCTCGCGCAGCGACTTGTCCGATGCGATTGGCGCGCCCGTGGACTATTTTGCATTTCCGTTCGGCAAACATGAAAACATGACCGATCGCGCCTTCCAGATGGCGCAGGAGGCGGGCCTCTTAGGCGTCTGCTCGGCCTACGGAAACTACAACCTACCTGGCGCTGACCCGTTCCACATTCAACGTATTCACGGCGACCCGGAACTTGTCCGGCTGAAGAACTGGCTCACGATCGACCCAAGAAAACTGGGGCGAATCGAAGAGTACCAAGTCGACTGGGAGCATCTTCGATGAGCGCTCCTTCCTCCAACGAGATTGAAACTCAAGAGACGGACAACCGGCTCAGTCCAGACGCGTTAGGCGCGGGCATTTCGATCATGCTCTTGCTCACCGTGGGACAACGAGTGGTCGGACTGTTGCGGCAAGTCCTGGTGTGCCGTCATCTGGCACCTGAAGACCTGGGACGATGGAATCTGTCGTTCAGCATGATCATTTTGCTGGCTCCGCTGATCGTGCTCGGATTGCCGGGCACTTTCGGACGCTATGCTGAGTACTATCGACATCGTGGACAAGTCAGAAGTTTCTTCTTCAAAACGATGTGCGTCACGGGGCTTTTGACTTTGGTCGGGGCCGCAACATTAGCAGTGACTGCGAGCACGTCGGCATGGTTAGTTTACTCCGACGCAAGCCAAGCACCTTTGATTCTGTTGCTGGTACCCACCATCATTGCCGTCATCGCGTTCAACACGTTAACGGAGATGATGTCGTCACTACGTCAGGTGAAGCTGGTCGCCTACATGCGATTCGGCCACGCGCTGACGTTTTCCCTTTGTGCGTTGGCGCTGGTCATTTCCTACCGCGGATCGACGAAAGCACTGATCGCCAGCTACGCCGTCGCATCGATATTAACGTGCCTCGCCGCGGCCGTACCGATTTATCGCGCCTGGCATGCGATGTCCGATGCTGCCGCATCCCCCACGATGCCAATCTGGTCCAAATTACTTCCTTTCGCCGGATGGATTTGGCTTTCCGACCTGCTGTCGAATCTTTTTGCAGCAGCCGACCGGTACATGATGATTCACCTCACGCACTCGGGCGCGAACGAGGCGGCGGCGATGATCGGCCAGTATCACAGCAGCCGAATCGTCCCTCAACTGTTCATTGCTGTCGCAGCTTTGGTGGCAACTGCGATCTTGCCGTACTTGAGTAATGACTGGGAGTCGGGAGCACGGAATCGTGTTTCCAATTTGCTACAAACGGCGCTAAAAGGCTTTGCGATCGCGACCACCTTGGGCGGCCTTCTACTGATGCTCATGGGGCCTTGGTTGTTTGGTCAGGTGATGGGGGGCAAATATGCCGAGGGACTCGCCGTCCTCCCGATGACGTTGCTGTACTGCACATTCTACGGTCTGTTTTTCATTGCTCAGAACTTCCTTCTCTGTTGTGAAAAAGGTGGCCAAATCAGCATTGCGCTCGGCATCGGGTTGCTGCTGAACGTCCTATTGAATTTCGCCATGGTCCCATTATGGGGACTCAGTGGCGGCGTCTTAGCCACCGTCATCGCCAATGCGATCTCTCTCGTCGTCGTCTACTGGCTCAATCAACGACAAGGCATGTCCTGGCAGCCGGGTTCGTTCTTGGCGACCGCTTTGCCGCTTTGTTTCTTACTCGCACCGATCGCTGGGCTTTGCGTGACCATCGCCGCGATCTACTTCGGTACCAAACATCGGCTGCTCTTCAGCGAAGAGGAACTCTCGATAGCGTCGGCAACATTCGACAAATTCTCGCAACGTTTTTTGGGACGCACGTTTACGTGGTTCCATCCACTGAATACTTCTCAATAAGAACTTGAACATGACGCATCTCGACGAACAGAAAGACTCTCTTGCGCATCGTGGGCCGTTGCGGGTGCTCTTCATGCTAACCAGCATGCCGGTCGGCGGAGCGGAAACGTTGCTCGTCAATCTGATCCGCAGACTGGACCGGAATCTGATCGAACCCGAAATCTGTTGCCTGAAAGAACCAGGCCCGCTGGGTGACGAGATGGCTGCTGAGGTACCTGTCCACGCCAATTTCATTCGCAGCAAGACCGACTTCCGAGTTGTCGGACGATTGTCCCAACTGATGAAGGAACGCCAAATTGACGCCATCGTGACCGTCGGTGCGGGCGACAAGATGTTTTGGGGACGCTTGGCGGCTTGGCGAGCAGGAGTCCCCGTCATTACCAGCGCCTTGCATTCGACCGGTTGGCCGGACGGCATCGGCTGGCTGAATCACCGTCTGACACCGATCACTGACGGGTTCATCGCCTGTGCAGGGAACCATGGCAAGCACCTGGTCAGACGAGAGAGGCTGCCTCAGCAGAAAGTGTTTGTGATTCCCAACGGCATCGACACACATCGGTTTCAACCACACAGCAACAGCGCAGCAGGACGCGATGCTTTGGACCTACCGGCCAACGCCAAACTGATGACGATCGTCGCCGCTCTGCGGCCCGAGAAAAACCACTCACGGTTCTTGCGCATCGCCAGCGAAGTTCGAAAACGAGTTTCAGATGCGGAATTTTTGATTGTGGGCGACGGTCCTGAACGTCCGAAACTGGAAACGCTTGCCAGGGAACTCGATATCGAAGATTGTGTCCACTTCTTGGGCTCGCGAAGCGATATTCCTGAGTTACTGGCGGTCTCGGATCTCTTCGCGTTGACTTCCGACAATGAGGCAAGTCCCGTTTCGATCATGGAAGCGATGGCCTGTGGGCTTCCCGTCGTCGCGAGCGACGTCGGGAGTATTCCCGAAATGGTGATCGATAGCGTGACCGGCTACTGTGTGCCCAAGACGGACGAGAGCCAATTCGCCGATCGCATCTGCAGCATCCTCGCATGCGAGAAAACGCAACGCCGCATGGCCCGCTCAGGACGAATCCACGTTGAAGAAAACGGCTCTCTGGAAGTCATGGTGTCTGGCTACGAACAATTGCTGGCGATGCTGTATTTCCGAAAACTGGGCCAACAGCAAAGCGAAGACCAGGCACCCACCAGCCGCCCAGAGCCATCGGCGGCTCCCACCTCAATCTAGGGAAAAACGGCCTCCTGGCCGACATGTTGCCGTGAAGTCGCCAGGTGCTTCCATGGCCTGTTTGCCGCCTTGCGCGTAGGCTACGATGAGAGCCTGTGGTCGGCCTCGCTGACCGACCTTTCCCAATCGACAATCGCCGTTCTGGCAACTTGCTAATCGGTCCTGACGAACTCGCTTCTGCGCATCCACGACTGTGCTCCCGGCGAGCTACCTCCATGCGAATCACCACCGGCGTATTGGTCCTGATCGCGAAATTACTCAGCGGTGCCAGCGTGCGCTGGATCGATTGCCAACCCGAAACGTGCCAACGCGTCTATTTTGCCAACCATACCAGCCATTTGGACGCACTGATCATCTGGTCATCGTTGCCGCCTCATGTGCGTGAACTGACCCGTCCCGTCGCAGCGAAAGACTATTGGGCAAAGGGGCCCACTCGCCGCTACCTAGCCAAACAATTCAACGCGCTGCTGATCGACCGCAAAGAGATCAAAGTCCATCAGAGCCCGATCGACCTGATGATTCGTGAGATTGGACAGACCGACTCGCTGATCGTCTTCCCGGAAGGGAGCCGAAACGCTCACGAGGAGATGCAGACCTTTAAGAGCGGTTTATACTACCTCAACAAGAAGCGACCCGATCTCGAACTGGTTCCCGTTTACATCGAGAACCTCAATCGGGTCTTGCCGCGAGGCGAAGTTTTACCCGTGCCCATTCTCAGCTCGATCAAATTCGGACCGCCGATTTGGCTTGAGCACAAAGAGCCCAAGACCGAATTCCTCACCCGAGCACGCGAAGCGGTTCGGCGTCTGAAAGATTTATAGAAACACATCTGAGTCTTATGTTCTCACTCTTTGCTCAATCCGTCAGCGACGTCGCCGCTCAGGTAAATCAGGTACGTTCGTTACTCGATTTCAAGACCATGATCCTCTTGGGCGTGGTCCTGGTCCTGCTCGGAATCGCCTACGCGACAGCCCAGTATTTGCAACGGCTGCCCGAAAGCACCGTGAACAAGGCGGTCGTCCAGTCGTTCAACATTCGCATTTCTGGCTGGTGGATGATGTATGCCATCATGGGCGCGTCACTTCTGCTCGGTTCCCACCGCTGGCCCTCCGTCCTGTTTTTCTTTCTCATTTCGTTTTGGGCACTGCGTGAATTTATCACGTTGACACCGACAAGGCTGGGCGACCACCGGGCGCTGTTTTGGGTCTTCTTTGTCTTTGCTCCGTTGCAGTACGTGCTGGTTTTGCTGGGGCATCGTTCCCACACAGTTTTTGGGATCACGTTTGACGCGGGTCAATTGTTCGCCATTTTGATCCCGGTCTATGCATTCCTCTTCGTACCGGCTCGCATCGCCTTCGCGGGCGATCACAAGCGGTTCCTCGAACGGACCGCGAAGATCCAAGCCGGCCTATTCTTTTGCGTCTATGCGCTCAGCCATGCCCCTGCCCTGCTCGATTTGAAATTCAAGCACTACGATGGGTCGGCATGGACCGGGGGCAGCGCCGGGATGATGGTATTCCTGATCGTCATCGTGCAGATGAATGACGTGTTTCAGTACCTGTGGAGCCATCTGTTGGGCCGTCATGTGATCGCACCGGGGATCAGTGCCAAGAAGACCTGGGAAGGATACATCGGTGGCGTCCTGACCGCGATGCTTGTCGGCATGGCGATTTGGTTCGTGACGCCGTTTACTCCGATTCAAGCCGCCACCATGGCAATGGTGGTCGCTGTGATGGGTTTTGCTGGCAGCTTGACCATGTCGGCGATCAAGCGAGATCGGGGCGTTCAGGATTATGGCACCCTGGTCGCGGGACACGTCGGTGTTCTCGATCGATTCGATTCGATCTGTTTCGCCGCGCCAGTCTTCTATCACCTAGCGCGCTTCTTCTTTACCTAGCAGTCGCCCTATCAGGAGACGCAAGGTGCGGCGAGCGCCGTGGCAGGCAACGGAGTCGTGACGATCGGCGCCGGCTTGCTCGCCGTCTGCGGCCAACTCGCGACGACCCAAGAGACGATCTCTTCGATCATCATTGCCCGATGTTCGCATAGCGATGCGACATGATCGAATTGAGGATGGAATGAGCTGCTGACTGAATCGCTCCAAGCGACGCCCGCAAACATTGCTTGAAACTGAGCCGAGTGGTTGAAGTATTCGCCGACTCCGCCTGTGTAAATGAACCGCAATTTGAGGTCGCGATCGATCAAGGATTGAAGCTGCGACGCGGCTGTTGCTCGGTCGGGAAATTCTCGCACATCCTCACCCAACGCGAGCGTGCTGGCCGACGCTTTCTTGCCCAACAGCCGCTGCAACAGGTTTGCCCACTTGGAAAAGGTAAAAGCCCGAGGCAGGTAGTGCGACACCAGTCGATGCCAGTAATAGCCCATCGTGCGATAGCCACAGCCGTCGAGCAACACAGCACCGACGATACGGTCGTCTTGCTGAGCCGCGTAAAAGGCATCGTCGGCGCCTGAGCAAAGGCCAAACAGCACGAATTTCTTGATCCCGAAGTTGGCCTGTAGGTAGTCCATCGCCGCTGCGATTTCGTTCGCAGCGCGGTCGAGCGATGAGCCTGCCGAGCCAACAGCCAGGCTCTCGCCGATTCCAGACAAGTCAAACCGGAACGAGAAAACGCCTTCTTCAGCCAGAGCGCGGCCCAAGGTAACGTACATTCGATTGGGACCAACGTGGTGTAGCATGCCGGCGGTAAGCATGATCACCGCGATGTCGCGTGAGGGCTCTACGGGCTCATGCGCAATGCCCACTAAGTTGTCGTAGCTTCCAAAAACGTGTGGCGATTCGTTCATCGTGTCGCTCCCGACAAAGATTGGCTGATAGATTCAAATGCTTGAGGCGAAGAGAACGCTCGATTGGTGAACTCGTGAGCATGCCAGTAGATTTCATCACTGGTCGTCTTGACTTCGCAATCGGGCGGCAACGAAAAGTTGGGTTCGACGTCCGTATAGCCTCGGCTCGTAATGACCGTCGTCGGGCATGGAAGACGGCTTTCTTGGCCAAATTCTAATTCGGCCAAACGGTGACGTTTCGTGGCTGTCATCGCGTAACCGTAGGCCTGAGCCGTCTCATGACCCGAGTTTCCCGTGACGTTTAGCTCGGCGAGCAACGATTCGTGCAGACCGCCCAACATCGCTAGAAATCCATTCCCGTCACAGACAGGGTCCCACAATAACAACGACTCGAGATCGATGAGCTGAGCCACCGAAGCCAAAGTGGCTCCCAGTCGCAAGCCAACAACCGATAGTTTTTCTACACCGGCCAGAGACCGAATGTGCGCTGCAGCGGCAGTCGTGTCGTTCTTCCAACGACGGGGATCGGCAGTGTCACAATCACCGCCCGAGTTGCCGGTGCCCGAATAGTCGAATCGGAAGACGTCGAACCCTTGTTTCGCAAGAAAGACGGCCAGCTGCTGCAGGTTGCGATAGGCGCGAGCATACTCGTGTCCGTAGCTTTGGCAAATCAAAACGGCGTGATTCCGCTTCTTGCTGGCCACCGGAGCGTAATGGACGCCGAACAGCGACTGCTTGCCACTCTCAAAGAAGCAAGGAGCAATCGTCGGCAACGTGGCACGCAAAGCACGACTCGCGGCGTTCGAGGAAGGCTGGGGAACCGCAGCGCCGGCCATCAAGGATTCGATATGAGCCGCAATCAAAGCGATCGTCGGGTTCGCAAAGAAATCACGAACCGGCAACTCGACGTCGAGCGACTGACTCACCTGAGCGATCACGCGCGTCACGAGCAGCGAACTACCTCCCAAAGCGAAGAAATCATCGTCGATTCCCAGCTCGGGAACGTTGAGCACTTGCGACCAGATCGACACCAACTGCTTTTCAAGTTCGGTCGTCGCAACTCGCAAATCGCGTGCCCGAGGTACTTCGCTCGAAGCGGCTGGCGGAAGCGTTTGGCGATCAATCTTGCCGTTGATCGTTTTGGGGAAATTGGCCAAGAAGACGTAGCGGCTGGGAACCATGTAGGGAGGCAATTGATCCCGCAGGTGAGCCGCCAGATCGGCAGCGGTAAGATCATTCGCGCCTATCGCAACATAAGCGATCAGGTATTTCTTTCCTTTAATCTCGTCATAGCTTACCAACGATTCGAGAACCGCAGCGTGCTTATGAATGGCCGCTTCGATTTCGCCCGGTTCGATACGGTACGACCCCAACTTAATCTGATGGTCCACGCGTCCGCCAAATTCGATGTCGCCGGTGGGCAGCCAGCGGGCAATGTCGCCCGATTTGTACAGTCGAGTGATCTCGCCCTGAATCGGCAGCGAGACAAAAGCTTTCTCAGTCAAGTCAGGTCGATTCAAATAGCCTCGGGCCAGCGCCGGTCCGCCAATGTACAGCTCGCCCGTCTCGCCCGTTGCTACCGGGTTGAGTTCCCCGTCAAGAATGAAGGCGTCGTATCGTTTCAACGGTTTGCCGATCGGCAGGTTATCCCCTTTCCAACCGACGGGCGGAATAAAAACCGTCGAAGTCACCGTCGCCTCGGTCGGACCGTAAGCGTTGCACCACAGCACCTCTTGATCACACAGTGTCAGCCAGCGCCGATAATGCTCGGCCGATACTTTCTCACCCGTCACGACCATCAATCGAATACTGGCCGGCACGCGAGCCCCGGTCGCCACCATCAAATCGACCCACTCATGCCAATAGGCGGTTGCCAAGTGAATGGCCGTCACGTTGTGAGCTTCGGTAATTGACGAGAGTTCATTGGCTGCCGACGAGCGACCGCGGGGCCGCACGACGACACAACTTCCCATCATCAGCGGAGGAAAAATTTCTTCGATAGCGATGTCAAAGTTCAGCGTCGAAAACTGCAACGTACGATCGGATTCGACCAACTGGTAAACATCGACGTCAGCGTCGCAGTAGGCGACGAGCGAGAGATGCTCGATCTGCACACCTTTCGGCTTTCCGGTCGAACCGGAGGTATACATGATGTACGCAAGTTGGTCACCGGCCAACGCCGTACCGGGATTTTCGGTCGACAGACTGTCATCGCGGAGCGCCTCCTGGGGCTCAAGCATTTTCGCCTTACCAGCGAACAGCGGTTCATATTTCTCGTCGCATAGAATCAACTCGATGCCGGCATCCGCGACGATGAACTCTAACCGATCGACGGGAAATTCCGGGTCGAGCGGAACGAATGCTGCACCCGATTTCATGACACCCAGCATGGTGGCAATCGCTTCTATCGATCGATCCAGACACATCCCGACCCGTTGTTCGCGCTCGACGCCCGCTTTCACCAAATAGTCGGCGATCTGATTTGCCCACCGATTCAAATCCGCATAACGGATCGACTGCTGCTCGAAGCAGACGGCTTCGGCATCAGGTTTCTTTCCGACTTGAGCTTCAAAGAGGCTGGGAAAATCGGTCGTGAGAATGTCGTTTGGCAAGTCTGGATCTCGATCGTTGGACATCAACATGATGGGTCTCGCAAGCTAAGAAAGATTCGTCTAGACAGTGCCGCGTGTCATGGAAGTGATACTATTGCTTGGCAAATCACAGACGAGCGGAACAGCCGGAGCCGGTAGGACCGCTTCAAAAGCCTTTTCCAGCAGATCGAGCCCTCTTGTCAGCTGCTTCTTCGTAATCGTCAGCGGTGGCAGCAATTTGACGACCTGATCGGAAGCTCCCGCCGTTTCAATGATCAGGCCATGATCGAAGCCGTGTTGAATGATCTTTCTGGCCACTTCACCGTCTCCGACTTCAATCCCCCAGACCATGCCTCGGCCTCGAACATCGAATTGATTCGCCGAGCAGCGATGGGAAATCCGCACTAAGCGATCATGAATCATCTTGCCGCAGGCAGCGATGTGTGTTTCCAATTGATCGGTTCGCCAGTACTCAAGGACAGCCCGCGAAGCAACAAAGGCCAAATTGTTACCGCGAAATGTGCCGGTATGCTCACCCGGCTTCCATTGATCCAGACTTCGTTCGATCAGAACCAACGACATCGGCAGACCACCGCCTATCGCTTTCGACAAGCAAATGATGTCGGGCATCACGCCGGCATCTTCAAAGCTGAAGAAGCGGCCAGTGCGACCATTGCCGATCTGAATTTCATCGAAGATGACTAAGATGTCTCGTTCTTTGCACAATTGAACGATTTTTTGCAGCCACTCGAAGCTGGCAACATTGATGCCCCCTTCGCACTGAATGGTCTCTAAGATCACAGCGGCTGGCTTCGGCAACCCACTGCTCGGATCGTCCAGCATCTTTCGAAACATTTCACTCGAGTCGACGCCATCGAAGTACTTATCGAATGGCAGGTGCGTGACGTTGTTGTGCGAGCCGTAGTGTTCGTCGTGATAGTACTGATTGGCCGTCAAAGCGAGCGAGCCCAAGCTGTGTCCGTGGTAGGCGTTCGTAAAGGCCACAATGTGCGAACGCTGTTTCACCTTGCGCGCCAACTTGATCGCCGCTTCCACCGAATTCGTACCGGTTGGACCTGTGAACTGCACTTTGAAGTCCATCCCACGCGGCTGCAAAATCAGTTCTTCGAACGTCTGCAAAAAGTCGATCTTGGCGGTCGTCGCTTTGTCCAAGCCGTGCTGGATCCCGCCTCGCTGGATGTAGTCCAACAGCGCTTGGTTAGATACCGGATTGTTGTGACCATAATTCAACGTGCCGGCGCCAGCGAAAAAGTCGATAAACTGCTTTCCTCCGCTGTTCGTTAGGATTGCTCCCAAAGCGGTGTCAAAAACCGTGGGGTACGACCTCACGTAGCCGCGAACTTCTGATTCAACACGATCGATGGTATTCAGCATGACGCTCCCCTCCTTCAATTCCCTGTCCCTTGCCGACACTGCCGGCTCCCGACCGTCAAGAGTGCAATTTTGGTGCCCACTCGAATCCGACCGAAAAACGACCTCACATCCGTTCCATTCGGTAAAATCCAATGGCCATGTAGAATTCAGGCGATTTCAAGTTGCACGAAATCGACACTCACAGGGGAGTTGTGAGCTCGATCCTTGAATCCTCCACAGGGAGCGTAGGTCCCAAAACGGAACCAGTGAAATGCGGAAGGGTAAGGTCATGAAAAGATGTTTATTTGTCGGCGCAATGCTGCTGTCTTTAGGAATTGTGACTGACTCGGCCGCCCAGAAGAGGGATTCAAACCGTTTGATGAACGGCGACTTCGCCGTTTGGAAAGAGGGTAAACCGGCCTCCTGGGGAGTAACGGTCGGCGCCGGGCGACAAGACGGGAAAAGGTCTTCGATAGTGGCCCGAAAGAACGGCGGCGTATCACTTTCCGGAGATGCCTCTACGGAGACCTGGCGATCGCTGTCGCAAATGATAACCGTCGCCCCGGGCGCGTCGCTGAGAGTTCGTTTTGAGGCGCGACAGATCGGGGTGAAGCGCGAAGGCAACCAATACGACAACTGTTTTGTCGGAGTGCTTTGTGAAGACGCTGCGGGAAAAAGGCTCGCGCTGACGTTTGGCAACGTGACCAGCCCGGAACTGCAAGTCGACGAATTTTCCATTCGAGTCCCTGCCAACACTGCCCAGACATCGGTCGTGGTCTTTCTTTCCAAAACGGGCCAGCTGGACGTCCGTTCGATCGAGGTTCTTGAATCGCCGGCAACCGACTCGTTTGATATCCTCTTGGCCGACATGCGACGTTCTTATAGCTTCTCGCAGCTCAAACAGGTCGATTGGAAGAAGTTGGCGACAGACTATCGAGCGCGTGCCGTCGCGGCAGAATCGCCCGCAGAGTTCATCGAAGCAATTCGTCCCATGTTGGCGACACTCGAAGACACCCATGTCTGGATCATCGATCCGGCAGGCAAGCAGATTCCGACTCACCGATCCAAGTATTCCGCGAACTCTTATTACCCAATCATCTCGGCACAGCTGACGAATCGATCCAACATTGGTGACGCTGTCATCATTGGTCGCACGAAGGATCGGTTGGGATATGTGGCGGTCCAACACCTTGCGGGCAAACGGACCGATTTCGAGAGGGCGGCTCGGCAGATCGAAGCGCTCTTCGAAGACTGCTCAGGAATCATCGTCGACTTGCGAAAGAATAGCGGCGGTGCAGAGCCAAACGCACAAGTCATGGCTGGGCTGTTTACCGACGAACCCGTACTCTACGCCCAATCGGTGCGCCGAAACGGCTCCGACGCCTCAGACTTCGGCCCGCCTTCGCGGCGATTCTTGAAACCGGCCCGTCAAACTGCCTTCAATAAGCCGGTCGCTTGTCTCATCGGACCTGGCTGCGTTAGCAGTGGCGAAGGCCTGGCGATGATGCTGAAAGCGTTGCCCCACGTGACGCTGTTCGGCCAAGCGACGCGTGGTGCGAGCGGCAACCCGGCCGCTGTTTCGCTGCCGAATGGAGTCGAGGTGTTTTATTCGCGTTGGGTTAGCATGTTGCCCGACGGCACCATCATCGAAGGCCAAGGTATACAACCGGACCGCCCCATCAGACATACGTCAGGAGCCAAGCAGGACCCAACGTTTCAGGCGGCCGTTCGGCACCTGTTGAAAGCGAACGAGAGCGTTCGCTAAATGCACGGCCCCAGCGTCTAAGCATTACTCGACAGGGCACTTTCTTTCAGATGAGCCGCAATCCGAGCCATCGTAACCTCGATGTTGACCGGCTTCGTCACGTAATCGTTCGCCCCCAGTTCGAAGGCGCGGATCACTTGACCGTCTTCCTCTTCTGCCGTGACCATGATGACCGGCAACTCGACAGCCGGCAACGATCGGCGGATAACTTCTAAAACCTGCAGCCCATTCATACCGGGCATCACAATATCAAGCAGGACGAGATGGATCGAAGGTTGCGTCGCGAGATGCTCTAGCGCTTCTTCACCGGTGACCGCCTCGATGACGTGAAAACCCCGCCGGCGCAGGTGCAATCCAAAAATTGCCCGGTTCGTTCGTTCATCGTCAACGACAAGTATTGTGTAGTTTCCGTTTTTCGTTTGGTCACTTGTCACCGCAACTCCCCCCGTTCCCGACGCAAGACGCGTCTTTCTGTTGTCTGCCTTGTCCTTAATGACGGTGTAATCCGCCAATGGTAGGGATTTCACTAGGCAACCGTAGCTCACAATTTTCACGTTTCTTGTCTTGGCCAAAAAAATGCGACCTACATTTCTCAGTCGCGTAGGCGCTGCTGGAAAGGGCGACCGTTTTCGTCTACTAAAGGCCACCCAGAGTACCGAATATGCGGATCAGTTTGTTAGTCGCGGTTTGGACAGTAGCGGTGGCAACCGTCGTCGGTTTCGCAATTCGCTATGAACAAACAGCGGGTAACACGGCCAGCGACTGCACCGCATGGCCCACGGAGACGGTACTGCACCGCGACGCGAACCATCCGACACTCGTCGTTTTCTGTCACCCCCGATGCCCCTGTACGGCTGCGAGCATTGCCGAACTCTCACGGCTCACGACCAACTGCCGTGACGATCTGACCACGCACGTTCTCTTCATCCAACCCACGGGTGTCGATACAAAATGGAGCCAGACGCGCATCCGGGCGCTGGCGGAAGCCATCGCAGGCATTCATGTCGTAAACGATCGTGCGGGCCACACAGCGACGCGATTCGGTGCAACGACTTCTGGTGAAGCATTCCTTTTTAGCCAAGAAGGCCAATGCATTTTCCATGGCGGATTGACGATTTCTCGCGGGCACGAAGGTATCAGTCGTGGCCGCGCCGCGATCGAACAATGGGTCGACCACCAAACGTGCGACACTCCAAACACACCTGTCTTCGGCTGTGCACTATTCGCTGCCCCGAACCCACAAGCCATTTGTCGAGCGAAGTGAAGTCATGAATAACTCCTCATCAATCTACTACACTTCCACCGGCGCGATGATTGACGACGGACTCGTCGCGCCGCGAGCGCGGGTCCTTTTCGAGGAACACGAACAACACGTCTATCGCCGCACCGATCGGTTGCTGGCGTTGTTGATGTTGATTCAATGGGCCGCGTGTATCGTCTGTGCGACATGGATTTCACCTCGGACATGGGCAGGGGCACAGTCTGCTACGCATGCCCATTTGCAGCTGGCATTTATTTTTGGCGGCCTCCTCACCAGCCTGCCGATCTATCTGGCTTGGCGATTACCGGGCACGCCGACGACTCGGTATGTCATGGCAGCTTCGCAAGTCCTGTTTTCGTCATTATTGATCCACATCACCGGCGGACGGATCGAGTCCCACTTTCATATTTTCGGCTCCTTGGCCTTCCTCGCAATTTACCGTGATTGGAAAGTGCTGGTTCCGGCGACGCTGATTGTGGCTGCGGACCACTTTTTTCGAGGCATCTATTGGTCGCAGTCGATCTATGGAGTCGCCAGTGGAGCCGAATGGCGGTGGGTGGAGCATGCGGCTTGGGTCATCTTCGAAGACATCTTCTTGGTCGTTGCTTGCGTGCACTCCAAGACGGAAATGTGGCAAGTTGCATCGCGCACCGCTGAATTGGAAATCACAAATCAGAGCATCGAAAAAACGATCCAAGAACGAACCAGCGAACTGAAGGAAGCTGCCGAAGCAGCGGAAACGGCGAGCCGATCGAAGAGCCAATTCTTAGCCAACATGAGCCATGAAATCCGCACGCCGATGAACGGTATCATTGGATTGACGGAATTGTTGCTTGATACCGACCTGAAGGCCGACCAGCGTCGCCAACTCGAGCTTGTCGAATCGTCGGCCGATTCGCTGATGACCGTCCTTAACGACATCCTTGACTTCTCGAAGATCGAAGCGGGCAAGCTTTCACTCGATTCCGAACCTTTCAACATTAGCGATACGGTCGGTGACGCCATGCGCCTGTTCGCGCTCGCGGCAACGAAAAAGAACATCGAGCTTATCTATCGTGTCGATTCGTCTCTTCCGACCTACGTCAGCGGCGACGCAGCTCGCTTACGCCAAGTCCTGGTCAATCTCTTGGGCAACGCCATAAAGTTCACTGACTCAGGAGAAATCGCCGTCTTTGTAGAACCTGGCGATGCGGCCATTGGCGGGGTGCCCGTTTCGTTCTCGATCGAAGATACGGGCATCGGCATCTCCAACGCCAATCTCACCGAAATCTTCCAACCGTTTACTCAGGCCGACGGATCGACCACCCGTGTTTACGGAGGAACCGGCCTCGGACTGACGATCACGCGTCGCCTTGTCGAAATGATGGGCGGTTCGATTGGAGCCACCAGTCAACCGGGCGAAGGCAGCCAATTCCGCTTCGAAGCCAGGTTTGAAGAAACGGACCAAGTCGCAGAGGACGACCGACTCAATACACTCGTCTCCTTCGAGAACATCCGCACACTTGTGGTGGACGATCACCCAACCAATCGTCTCATTCTCGAAGAGATGGTCCGAAACTGGAAAATGTCGCCAACCTCTGTGGCCAGCGGCGCCGAAGCCGTTGCCGAGATTGAACGGGCCGCCCAAGCGAACGAGCCATATCGATTTATTCTGCTGGACGCTCACATGCCGGAGATGGACGGCTTCGCCGTTGCTGCCGAACTGCAAACCATGGCGACCTATGAACACTCGGTGATCATGCTCAGCTCGGCCGACTGCACCGATTCCCCCAAACGGTGCAAAGAGCTTTCCATTTCCGACTACCTTGTAAAACCGGTCAAACAATCCGAGCTTTTGGATTCGATGGTCGAAGTGCTCCACCGCCCAGCCGCAAACCAGCTCAAACGCGTCGAGACGAAACCACGAACGGTCGGTTTTGATCAGGCCGCCCGCCCGCTGACAATTTTGCTGGCCGAAGATAACCGAGTCAATCAACAACTGATGGTTCGCGCCCTCAGCCGTGCCGGGCACGATGTGACCATTGCTGAAAACGGGCAGGTCGCCGTTGAATGTTTGGAGAAAGAAGCCTTCGAAGTCGTCCTGATGGATGTCCAAATGCCCGTGCTCGATGGACTCGAAGCGACTCGTCGCATTCGACAAAGTCAAAGCGCGCGTGTCCGCGAGACTCCGATTGTGGCGCTGACGGCACACGCCATGCAAGGCGATCGCGACAAATGCTTAGCGGCAGGCATGAACTCTTATGCGACGAAGCCAATCCGCTTTGAAGATCTGGACCGTATCATGGTCGAGCTAACCAACAAACCGACTTTGCCAACCGAGGAAATCGACCCGGAAGAGATCGAATCTACGAATGCGGCCACGGCACCACTTTACCAACCTTCTTCCGTTCTGCTTCACGATGATTTGTTAGAACGAGTCGATCACGACAGAGAATTCCTGAATTCCATCATCGACGTCTTCCGGGACGATGTGCCTAAATACTTTTCACGATTGGAGTCAGGTCTTTCCCAACAGGATGCCGATCTTTTGACCGAAGCGGCTCACGCGCTGAAAGGAACATCGGCCAACATGGGCGGATCGAAAGCCTCTGCCGCCGCCGCGAAACTGGAAACGCTGGCCAAAGAATCGCGGCTCGACGAATGCCCAGACGCGATCAGAGAACTTCGAAACCGTATCGATGAACTACTCGAGCAGCTGCAGCGACTGAGCGAAAGCGACACCATCGTCGTCCGCTAACTAACGCCAGGCGGTTGGCACACCGCTCGGCGGTGCATCGAACAGGATCGGCTGCCTCGGTTGGGCTTGCTGATCTCGAGCCGGAATACGAGCGCTAGAATTCCACTCAAGAACCCGTTCTTGAACCTGCTGCACCTGCTGTGGGCGTGATGTGACTTGCGGTTGGCGAGATTCAGAAACTGACTCCACAGCCTGACCGCGGCGTGCATACCAGCTGCCACGGGATGAGCTGCGGTTTTCGGCCAGTGCCATCGTAGGGCGTGTTGCCTTCGCCGCGCCGCGCGGAGGAACATCGACAAGCGGCCTTGCCGAACGCTGCGGGGACCGGTCCGACCGATCCGAAGACGCGATGCTTGTAGCTGCCGACCTGTCGAGCGGTTTCAATTCAAAGCCGCCCGTGGGATCCGTCGCTCGCATTGCCTGCGGATTGACGCGTGGCTCTCCCGCGGCCAACTGCTGCCGACCGCCCACGTTCGCCGGCGAACCCGATCGCACCCAATCGACCCAAGTCACCTGCAAGTCGGACAGATCGCGAAAGCCGTAAAATTCCATCACGGCGTCGTCCCAGCGGGAATTTTGCATACCGCGGCCGACAAAATCGATGAACTTCCGTTTCCCACCCTGTGCGATGAGATACTGAGCCAGCGAGTGGCCTTGCGAATAGAGCGGCAAAATGTCGTGTGGGTACTCGGTCATCGCAAACATGCGATTAAACGGGATGCCCCGATTTGTCTGCAAGAATTCGAGCAGCAGGCGTTGCTGTTTGGCGCGTTCACTCACGTGCTCCACCGTCGTGCAGGCACCTTCATCGGCCCAGCGAGGCAGTGGGGCTCCAAAATGCGTTGCGAAAATCGTATGGGTCACTTCGTGTGGCAGAACCGAATCGAGGATTCGCTCCTCGGAACCTTGAATCGACATTGTCCAGCCAAACGGGTGATGGCGATCAAACATGAAGCTGGTGGCGCCACCGGCACCTAAGTTGGGTGCCGCTTCGACCGTGATCGGGCATGGATCACCCCAGCGTGGTAACTCTTGCCCCAACCATTCAATCGCCAAATTGCGTCGATAGTGTTCTGCCAAGTCGCCAACCTGCTTTGCGAATTGTGGCGATCGCGCTTGGACAATAAAATTCGTTGTTCGATAGCTGGCCGCAGAAATCGGGCCGGCACAAAAAGAGACAACCGCTGCGCCGATGAGCGCAACACGTGCGATGCGAGCTTCCATGCTCTTCCTTCCATGGTTGGATCAAGGCTGCGCATCGTGCGCGGCCAAAGTGATTTACGCTGGAAAGCTTTCCTGCAAAACTCAAGCCAAAGTAAATCAACACGCGGGCATTGGAATCAACGCCTCGGTTCTGCAGCCATTCACTCTTTCGGGATGCCGAGTTGCTCGCTGCAATGCGACAAAGAATGAAAAATCTACAAACGTCAATTCAGGGGGAAAGGTAGGCGATCCTTCTGGTGAGAGCGAGTCGAAATGGCGAGCCCCGTCATCTGGGGCCCAGAAGAAGCGTCGCCGACCGCCGAGCCGCTAGCAGCCCGGGCTGCCCTCCCCCAACAACCGCTTCAGCACCGGTTCGTTGGCGGCCGGAAAAGAGCACGCGGCCAAGCGATCCTTGGTCACCCAGCGAAACGGCGAGAGCGCTTTCGTCGTCGCTGCGGGCTCCATCAGACACAAATAGAAATGCAGTTCTAAACGGCCAAAATCATACTGATGCTCGACAACGAGCAATTCGTTCGCTTCTGCAAATTGCACACCGGTTTCTTCGCAACACTCGCGCAGCGCCGCCTCGCATGGCGATTCGTGCTTGCGAATACCACCGCCAGGAAACTCGTCACAACCGGGCAGCGTCTGGCCCGCTGCGCGACGTCCGACGAGAAATTCGATCTGGCCGCCAGCGCCCGTCCGCTGCACGACCGCGATCGCGACTCGTTTTACCGGGCAAGCTTCGTTCTCCACCTTGACTAGGCTTGAGCTTCTTTGATTTTTTCTAGCAAGCGACCAGGAGACCCCATGGCGTTGTAACCGGCGTCGACGTGCATGATCTCGCCCGTGATTCCGGTCGACATGTCAGAGAGCAAGAACGAGCCAACTCGGCCAACTTCGTCGTGAGTGACATTGCGACCGAGCGGCGACATGTGTTCGTAAAGGCTAAGCATTTCGCCGGCACCGACTGCCGAACTGGCCAGCGTTTTGAGCGGCCCAGCGCTCAGTGCATTCACGCGAATACCGCGCGGCCCCAAGTCGTAGGCCAAGTACTTCATCGAGGCATCGAGTGCCGCTTTGCAAATGCCCATCACGTTATATCCGGGCACGCATTTCTCACCGCCGAAGTAAGTCATCGTCACGATCGAACCGCCGTCGGCCATGATCCCTTTGGCTGCATTCGCGACAGCCAACAAGCTGTAAGCGCTAATCTCCATCGCCATTTTGAAACCGTCTCGACTGGTTTCAATCGTATCCTTCAATAGATCATTGCGATCGGCGAAAGCGATCGAATGCAGCAAAAAGTCGATCTGGCCAAACTCTTCTTTGGCCCGAGACATAACACTGGCAATCTGATCGTCGTCTTGAACATTGAGAGGCACGAGAAATTTGGCATTGTCGTGACCCTTCGTGCACTTGGCGACGCGATTCTTGTTCTTTTCTCGCTCGTCATCCGGTCGGTCTGGCAGATGGCTGAAACCGCACTGGCCGCCCTGCTCCATTATCTGCTTCGCAATGGCCCAAGCGATCGAACGATCATTCGCAACGCCGAGAATCAGACCTTTTTTGTTTTCGAAGGTACCCATGGAAATATCTCCTGTTGAAACGGATCGAGTCATGGTCCTGCCAAACCGCCTGCGAGTCGTACTCAAACCTCAGCAAGCTCTGCGCGGATCGCACACGATTCGTTATCATTTCAGTGATTCGTGTTTATTTGTAAGGCATCATTTGACACCGATTCGTCCCCACCTGCTAGTCGGGTGAGCGCGACTCAGAATGGCGAACGTGGCATTTCCAGACTTTGAAAATCAGGCGGAACTTTCCCAGTGGTTGCTCGCGACTGCCGCTCAGTCTCCGACGGTGAACACGTTCCTGACCACCGTGTTGCCGAAACTTGCGAAGTGTGTTGAGGCCGCCTCGCTGCAGATCGTGCAAGCGATCGACGGCGTCTGGACGGACGCTTTGCCAACCGGCGAAACCAGCGATTTACCGTTTGCGCTGCTGGCCACCGTTGCCGACACGGAGGAAATGGCCAGCGAAACAACTTGGATCGCGGCACCACTAAAAACCGGCAAACGGGAAGTCCGTTCAACTCCGGCGATTCTCCTGGCAGCCGGTTCTGCATCACGATCACCGGAAGATCTCTTGGCCCTGCAGAACGTTGCCACCTTGCTTCGCTCGATCATCACCCTGGTCGCCGATCGCGAAAAGGCCGCGAGACAATTGAGAATCACCCACATGAAGATTGCCGTGAGCAACCAATTGAGCAACAACGGCGAGGAACTGAGCGCAGCCTTGGCCATTATTCGCGACGGCCTTCTGGCCACAAGCGTCCACATCTTACCCTTGGATGAAACGCAAGCTCATTACACGTCCGGCCCGCTTTCCCTTTCGTGGCCCGTTGACGCTCCGTGGTTGACCACCTTGCATCGATCAACGAATGCGAGCGGTGCGACGGTCATTGCCCAAGACGAATTGGATTGCCTCGCATCGATCCAAGCGCCTGCCGAGCAACCTATCCGCTCGGCGGTCATCGCTGCGATTCCTCGCGAGGATCACGATTCAGCCAAGCACGCGGCGACCCCCATCGGCTTGCTACTGATTGTTAGTGACGAGCAGTCGACTTTTGACAAGGACGATGCGGCAGACGCAGCAGAATTGGCGCGTTGCTTTGGCGCTTCACTCTCAACCGAAGAAGATCCACAATCGACCTCGACTCGATTCTTAGGTCAGAGCCAAGCCATGATCGATCTCCGCCAACGAATTGAACGCATCGCCCCGACCGAGTTGCCCGCGTTGATCGTGGGAGAAAACGGAACGGGTAAAGAAGTCGCCAGTCGGCGACTCCATGAGCTCAGCCCGCGCGCCGCGAACCCCTTCTTAGCAGTCAACTGCGGAGCGCTAACCGAAACGCTGCTCGAAAGCGAGTTGTTCGGTCATGAGAAAGGCGCCTTTACCGATGCGGCCGAATCCCGAGCCGGAAAATTCGAGGCGGCCGATGGAGGGACCCTATTCCTAGACGAGATCGGTGAACTGACGCCGCGCGGCCAAGTCAAACTACTCCGAGTCCTGGAAGACAAGATCATTGTCCGAGTCGGTGGAACGGAACCGATCACGACCGATACGCGCGTTCTCGCCGCGACCAATCGCGATTTGGCCGCCATGGTCCGCAGCGGCGATTTTCGCGAAGACCTATTTTTCCGACTCAACGCCGTCACGATCGAGCTACCTCCTTTGAGGGACCGCCCGCAAGACATCGCCGAACTGGCAGAACACTTCTTGGCACACTTTTCGGCCGCTGCCGGACGACCGCCCGTGCGGCTTAGTGCCGCTGCCATCAAGCGACTGCGATCTCACCCGTGGCCAGGCAACGTGCGAGAGCTACGCAACGTCATGGAACGCCTGGCTTTTCTCGCCACTTCGGACGAGTTGACCGCGGAAGCGCTGGGCCTGCCGGAGCCCCATTCGGCAACGTCGGTGCAAAACCTCAACGAGGCCACACGCGCTTTCCAAATTGCCCACATTGAATCCCAAATTGCGGCAGCCGACGGCAACATGACCGACGCCGCCGCCCGCTTGGGTCTACATCGTTCGAACCTCTATCGAAAGATGAAACAGCTGGGAGTACAAACCGACGAAAACGCAAGCGACCCCGAATAGACTGCTCGGCAAGAAACCAAATCAACACGACTCGCCAACGTTAATCTACAGAGCATAGGTCAACGACGAGCGACCGTTCATCAAGACATTCCGATCAAACTTCTTGTATCCAGCACTTTTTTCTTGAGAGCCGCATCCCGTCGACAGCCGGACGATATTTAAATCCTTGTGGTCAAACAACGCCCGATCGAGTCGGCGTTCAACCGACCGGCCCCTAGCCATTGTGTTTTGGGTGTGTTAAACATCGAGGTTCAGCCACGAAGGCAGCCTGGTTAAATCGAATGCAAGCCGAGTTTGACTAGGTGCGCAGGATGCGCATTTTTTCTCGCCCCGTTAGCTCAACTGGCAGAGCAATTGACTCTTAATCAATAGGTTCAAGGTTCGAGTCCTTGACGGGGCACTTTTCAATCACCCCACCAGCCGTTTCTGGCAATTCTCGGTCAAGGTGGTGCCAGTCCGATCCCAATTCAAAGGCCGATGGCCGGTTCTAGCGCAACATGAAACGACTACTCTTCATCACGACCTGTTTGCTGATGCTCACAGGCTGCAACAAGAATGCAAACAAAGAGGCCAGAATTCGGCAGCTTGAAAACGAAGTTACGCAAATAACGACGGAACTTCGCGATCTTGAAAACAAGTTCAAACGACTAAAACGCCAATCACGGCAAACAAGGAATAGGAACTCAGCTCCAGCAGGCGATGATCATCGCGAATAGATCGCGTGCCGGCGATGCAGCGTTCACGCGACAAGAAAGAATGTCCTCGTCCGCTATTCCGTCGGTCATTCCTTGTTCGACGACTCTACTTGCTTAAGTGAGTGTCGAACGGCTCGTCTTGTTACCTGCTCCTCATTGCACGTCGGCTGCAAATCATGAACAACGTCGCCGACTGCCAACCGCGAGCAACCAAATGCCAAACAGACCGCCCATGGGCGGTTCGGGGACAATCTGCATGTTGTTGAAGAACATCTCTGTCGCCCCGTCCGACGAGCTACCGGTTCCGATACTGGCGAAGCGGACGGCAGCAATGGGCATGCCCGGAGTGCCTTGCAGTGCGCCGTTGAACTGGATGAAACCGATCGAGTCGTCCAGTCGTTGCAGCGACGCGATGAAATTGTCAGGGCCTATCATGGAAAATGAAAACCTCACCGGCACGTCGTAGCGAAGAGCTGTGTTGGTTCCATTCGAAGACCACTGATTGTTGGCCACTTCGACCGAAGTCAACTCGTATCGAGGTACACCATCGGCGCCCAACAGCTGAAAGACGTTGCCGATATTCGTATCTTGGCCAATCTCGTACGCCGACCCGTCCAAGACCATTTGGAACGACCGGGCAGTTGTCAGTGGCTCATCGAAGGCACGCATCGCCTCGACGGTATCGGCTTGAAATGGTCGGCGACTGGTGGTCATGCCAAAGGACGGTGCATCGAGTTGGTTCTCCGACAGAGGTCCCACATCGACACCGTCGATGAAGTGTGAAGCTCCACCGTAAATCGGGTCGAGTTGCCCACCATCACCTGAAAAATCCATCTTCCACGGGCCCAAAAACTACAACTGCGAGTTCCTGAACCACTTCGAGAGGCGAACGGTAATAGCGCGCTACTAAGCCTCCAAGGAATTGAGGCGGCCGTGCTTCGGCAAGTTTGTGAAAGGTCAATCACGAGGTGAATTCAAGGCGCCGGCAACAGCAATATCGTTTTCCCGTGTCATGAATGTCTTGCTGAATTACATCCGGGAAAGCTATTTTTTCCTTACATTTCATGCAAGAGAAGAATTTTTAGTTGCTCGCCATTCAAACTAAGCGAAAAGTTTGGCAACAGATCGGTCTAATCAAAGAAAAGTAAGTTTGAGCTAAACAAAGGCCTTGACAACGGCCGAATATTCATGAATATTCATAGTTAGTAACCCATTGGGCGATTAAATCCTGGCTTTTGGAGGCTTGCAGCAAATTTTGTAGGAGGAGATGAGATGGTGAAGAAGGACAACGGATTTGTCACCGACGAATTAGTCGTTGACTGGCTAGATGAAGAGTTCGACTTGAGCGTAGAGCTTGAGAACGAACCTCTGGAGTTCGTTCTTAGACGCCTGGAACATCCAACTACAGAGGAAGAGGTCGCTGCAATTCGAACCTTGCTTTTCCATAGAATCATCACCGCGAAGAATGGTAGTAGCGACGACCAAGACTACTATAACGAAGTGAATCGATTGCAGGAATCCCTAGCGCAAACCGGCGCTACCGGCAACCCTCGAATCCTCTTACCTGATTTGATCCGCGAAGAGCTTCCGCGATTCGGTTTGAAAGAACTAAAGATCACGCAATCCCAGATTGAGGACGAGCTTTGCACTAGGAGTGATATTAGTGACCCCAAACTCTTTCAAGCTCGAATTAGCGACCTAAAATTGCTCCGCAAAGAAGTTGAAGACCTCATCAACTTTCAGATCGCCTCTACGTCCAATTCATAACAACAACGAACCTCGCAATCCGGAGATGGAAGAGATGACATCGAACCCTAGTAGCAACATGCCAAGCTCCGTAAGGAGTTTTATGGCTAAGAAGGTGGGTCAATCGATTAAGCTGTTTCGGGTTCGAAAGCGATTGACGCAAAATGACGTGGTAGAAAAACTATCGGATTTTTTTCCGATCAATCAAACGATGATCAGCAGGATCGAAAATGGCGAAGTGTGGCCAGACAAGCAGCAAACTGCAGCCATTTGTAAAGTGCTTGAATGCAATGCAGATGATATCTGGAACGAAGCAGAGGCACTGAAGGCGTTGCGAGAATCCTTAGAGGAAGCGATTGTGGACGATAACTCAAACGGCACCAATTCCTCAAAGGCTGTTAATCAGCTACTGGATTGTCTTCATCATGAAAAGTTTGCAATCCCTAATGAGACGATGACGATCATGCGGGCGTACCTGGCCGGTGATGACGCCAAAATGGTTGAACAGTTGGCCGTGTTGGAAGAGCTTGCCTTGGAAGGTAATGGCTATGATGATTTAGCTGATAGGCTGCCCGAAATTAGATCAATCGCAAATTCAAATTTCATTACGCAAAGATCATTCAATCGCCTTGTTGACTTGTTTGAGATGGTGCTGCGGAGACTAAAGGATGAAGCTGTCGCTTGACCACCCACCCAAAAGCATACTTAACAGGTTTTCGTATATCCCAAACTGTTTCGTCTGACAATTTTTGAGGCAGAGGCCTTGTCCATATTGCTGATAAGAATTTCGTCCGCGTTTGAGTACGGTGGCAGAAATGCCATATAGGAAGGAGCCGATGCTTTAGAGTAAGAAGCAATTGCAGTCAGTGATAAAACAGTGCCTTTTGTTCTTTTCGAAAGCAGCCCAGGCCCAAAAATCGTAACCTGCAACAACGCCCTCAAAACAAACACCTTCGCGGAAAGGTGCACCTGCGCAGTCTAAAATCCTGCTTTCGACGCCTCGCACAAATGCCTCTTCGACTTCGAAAGGCAGGTTTAGCCCATAGAGCTTATTCCTGATTGGCAGCGGCCATACGACGGGCAATATCATCTAGCAAATCCTGGGTAGTAAGGTAATTGCCAGCATTGTATGCCATTGTGGACAGTTCTACTATTCGTGGGTCAGGCGACAGCATCGAGCCAGCGTCACCAGCAATATTTGTGAACGCTTGCGATAAAGCTTCGTTGAAGTCGTCCCAAGCGATTCCTTCTTTCTCACCTAAGATCTCCCGGACCTGGTTCCGCACCGCAGGGGCAAATTTCCGCAAAGTAACTTGCGCAATATGCGGAAGTTTCTTTGCTTCTCCAGCTGAAGTTTTCATTTGTATTCTCGTATTGATCGGTCCCAGCCAAAAATGCCGAGCAAACAGACTTATAGCCACCTAAGACATGTGTCAAGTCTACATTGACAAGGATTCTAGTTCCATTTTAATATCCGGGGTTTTAAACGCAATCTTAACGTGCCTTTTCGAAATAACGATTTTCCCGAAAATCCGCCGGTTTTGGTGCCCAAAATAGTCATTTTTCGTTGGCAAAATTTTGGGAGACATGTAGGCGGGATTGATACCAAATCAGCATGGTGCTAACAGCATTAAGTACTAGCAGGGCATGTAAACCGAGTGACACTCGCACACCTGTCGAAGTTCGTCAAAGCGCAATGTCACTCAATCAAACTGAGCCAACGGCTAAAGCAATGGCTAGAACGGGAAGCTTCTTATCGCTACTGAGATTGCCCCATCGGTTGATCATCTGGGACAAGTCGGCGGGAATGTCACCACCCCGGTGCGACACGCAACTTTCTCCGCAGAATCAGACAATTGTTCCGAGTCCTTGACGGGGCACTTTTCAATCACCCCACCAGCCGTTTCTGGCAATTCT
>CAYZRS010000049.1:0-40247 GCA_964480915.1 uncultured Pirellulaceae bacterium | reverse complement strand
GGACAGACTCGGCTACGTGACGCGCTCTCGCGGAAGTTACGCAGGAAAGACTCACCAGGCGGGAAATCGATGTGACAAATAGGTGTCTCAGCGCTCGCATAGGCATTGCTTGCTCAGGTAGTACCAGGATTGGCGAATGCTTCCTTGGACTTTTCGATCTCGGCGTCAAAGATCTTAACCATCGCTGGGCTGACATGCTGACAGGCTGCTTGGTACCGGTCCGCCGATTTCGGATCGATCTGATGTTCGATTTCCAGTTGATAGCAAAGCAGATTGAATAGCCCGTAGTGCTGAATACTGGGATCAGGGTCTGTGATCAGTTTTTCAATGTCGGCCTTGTCGACGTCCCGATACGATTCCTTTTGAGCATAGCCGCCGATGATGCGCAGCATGGCCACTTCGACCTCTTGCTCATTGCCTGGCGTTGTCAGCCGTTGGTATCTTTTCCGGTCCGTAAAGAACAGTCCTGTTTTGGACGGGACGGTTGTGGCAAAGAAGATGGCAATCGATGTGATCCCGCTAGTGTACAACCATAAGGCGAAGGAGCCACCGATGAACTGCCCCATTAGGAAACACGCAAACATGTAGAGGATGGATGTGATGGGTCCGGCAATCACGATGCGCGCCATCTTTTGGGCATTAGACGGATCGTTGTTGATGGGCGTCGTGGCTGCCAGGCCGCCAAAGTAGGCGAGGTTGGTGTTCAGGTAAAATTTGACTTTGCCCTGCTCTTCTTTGGCTCCCAACGGACCGACGACAAACATCTGAAACTTGAACCCCTCCCACAGGCCAACAATTAGATGGCCCAATTCGTGAATTGCGAGCGCAGCCATCAGAGCCAAAGGAATACCTGCCAAGGCGATGACCTTATCGCGACTCCCGTGCGGTTTTACCGATTCCATTATTCCCGACTGAACCACCATCCACAGCGTGCAAAGGATCAAGGCAGCCATGAGCAAGAGTTCGGCGAGCATCTTCTTTTGATGTTTGTCGCGGATGGCCAGACTCCTCGAAGTATCGCTCGCTGGATTGCTCGTTGAGCTTTTTGAAGCAGTGTTGCGCTCGCTGATGGGCAAGTTATATCTGTTGCTCGACGGTGAGTCAGTCACGCGGCGGCTCAATTCGACTTGATCCAGGCAACCGCCGCATCAAGCGCCGGGTCCTTGCCGGCCGCCAGAGCTGCGACGCTGAGCGGGACTTCCACGTCCGGGATCACTCCGTTCCCTTCGATTTGATTGCCGTTGGCGTCCACGAAATCAGCAATGGCAAATTGAAATCGATCTCCATTGGGCAGCTTATGGAAAATGGCCGGCAGCGCCGCTCCGGCACTGCGCGTCCCAAAAATGCGGGCCCGTCCGATCGACTGAAGTCCACCCGCAAGGATCTCGGATGACGACACCGAACATTCATCGACGAGGACGGCAACTTTTCCAGTAAACGGGCGATGACTGGGGGTCAGTACATAGTTGATTTCATTTTGCCTCATCCGTTGAACGCCCAATTTGTATTTCTTTTTCTCAGACACCAGTTTGTTGCCGAGCCCCATCGTCATCGGGGCAAGCCCGCCAATGTTCCCCCGCAGGTCGATGATCAACCCGCGTTCTGAAAAATCGATAGCCCGGTCCAGCGCCCCCATCACTTGCAGCGGGGCAAAAAAATATGTGAAGGACACGTACCCGATGCCGTCATCCACTTGCTTCGCTTCTGACGACACGTACAAGGTTGGCACGTGTCCGTAGCTGATTTTTTCACCGCGCGCGGGGTGCAATTTGATCTGCAGTTCGTGCACTTCACCGGCCATGTCCTTGAATGTTACAGGCACTTGGTCTGCAGTCGCCCCCTGCAACTGCGCTTCGATCATCAATGCGGCCAGTGTTTCCGCGCGATAGGCGCTACCATCCGCCAAGGATTCATTGAGACCGGCAACGAAATCCACGGTCGGCTTTTCTTGCAACGACACAAGCTGCCAACCGGGTCGAACGCCTTGGTCGTAAGCGTCACCGCTTTCCCAAACTTTACTTACGATCGCTTTCTTATCGACGATCCGGACGGAAATCCCCGACTCAAATTTGTTGGAAGTGGCGCCGGGGCCTCCCTCGAAATGGCCGTAGACTTCGGCAGGAACAATCGAGTAGTGAGACAACTTCAAGCCGTTCAACAGTTCGCCGAGAATCTCGCGAACCTCGTTGAGGCTGGACGCCTTTTCGATTTTCGGTCGCAACTCGGCTCGCGCCGCCTGCCATTTTTCCTCATCAAAGTCTTCGTTCCAGGCTCTATCGAGCACCGATTGCCAGACCTGATCAAAAGACGCCAGGCTCAACTTGGTAAATTCAGGTTCATTATCCGAGGAGACGATCGTTGCCGAGTTGACCGCCACCCCGGCATCTTGTCCCACGACAATGGCAGGTTCTGAAAAGGAAACTGCGGGCACAACAACGCAGCTACACAAGAAGATCGCAGATCTAGACGACATAGCACTTCCCTCACCGCCAAGGAGATTTGGAACGCAGAAAACTGAGGTTTCATGGCGGACGGGGGTTCGTGGAGCCCATCCACGAAGAGAGAAGCGACGTCGTTGTCGGAACCGCGCCACGGCTTTTGAATTTTTTCCTACGAGTCTGTCGAGTCAAACCCGTCCGTCCCAGTCACGCATTCCTGACGACGAGGCGGTCCACAGGACTCCCAGCATGCGTTACAGACTTTGCAACCAAAGCGATGCCACATTTCGCCTGGGCTCCCGTTCCTCATCCTCCCGATCGAATCCAACCGACGTTTCCGCCGCCATCGGATTCAACACGTTGCCGACATCGCTGTTTTGGAATTTGTTCGCATTCCATATCAGGAAGTCGGAGCCGTCCGTTTGTCCATCGGCGTTAAAATCGGCCATGCACCACGCTGCGGTCGAGCTGAATTTATTCGCATTCCAAATGAGAAAGTCGCCGCCATTCACGGTACCATCCAGATTTGCATCGCCCGGTAAGTAGGCTTTGCCGGGGCCCAGATTGATTTCCCCAGCGACCACCAACCAAGCCGCCAGGTCGGCAGCATCGACCAGCCCGTCGCCGGTAAGATCGAACGGGCCAGCATCGGTGCCAGCGACGATTTCATTCGTCAAGGCGTCCAGGTCGAGGCAGTCGAACATTCCATCGTCATTAAAATCGCCCTGTGAATCGAATTCCGTTCGCTCATAAGCACCGATATCAATGCGACCGGCCGCGATACGCTGCGATCCTCGTTGGTCAAACTCGGGGACCATCGACATGCCGGGGACGAGAGTCGGATCGCCAGCATCCAATGCGGGACTGAGCGTTTGCAGCGCATGCGTCTGCGTGTTGCCGCCATTGGGACTCAAGGGAAGCAGCTGCGGATCGACACCAAATTGATTGTTCGTTCCTGCGATCGTACCGCCGGCGGCGTTCGACTCGAAGATCCCAAACTCGCTGTTGATGTTGCCGACGGCATCATCGGGAACTTGCCCGCGGGTGTTGTCTCCAACGATGGTGTGGCTCAATAAAGTCGCTCCCGGACCCGACGTCAGCAACCCGCCGGCGACACTCGTCGGATTGCCCGACTGCTCGGAATCCGCGACGTTCGAGGCGATCGTGCTGTAGCTTATCTTGAGAGTGTTGAGAGAATCTTGTGCAACCGCTGCAATGCCGCCGGCTGCCCCCACCGACGCGTTGCCAGAAACGGTACTGTTGCTGACCACGAACTCGGAATCGTATCCGCGAAAATACGCGCCACCACCCTGCGTCGTTGCTGAATTGCCTGAAATCGTACTTCCTTCGATGCGTGTCAATCCGCCCGCCGGTGCGAGCGGCTGGGATTGAATTCTTATACCACCGCCGATCACCGCCTCGTTGCCCGCGATCGTCGTTCCCATGACTCTCAGTATCGTGCCGCCAGCCACGTAGCCATAAAGCCCGCCTCCTTCGACCGAGCTATTGCCCGCAATGGTCGAGTCATTCATGTCGACGGAACCATACTCTTCACCAAACACAAACAGCCCGCCTCCTCTTGCAGCGGCGCTGTTACCACGGATGGTCGTGTCGCGAATTTGAATGAGGCTCTCAAACACACTGGCCGACACACCACCTCCAACGGACGTTGCGTGATTGTCGGCAATCAAACAACCTTCCACGTCGATCAAAGAATTGAATCCTGCATTGAGCGACAATCCGCTGCCGTTGCTGGTGCCCGAGATCGTGCTTGAGGAGATCGTCGCGGCGGCGCCATAGGCAGTCCCGATTCCCATTCCTCCGCCCAAATTGTCGGCAACGAGAATGTTGTCTGCTAAGAAGTCAAAGCCGTAAGAAAATGATCCGATAAAACCACGCCCCTCGTTGCCACTGATTTGACTGTTCACAATCTTGCCGATTCCCGTTCCCGGAGTGTCGAAGCTGCCACCACCGGCCCAGATACCGCCACCGAATGCCGCTGCCTCATTGCTGTCAATCGTGACGCCTTCAATATGAAAGTTGCCGTAGGAATTTAGGTAGAGTCCTCCACCCTTCCCGCTGGCAAAATTGCCACGGATCTCTGCGTTGGTCAGCGTCAGATTCTCTTCCGACCAAAGGGCACCTCCATTGGTCGCCACATCGCCGCCGGTCAGATTCAATTGATCGATGCTGACGTCGATGTCTTGAGCCTGCGTATTGTTGACAATGTTAAAAATGCGAATGCCGCCGCCGTCCGCAACGCCAGGAGTCGCATCGGCGCCCGATGCATCGATCGTGATCCGACTGGCAACGCTACTCCCATCGATCGTGAGGCTATCCGAAATCTCCAATTCGTCCGAAGTGAGCGTCAGTGTTAGGCCGCTCAATGCGGGCGCGAATTCGATCACGTCATGCCCCGGGTTCGAATTCGCCATCTCGATCGCTTCGCGCAACGTGCCCGCGCCAGCATCGGCGACGTCGACCACCGTGAACGTTGCCAGGACGCGTCGCTCTTCCAAGGCCTCAAGTCGAAGGCGTCGCTTGAATCTTGCCGAGCGTTCTAATTGCGACGGGCGGACAGTTCGCCTGCGGTGCTGCGAGTTCATTTCGAGCCTCGTTAAGATTGTCGAATGGAATGGGAACGGGATGATCGCAAACCGCACCGTTCCAGTTTCCCAGTTGTCAAAACGAGCAGCAAGCGCTTGCGATCAGTCCATGAGTTTTTATTCGAGCAAGATCAGGGCCAACGCCTGCCAAATCGCGACGACTGAGCACGTTTTCCCGAATTCGGACGCCTGGGAGGCCTGACGATGGGGCGTGCGTCGGAGCCTGACGCGAGCCCCGCCGAGTGAATCATGAACCGAAACGTGCTACGACAAACGACGAATGACAAACACCGACACGGCCACAATCCGGGACATTGCCTACGACAAGCCGGTCCGTCCGCCCCAGCCGATCGGTTCAAGTACAATGAACGAACGCCGACTTGCGAATGCGTATCGCAAGCAGCCACAGTTCCTTGCGTCCCTGCGGGATAATTTCAGATGACGGATACGCCCTTAGATCGCGAACAAGACGGCAAGCCGTCGTCTCCATCACACGAGATTCGTGCGCCACAAATCGACGCCACGATCATGTTCGACAATGCTGCGCGAGAAGCGGACCACAGGGTGCCAGCAAGTGCCTCCAAGCAAAACCGCGACCTGGCGTTTGCGACGGTGCTGGTCCGGCTGGGCACGCTGACCGAACGCCAACTGGCGCAAGCTACCAGTCGCTGGACGACTCATGGCGGAGAGTCACTCGGCGATCATTTGGTGGTCATGGACGTCATTTCGGAAACGCAACGAGAAGAATTGCAGGCTCAAGCGGCCCGCGAGCTGGCGCGTATCCAGTCAGAACTGAGCAGTCACACCGACATCTCACGAACTCAGCAAGACCGGTTGTGGCTCGATCGGCTCGATCGTGGCGGCAAACTGGCCAAGTTGCTGGGCATCGCCGATGGCTCGGTTTTGTCAGCGGACGAAGTTGAATCGAGACAGATCAACGCTCGGTACACCCTTCTCCGTCGGCTGGGGCAAGGCGGAATCGGAACCGTGTGGCTGGCGCGAGACGAAAATCTTCAGCGGTACGTTGCCGTCAAAGAGATCATTCGCGGGAACGCGCCCGACAGCACGGCGGAAGCTCACTTTCGACGCGAAGCCGAGATCACTGGAAAGCTAGAACATCCGGGAATCGTTCCCGTTTATCAGTTTGGCACGGACGAGTCGACCGGCCGATCTTTCTATGCCATGCGATTCCTGGGCAAGCGAACCCTGCAAGATGCCATCGCCGAATATCATGAGCTTCGAGAGGCGGGCAAGGAAAACCGATTGCTGAAGCATCGATTATTAACGGCCTTCGTTAACGTCTGCCAAGCCGTCGCACACGCCCATTCGCGGAAGATCATTCACCGCGACCTAAAGCCAGAGAACATCGCGATCGACAGTTTTGGTCAGATCGTGTTGCTCGATTGGGGACTGGCAAAAATCAATGAAGAGTCGGGCATGTACGAAGTCAATGGCCAACTCGAACCGGGCGACTTGCATAGTATCGGTTCGACACATATCGGACGCATCCTGGGAACTCCGCTTTACATGGCACCGGAACAGGCGGCCGGTCGCCTTGACGAGGTCGATGAACTGACCGATGTCTATGGACTTGGCGGAATACTGTTTGCCATTTTGACGGGCGAGGGGCCGCATCAGCGCGGTATCGAATCGAGAGATAGCAAGAGCGGAGCTTCCGAGCTTCTGTCAACCATTGTTTCCAGCGTGATCACGCCGCCCTGCGACATCGTTGCGGACGTGCCTCCTGAGCTAAACGCCATATGCATGAAGGCGCTATCGAACAAGCGATACCTTCGCTACGCTTCGGCCACGGACCTCGCCGAGGACATTGAACACTACCGCGCCGAGACACCCGTTTCGGCGTATGCAGCGCCGACCAAGGATAAGGTCAAACGGTGGATGGCCACGCACCCTACCCTGACGCAATTGATGCTACTGTTGGCAACTTTGACAGTATTGGGGGGCGCCGCGATTGGTTTGACGGCTCGACAAGGCAAACTTGCCTTACAGGAAGCTCGCTACAAATCGCTCAAGGCATTCGTGCTCAAACTCGACATGAGCCTTCAGTTCGAAACACAAGAACTGGTGCAAGACATTCGGTTCTTAACCGATTTTCCGTTAACGCGAGCTGTCGCCGCATCGCAATCGCCCGGGACAACGGACGACGGTAAGCTGATCGACGGCGATGCTGAAATCGACATTCGGCAAACGAGCCCGGATGAATGGTTGGCACGCCAAGGCCGCCTGATGGACGGCGTGCTCGAAGCGAACCCCGAGTATCTCGTGCTCAGTAGCGTCCGCTTCGAAAATCCCAACATGACGGAACTCGTCAGGTCCGAACGGCTTTCTGCCGGCATGCGTCCCCGTCGTGTTCCGAAAGAGCAGCTCTACTCCGGCTCCCACCCCGACTCCGACAATCAATTCTACGACTTGCGGCCGGGTGAAGTCGTGCTAACCACCGGTGACCAATTGGCCGAGAATGTGCCCACCAAGAATCGATCGCCCCTCGTCGTCGTTGCGATTTGTCCGATATTCGACGAAACGGGCAACTTCTTTGGCATCAATGTGATCGAAGTCGACCTGCGGCAACGCTTGGAGGAACTGTTCCGCTCGTCAGCGCACGTTGACTTTGACGTCTTTGTGACCGATCGAAAAGGCGCAATCGCGATGGCCTTTCAAGACGGTGGGCCGTCAGAGCTTCCTATCCGCACAACGACTGAAGAGGTAACCAAGTGGAACGCCCTCTTCGATGACGGTTCGGCGATCAGCACGATCGGCGATTCCCGATCATTCTATGCAGCGCGAGTTCGATTGGGCGGCAACGACACGGAGGCGCAAATTGCCATCATCGCCCGAATCAAAGCGGCGAACAGTGAAACGCCATGACGTTTCGACCAACCCGCTGCACCGCGAACGTGCGCGACTGTCAGACAATAGGGAAACGGCCACAGTCGAATCTGTGGCCGTTGGAATATGTTTCTGTTCTGAGCAATCTATAGCACGCTCTTAAGCTGGATTTGCTCGTGCTCGCCGCCCTGGTTATTGGGTGTCACGTTCTTCAATTCGCCGTGTTCAACTCCCGTGACCGAGTTGGTCCAAACGTATCCTTCTTGGTACCCAACCACCTGCCCTTGAGCGTTGTGAATCGGACGACGGACCCAACGTCGCGTGCCGTTGAATTTACTCGCCTCTCGGTTTTGATCGTAATAAGTATTGTCGACCTGCTCATTCTTAGTGTTGGGGCGTCCAGTGTAAGGGTTGTAGCCGTTGAATTGATCAGGCGAAACATAAACGGGATATTGTGCCGGGTACTGGTACGTCGGGTACGTCTGCGGGTGAGTTCCCATAACGGGGCCACTTGGATTCGTTGCTGGGTAGGTCGTCATCGTGGGCCGCTGGAATTGTTGTCGAACTCGCCGTAATTCTTGAATCACGTGCCCCGATTGAGCCTCGACTTCCACGCCAGAGAGGCCGAGCGCAATCATTGTACCGAGCAGGATTTTGTATTTTTGATTCATATCTGAGTTCCTTGAATTCGCTTGATTCTGTTGAGCTGTTTTAGGAGCGTTTGATGGTAGCGGTACCGTCGAGTCGACTCCGCTACTGACCAGTGCGACGTCCGCCCGCCACATGCCTCAGACATCCGGCCATTTTTTTCAGTTTCGCGCCGTATCGATCCTCACCTGAAAACCGCGGTCGGCGAGGGGCACGGTTCGGCCAGATCGGCCAGATCGATCGGGAGAACGAAAATTCTCAACATTCGCCCAGTTTTCACCGTTGATCTTGCTTACGCTGGACGAATAATCAACCAGCGAGGGTGAACGTCGGGAAGACGATCGCTGGCAGCTGATGACGTCTAGCAACCACACACGTCTAGCAACCATACAGAGGCAGCCGTGACGACTCACCGAGTCGTAATTGTTGGCGGGGGTTTTGCGGGCCTTTCCGTGGCGCGGGGCCTCAGGCGTTCCCCCGTCGAGATCACGTTGATCGATCGGCAAAACTATCACCTCTTCCAACCTTTGCTATACCAAGTGGCCACCGGCGGGCTCTCGCCGGCCAATATCGCCACACCGTTGCGCTCGATCTTGAAACGGCAACGCAACACAACGGTGCTCCTCGGTGAAGTCTGTGGTCTCGAACCGAATCGAAAAGTGATTCAACTCGGCTCGAATCGCGAACCCCCAGCTTTCTCCACGGGTCAAGCTTCCCGGCAAGAAATCGCCTACGACACGCTGGTCGTCGCGACGGGAGCCAGGCATCATTACTTCGGCAACCATCAGTTCGAGCAACACGCTCCGGGACTCAAGAGCATTCAAGACGCGACCGCCATCCGAACTCGCATCTTGGCCGCGTTCGAGGCAGCAGAGCGATGCGATTCGGCCGACGAACGGGCCCGCTGGTTAACGTTTGTTGTCGTCGGAGCCGGTCCGACCGGCTTAGAACTGGCCGGAACGATTGCCGAACTGGCGCGGCAGACTCTGCCTGACGAGTTTCGTCGATACGACACGGCGGCAGCCAAAGTCTTATTGGTGGAAGGGCAGTCGCGCGTCCTGCCAAACTATCCAAGCAAACTTTCTGATTCGGCAACGACGCAACTCGAACGAATCGGCGTGACCGTCCAGACTTCGACGATCGTCCAACGCATTGAATCGGAACAAGTCGTGCTTCAACAAGGCGACCAGCTGCAACCGGTCCACTCGCAGTGCGTATTTTGGGCGGCCGGTGTCAAGGCTTCTCCATTGGCGGAACAGATCGCGCTCGCCTGCGATACCGAGGTCGATCGGGCGGGCCGGCTAGCGATCGAACCCGATTGCTCCTTGGCGAACTTTCCCCAGCTGTTTGTTCTGGGCGACATGTCCACGCTGACCGCTGCCGACGGTTCGCAGTTGCCGGGGACCGCTGCAGTGGCCAGCCAGCAAGGCAAGCATGTCGCACGCCAAATCCGACGGCAGCTGCAAGGCAATCCCACCAAGCCATTTGTGTATCGCGATTTGGGACAGATGGCGACGATCGGACGCTCATCGGCAGTCTGCCATTTAGGCAAGTTACAATTCGGCGGCTACCCGGCTTGGCTGACCTGGCTGTTCCTTCATCTAATTCTGCTGGTCGGACACGAAAACCGCATCCTCGTCTCATTGCAATGGTTCTGGAATTATTGGACACGAAACCGCTCGGCAAGATTGATCACCGAACCTTTTCCGCCCGCAAATACACCAACGATCGATTCCTCTTCGGCTTCCACTATTTCTTCGTGAGAACAACTCATGGCAGATTTCAAAGTTACCGAACTCGACCCTCAACTCGATTTTAGCCAGCTCGAGTACTGGGACGTCGTCATCATTGGCGCGGGTCCTGGCGGATTGGCGGCCAGCCTGACGACCGCTCATCGCGGTTTGACAACGCTCGTGATTGAAGCCAAAGAGAAACCTGGCGGACAACCGAATTTCCTCTATGCCGATAAGAAGATCGTCGATATCCCTGGTTTTCCCGACGGCATCACCGGACAAGAACTTTCCGACCGAACGTACCGCCAAGCGGTCAACGCGGTGGTTCAGTTTCGATTCAATGAAGAGCTAGTTTCGATCGAAGATACCGCACGCATCGAGAATGACGAGACTCTAAAGCGAGTCATCACGAACCAAGGTGAGTATCTCTGCCGAAAAGTCATCATCGCCTTTGGATTGTTGCACTTCCCACGCAAGTTACCGGTACTCGACCAACTTGAATCGAGAAAAGTGCACTACAAGATGCCGAAAATTGGCGATTATGAAGGGCACGGCGTCGTGGTGATCGGCGGTGGCGACTCGGCACTCGACGCTGCGGTGATGGCCTTGCAGCGGAATGGAGACGTCGACGTGCTGGTGCGCGAACAAACGCCCGTCGGGAAGTCAGACACGGTCCATCGGATCAAGCAATTGGGAGGTCGGATACGGCTGGCATCCGAGGTGACGTCGGCGCAATTCGCGGGCGACAACTTGGCACTTGCTTTGAGTACTGGCGAAACGCTCCAATGCGCCACGGCCATCGTCCAGATCGGTTTTCTATCGGCGAAGGAGACATTCGAACGACTCGATTTGCGATTGAATGATGATGGGAGTATCGCGATCGATCCCTACTTCGAAACAAGCCGGCGAGGCATCTTTGCTGTCGGTGACGTGCACGGCGACATCAAATTGATTACCGTCGCTTGGGCCGAGGGAATGCAGGCGGCAATTCATGCTTTCAAAGAAATCACGAGTCCCTATTGGCTGAACGAAAAACGGCTACGCGACCATAAGATAACGCTGATTGGTGAGAAGATCGCCGACGCGGCCGGCCGCCGTCGCTAGGCGGGCCCCCAAAGCAAAGTCACTCGAAATATCATCATGATGCCCAGGAATCCCTCTCCCCATCGATAGTTCGTGTGCATTGCTTACGCTGGAAGTGGTACCATGGGTGCGCGGACTCTCTTCCTGCCCCATTCCTGTCAGCCTGTTCATATGTCGCAGAATCCGAATGTTAGCCATTGGATCGATTTGGTGAAGGCCGGTGACGGCGTCGCCGCGAATCGCATCTGGCAGCACTATTTCGACCGCCTGGTGCGAGCCGTACGTGCCCGGTTGTACGGACAGAATCGAGCCGTCTCGGACGAGGAAGACATCGTCCTGAGTGTCTTCGACAGTTTCTATGCAGCGGCAGAAAACGGCCGATTCCCCGACTTGTCGGATCGAGACGATCTTTGGCGGCTATTGTTGCGAATGTCGGCCAGAAAGGTCGTCGACAAGCACAGGCACGACCAGCGGCAGCGGCGCGGTGGCAACGTCAAAGTTCACTCACTAGACCAAACGGGCGACGACGAAAACGTGATGGAAGCGATCGGGAACGAACCATCGCCCGAAATGGTGCTAATGATGCAGGAATCGGTCGAACAATTTTTTTCTCACTTGGGTGTCGGGCAGCTGAGAGATTTAGCGGGTGCCAAGTTAGAGGGATACTCAAACGCAGAACTCGCCGAGCGGTTTGGCTGCTCTGAGCGAACGATTGAGCGTCGTTTTCATTTGATTCGAGAAAAATGTCAGCAAGAATTGTTGGAATTCAATGAGCATGCGCCAAAAGAGACTACCGATCGAGGCGCTGGAGCGGATCGATGATTTGTGCGCCCAGTTTGAGCAAGCATGGCAGACAAATCAGCCACCTGCTATCGAATCGCTGCTCACCGCCGAGTTCTCATCGACCGAGCGCGCTGCCCTGTTGGCGGAACTGATTGTCCTGGATGTCGATTATCGACGTCGAGGCGGCGCTTCGCCTACCGAACAGGAATACCTCGACCGCTTCCCCGAGGATGCTCAGACCATCCGCGACGCGCTGCATGAAGGCGTGAAGGCGACAGGCACATTCGAGCCGCCCAGTGTCGAACGCTTGGCCGAGTTGTTTCCATCGCTTCAGATCATGGCGCCGATCGGTGTCGGTGGCATGGGCGCCGTCTACAAGGCTCGGCAGGAAGGGCTCGACCGTATCGTCGCCATCAAGATTTTGCCGGAGGAGTTCGGTCACGATGTCAAATTCGCGCTGCGATTCACACGTGAAGCCCGCACGCTGGCAAAGCTGAATCATCCCAACATCGTGGCCCTGTATGAATTCGGAAACGTCGCCGACACCTACTATTTTCTCATGGAATACATCGAAGGTTCGACCCTTCGCGACATCGTCAAAGCGGGCGAACTGGAACCGAAGCATGCGCTCGCGATCGTGCCACACCTTTGCGACGCGCTACAATACGCGCATGACAAAGGCGTCGTGCATCGGGACATTAAACCGGAAAATATCCTGATGTCGGTAGATGGTTCGGTGAAAATCGCCGACTTTGGATTATCGCGGATACTTGGCGACAAGAACGAGCCACATCCGCTCACCGGCACGCATCAAGTCATGGGCACGCCGCGTTACATGGCCCCAGAACAAATGGAAGGCTCACACAGCGTCGACCACCGAGCCGACATCTATTCGTTGGGAGTCGTCATCTACGAGATGCTCACCGGTGAATTGCCGATTGGTCGCTTTGCAGCGCCATCTGCAAAAGTAGAAATCGACGTCCGTCTTGACGACGTCGTGCTGCGTACACTCGAAAAGGAACCACAACTTCGCTATCAGCGAGCGAGCCACATCAAGTCGGACCTGCAGTCGATCACTTCCAACACAGCGTCGGCCTTGGCGCCAACGATGGTCCACGACGAGAACTCCCGCGCGACGACGCAAGCGGCATCTGCGAATTTGGAACGACAGGAGCTGGCCGGAAGACTGCTGCTGACACGCCGGCAATTGATGGATCGCATCGAACGATCACTGCGGCCTCTTTTCCGTGGACAATTGCTGCTCATACTGATTGGCGTGGCACTTGTTCTGCTGGGAGCACAGTGCTGGGCACGCAATACTCACGTTCTACATCGCGTTGTCAATGGAGTCATTCTGCACGTCTATGGCGTGATCGTGATTTCTCAAGCGGCGCTGGTGTGTACCAGGGTCAGACGAATAGACTATTCGAAACCGGTAGATGACATCCGTAGCAAACTCGACAGCGTGCGATCCGGGCACCGACGTGCCAGTGTCATCGTGGGGTTCGTCTGGTGGTTGATGTGGATTCCCGTCAGCGTTGCCGCCGGGTTCGACGAAGTCGTGCTCAATCCAGAAGCGCTGATCGTCTCGCTAATCGTCGGCGTGATCGGACTTGTTGTCTCGGCGTGGGCGTACTGGCGAATCCTGACATCGGCCAACCAGACCAGTGAATCGTGGAAGCGAGCGCTTTCTGGCGAGAGTCTAGCCGCTGCGTATCTTGCACTCGAAGAAATCGAACAGGCTCAGATTCGTTGATCCGTCAACGATCCTCCAGTGGATGAGTCGGAATCGTCGACAACGCCGGCATCGTACGCGAATGAAGACCTCGAAAAAGGCCGGAGTTCGGGCCATCGAATCGCACTTCCGTTGCCACCAAACGCAGGCCATCTTGCAGGAAGCGGAATCTTGGACTACGAATGGGCGCGCGAGTCGACGGCCCTTTCACAACTTTGAGTATGAGTGGCGAGGAAGATGAGTACGAAGAATCTTAAAGGCGATCTGTTTGGTGGACTGACGACGGGTGTTGTGGCGTTGCCCCTGGCGCTCGCTTTCGGCGACCAAACGGAACTGGGCGCGACCGCCGGATTGTATGGAGCCATTATCGTTGGCTTCTTCGCCGCGCTGTTCGGCGGCACCCCGTCGCAGGTCAGTGGCCCAACCGCTCCGATGACGTTGGTAGCGCTCTCCGTGATCGTTTCTGCCAAGCAGGTTGCGGGGAGCCTGGAGGAAGGGATGTGGATGATTATCCTGACCTTCTTGTTGGCCGGCATCCTGCAGATCGTGTTCGGCGTCGCCAAATTTGGAAACTACATCAAGTACATTCCCTACCCGGTCGTTTCTGGATTCATGTCGGGGATCGGCGCGATCATCTTTATCCAGCAGATTTTTCCACTGTTAGGAGAATCCAACCCGGGCGGTGTCTTAGAAATTTTGACCAATCTCCCCCAGGCGTTCGGCCGCGTGAATAGCGGCGCGCTCATCCTTGGGCTAGGCACGATCGGCATTATTTACGGGCTCCCTCGGGTCACGAAAGCCGTCCCGGCATCACTGGTCGCACTGGTCGTGATGACCGTTGTCTCGGTATTGGCAGCGTTCGCAGTCCCGACAATCGGTGAGATCCCGAGTGGACTCCCGGCACTCAAGCTGAGTGCATTCTCGCAGATCGCGCTCGACAAGGAATCGATTCAGTTCATCATTCAATACGGACTCTCACTCGCCTTGCTCGGCACCATCGATTCGCTACTGACGTCGGTGGTCGCAGACAATATCACGAAGACCCGGCACAACTCGCGTCAGGAACTCATTGGCCAAGGACTGGGCAACATCATCGCATCGCTCTTTGGTGCTTTGCCCGGCGCTGGAGCCACCGTGCGAACGGTGGTGAACGTAAATGCAGGAGGCCGCACGCGCATCTCGGGCATGATTCACTCGCTACTGTTACTGGTCGTCCTGCTGGGCGCCGGCAAATACGCCGCGATGATTCCGAAACCGGTCCTCGCCGGCATCCTTTTTACGGTCGGCTTGGGCATCATCGACTACAAAGCGCTCAAACACATGAACAAAGTGCCGAGAGCCGATGTGATCGTGATGCTGATCGTCTTCGGGACGACCGTTCTGTTTGATCTGCTGTGGGCGGTCGGTCTCGGTATGGTCTTGGCCTGCTTCTTCTTCATGCAACGCATCAGCGAGATTAGCGAAAATCGCTCGACGGTGACCAAGCTGGAACCGGAGGAGCCATGGGAAGATGAATTGGACTTGCAGGTCGATGCGACCGACAAGATATTCATCAAGCACCTGTTCGGCCCGTTGACGTTTGGCTTCATCACTGGCTTCAAAGAGTTGACGAAGCTGCTGCCCGATCATGTTCAGCTGGTCGTGATTCGCATGGAACGGGTCCCCTACATGGATCAATCCGGACTCTACGCGCTGGAAGACATGGTGTTCGACTTAAATGAAAAGAAAGTTGCCGTCGTCATTACCGATGCCGGAGAACAGCCGCTCGACATGATGCGACAAATCCAGCTCGTTCCAAACATCGTTCCGGAAGAGCGCTGCTTCGATCAATTCACCGACTTCATCGACTGGCTCACAGCGGAAGCAAAATCCAACCCCGACCTCCAGTTCTTTGAGTAACGACAAGGGCACAGATTCGATCGTTATGCGCAGGACCATCGTCCCGCTCGGCGAGCCACCATCATGCCGCTCAGCCGTCAACTTGCAACATGAACCGCCGTTTCGCCGACGCGGTAAGCCTCTGTTGCGAAGCAAAATTACCGGTTATCCTCTCGCGAAACCGAATTGACGACCTTCGAAAGGAATCCAATGAGCGACCGAATCATCATGCGTACTGGCGAGTCCCTAGTGGCCGGCGGCCCTCCGTTTACAGCGGCCGAGCCGGAAGTCGTGATTGGCGAACTCGACGGACCTGTCGGTACCGCGATTGCTACGCTCACGGGCAATCAGGCGGCCGGGCATTCCAAAGTGTTTGCCATTTTGAATACCGACATCCAGGTCCGCCCGGTGACGCTCATGGTGAGCAAGGTCACCGTCAAAAGCAGCCGCTACACGAACATCTTGATGGGGACCGTCCAGGCGGCGATCGCCAACGGAGTCCTAGACGCCGTCCGTGCAGGTGACCTACCGAAAGAGAAAGCCAACGACCTGGGCATCATCTGCTCCGTCTGGCTCAACCCGGGCGTCGCCACCGATGAAAACTTAGACCACAAAGCGCTCTTTGAAATTCATCGCAAAGCGATGTCGCAAGCGATTCACAAGGCGATGCACCATGAACCCACGATCGACTGGCTGCTGGAAAACCAAGACAAGATCACTCACAAATATTACGAGCGTGGCCTCAAGGGAGAAATCTAGCGGTTGGATTCGTGGCCAAACGTTCCGCTAAAACACTCACGAGATGATTCGGCAATCCGCACGAAGGGCGACGTTGGCATCTCAGCGGCGCCCCGACGAGGACTGGCTTCTGCCAGGCGTGTCGCTCGACCTTCGCTCCCACAATGGGGGGGAGCACCGAAGACAAATTTCGTCTTTCTTCAGCACCGACCAAAAAGGAACGTTAAACAACCCTCGCTGTCACGGAATTCGCTAGGTAGCCCCATCATCCCACCCAGAGAATAGAACGCAGCGATATGAATCGAGCAGCAAGACTCCTGGCATGCATTCTGGCAATTTGCATTGGTCAGCAGGCCGCAGCGCGCACCATTTTTGTCGATAGCAGCCGCAATTCGCCAGGCAACGGCACGCTCGCTCGGCCTTACCAAGCGATTCGCCAGGCCATTCAAGTGGTTACCGCTGGCGACGTGATTCGCATTCGTGGCGGCAACGGAACCGAGCCTCTTCTGTACAACGAAGAGGGACTGGTCGTCGCGGTCCCCCAGGTTCGCATCACCAACTGGACGACCGACGTTCATCGTCCGGCCGTCATGGGTAGCTTGGATCTAAACCCGAACGTGAACCCGCCGTCTCCGCAGTTGGACATCATCTCGATCACCGCCAGAGACGTCACCGTCGCGAACTTGATTTTGGGCAACGCTTGGTATTGTGGCGTCGCTGTTCGACATGGCCCGCAAGATCGCTTGCCACCGGCTCAAATGATCCGCAATGTCCGGATCAGCAATTGCCAAACGATGTTTACAGGCAGTTCGGGCATCTTTGCTAAAAATACGCGAAACCTGGTTGTTGAAAACTGTGAAGTCATCCGAGCGGTCCAGCGGTTTGCGCAGGAGTGCCTGACCGTCTGGAACTGCTATGGCTTCGAGATCGCAAACAACACGGTTCGTGATCGCCCCACGCCACCCGGAGTTGCTGGGGGCGAAGGAATCGATTGCAAAGACGGAGCTCGCAACGGGGTCGTCCGGAACAATTCCGTGATCGGTATTCATCGAATGAGCCTCTACATCGATGGGTTCGAACTGGGCTGCAGCAATATCAAGGTCATCAACAATTTCGTCAGCAGCGGCGGCTCCGGTTTGAGTATCGCTTCGGAGCGTGGTGGGTTAGTGCGGAACATCGATCTGCACGGGAACATTGTGGTCAATTGTAGCGCGGGAGCGTTCTTTGGCCCACATCAGGAAGGTTACTCGCATCCCGTGCGAAACATCCGCCTGCGGTACAACACGTTCATTGCGAACAATGGTTACGGTATCAACGTCGCGAACAAAGATATTCGTCTTCTGAAGATTCAGCACAACATGATCGTCGCCAACGCCGGCAGCCCGATACGAATTCGCAGCGACGTGAATCCATCTTTCGTCGCGGCAACCAACAACGTGTTAAAAAGTGGTCATGGATTTGACGACGGCAACCTGCCTCTCGAGGACGACTCGAATCAACTCTACGTTCAGCGGTTTGGCTTCAGCTCCAACGCATGGACCGACCCCGCTTCCTATCGTCCCGAACCAAATTCGCTCGGCGTCGACGCGGCGCCCAATTTGGCGATTGGCGATCGAGTGCTCAACGCCGAGGGACGCTGGATTCGGGTCGATATTGCCGGAGACCAGAGAAAATCACCCGGATACCTTGTCCCGGGTAGAAAACAGGACGTCGGCGCCCGCGAGCTGCATTGACTCAAAAGAGCCGCGCGTCGATTGCCCCATGGGAACCCCATCGCCCAACAGCGTCCCAGTCGCAAACCAGCCCAACCCACCTGACACCTCTGCAAATCCCGAACTTCGGTTGTCACCGACAACCGCGGGAGATCTCAGTCCGACTCGTACGACGTTTCAGGAAACCTGCAAACTCTTCCATTTCGTGTGCAAGAATTCAGGCCGGTTGGCGAGTATATTCTGATACTGTTGACGGACACTTGTGCTGATAAACCAGGAGCAGAGGATGCTTGCGATGCGCTGTTATTTTGTCTTGTTCGCAATTTGCCTGGGGACGACCTGTTTTGGCCAACAGGAGGTCACGAGTGTCGATTTTTTTGGACTTCGCACACTCTCGCAACAGCAGTTGGAACAGGCACTCGGACTGACTGCAGGCGTCGCTTCCGTCGCCGACATCAAAGAGCTCAAGCGACGTGTTCTCGAGCTGGAGAATATCGAAGACGCGAGTGTTGCCCCGATCCATTTCCCCGGCAACCTCGCTCTTTTTATTGGAGTTCAAGAGAAGGGACAGGCGTCCACCCGCTTCCGAGCGGCTCCCACAGGCGATATCACGCTCCGTGCTGAACTGGTCCGAGATTACAACGAAACGATGGAATTGCTGCTACCCGCGATTAAAAACGGCCAGGCTGGCGAGGACCGATCTGCCGGCCATGCGATCTCGGAATATGAAGCGATGCGGGACAAGCAGACTCAGTTCATTCAGGTGGCCAATGAGGAATTCGACACGCTGGCCCAAGTCATTCGCGAATCGTCAGACGCCGATTCTCGTACAGCAGCGGCCTGCATTCTCGCCTACGCCGACGATAAACGAAAAGTCATTGACGAGCTGACGATTGCCGCGGACGATGCCGACGCAGGGGTGAGGAACAACGCGGTTCGAGCGCTAAGTATCCTCGCAACTTACGCCTACACGAACCCCGACTTGGGTTTAGTCGTGAATCCGAAACCGTTCCTACAACTACTCGGTTCACTGACATGGACCGATCGCAACAAAGGAGCCGCCGTACTCGATTCGCTCAGCCAACAACGTGATCCCGAATTGTTGGCTGCCCTGCGAGCCACCAGCCTGACCGAGGTAGAAGAAATGGCGCGCTGGAAAAGCAACGGCCACTGTCTTTTTTCGATTCGCATCCTCGCTCGACTTGCGGGACAATCGGAGGACGAAATTCAGAATCGCGCGAAGGCCTCAAAAAACCATGAAGACCGCATGCTTTGGGTGGATGAGCTGATGGAACAGATCGAACAGCCGCAGTAGGCCACTTCGGCCCACATTAGCAGCACGAGTGTCCCTGCCCACCTCTCGCCACGCTTGTCGATTCAATCCCGGGGCCACGGCTGTTCGCAGCCCCGGGATTCCATAGATTCTCTCTCCAAGCCCATTCACTTCGTCGTGATCTCGAACATCAATTGGGGAGTTTTCCGCCGGTTTATCGAACGGGCAATTTCGGCTCGTAACCTGGGCGTCTGCTCCTTGAGCCGAGTCATGATTTGCTCGACCTGAGCCGCCGACTCGACGCAACTGACCGGCAGTCCGACGATCACCAACAACCGTCGCGCATCTGGAGCCGGCACGACATCGACAATTCGCAGCTCCTCAAGCAACCGGTCGCCATCGGCCAACACGAGGCACAACGTCTCGGCCACCTGCCGACATAGTTGAAACGCCTTTCGATATTTGTCCTTGGCTTTTCTTTTGTTGAAAAAATAGTGCCGCGGATCGATGGCGTCATCATCTTGAATAACGCCACACACTTGTTGCAGGATGGTCTCGCGTTGCTTTTTACTCAGACCTCGGATCCCTTTTCGTCGCACAATGCACCTCCTCGCTGCGCAGGAAGAACCCCACGCCAGATCGCGTTGAAAGAAAACGCACCTGCCGCGACCGTCAGCTGACGGCTACGACCGATACGAATCGACAAAGAGGATCGAAACACGCATCACAATCGCCTTAGGAAGAGCCGGGTTACCGCCCAGATTGACACGAATCGATCAAGGAGGTTCGGGGCGGTTGCGGGATTAGCTGGCCTTACTGCGAACCGAGCCTGCGGCAATTTCTGGCTACTGTCTATTGGCCCGATTTGACAATGGCGAGTTCCAGCAGCTCTTTCAGGCGTGCCGGATCGGTCGTAGTAACTTTGGCGACGAAGCCACGTTTGTGCGCAAATCGAACGTCGTCGCAGGATTCGATTTGTGAAAAATTCAATCGCTGACTGTCGTTGTATCGAGTTAGTCCGTATCCGTCGCCGCGCCGATCGGGATAGACCAATGCTTGAATTTCCTCTTGCCGGCCTTCGCTCTCAATGAAGGCATAGATCCCAAATGAAGGATCTTCGGAAATCAAATCACTCTTTTCCAAGAACAAAGCTTGAATCGGACCGTCATCGGTTGCGATCGTCCAAATCTGCCCACGCTCCTTCAGGTAATCCAGCCGTTCACGCAAAGACCGCAGGTAGTTGACAATATCTTCTCCCACCATGCGCATGACTTGGTAGATCGGACTTTCCGGTTTGAGTTCCGTATGGCCCGCAAATCGGTTCAGCAAAGTGATATCTAGCGGTGAATTGAGCTCGCTTAATGCCGAACGTGGAATCCCCATCAACTTGGCCGTTTCATTGGGGCCCAACGTATCGAGCCATTCGGCCGGCCTTAACCAAGCACAGAACGACAAGGCGTCTTCATAAAGTCCCATGCTTTGTAGCACGAGCGACAGCGCGCAAAGAGGCGGAGCATCACGGGGGAATTGGTGATGATCGAAATTGTTTCGTTCAGGATCGTGAACACCGCCGACGTCGACGACGCAGATCGATGGATCGGCCAAATCTTCTTCCGTTGGATCGCGCCGTTGGATCGGCACGCCGTGCAAATGAGCCAGCAGGCTGCACGCGAGAAAGTCATCTTTGTGGGCTCCGCCCGGATGGGTCACTATCAGCTGGATGGTCATACAATCGCGATTCAGAATTGGATCAAAGGATGATGGCACGAAGCACCACAACATACCTACAAAAACCCCTTAGGGAAGCTGCCTGGTAAACGTCCTTTGGACGACGCAAAGTCGTATCGTGCGGGAAACAAGAAACTTTATTGCCGCTGATAGACTCGCACGAAATCGATCTCCATCGAGTTCGGAAAAACCGCATCGTCAACTCGTCCTCCCAGCGTGCCACCGACTGCCAGGTTTAGCAAAAGATATTGTGGCTTGTCGAAAGGCCAGTTGTCCTCGTTGAAGTCTTGCGGACGGGCGAAGCGGAGGATGACATGCTCGTGATCATCGACGAAGAAACGGACCTCGGCTTCCGTCCACTCCAGTCCATAAACGTGGAATTCTTCCTCCGCGGAGGAGAGTTCCTGATCGTGGGAAGTTAGATGACCGCCCTGCGTGTGGTTGTTGGCTTGGGTATGAATCGCGCTGGCGATTCGGTTAGGCTTGCGACTGACATATTCCATGATGTCCAGCTCGCCGCATTTGGGCCAACCGACGGTGGTAATGTTCTGACCGAGCATCCAAATGGCGGGCCACAGCCCACTGCCCTTCTCGACGGGCATTTTTGCGCGAACTTCGACCCGACCATATCGAAAGTTGAACAAGCTATTGAGTCGAGCCGAGGTATAGTCTCCACGAGCCTGCCCTTTGCCAACCTTTTTGGCAGTCATCCGTAGCACGCCGCCTTCCACTTCAATATTGTCCCCTTCGGTGTAACACTGCAGTTCGCGGTTACCCCAGCCATTCTTTCCGAAACCGGTCTCGTACTTCCATTTCGTTCGATCGAGCGTGCTGCCATCAAACTCGTCTGCCCATGTAAGTTTCCACGCCGCTTGGTGCGCTGGGATGGCAGCGCCGTCGAGTTCGGTTTGACCAAAGAGCGGCGCCGGCATGGCCATGAACACTGCAACCACGGCGATCGCGACCGCGGCGCGGGGAGAAGATTGGCGAAACATAGACACCTTTCGATAAACGCGAACAGAAGTGCACGTCGTCACGACGTGGTCTCCGGCGCATGTTAACGACGTCGCACACGAATTGCGATGTCCGGATAAGAAGCGGCCGAATGCCTTCCGTCGGCAACCGGCCGGCCCGCACGACGCGGTGCAGCTAGCCGCGACGTCGCCCGACGAAGAGGACCGTCAAGATCAGCCCTGCCATAGCGGGCAAAGAACTCGATTCTGGGACAGCGAACGGCGGATTGGAAAAATTCCAGTCCGTCGATTGGCCGAAATTGTTACTCCATGTGTTGTACTGCGCGATCCCAATCGGGCCACCGTCAAAGTCATTCGGGAGCGAACCGGGCGGCATGCCAACGCTGTCTCGCCACACAGTGTAGTCAGCGGCATTCACGGTGCCATCGATGTTGTAGTCACCTGGCACGGTAATAAAATCTTCTGCAATCACGAAGTCGTCGAAGTAGGCATACTCGTCTTTCGAAGCTTCCCAAATTTGGCTGCTGCCCCCAAAAAATGTGCTGAAGTACATTTGATCGATTTGCAACGATGCCACATCACGAAACCGAATGTCCTGCACGTCGAGAACCATTTCCCCATCAAGCCAAGCTTGCACGATACCGTCGTTCTGACCGGGCGTGTTCATGACGATGCGATGTTGAAAGTGATACCAGACATCGGAATCGAACGTCGCCCAATTCCCGGCCGCATTATCGTCCCAGCGGAGATCCTCACCGAACGTCGAGGGTTGATCTGGGTGATAAAGGTACTGAACGATGTTTGCTCGATCTGGTGACAGCGGCGAACCACTGGAACCATCGGTTCGCCACATCATCCGGCCACTCCAGCCATCGGTCCCGTTGGGAACACTGCCACCAGTATTCCCAGCACCGCCGATTAAACCAGGGAGCTTGCCACCCCGCACGAAATCGAAATTATCATCGAACCGGATTCGATAGGTGAGGAAAAGCTCTTCGTAACCGGCATCGAGTTCCAGCTTCCATTGAGTCTTCGAAGCGGTCGTCTCTCCCTCTTCATACTTGACCACGAGCGACTTACTTCCATACGCATTCGCATCGTCCGTAATGGAAACACGGCCTTCGTCCACACCATCATTCCAGCTGGGAGAATTCCAGTCGGCGGCCAAATTCGCGGTCGTATACGTGCCGACCTGATCGTCGTCGAAGTTGTTTCGGAAAACGACACTGGCGTGAGTCACGCCTAAGCTGCCAATCAGTCCAGCAGCAAGAGACCAGGCAATTACCGCGCGGCCAACTCGGTCGCTTCTATTCTTCGACATGTCGAATCCCACAAAAAGCAAACAAACAAAGCAAACAAACAAACGGTCCAAGGGCGTCTTCAGTGGCCATTCTAACCCGTTCCAAAGAATCACGCATTCCTGTTTTTCGACACGTATCGCCGAGAAACCGGTGACCCTACCGCTGTCATGCCCTGTGTAATGCGACGTACAAAACGACCGAGGCGAGTGGAGAGACCACTTTTGTAACGGAAGTTCGTTGCCTGGGTATTGGCCAGATGACCGCGACACTCGGCCGCAAAATGTACCGACCGGAAACACAGGCTCCCGTCGTGCGGGGACATGGGCCCCCCGCTGAGAGTGGCCGCTCGCCCCGCCAAACTTCGACCAACGCCCTCCTTAATCCTTAGAGATTGGTGACAAAGTCGTTTGCTGACACACCATCAGCCTGGTCATTTGGGAAGACGAGGTACCAATCGGTGCCGCCGTTGCTAACGATGATGTCGGAGGCGCCGTCATCGAAAATCGAGACACCCGAGGCATGGCCTATGTTGAAGGCCTTCGTTCATAGCAAACGCTGCTCTGGAGCGTCGGCAACTTCGACGGCAACGAAATCGTCGACGGGCAAGACTTCCTCCATTGGATCGCAAACAAATCTACTTCATCAGATTCCGTAGCCATCCCAACACATCCTTCGGCCGGATCACCATTGCCTGCGCAGGCATTTTCGGACTCGGTCGATGTTTGCAAGGTGCAGCGAATTGACCTATCGTCAGGTGGCTTCCGACAACGCCGAATTGGTCTCTATACTTTTGCGGCTTCGAATGCCACGCTCTCAGTCCACGCCACTCCTATCATTTACCTCCGACGAACAAGACCATGAAACCGATCAACGTTGCCAACAAGCTCAGTTCTTTCGACAAACAATGGCACCCTCACCGCATTGCCAAGGTAGACAACATGCAAGTCATCGTCGCCAAGATCAGCGGTGAGTTTGTCTGGCACTCGCACGACAATGAGGATGAGCTGTTTTTCGTACAAAAAGGAACGCTCGAAATGCAGTTTCGAGATCGGACCGAGATTGTGAATGAAGGCGAGCTGATTGTCGTGCCGAAGGGAGTTGAACACTGCCCCAGAACCAGAGAAGGTGAAGAAGTTCATTTGCTACTTTTCGAGCAACAATCTGTTCAACACACGGGTGATGTGCACAACGAACTGACCGTTGCTGAATATCCCGATATCTAGACCGTACGGTTCAGCAACCAGGAATTCTATTGACCGTGTCGAACATCCACATCGCCCTACTGTTCGAATATTCGTCACTTAACGGAGGCGAACGATCGATGCTGGCGGTGATGGATGTGTTGCGAGCATCCGAACGCCAACGGCCACAGACAGGATCCACATTTCAGTTCACGGCGATCGCTCCCGACGATGGTCCACTGGCGAAAGCGCTCCGCGAGCGAGAGATCGACGTTCAGTCATTTCCTTTCCACGATGCGGCCGGCCAGCGGCGGCCAGCCGAGGACGTAGCGACCGACCTAGAAGAATTGGTCGCACGAATCCAGCCAGACATCCTGCACGCCAACAGTTTGGCGATGTCGCGATTGACCGGACAGGTCAGCGAGCGGCTGACTTGCACGGTGACTGGCCATTTGCGAGACATCATGAAGATCAGCAAGGCGGCCATGACCGATTTGAATCGTAATCGGGCATTGGCTGCTGTTTCCGACGCGACTCGCGATTTCCACACGGGTCGCGGCATGGCTGCCGACCGGGTCACCACGGTCTACAACGGCGTGAATGATCGTGACTTTCAGCCACGGCCACGAACCGGGCAGTTGCATCATGAATTGCAACTGCAGAAAAACGCATTTTTGGTACTGAGCGTCGGCCAGATCGGCTTACGAAAAGCGGTCGATGTACTCGCCCAGGCGGCGATCGATGGCTGCCAGAAATCGCCGCGGATCCATTTCGTGGTCGTCGGTGAACGAAACTCGACGAAACAGGAGAGCATCGATTTCGAAACGGGCGTCGATCGGCAACTGGCCGACGCCGGCTTGGCAAGCCATTGGCATCGACTCGGGCGACGTACCGATGTCGCGATGCTGATGAACGAGTCAGACGTGCTGGTTCATGTGGCTCATCAAGAGCCGCTCGGCCGAGTCCTCTTGGAAGCGGCCGGGGCCGGCCTGCCGATCATTGCGACCGAGGTCGGAGGGACCGCGGAAATCGTCACAGACGGCGTGTCGGCTCGACTTGTTCCTCCCGCCGACGCGTTGGCAACGTCGGCTGCCATTCGCGAATTGCAGGCAGATCTTCAGCTGCGCAACCGACTAGCCGTTGCGGCTCGGGTCGAGATTGAAACACGTTTTACCGATCGAATTGCGGCGCAGGCTCTGGCCGAATTCTGGCAAGCCGCCGCTGCTCGGTAGCACGGCACCGAGGTGACGTGCTGCGACCGAGATGCTACTGACCCCGTCGGCAATTTCGTCTCTGAACATGCTGGCAACGCTGGCGCGCACGGTCGGCAGTGCAAAAAACAAATCTCACCGACTTAATTCTTGGTCGGCTTTTCCTGCGAAGGCGCCGTGCACACGACGCTCCGCCTGACGCGGATGTTAAGACTGCGTGTTGAATGCCGATTTCCTTCCATTTGGACTCGCGTTTGGCCGACAAAACGCTAGTTTGGGCGACGGTTCTTTCGAAAGACGCTGGGAGTGCGATGCGGTGAGTAATTTTGATGCGGTGGAACATGCGAGCTCGATCAGCCCGTTTTTGAAGATTGCTGTTCAAGCGGCGGCGGCGGCAGGCGAGATCATTCGCGACGGTTCGACCAAACGACATGTGGTCGAACAAAAGGCGGTCGGCGACCTCGTTTCGGATATCGATCGCGAAGCCGATCAGGTCGCTTGCGATCTCATTCGCGGTCATTCTGACTGGCCGATTCTCTCCGAAGAGCTGAATGCCGAACAGGAAGTCGTCGACGAGATGTGGATTGTCGACCCGCTCGACGGCTCGGGAGCGTTCTTGATGTCGGGTGGGCCCGAGTTTCCATCGGTGCTGATCGCGCTGCGGCAAGAAGCCAAAACCCAAATCGGCGTTTGCTACTTCCCGCTGACCGGCGATTGGTACTATGCCGAACGAGGCAAGGCCGCCTGGCGAAACGGAAAGCGACTCGTCTGTGACTCGAATCTTGATCTGGCCGACATTTGGGTCGAGATGAATCAGTATGGTGATGCCGAAATGGAGACGGAGTACTTTCTTGCGCTCCGTAATCGACTGCGTTCTTCCGCAGGAGCCCGCATGGTCACGTCAAGCTTCCCGCACGCGGGAGTCGCCATGCGGATCGCTTCCATGCAGACACCTTTGCTGGCCGCCGTCCACGACAATAATCCCAAAAGCCTCAAACAGGGCCCCTGGGACATCGCAGCAACGCAGTTGATCCTCGAGGAAGCAGGAGGCGTTTTTCTGAATCCGGACGGACAACGGACCGACCCGTTCGTTGCCGAGCCAATCATTGTCGCCGCCTCGAGCGACATCGCCAAAGAGATCATCGACCTGGGAGCGCGCGAGCAGGCCGCCAAGCCTTAGCGATTCTCGCCAGCAGCCGGCGCAACGCAAGCGGCATCCCCGCGCCCGTAGAGCGATCCGTACACCATCACGGACCGACTCGTTCCAGGTCGGCTCTTGCTAGGACTTTTCGCCAAATAACGAGGGCGCGCATGATCCTATGCCGGTCGACAGGCGCGACTTGACTCGACTCTTGGCCCATGCTAGTGTATTAGCCAACTAGTGAACTCGACATGCAAATCAACCCCAACAGCACCGTACCCGTTTTCAAACAGATCGCGCAAGAGCTCCAGTCTGCGATTGCGGCGGGAATTTATCGTGAGGGAGAAGCGATCCCTTCTGCGCGGGAGTTGGCGATGCGATTCACGGTCAACCCAAACACGGTGCAGAAAGCGTTTGACGAGCTCAGCACGCTCGGTGTCATCGAGACGCATCGCGGGCTGGGAAAATTCGTCCGCCGTGGCGCATTGAAAAACAGTTCAAAACGTTCGCGGCAAGAAGTTCTGGACGTCCTACAAGACGGCATTCGGATCGCTGCGGCGGCCGGATTGAGCCGCAACGATGTCGACAAACTCTACGAAAAGGCCGCCAAAATTCTTCGCCGCGAGAACTCTCAGGCGACTCGTAGCGGCAGCGGCATCCAAGGTCCGAAGACGGGAAGATCATGATCCAACCATCGTCTCAGGCGGTGACATTCCAAGCGGTCACCAAGAAGTATGCCGGCGCGACGGTCATTGATGGGCTTTCGTTTTCTGTTCCACGAGGATCGACGTTCGGGCTACTCGGTCCCAATGGTGCCGGAAAAAGCACGTCACTCAAGGCACTGATGGGGCTGCTGCGCATCGACAGCGGACGCATTGAAATTTTCGGTAATGACGTCAGCGCGTTGCAGGCGACACCCGATTACGTCGCGCTTCGTCAGCGTGTCGGATACGTTTCCGAAGTCCACACGGTCTACAAGTGGATGAAGGTCAAACAGGCGATGACTTTCGTTAAGGCCTTTCAGCCACACTGGAATGACGATTTGGCGGCGGAGCTGCTAACGCTATTCCAATTGGAACCGAATAAAAAGATCCGTCAGCTGTCCAAAGGAATGTTGGCCAAGCTGTCGCTGCTGCTGGCCGTGGCTCACGAACCCGAATTGTTGATTCTGGACGAGCCGACATCGGGACTGGACGCCATTGCCCGCGAAGAGTTCCTGTACGGTGTTCTCAAAACGATCGCCGACACCGAACGGACCATCATCTTCTCCAGCCATTCGATTGGCGACGTTGAACGGATCGCTGACCGAGTCGGTGTCATCAAGAGTGGTCGGATGGTCGTTGAGCAGTCGGTCGAAGGGCTCCTCTCTGGTACGAAGCGGTTGCGGGTTGCACTCCCGGATGGTCATCGCCTCGGCTGGGTACCTGAAAACACCATCTGGCAACAAGTTCATCGACGCGAATGGGAACTGACGGTCAGTGAATTCACTCCTCAAATCGTCGATCAGCTAAAGCAAACCAACGGCGTGGAAATCGTCGATGTCCGCGACCTTTCACTGGAAGAGATCTTCAAAGACTATTTCCGGGACAGCCACATCCCCGCGCCGCACAGCGGGCACGTCAGTGAGGTTGCAAATGCTTGACCAGCTCATGTGGAAGGACTTTCGGAACCAAAGCGGCATATTGGTACTCGGGCTATTCTTCCTGGCCGGCCCCTACGGTCTCTATTGGTTTTACGATCGTGACCCCAACACACTCGCCGTTTCCGTCATGCTCAGCCTGATTGCATCTCAGATAACGGTCATTGTCATGGGAGCAACGATCATCGGACTGGAAAGACAGAATCACGGCCTGGACTTTCTGTTGGGGCAACCGATCCCCAAATCAAAAATACTGCTAAGTAAGTCACTCGTCTGCCTGATCGTGGCAGTCGTCATCTGGGGCACTTCGCTGTTGGTAACCGCAGTGTTTGTCGATGCTGAGCCTCAGATCGTTTTGAACGGGATCATGCAAGGGACCGCCATCACGGGCTCGACTCTGTTTGCCGTCGCTTGGTTGTTCTCGATATTTTGTCGAGGATTCGCGATTCCCGTCGGAGCCGGCCTAACGGTCACGGCACTCCTCTTCTTTGTGACGGTGAAATTCGTTGGCGGACAAGATTTGGATTCGGAACTCTACATGCGGAACCTCGCGCGTTTCTTTTACCCCGCCTGCTTGATAACCGCTTGCTGCTCGTTCGTGGCGGGTTGGAGTGCCTTTTTAAGAAGACTCGAACCGTGAACCTTCCACACCATGTGAGGTGATGCTTTGAATCGAATCGTGCCCACGCTTCTGCTGCATATCGCCTGGGTACTTGCCTGCGGTTCACTCGCGGCGCAGGACACATCTCCCACCGAATCGGCCGACGCGCCGGCAAACAAAAGTCGAACTGACGAAGGCCAAGCAATCAGCCCGCCGTCCCCTACCCTGGCTACCTCTTCCGAGCCGGTTCTACGCGAGTCGTTCGACACCGCCGAGGCCGACGCGACGTTCGCCGGCTGGAAGTCGGTAACAGACGAATATCCGCTGCGGCCAGCTGACGACAGCCATGAAGGTGCCGGCAGTGGATGCTTGGACACGCGGTCGGCCGTACAGGATCGGCTGTTTGCCGCTGCGTCGATCGAATTGGATGTTGAGCGAGTTCGGAGCCGGCGGCTTCGCTATTCAGCTTTTGTGAAGACTGCTGGGATCGACGCGGATGATCGGGCCATGCTGGCGATCCGTGCACTCCGCGAGAGTGACGACGGAAGTCGATTTACGGCCGCCTACGACAATATGGAAGACCGCCCAATCTCGGCGACGGAATGGACAAAGTACGAACTGGTCATCGACGTCGATACCGACATCGATACAGTCGAATGCGGCGTCGCGGTGGTTGGCAAGGGTGCCATTTGGATTGACGACGCACAGGTCGAAATCGTTGGCCAAGAAGTCGCGACCACTGGCAAGGTTCGCCGGCCGCCTGTCGACTCCCCTTTCTTGACGCCCTGGCTATGGCTGGCCGGACTGGCCATGCTGCTGTTTTCGCTCGCGTTTATCGAAGAGAGCTTCGTGCAACGATTCTGCCTGCGATTTTCCATGATCTATTGGTTGCTTTATCTGCTTCCCCAGTTTCCCGGATTGGGGCATATCATCCAGTCGCTCACATGGATGGGAATCGGAGCGACCCCTCTGACCAATCTTTACCAACGCATCAGCAGTGGGTCCCAGTCGCTCTTCGAGCCGTTGACTCAATGGACGGCCACACACGTCTTGGGCATCGAAGGAACCGTCAATTACGTCGTCACAGGAAGTGGTGATACCGCGTATAGCTACATCAATCTGCTCAACGGATTCGCGATCTCATTCGTTGTGGCAACAATCTGGTGCTTCATTCCGCGACTGGGAAGAGACCACCCGGTGCTGCGAGACACGTATCGCTCCTTCCTCAGATATAGCCTGGCCACTGTCTTGCTGGGATACGGACTCGCCAAAGCCAGCTTCATTGCGACTCAGTTTTCGCGAAGCGGAGGCCCAACCGAATTTCAACTGCTGCGCACTTACGGAGAGTCATCGCCGATGGGATTGTTGTGGACTTTCATGGCCGCTTCCCCCATGTACACGTTTTTCGCCGGTCTGATGGAGGTCATTCCGGCAGTGCTGCTAGTGTTTCGCCGGACGACCGTCGTCGGAGCGGCCATGGCGTTTGCCGTGATGCTGAACGTGTTTCTGTTGAATGTCTGCTACGAGGTGCCGGTCAAGCAATTTTCGTTTCACCTGGCGGCGGCGGCAGCGATCATTCTGTTGCCCGAGCTTTCGCGTCTGAGCTCCTGCGTCCTTGGAAACCGGCAAGTCGAACCGTCCGAGTTACTCGAACCGCCCTACGCGACGTCCGGGCTACCAAGACTGATTCATCGCTCATTGAAGGTCGCGTTGGTAACGCTGGCGTTTGTCATTCCGATCGGAAGCCACGTGGCAGCAGAACTGTCCCACGACCATGGGACGCCCCCAAAGTCAGAACATGCCTTGATGAGCAAAGCGTTTCGTTGGGTGAGCGAAACGCCCGACAACCGGTGAGCACCGATCAGAACGGCCCATTACGAGAGAAATTCCCGCACTGCTTGGGCGGCGCGCTTCCCGGAAGCGAGTGCGCCATTGATCGACGCCGTATCGCAATGATCCCCACAGACGAAAATCCCATCGCGCACCACCGCCGGTTGAATCACTGGCTGCAATGCCGGGGGCGTTTGGTTGGGCAATGCCTGCGGAATCGCGTAGCTCTTGAGATGGCGCCAGTTCGCCGCGCTGGGACCGAACCAATCGACCAATTGAGATTGGACCGTATCAAGCGACGCAGCGCCCGGTCGATCGAGCACCGTCACAGAAACAAGCGACTGGCCGTCCGGTGCGTACTTTCGGGACAGCTGGCTGGGCACGCAAACGTTGTTGATTGGACCGGTTCCGTCGCCATTCAATAGCAAGATCGATTCATCCAGCGGCGTGTCCCGCGCGGCGAAGTAATGACAATCGACACGGCGCCAGTCCGATTGGCTGGGTTCGCCCAACAGTTTTTTTGTCGTCGGCGCTTCGGTGGCGATCACGATCGCTGACGCTGAAAGTCGTTCGCCGGTTGCCATGACAACTTGCCCAGCATCAAGCCGCTCCACGGGCGATTCGGTCCGAATGCACTCGGCCGGCAGGCGATCCGCCAGTTGCTTCGGAATCGCTTCCATGCCCTGCTCTGGCAGCGCCGCATCCCCTTGCGCGAACATGCGAAAAACGAACTCGCACATCCGACTGGACGTTGCTAAATCTGGATCGAGGAAGATGCCACCCAGAAACGGCCGGAAGAAGCGTTCGATTGCGACGCTCGAAAAACCGCGCTCGCGAAGCAGCTCGAGCGTCGATTGGGCCGGCCGATGATATAAATCGTCAAGACTGCCCTGTGAAGTATGTCGGCGAAAACTGGCGATGCGTAATTTGTCGGCGAGCGTCGCCACTGGTGACAGCGCCGTTGCCACCAAATGCTCAGGGCTCCGCCAAGGATCGGACAACCGTTGAAACCGACCATTGAATCGAACGAGCGCCCCAGGTTGGAAGCGACGCAGCTTAAGCTCGTCGTAATTCAGTTCCGCTTGTGCTGCCGGATAGGCGGTCAAAAAGACCTGGAAGCCCCGGTCGAGCAGGAAACCGTCGACACGATCTGTGCGAATCCGGCCGCCAACCGCATCGGCACTCTCCAGCAGACGAACGTCGCACCCAGCTTGCACCAAATGGTAAGCACAATTCAGTCCGGCGATCCCGCCACCGACCACAATGACATCTGTCTCAGTTTTCATTCCGCTGCTATCCGAGTTCCGTATATCCTTGGTGACTTTCTGCTGCGACACCGTGCTTGACTATCTTCCAGCTGAGGAAAGCATTAAAGTCGCCGCTGATTCGTTGACAAGACAGCCGGTTCGACGGTTAGGAATACTAGTCGAGCGAATTCGAATCGAATCGGCAATACGATGTCTCGCAGCGAGTCATAGAAAGCCTTTCCATGCCCGTTTTTGATTACCAGTTTACGGTGAACGCATCACTCGAAGCCGTTCAACAGTTCCATCATGACACGAGTGCTTTGAAGAGGTTAACCCCACCGCCAACGATTGTGCAACTGCACGAAATCGAGCCACTCGGCGAAGGGTCGACTTCCCGCTTCACGCTGTGGGTCGGTCCGCTACCGTTGCATTGGACGGCCGTGCATCGCAACGTGACGTCGTCAGGTTTCACCGACGTACAAACCGCGGGGCCTGCGAAAAAGTGGGAACACACCCACACTTTCGTAACCGTCGACAAACGGACGACCGAAATCAGGGAACACATCGAGTTCGAACACAAAGGTGGTTTCTGGGGAATCGTGACACGCATCCTGTTTGCCCGCCCCAACCTATTCATCATGTTCACCTACCGTAAATGGTCGACTCGCTGGTTCCTGCGTAAACAGCGGTAGATTGCAGTCGGCAACAGTCGGCAGCTCACGAAAAACCCCACCGGTCGCAACCGGTGGGGCCATAAACTTCGCTAAGAATCCTGGTTCCATTCGCCCTCGCCCACCAACGAGCCCCGCGAATCGCAACTCAGACAAGCTGTCCGTTAGGTCACGTCCAATGTCGAGACGAAGACGTCTAGCTGTCCTTCGAATGGAACGTCCACATCCACGTCAAATCCATCGTCGAAGGTCGCACTGGAAGCGGCGACAGCAATGAAATAGCTGCCCGGCTGGAGGAAGAGATTCAAATTGCCAGATTCTTCCGAATGATCGAGAAGATCTCCATCCGCATCGTAGAGTGCCACGGCTCTCGCTTCGACGAGATTCATCCCCATGCTTTGCGATGCAGAAACCCCGACTTCGCCACCGACGTCGACTTGCAACGCGAACCACACCACGTTCGTCGATTCGAGCTCACCTGAAAAGCTACTTGGCAAGATCGAGCCAGATGGAGACAACGATTGGACGGTCAACGGTGCCGGCAACGAGGTCAAGACGTTTTCGAAGGAGATCAGCGGTAGCCCATCGTGATTGATCACGCTCGCGAGATCTTGGCCCGTGCCTCCGTTGATCGTAGACGCCGCACCGATCGAACTGTTCGACGACAGACTAAATTCATCTTCACCCGATCCGAGCGCGACTTCTAGCTCGTCAAAATCGACTTCGTCCGAAATACGGACACTGTCTTGTCCACTCCCTGTGCGCAGTTCGACGTATTCGGCCGCTACGTTTGCCAAGTCGATCGCGTCATCTCCAAAGCTCGTTTGCAACGCCAAGTCTTGCATGAAGGCATTGGAAATTTGCACCGATCGGTGGCCCACAAGCCCTCGTAATTCAACGTCTGCGAATTCTGAATTTTCAATCAGCAGTCGCTCTGCATCTTCCATTGGCAAATCGTCAACAAGTGACGCCGTGCCGAGGTTAACGTCGAGTGCGTCGGCGAACACATGATCGATCGACACCGTATCATCGCTCGATCCGGTTTGGATATTAAAACTGCCCGATAATTCTTCTTGATAGGAATTGAGGCTTCCCAGATCAACGACGTCGTCGCCGCTGCCGGTGCTGATCGTGACCTGTTGCGGAAACTCTGCTCGGTAAAGTTCCAATTGATCGGCACCGCCCGCGAGATCAATGAGGACGTCGCCCTGGACGGAGGTCTCGCCGTAAAAGTACTCAAAATTCGGGCCCGAGATTTCGACTCGGTCATTGCCAGACAAAAGGGAAACCATCAGATCGCCAGCAACGTAGGAAACGTAGCTGACCGTAAGATTGTCTTCGCTTTCACCACCGGTAAAACTGAAGTTGCCGCCTATCGAGCTGTAGTATTCGACACGGGCCGTGTTGTAACCGTCGCCGCCTTGAATCGTGACGTCACCCGATACGTCCGCAGCAACGGTACCGAAATAAGAACTTCCCTCACCCGAATCGAATCCGACGTTCCCGTCGACCTGCGAGAATTGCAAACGGACCGTATCTTCCGTCGTACCGCCGGTCACCACCAAGTTTCCTTCAAGCTCGCTATAGGACAGCTCGATGTGGCCCGGCCCTTCCACGTTTGTGGATTGAAAATCGCCGCTGATCTCGGCATTTCTCACGAAACCGCTGTCGGATCCCTCACCGAAAGAAAGCGAGACATCCCCACCGATCCTAGCGCCGCCACCTTCAACCACGCCGGTGTTTCCGCCGATGTGGTCAGCACCAATCCAGACGGTGTCGCCACCCGCGAATAGTGACACCGCAACGTCGCCCTCCACAGCCGAGCCAACGCCCAACCTGAATTCGTCTCCATCTTCGCCACCCGACACATCCAGGTCACCGCCGACATAGCTACCATGCAGCTGGGTACTTCCGAATAAACTACCACCGACAAGCGACACGTCCCCAAGGATTTCTGTTTCTACGGCCGTGAAGTAGGAAGAGCCGTTTGCACTGAATGACAGATCCTGATCGACTTCGACCTGGTATAGACTGAGTCCATCAAAATCGGCGCCGCCGACTGCGGCCACGCTATAAAGAGAAGAGTCTTGGAGATCGATGTGGTCGTAACCGGCCGTATTGTTCGACACCAGTTCACCCGAAATCTGCGACCGGCTGATGCGGACCGAGTCGTTCCCTTCGGCCGCATTGAAGACCAGGTTGGTGCCGACATTCAATTCGGTCGCGTCAAATTCAAAACTGTTTTCGGCAGCATTCACCGCCAACCGCTCACCCACAAACACAGAGTCCAACGCAATCGAGTCGAGCCCGGCACCGTTGGCGATGGACGCGTGAAGCCCAACCGAAATATTCTCCATGGTTACCGAATCGTTACCCTGGCGCAACAAGACTTTCAGGGAGCGGTTGATCTCCACATCTTCAACGTGAACCGTGTCATCTCCATTTTGCATATCGATCCGGAAATCACGAATCTCCGCGATCGTTTCTGGCAGCACGACGTTTTGAAAAGGGGCCGATTCGCCATTCCAGACGATATCTGTCTCGTCCAAACCGAAAATCGCGACTCCTTCGTCACCCGTCGCGATCAAGACACTGTTTGCCTCCGCATCACCGGTTACCAACAGGTCGCCCGAACTGGACACCGAGACCATCACGTCACCGGCGAGCAAATTGCGCTGCTCCAGTGATTCAAGCTTCAAGGAACCACCCTGACGATGCAACGTTCTACGATTTGTTATTTTCTTAAACCAGCCCATGCTTCAGCCCCACTTTTCTGCTTGTCTGCCGCTCGAGATCGATTGCCAACGCTTCCATCGATAGATGGCGCGACGATCATGTGTTGGAAGGAACGCCTGAGTAGTGCATCGTGCGGGCGGGAATCCCCCATCCACAAAGGGCCGGGAATTCACCCATCCTGGGGGAGAGCCGCTTCCGCTTGTGACACCCATTCCTATCGAAAAGAAGGCAACGATTCTGGCAATGACGAAAACATGTCATTCTCATCCGATTACCTCGACCAGGCTCGATCGGATCAAATCGGTTGCAGCGACTGGCCAAAGTTGACCGTCGCGATGAAATCCCGATCAGCAAGGCGAACGACATTTCCAGATTGAAACGCGCTTGAGATTCGAATCTCAAGCGAATCGACTGCTGGCCTTGCTCCTGCCAAGTGCGACATCGAAGTCATCCCATGGAAACTACCGGGCGAATGATCGATGGCGTGTCGTTTCTAAAAATCCCTGGTTCGCACCCATCGGCCGGATTGCGGGCGGAGACCAGCCTGCGGCCCTCCGCCATGAGTGTTCACAGACGCGTGCGCCTCCGGCTGAAAATTCAACCCGGGAAGCTTCTCCGGTGGCTGGACAACGCATGCTGCTCCATGCACTGGCACAAGAGCGACGCCCCACGGACCAAAGTGCCGAACTTTATCACAGCGCTTCGACATAGCCGTAACCTGGAATCGGGTGCGAGGCCGATGTGTAAGTGCAGTTGATCCAACGATCACCAACCTTGGTTCCTCCTTGAACAACGACCGGGCCAAACGTTGGTACCAGGACGCCGTTGACCGAAGTGCCCATGTATAGCGCGGTCGTGTCGGGAATCGGACCGCCCTCGGTCGTCGGGATCTTCGCCGGTGTGGTCACGACAAACTTCAAGGCTTTCACCTGCGGACGACTGCCACCGGGCTGCGGTACGGGAGGCACCGGCGGTCCGACGATGGGAGGACTAACAATCGGAGGCCCAACCACCGGCGGGCCGACAATCGGGACGCCGATATCGGGCAGGCCGGGCGTGGTAACGGGTGGCCAAGGTCCCGGCGTTGTTACCGGTGGCCAGACTTCGGGCGGATTCGGTGATATCGGATAAACCGGAAATGGAATCGGCCGCGGATTGGGCCGTGGGAACGGACCGGGATTCGGCATGACGGGGTTCACCCCAGGATTACCCGGGCAGACCGGCGTTGGTGGCGCGGGCGGATTCGGTTCCACGGGTCGCGGGGGCGAAGGCCGCGTGTGTTGGCCCGGCCCACCTTGGATCACCTGGCCCACTTGGCCCGCAACGTGGCTACGGACATCATCCATGAATTTTCCTGGTTCAAACTGAGCGGTCACCGATGGGCTGGTGGCGATCACGACAGCAACGCCACACAACATCGCGCTCGTTCTTAGCATGTTCATCTTTGGCTCCTCGAAAGAAATCTTTCGTGTTGATTTTTGCAGAAGGAGCTGCAAACCGGCCCCCCTACAGAGAAGAGCGATTTATCGAGCCGAGATGACTCATATCCGCTTGAAGGGCCGTTTTCTCGCCGAATCCAGGCTCTTTTCACGATGCGCGCGATACAAAACAACCAGCGTTCGCTGGCCGAGGCACACTGCCAACGCCCGCTCACCCGGCACGGTCGCGTGAGGCGACGCCATGCCATCGATTCACGTTACGGAATTTCACGTTACAGAATTGCAACCGGCAGCTTCAAGCGAGGCAACCTGAACCGATGCACGCGATTAGCCTCGCTGACGAACGGTCCCCGCGGACCGAACTCGCAACATGATGAGCCCCAACAGAACCAGCGCCAGGCTGCTCGGCTCGGGGACAAAAAAGACGTTGCTTTGCAAGGCGCCGATTCCCGTGTTGCGCAAAATGATATCGGACAACTGCGTCGCCATGATCGCATCGATCTCAGTGGCCGACAGTTCGTCGTCCCACAGGTAGAAGAATCGATCGCCAACCATCAGTTTCTCGAACTGGTCGGCAACGACTTGCGACATCGTCGGTCCCATCGCCGATCCGGGCATGTCATCTTCAGCCAACAGGCCAATCCACAGATCAATGTCGGTCACGTCGCCATACGAGGCATTTAAGAGCGCCTGCAGCGCCGGGTCGCTGGTGATGTCGCCAATGGTTGCAGCCGGAGTGACGCCGATCGCCGCTTGCAAATCGACAAACGTGCCCAAACCATGGTCGCGGCTGCGTTGGATGTTGATCGAGAGCAGATCGAGTCCACCACTACCCGGCGCACCAAACATGGCATTGCGCAGCGTATCGATCATGTGCACGTCGGTCGCTTGCTGAACTTGGCGGGCCAACCCATGCAGCAGATAGTCGACCTCATCAGCCGACGTAAAGAAAGACGGACGAAAAAATGCGTCCATCATCCCGACCGCTGCGACGGGTGCCGGATTGCCCGCGTGGTCGACGCGTTGTAACGACTCGGAAACCTGAGTATGCCCCAAGCGAAATGCGGCGGTCGCAAACTCGTTGGAAATCGTCGGATCGACCGAACTGTCGTAGCCGGCCGCCATTACCGATGGTGAGGCAGTCCCGATCAGCGCCGGCAGGAACTCTTGGTACGTGATGTTCTGCACCATGCCGCCGACCAGTTTCCGGGCACGCTGGTAGATTTGTTCATCGGTCCATGTCGGATGGGCCGTTTCCATGTCCGACGCCAGACGATTGTGCTCTCGAACGAACAACGTATGCATCGAGATCAGGCCGAGCTGCTCGTTGGCTCGCACATCGCCCGCCAAGAACAAATCGGCATCCGGCTCAATCCCACTATCGTTGGCGTTCGCCAACAATCCCGTGTTGTACGGCATCATCATTCCGCCAGCGGAAGTGGCCAGCTTGCCGCCGGAAAATGCCCGCAGCGCATCGGCGCGTGCCGCATCGGATCCGTAAATCATCGATGCGTCGATGAAGGCGGTGTTTTCATTGAACTGCTGGCGAGGGTTGCCAGCGCCCGTCCCAGTCGTCGGGTCGAAACCGGATCGATTCATAGGAATCATGGGAAACAGCGGGTCGACGGCCGAATTGACCATGATCGGAAAGAACTCTGATCCACCGGCAGAGAGGGTAATGTCGTGATCGAGGAACTGGCCCCACTGCCAAACGAAGTCTGATCGCATGGCGGCGTCAGCCATCGGGGCAGCCTGCACGCCGACTAGATTGCTGATATCCCGCGCATTCGGCATGGCGGTGCCCGACGGTGAGGAAATGGAATCCGCATAGTGGGGGCCGTCGAGTCGAGAGAAGTTTTGACCGGCTGAACCCCAATTCGGATTCGCCAGATTGTTGCCAACTCCGTCATAAGAACGGGTCGCGGCGAAGCAGATCGTGCTGGAGAGAGCAACTCCCGTGAGGACGGCCGAGAGTCTCTTGATATTGGTCAGGATCATGAGTTCTGAGGGGGCTGAGGGATAAGTTTTGTATGCCACATTACATTGTGACTGACTTTAGCGAGCATGCAAAGCGCGCGGGCAAGATTCCCGAAAACGGACTTTTAGCGGCGAAAACAGCGCAATTCCCGGGGAATCCGCGTTTTCAGTCGATCGATAACGGCCTGGTGGCGACGGCGCTGGATGGTCCTGGGCCTCCGCCCACCTTGGGGCCCCCGTCCTTGTCGATTCAAAGCAAAGAGCCAGGTTTTCCTCATCGCAGTTCACCCGGCGGCACCGCCCCGTACTTGGCCCGCACGGCCGATTCGGCTGTTTCCAGAGCGCCCTTGTACGTCTCACGTCTCTCGACCATTTCCATTCAGCGGGGTGACGACGCCCTTCGTTGGTCACGACCAGCGCGATCACGAACCGAGAATTCCTCGTTGTTCGATGACGATTCCAGGCAAAGGATTGGGCGCAGGTTTCCTTCGATCCTGGAATCGCTTACCTGCCACATGTCGCGAGCATCCGACGCCCACGAAGCAGCCGGCCCGCCTTCCTTCCCTGACTGGGGAAGCGATTCGATCGACGCCACCATGTCGGGCCTAACCATTCCCGGCGATTGAGAACGAAAGAAAAACTCCGCCGTCGCGATCCGTTGTCCAAGATCGTCCTTTCGAGCAGCGATGCCGCCAGCCGCCCAGCCGTCGATACCCGCCCGGCCAGCTTTGGTATGGCCGAGATGAAACCGTCTGTCAGTTCCGAGGTGAAGCAGGCGGTGACCGAATTGCCGAGCAGGTAAGAGCCAGCAAGATAAGCGTCAGAACTCCCACCGCCATCGCCCATTCCCGCGGCATATTCCCGCGGCATATTCCAAGGCAGGGAAGAGGTCGCCCACTTCCAACCGACAACAGCCCCGCTTTTTCCGCCAACCACGATAGGAGCGGTTCACTTCGCGGCAGAGCTTCTTGTCGAGCATGTTGACATTCCCGCCAACAACTCAGACACTAGTTCTCTCTTAAGCCCCCTTCGTCTAGTGGCCTAGGACTCCGGATTCTCAGTCCGGCAACAGGGGTTCGACTCCCCTAGGGGGTACT
>CAYZRS010000048.1:0-40446 GCA_964480915.1 uncultured Pirellulaceae bacterium | reverse complement strand
AATCTCAAATCTCAAATCTCAAATCTCAAATCTCAAATCTCAAATCTCAAATCCCCTCACCGCTTTTCCAGCACAAACAGCCAATCCCAGGGCCATGGCGCTTTCATCCATTTCGGTGGCTCTTCAAAATCTTCCTGCCATTCGTACTCAATCCGCAACTCTTCCAACACCTCAAATTTATGCTGGTCAAACAACAGCAGCAGCTCTTCGCGCAAGTAATGCTTGGTTGGCTCGCCTTGAATTTCGAGAATGCCATCGATGATGGACGGAGCAGTTTTCCGAGTCTCTTGCTCCAACCGTTTCAGCGTCGACTGGCGATTATCACCTTCGCGGCGGTGCCATTCGAGTAATCGCTGCAGGCTGTAGATCGTCGATTCGAGTGACGGGACCGCCAGGATCAAGCGGCCGGCAGGAGCCAGGTTGCGACGGACGTTTTGCAGGATTCTTTGGCGATGTTCGAGCTGAGGCATGATCATCACGTTGATGCAGAGCCCCAAGTTGGCTTTGCCGATGCGCGGTTTGGTTTTCGCCAGGTCGTGCTTTTTGAATACGACCTTCGCCTGCGAACGGTGCTCGATCGTCGCCTTCGCCAATTCGAGGCTCCGCGCGGAAAAATCGGTCGCGATGACTCGCTGCGCACACGACGCAAGCAACGGGACAAATCGGCCCACACCGCAACCAAAGTCGCAAGCCACATCGACACCTGTCGCATACTTGCGCACCGTCTTCGCGAGCGTCTGCGATTTGTCGCTTGTGAGCGTATTGAAAATCTCGTCGTCGTAACGGTCCGCGACGTTGTCCCAGAATGACTCTTTCACTGCCTCACCTCGTCTCGTCCACACGTTTTGTACGCGAGCACCGTCGTGAAATCCGGGCGGAACGCGACAATTCCTGGCTTGAATTGTGCCTACGTTGCCACTGGTCACCCGATTCTCCTGCCGATCAGACAGTATGGCACGCTCGCGTCAACTGAGCTATCGTGGTTCGATTCTTGAACGCTCTGTTGACCGCTTTGTTGACCGCCTTTAAGAGCAGCAACACGTCAACAACCGACACCCGCTACTGGCGAATATGAGGATTCACTGTGACCGTCATGACAAAACGCTTGCTGAATTACGATTGGAATGGAGTTCAATTGCCTTCGACCGGGTTGGCTCCCGAAGCGCTGCAAGAACTCTCGCCACAACTGATCTCCGCTCGAGACGAAGTGATTGCCGATGTCGATTTGTGGAATTCGAATGGCGCGGTGCCGGCTGAGAAAGCGCCGCTCGATGCGGGCTTCATTGAGATGCCGGAGCGACTGCTTGCCGAATACAACAGCCAGCGAGAAACGAGCGAGTTGCAACAAATCCTGACGGCTTCGCGGCGACTGTCCGAGTCGGTCGACCGAGTTGTCTTGCTGGGCATCGGCGGCTCCTACATGGGTGCACGTGCTCTGATGGAATGCTGCAACCACCCTTACCACAACGAGCTCAACCGAGCTCAGCGGGGCGGCGTTCCCCGTTTGTACTTTGAAGGCAACAACGTCGACAACGACGCGACGAACGGGCTGCTCGATCTCGTCCGCGGCGCACCGGCGACGAATGTCGATGACGCCTGGGGCATCGTCGTGATTAGCAAGAGCGGCGGAACACTGGAAACGGCCGTTTCGCTCCGCGTCTTTCTCGAGGCGCTGCGTGATAGTTGTGCTCACGACGAAGGCCTGATCGCCGACCGCGTCATCCCGGTGACCGGTACCAGCGGCAAACTGTTCGAACTAGCCCAAGCGATCGGCTGCCCAGACATCTTCAAAGTCCCCGACGGCGTTGGTGGGCGTTTTTCGGTCCTTTCCGCTGTCGGGCTTATTCCAGCAGCGATCCTCGGACTGGATGTCGTCAAATTGCTCGAAGGTGCAGCGGCGATGACCGAGCACTTTCGAACCGCACCGCCGTGCGACAACCGAGTGCTCGATTACGTCGGTGTGTGTCACCTGATGGAGGATCAGCGCATGGCCAACTTGCGTGTCCTTTCCGTTTGGTCGAAGGCGCTCGAATCGGTCGGTCTGTGGTACGACCAGTTGCTGGCCGAGAGCATCGGAAAACAGGAACGTGGGGCAACGCCGTTGACCGTACTGAACACTCGCGACCTCCATTCTCGCGCGCAACAACATCAAGAGGGCACGCGAGACAAGCTGTTCACAAACATTGTGCTGGATGATTACCGCACCGATCCGATCACCGTCACCGCAAGCGCCTTGAATCAGGACGAGCTGAATTCGATCGCGGGCAAGACCATGCCCGATCTCATGAAGGCCGCCTTTGACGGAACGAATGCCGCCTATAAAGATGATGGTCGTCCCACCGCCGATATTCGCCTGCCGGACACCAGCGAGTATTCTTTGGGACAACTGCTGCAGATGCTGATGCTGGCGACCGTCGTTGAAGGGCGTCTGATTGGCATCAACCCCTACGGCCAACCGGGCGTCGAGGGGTACAAGCAACACATGAAGAAAAATTTGGGGATGTAGATGGCAGTTGAAATCAAATGGCTGGGGCATGGCGGTTGGCAGATTGCAACGGGCGAGCACACGATCTTGCTCGATCCGTTTTTGACCGACTCGCCCACCGCACCCTGTACCGCGGAAGAGGTGAGCGCCGATTTCATCCTGGTTTCTCACGGACACTTTGATCACATCGCCGACGTACCGGCGATCGCAAAACGGACCGGCGCTCAAGTCGTCGCCATTTTCGAGATTGCTCAGTGGCTGGAAAAGAACCATCAAATCGCAGGTTCGATCGGCATGAACATCGGCGGCGGCACAACGCTGCCGTTTGGGCATGTCAAAATGACTCAGGCGATTCACAGTTCGCAATTGCCCGATGGTTCGTACGGTGGCGAGCCGGCCGGCTTCTTGCTAACGATCGACGGACAGCGAATCTACTTCGCCTGCGACACGGCGCTGTTTTCTGACATGCAACGGATCGGCACCGGTGGACTCGATTTGGCCGTCCTCCCGATTGGTGATTTATTCACCATGGGGCCCAACGATGCTATCGCTGCTACCAAGCTTTTGAATCCGAAACGTGTCGCGCCGGCTCATTACAATACGTGGCCGCCGATCGAGCAGGACGCAGCAGCCTGGGCCGCGCAGATTGGCTCGGAAACGAGCGCGGAAGCGGTCATCCTCGAACCGGGCGGCTCGTTAACGCTCGGTTAGGGCACGCTCGGCCAGGCAACACATCGCAAGGCCCATCGCTTCGGTTCCACAGTTCGCCGTCCGGTTCCTCTGGACGCTCGCGAACCGTTCTAGCGATACTCTCGCCCCGCACTTGGGCAATCCGCAGAGGACTTCGACCTGGAGATGATCATGCACCACAATTCGACTCGTTGGCTCTTTTCTGTTTCCTTAGCAACTCTTCTGATGGGATTCGCGGCCAACGCCGACGCTCAAAAAATCCTCCAATGGCAGTTCGAACCGGGGCAAACACTCAACGTCTGGTTCACCCAAGACATGACCGTCCAAATGACGGCGATGGGACAAGAGATGGAATCGGCAGCCGACATGGGCATGCTGATGAAGTGGGACATTCAGCAAGTCAACGAAGACGGTTCGGCCCACATCAACCAGTCGATTGAACGGCTGACGATGCGATTGGCCACCCCCGGGACCGACGAGATCGAATACGATTCGGCTCATGCCGAGAAGGCGACCGGCACGGCGTTGACGTTAAAAGCTTCGGTCGATCCATTGGTCGGAGTCGAGTTTACACAGACAATGAGTTCGACGGGCGAAATCCTCGATGTGCAATTAACGGAACAATCAAAGCAGCAATTGAACGCGGCACCGGCAGGTGCTCAATTGCGCGAAGTCCTTTCGCGCGACGGCCTGAAGGCGTTGCTCAGTCAAGCGGCCACCGTGTTCCCCACGACGCCTATTAGTCCGGGCGACTCGTGGACCGGATCGACCAACTCGAAGAGTCCCGTCGGCCCCTTGTCGATGGAAATGACCTATGAGTACGTCGGCACGGAAATGCGCAGTGGGCGACCGCTCGAACGGATCGACGTCGATATGACGGTCGCATTTCCTGAAGGGGCGCCTCAGAACGGTATGAACATCAGCGTTCAGAATCAGCGCAACACGGGCTCGCTCTTCTTCGACGCCGAAGCGGGACGATTTGTGGAAACCGAATTGCATCAGAATATGCGGATGGTGACCAGCGTTGGCAAACAGCAGCATAGTCAATTGCTATCGACCGTCCTGCGCATGACGTTCGAGCCCGTGAGCCAAGTCGCCCAGGCGACGGCGACGGTACCGACGGATGAGGCAGCACAAGTCCAACCGGCGACCTACGTTCGCTAGTCGAGCCAAGCAATTGGCAAAACCCGGTTACGGTCCGTCCGGATTTGGCTCGGACGGTGCCGGTGTTTCGTCTGCGTCTTCCAGCGCCTCCTCGTCTGGCACGAGAACCTGGATCTCGTCGCCTTGGATGCGGACTTCGTAGGCGTCCGTTTTGATCGCCGGGTTGTCGCACCAAGTTCCGTCACAAACTTTGAACTGCCAAGCGTGCCAGGGGCAGATGACGACACCATCTTCAACGTGTCCGTCCGAGAGCGGTGCCCCCATGTGGGGGCAAAAATCGTTAATCGCGTGGTATTTTCCGTCGACGAGAAAAACGGCAACCATTTTGCCTTTCACCGGAAACGCACCCGCTTTGCCGTCTTCAATGCTGCCAACTTTGGCAACGGTAATAAACTCGGACATGGTACTTAGACACTTTTTGAATGATTCGTGCGCCGAAAATCGGATTGCGGCCGGCAGACGATTCTATGATTTGTCGGTCGAACCGTTAAGGACGACCACTTCGGTCGCCGCTGCGAATTGGGAACGGGACTACTAAATAACGGCATAACGTGGCAAAATGCGGGGAAGATCACTGACAGTATTTCTTCCTCGCGGAGCCTTACCTTGGAACTCAAACGGCACATCGTAGAACGCCTTCTCCCCAAGGTTCAGATGCCGGCTCAGTACGTCGGTGGAGAAATGAACGCCGTGCACAAGGATCACGGCTCGGTCCGCGGCAAACTGTGCATCGCCTTTCCCGATGTCTACAAGATTGGCATGAGCCACCACGGCCTGCAAGTCTTGTACTCGCTGATCAATAGCAAGCCTGATTGGGTATGCGAACGCGCCTTCACACCGTGGGTCGATTTCGAACACGAACTGCGCAGTCACAACTTGCCACTCTACTCTTTAGAATCATTCACGCCGCTCTGCGACTTCGACATACTGGCCTTCACACTTCAATACGAAGTCGGCTACGTCAACATTCTGACGATGTTGGATCTGGGGCGCATCCCACTCCACTCTGACCAGCGCACACTGGCCGATCCTTTGGTGATCGCCGGCGGACCGTGTGCTCAGAACCCCGAACCGATGGCGATCTTCCTCGACATCATCGTGACCGGTGACGGCGAACCAAGCTTGCCTCTGATTTGCGATTTGTGGATGGAGCTGAAGGAGCAGGCTCTAACGGCCGAGGGATTGCTAACCGGCGAAGCGGGCGTCCGCCAAAGGGCCGAGCTGATCGCCCAGATGGCGATCCGACTGCCATTTTGCTACGCACCACGATTCTACGAACCCGAGTATCGCGATGGCCGGATCGTCGCTTTGAATCGGACTCGACAAGACCTTCCAGAAACGATCGAGCCGTCGGTGATTTCCGACCTTGATGGAATTCCGATACCGACCAAGCCGGTGATTCCATTTGTTGAGTGTGTCCATGATCGGATCGCGATCGAGATCATGCGTGGTTGTCCTTGGCAATGTCGCTTCTGTCAAAGCACCGTAATCAAACGACCGCTGCGGATTCGATCGGTCGACACGATCGTCAATGGAGCCTTGGAAAGCTACCGCAACACCGGCTTCAACGAGATCTCGATCCTCTCGCTTTCCAGCAGTGACTATCCTCACTTCGAAGAGCTGGTCTTACGATTAAAGGAAGTCTTCAAGCCGCTCGGCGTCAATATTTCGGTCCCCAGTCTGCGCGTTAATGAACAACTGCGGACGATCGCCGAGCTGATTGGCAACGATCGACGTTCCAGCCTGACACTCGCCCCCGAAGTAGCTCGCGACGACATGCGCGAACAAATTCGCAAGAAGATCAAGAACGAAGACCTTTACGAAGGCTGTCGCAACGCGTTCCAAAACAATTACGAAAGCGTCAAACTCTACTTCATGTGCGGGCTACCGGGCGAACGGGAAGTCGATCTGGACGGCATTATCGAGATGTCGGAAACGATCGCGGAGATTGGCAAAGAAGTTCGCGGTCGCTACGCACGCGTGACCGCCAGTGTTTCCAATTTCGTTCCGAAGGCTCACACGCCATACCAATGGAACGGCATGCAAAGCCGCGAATACTTCCACGCTTCGCACAAGTATCTATGGAACAAACGGCGCATTCGCAGCATCAACGTAAAATGCCACGATGTGGAGACAAGCTTGCTGGAAGGTGCACTCAGTCGTGGCGATCGTCGCACAGGAGCGGCCATCGAGTTGGCGTGGCAACGGGGTGCTCGTCTCGACAGCTGGCACGAACAGATCGACATCGACCGCTGGTGGAAAGCGTTCGCCGACGCCGGAGTCGACATCAACCGACAGATTCATGAACCGTATCAACTGATGGATAAGCTGCCGTGGGATCATGTCAACGTAAAGTACGGACGAACCTTCCTCGAAAAAGAGCAATCACGATCGGTGATCCAGCTCGATTCGATGGCCGACGCGACTTAGTCCTTCAGGAAGCATGCGTACCCGCACATGAACCATTCCCAAGTACCCCAAAACGATACTCCGTCAGAGAGATCGTTCCGCGAATTCCAACAGATGATTCGCGATATGTATTTTGAAAAGGACGAGGCCCGTGGCATCGACGGGACTTTCATGTGGCTGATGGAGGAGATCGGAGAATTGGCCTCTGCACTCCGTGAAGGGACGCATGAAGACAAAATGGAAGAGTTTGCCGATGTATTGGCCTGGCTGACAACCATCGCCAACGTGGCCGGAGTCGACCTCACGGCGGCCATTGAACACAAATATGGAAAAGGATGTCCCGGTTGCCTCCAATGGGTGTGTAGCTGTCCTGACGAGGGGAAGCCATAATCGAACGTCGCGGCCGACGGCTGCGATTGAACAGCCAGCGAACCCCCTCCGTAGTATTCGTAGTATCCTACCGACTCCATCCACCCGTCTCTCTTCACGTAAAGCCCCATGCCTCGGAACAGACGCTCGACGACTCGCTGCAACTGTTCTGCAACCCGCTGGGGCATCCTGATCGCGTGCTGCCTGTTTGTGGTCGCGCCACGCGCAGCGGCAGAAGATCCGCAGCCAGTTGCCAACGTAGAGATTGGAATCGAAGGCTGCGCCAAAAGAGGCTGCTGGACGCAAGTGCGGCTGAGCTCGGACCTGCCCCCTGGCGCGACGATGAATGGCTTCGACGGCGAGGGATTTCCGCTGCGAACACAGGTCTTATCACCCAACGGCGTCACCTACGTAAAAGTCGGACGACAAATTGGTCAGATGACGGTTTCGAAAAATGCGAACGACCCGCAGGCTCAAGCAGTGCAATGGAGCGAGCCGCCGCAAATCCTGTCTTCCTTACAGCAGTTTGTCATCGTTGTCGGTGGCGACCTGGGGATCGAAGCGGCCGTCAAACTGCGTCGTCGCAGTGATGCCGAAGCGATCGTCGCGAAAAACATCCGGCAGCCAGCTTCCCTACCCGTGCACCCGTTAGGCTACGACGGAGTCGACGTGGTCATGATCTGCACGTCGGATGCGACCTGGTTGGCCGATTTGTCTGAAGAACAGTTGCTGGCCCTCGATCGCTGGGTGAGCGGTGGCGGCACATTAGCGCTTTGTGCCGGCCAGTCGGCGGACCAGGTTTTCGGTGAATCGGGCAAGCTGCGACGCTTCCTGCCTGGTACCTATGCCGGTGCGAGCAAGCAAAGGGAAACGAATGGTATCGAAGCATTCGTCAAGGCAGGAACGGCGATCAAGTTGCGTGACGAAGTGGGTCGCATCAACGGGATCCCGACCATTACCTTGCAGGACGTACAAGGCCGCACCTTGGTGGAAGATGGAAATGGCAACGAGACGACACCATGGCTCGTTCATTCGGCCTATGGTTTCGGCAACGTGTTACTCATCTCTGCCGATCTCGACGTGGGACCTTTTGCGGAATGGAAAGATCGTTCGCGATTCGTGGCCAAGATTTTGGACATCCTCCTCGGGAAAAGCGCAGAAGAAGAGAACGAACGACGGGGTCAAGTGCGGCACCTGGGATTCACCGATCTATCTGGCCAACTACGGGCTTCCTTGGATCAATTCCCGGGCGTCTGGTTGGTGCCATTTTCGCTGATCGCCGGTCTGCTGGCCGCCTACGTCTTGCTGCTCGGACCGGTCGACTACGTCTTGCTGCGGTACTTTGGCGGCCACATGCATTGGACGTGGGTCACGTTTCCCCTGCTGGTGTTAGGGTTCGGCCTCTTAGCCGGCCTGCTCGCCCAGCGCGTCAAAAGTGACAGCGTCCAATTAAACCAGGTCGATTTGGTCGACGTCGATATGGGGCGCGGACAGATTCGCACTCAAACCTGGGCTCATTTGTATTCGCCCGTGGCGTCAGAATACTCGTTGCAGTTGACACCCGCTAAGTCGTTGGAAGCCGAGTTGACCGATCCGGGCGATGCGATCTTCAGTTGGCAAGGCTTACCAGGCGGCGGCTTTTCTGGGCTGGAAGGGCAGGGGGCCATCACGCCGATTGTTGCACCCTACGAGAACCGACTTGAACAACAGGCCGATCACCTGACCTGTTCACTAGAGCGGGTCGGCGTGCCGGCTCGTTCCACGCGAAGTTTCGCCGGGAACTGGATGGCGACAAAGTCGTTTCCGCCACAAGAAGGCCTGTTCCAAGACCGCGATGGACTGCTGAGTGGCGAGCTAACGAACCCATTGCCGATCCACTTGCGAGATTGTGCGATCGTTTGTGGCCCATGGTACTACAAGCTCGGATCGATCAAAGCGGAGCAAACGGTCGCCGTCAATGCGACCAGCCGTCCGTTAAATTTTAACTATCGGCTGATGCGTCGTTCGGTCGATCAGCGTGGCGACCGTGATTACGGCGATCGCTCGACACCATGGGACCGAGCCAGCTTCGACCAGGGCCGCATCATGGAAATGATGATGTTTCATAAAATGGCAGGAGGCCGGCTGTACACGGGCTTGCTGAACCAATTCCATGGCGACCTGGATTTGAGCGACCACTTAGAGATGCAGGTCGCCATCGTTTTTGGACGGCTGGCGGAATCTGCGAGTAAAGTAACGATAGCGTCGAGTCGGGCGGACGAACCTGAAACACAGAACAACTCGTTCTTCCGTATTGTGATTCCCGTCAACCGAAAATAATTTAGCTACCTTGGCTACCTTAGCGCCCGAACGGCGCCACAGCGAGGAAAATTCCGTTGATTGAAACGAAAGACTTAACGAAGCGATACGGCGACCTCTACGCCATTCGTGGAATTGAACTCGACCTCAAAGAGGGTGATTTGTTCGGGTTTATCGGCCCTAACGGAGCCGGCAAGACGACGACGATGCGGATCATTGCGACGCTGCTAAATCCCACCTGGGGCGAAGCGTACGTCGGCGGCTATTCGATCTATACGAAGCCCAAAGAGATCAGACGACTGGTCGGTTACATGCCCGACTTTTTCGGTGTCTACGATGACATGACGGTCATTGAGTATTTGGAGTTCTTTGCCGCCTCGTATCGTATCCGAGGAAAGGAACGGCGCAGAATCTGCGACGAAAAACTCGATATTGTCGACCTCGATTTTAAGCGAGGCGCCTACGCGAATACCTTGTCGCGAGGTCAGACTCAACGATTAGGATTGGCTCGAGTACTACTGCACGATCCGCAAGTCTTGTTGCTGGATGAACCGCTGAGTGGACTCGATCCTCGCGCTCGAATCGAGATGCGAAATTTACTCAAACGACTACGAGGCATGGGCAAGACGATTATCGTCAGCAGCCATATCTTGCCGGAATTGGCAGATATCTGTAACAAGATCGGCATCATTGATCGGGGCGTGATGAACGTTAACGCCGATGTGGCCGATGTGATGAGCTTGGTACGCAAGAACATCGTGCTGTTGGTACGAGTCGATGGCGACGCCACCGCGGCCGCGAAACTGCTGGAGCAACATGAAGATGTGACAGAGGTTCAGGATGATCAAGGCACGCTGACGGTCACACTTCGCGAAGGTGCGCTGGCCTACAGTGAATTGGCATCCACCTTGATCGAGAACGACTTCAAATTGAACATGTTCAAGGAAGATGAATTGAGCCTCGAAGCGGCCTTTATGGCATTGACCAAAGGCATGGGTCGGATCTGAGCGCGGTGTTGTTACTGCTGAAAATCCTCTGGGCGTCACCATGGTCTCTGCTGGGGCTTTGCTGTGGCGGCCTATCCCTGGCAACGGGTGGCAGCGTCCAGCGTGTCGGTCGAGTCCTGGAATTCCACGGTGGCCTTTTGCCACGACTGCTCAGCCACGTGCCCATCGTCGGTGGCGCGGCGGCCATGACACTCGGCCACGTCGTGATTGGACGGACGCAAGCGATTCTGGACCATTGCCGGGAACACGAATTGGTCCATGTGCGGCAGTACGAACGCTGGGGGCCGCTATTCATCCCAGCCTACTTTGCCTGCTCTATTTGGCTGATGTTGCAGCGACGCGATCCGTACCTCGAAAACCCGTTTGAGCGCGAAGCGTACGATCACGACGCGTGAAAGACGCATTGGAGTTCTCAAATGGTGACAATTTTCGTCAAATAGGAACTGGCTTCTGCAGTTCGTAACCACCCAGCTCAAAGATCGTTGTTCCCCATGGCTTCCATTCAATTTCTCAGCCGGCTCTTTTGGCTCGTCGGCGGGCTGATCGTTTTTTTGGTCTGTCCGATCGACAACTGCCTCGGACAGCGCCCCGATTTGGACAAAGCGCGCGAGTTGTTAGTAAGAGATTTCGTCGAAGCGAATGGCATTACGGACCAGCGCGTATTGGACGTGATTCGTTCGACTTTGCGGCACGAGTTTGTGCCGCTGTCGCAGCGCAAGAGCGCCTACTACGACATGGCTTTGCCAATTGGGGAACACCAGACGATTTCATCCCCATTCATCGTGGCCTACATGACCGAGTCGCTGCAACTTCAGTCAACCGACCGAGTGCTCGAAATTGGAACGGGAAGTGGTTACCAGGCTGCTGTGCTCAGTCCACTCGTTGAAGAGGTCTATTCCATCGAGATCGTCGAATCGCTGGGTCTTAAGGCAAAACGGCTGTTGAAACGGCTGCGCTACGACAACGTGCATGTCAAAATTGGCGACGGCTACAAAGGTTGGCCTGAGCATGCTCCGTTCGACAAAATCATCGTGACCTGCTCGCCCGAAAAAGTACCGCGCCCGCTGGTCGAACAGCTGCGTGAGGGTGGCAAATTGGTGATTCCGGTTGGCGAACGGTACGAACAAACGTTGTACTTGTTCACGAAAAAGGATGGTGAACTGGAACGGCAAGAGCTGCGGCCCACGCTGTTCGTGCCGATGACCGGCGAAGCAGAATCACGTCGGAAGACCCAGCCAAACTCACGTGAACCGTCTATCCTCAACGGCTCCTTCGAATCGAAAGGGGAGGGCGATCTCGATTTCGATAGTTGGTACTACCAACGTCAGGTGAAGCAGGTGCGTGCTTCGGGCGCGCCGGTGGGCGAGTGTTTCGCTCGGTTCAAAAATGAAACTAAGGACCGCACGAGCAGCCTGCTGCAGGGGTTCGCCATCGATGGTCGCTACGTGAGGGACCTTGATGTCAGCGTCTGGGTGCGGCTGAAAGAGTCCGTGCGGGGCAGTCGGGCCGATATGATGCCGGCCGTCGTGGTCAGCTTTTATGACGAAAATCGAGTCCCCCTCGGCCAGCGCTGGTTGGGGCCCTGGCACGACATTCCAGACTGGCAAGAGGAATCGGAGCAGTTTCGCGTCCCGATTCGGACTCGAGAAGGCATTCTCCGCATCGGTCTTTTTGGGGCCACAGGCCAAATGGACGTCGATAATGTCCGGCTAAGAATTGCCAAACCTGGGCGTTAACGGGCCATAAAATGGCCACATACTCCCCATAGTTACCAGTCTATGCATTCGCCAAAAGCTCTCCACTCCGCTTGAACTGGCAAACGCAACAGGTATCCTAGTGGAACTAGGAAGCCTATGCGGCGTCATTATTGAATCGAATCAAAAGCGGAGGACCTGGGTCTATGAAGTCCGGGAAAGTAATTCTTATTGCAGTCATGGCAGCGGCACTATCAGCCACGCCGGAAGCAAATGCTGGTTGGGGCTGGTTTCACGGTTCGGCCGGCGGTTCTGGCGGCAGCGGTGGTGGAAGCTGGGGTTCCGGCGGAGGCGGAAGCTTTGGTTCTGGCGGAGGCGGCAGCTTTGGTTCTGGCGGAGGCTGGGGCTCGGGCGGAAGCCGTGGCGGCTTAGGTTCTGGCGGAAGTGGCGGCGGGTTCTTTTCCGCCAGCTTCGGTTCCGGTGGCAGCGGTGGTGGAAGCTGGGGTTCTGGCGGAAGCGGCGGTGGAAGCTGGGGTTCGGGTGGCGGAAGCCGAGGCCACGTCGGACCTATCCGACGACTCCTAGCGCGACTCCACGCTCACCACGGATCGCGAGGCAACGGTAGCGGTGGTGGAAGCTGGGGTGGTTACGCTTCCGGTGGATCAGGTGGTAGCGGTGGCAGTGGTGGCGGTTACTCGTACGCGGCTTATTCGCCGGTGACGTACGCAGCTCCCGTCACCTACGCGGCGCCAGTTTACGAATCGGCTCCGATGATTGAATCAGCACCAGTTTACGAATCGGCTCCGATCATGGAATCGGCACCTGTTTACGAATCTCCGGTATACGAAACGGCCCCCGTCGTGACGGACGATTGCTGTTCGGGCGTCGTCGACGAAGGGTACATCGAAGGTAGTGTCGATTCATACGATTCGGGTTCCTACGATGTGATCGATTCGTACGAAACCGGTTCATCCGAAATCATGAGTGATGGCGAAGCGCGTGTCGAAGATGCTTCGGCTTTGATCGTTGTGAACGTTCCTGACGCATCGCGCGTCTACGTGAATGGCTATCAAACGACGAGCAATGGTACCGTTCGTCAGTTCCTTTCCTCAGGTCTCGAAGAGGGCAAGTCGTACGCTTACGAAGTACGTGCCGTCGTCGAAAAGGATGGTAAGGAATTCGGCGAAACGAAAGTCGTTCGCTTAACCGCAGGCAATCGCCAAGAGCTAACATTCGGAGCACTCGTTCAAGAGGACGAAGAAACCGTTCTGACGATTCGCGTTCCAGAAGAAGCAACGGTCGAGCTGGCCGGTGTGGAAACGAAGATGTCAGGCTCGAAGCGAGTCTTCGCGACAACGAAGCTGCAAGCGGGTCAAACGTGGGACGATTACCAAGTGAAAGTGACTCTGAATGGTGTGACAAAAGAACACACCATGACGATTCGCGGTGGTGAAAACCACGACTTGGCATTCGAATTCGGCGGACCTCAATTGGCAGCTCGCTAGGCTCCCTGTAACGCTGACAACCATGACAAGCCCCTGCAGACTCGCGTTTGCAGGGGCTTTTTCCGTTGTCAGGATCGAGTTTTTGATCCGGCCGCAAGGCGATTCCATCGACTGGCGGCGGCCGAAACGCCACGGCAATGGCTCTATGGCTTTCCCCCAGGCCATCTCACGGCAATCGGCACTAACGAAGATCGAGCCGGTAAGCATAATGGAAACATCGACTCGACCCTTGCTAAAGAACTGCCGTGAACGACAATGCCACCTCATCGCCCTGGTCCCGCACCGCGAAAATCGTTGCCTCGCTGGCGATTGCTTTTCACTTGTTGTGCGTCTTCGTGGGTCCTTGGTCGAGTCCGCCACCGAGCACTCAGTTATCCCGAGACATCGGCAGCCTCCTTAGTCCCTATATCAAATTCATGGCAATCGATAACGGCTATCGTTTCTTCGCGCCCGATCCAGGCCCGAGCCATCTCGTTCGCTACGAATTGCGGTACCCGGACGGCTCGAAGAAATCCGGCACGTTCCCCAATCGCCAGGAACACTGGCCTCGGTTGCTTTACCATCGCCACTTCATGCTGTCGGAAACGATTTTTACGTTGGCCGGTCCACTACTCGAAGCGCCCGCCATCACGACGATGTCGCAAGAAGAACGAGTTTCGTTCGAACGGCTTAAACGCCAAGTCGATGTCTTGCAGGAGGACGTGGCCCAATACTTGCTGAACCAGCATCCGACCGCAGAGCGTGTGCGGCTCTATTCCCAGCTGCATGAAATCTTGTCACCATCCGACGTCTTGCAAGGCCGGCCGCTGGATGATCCGACGACTTACGAAGAATTCATGCTCGGCGAATACTCCAGGTAAGATGATGAATTTGTTTTTTGATTATCTTCAAGAGCTCAAACAGGCCGCGTTCGGCGGTTGGGATCGGTTTTGGTTTACGCCCGACAGTGGACAAACTCTTGCTCTCATTCGCGTCTTGGCCGGCGCGATGCTGCTGTACACGCACGCCGTGTGGTCGCTCGATCTAGCCGGCTTCTTCTCGAATACAGGACGCATTTCCAGCGAGTTCGCTGATCTTTTTCACGACCACCCGATGGCGTGGAGCTACCTTTCCGCCATCCAACCCCCGGCGCTGCTGTGGGCGACCCACCTGGCGGCATTGGCGGTCTTCCTACTCCTTATGCTGGGACTGTGGACCCGAGTCGTGTCAGTTTTGGCGTTTTTGATCGCGATCTCGTACGTGCACCGGGCGCCGGCCGCACTGTTTGGGCTCGACCAAATCAACTGCCTTCTAGCGTTTTACTTGGCCGTTGGCGATGCGGGCGCGCACTTCTCCATCGACAGCTTTCTTCGTCAACGGCAAGGTCGGCCGATCAAGCCTGCCATCTCGAGCAACATCGCCATCCGGCTGATCCAATGTCACATGTGCGTTATTTATCTCTTTGCGGCCATGGGAAAACTGCAAGGCAGCACTTGGTGGGAGGGGAGTGCGATGTGGCTCGCGTTAGCGAACCTTGAATACCAATCGATTGACATGACGTGGCTGGCTCGTTGGCCGCGGCTGATTGAGTTCATGTCGCAAGTCACGATCGCTTGGGAATTATCGTACATCGTGCTGATTTGGAATCGGTGGACTCGTCCGCTAGTTCTCGCCTTGGCGATTCCTCTACACTTAGGAATTGCGTTTTGCATGGGCATGATCACGTTTGGATTGATCATGCTTGTCGGCAATTTGGCGTTCGTGCCGGCATCGGTCGTCACGGCGTTCTGGCCGGGTGCAAACAATCGGACCGGCGCACCAGAGTAGGGCAGGGCACCCAAAGCCTTATGACTGCGGAACCAAATTCAACCTCGAACGTGACGAATTTCAAGCTGACCATCAGCTATGACGGGACGGCCTATTCGGGCTGGCAATCACAAGCCAATGGCAACACGATCCAGCAAGAGATCGAAACGGCAATCCGAAAAGTGACCGGCCAGTCAGTTCGCATCACCGGCAGTGGTCGTACCGATTCCGGCGTCCACGCCTTGGGACAAGTTGCCAGTTTCCAGATAGAAAGCCGGTTAACCGCTCGGGACATCGAACGAGCCCTCAACGCGAACTTGCCGCTCGACATTCGCATTTTGAAAGCCGAACAGGCCGCGGACGACTTTTGTGCACTACGAAGCGCAAAGCACAAACGCTACACCTACATCCTGCAGGATGGCTTACACCACGACGTGACGAGGCAAAACCACTGTTGGTTCATCCGGGGAAAGCTGGACGAAGCGGCGATGCACACGGCAGCCCAGGCGCTCGTTGGCGAACATGATTTCGTCAGTTTCCAAGCGGCCGGATCGGAAAGAGCCACCACCGTTCGTCGCGTCGATTTACTGACAGTGGGCCGCGTCTCCAACGAGCATCGCGGCACCACCGCCACCGACATTGTGCTGTCGATTGGCGCCAACGGTTTCCTCTACCGCATGGTTCGCAATATTGTGGGCACGCTGGTCGAGGTCGGGCAGGGCAGGGCGACCCATTGGCCGGCCGAGGTCCTCGCAGCGAAGGACCGGACGGCTGCGGGGAAAACAGCACCGCCGCAGGGGCTTTTTCTGGCGGAAGTGGATTACGAGTAATGGAACAGGCAACGCGGACCTTCCTCAATTGCCCGGTTCTGGTTAACATTGATAAGAGGCAAGCGGGTCAGCGTCGACGGAACCAGTTGGCGTCATTCAGGGGAATCGTATGTGTGTCGTTTGCCTCGTCCTCAAGTAGCCGCAATGGCACTTTGACCGAGCAATGATGCAAGGAGCCGAGCTCAAACACCGTGGCAGATTACATCGGTCCTTATCGTCTTCTGAAGCTCATTCGTGGCGGCAGTGCGTCGCATATTTGGGAAGCCATCAATCCCATCGACAACAAGCGCATCGCCGTCAAGGCGCTGCGCTCGGACAACGCCAAAGATGCGGCCGAAGTCGCCTCGATGAAACACGAGTTCACCGTTGGCAGTTCGCTCAACCATCCGAAGATCAACTCGGTCTTCGAATTTGACGTCGCCAAAGGCGTACCTTATGTCTCGATGGAATTGTTCAAGGCACCGAACCTGAAACAGTCGTTGCGGGAGCATCCTGACTGGCTGACCAAACACATGGCAGCGATCGCCACCGACGGTGCCGCGGCGCTGGGACATATGCACGACGCCGGCTGGGTCCACCGCGATGTGAAGCCAGACAATTTCCTTTTGAGCGAAGAGGGCGAGCTACGTCTGATCGACTTTGCGATTGCCCAGAAACTGACACGCAAGAAGAAGGGCGGATTTGGCTCGTTATTTGGCGGGAAGAAAGGGCTTGTGCAAGGCACCCGCAGTTACATGGCGCCAGAACAGATCCGCAACGAATCACTGGACGAGCGCACTGATATCTATGGTTTTGGTTGTACGCTATTTGAATTGTGCGTCGGCCGTCCTCCCTTTACGGGCAACAGTGAGGATGAGCTCTTAGGAAAGCACCTCAAAACCCCAACGCCCGTGATTGCGGCCCATGTCGATGAAGTCACCAGTGCATTTTCGCAATTGGTTCAATCGATGATGGCCAAGAAAATGGACAAACGGCCAAACAACATGCATGAAATCGTCGATCAGATGAACAAGGTGCGTGTCTGGAAACGGAAGCTCAAACCGTCCTAAGTTGCCGCTGCATAGGCAAGAGCAGGTGGCCCGGCCGCCTTGCTGCCGGCCGACGAAGTGCTCGATTTTTCGTGGAAGCTGTTGGCGCAGCCGGCCTCCGTAATGGATACTAGAGCGATTCTGGTATCACGAAATCTCAAGAGGGATCGCTCGCTTGACGAGCGTTCTAGCGACACGACGATGCAACGCGGCAACCAAGCACTCGAATTCGAAAAACCCATCTACGAACTCGAAGCGCAAATCGAAGAGATTCAAAAACAGGGCAATGAAGTCGAGCATTCCGACGAATTGAGAGAATTGCGCCGGCAATTGGTGCAAACCACCAAAGAGATTTACGCCAATCTCACGCCCTGGGAAACCGTCCGCGTTTCACGTCACCCCAATCGTCCGCAAACGGCCGACTACGTTCCGATCATCTTTGATGAGTTTGTTGAACTGCACGGCGATCGCCGCTTCGGGGACGATCATGCGATGCTCACTGGCTTTGCCAAGCTGGGCGGCACCAAGATCATGTTCGTCGGACATCAAAAAGGGCGGAACGTCAAAGAGCGGACCGACTGCTACTTCGGATGCGCTCATCCAGAAGGATATCGCAAAGCACTCTTGAAAATTCAGATGGCGGCCAAGTATGGCATTCCCGTTGTTTGCTTTATCGATACGCCGGGCGCCTATCCGGGCGTTGGCGCAGAAGAGCGGGGCCAATCGCAAGCGATTGCCGAGAACATGTTCGAAATGTCACGCATTCCCACGCCCATCGTATGCGTGGTGATCGGTGAAGGTGGCAGCGGCGGTGCCTTGGGAATCGGTGTCGGCGATCGCGTCGCCATGCTGGAAAATTCCTACTATTCCGTGATTAGTCCGGAAGGGTGCGCCGGCATCCTGTGGAAGAGCCACGAATTCAAAGAACAGGCCGCGAAGGCGTTGCGATTCCGTTCGGACGATCTCCAGCGGCTAGGAGTCGTCGATGAGGTGATTCCCGAACCTCTGGGAGGCGCTCATCGTGATCACCATCAAATGGCCGCCAATATCAAACGGTTCGTGCAAAACGCGTTGCGTGAGCTATCGCCGAAAAGCCCTAACGAACTCCTGGACGACCGCTACGACAGATTCCGTAAGATCGGTGTCTTCCTCGAATCGACGACCGGCGCTACAACAGAAACAACAGATTAGGGCAGCACCCCAGCGGTGGCGGCCTATATTCTCTAGCTACAAATCTGTATCTACGGTTTCGAATGCGAGTGGGCTTTCCGTGCGGATCATCGCACTACAACAGGCTAGTTAGGTTTTGACATGAAGAACGTGGGATTCGTGGGTTGGCGGGGCATGGTCGGATCGGTTCTGATCGATCGACTGGCATCGGAAAACGACTTCGTTGGCTTTGAAGCGACATTTTTTTCTACCTCGCAAGCAGGTCAAGCGGGACCTGACGTGGCCGGCGAATCGTCGCCGCTCCAAGATGCCACATCGATCGATGACCTGGCCCGAATGGACATCATTGTTAGCTGCCAGGGCGGTGACTACACGAAGGACGTTCATCCCCAACTACGGGCCACCGGCTGGGACGGATTCTGGATCGATGCCGCCTCGGCGCTGCGGATGCAGGATTCGAGCCTGATCGTTCTCGACCCGGTCAATCGGGCGGTCATCGACCGAGGACTCGCTGCCGGAATTAGGGACTACGTCGGAGGTAACTGTACGGTCAGTTTGATGCTGATGGGGCTGATGGGGCTGTTTGAACGAGGATGGGTCGAATGGATGTCGACCATGACTTACCAATCGGCTTCCGGAGCCGGTGCAAAGAACATGGTCGAATTGGTCGAGCAGATGGGTTCACTTTCAGCCTGCCAATCGGCCGGCCAAACAGCGTTGGAACTCGAACGAACCGTGACCGCCAAGCTGCGGTCGGGAGACGTTCCCAGTGACAATTTCGGTGTCCCGTTGGCCGGCAGCCTCATCCCGTGGATCGACCGGTTGATGGAAAATGGACAGACTCGCGAAGAATGGAAAGGGGAGAACGAAACCAACAAAATCCTCGCCACCGACACATTCATTCCGATCGATGGACAATGCGTGCGCGTAGGTGCCATGCGCTGCCACAGTCAGGCTGTGACGGTTAAGTTAACGAGCGATGTGCCCGTGCCCGAGATCGAAGAGGCGATCGCCGGCGCGAACGAATGGGTTCGACTCGTCCCCAACGACCGCGAAGTCACCTGTCGCGAGCTGACACCGACGGCCGTTTCCGGAACCATGAACGTACCGGTGGGGCGGCTGCGAAAGATGACCCTGGGGCCAGAATTTCTCACCTGCTTCACGGTTGGTGATCAACTGTTGTGGGGCGCTGCCGAACCACTTCGCCGGATGCTGCTGATCTTGCTCGGTCGACTCTAATCGCGAACTGACGGCCAACAGGCGGCAATCGGGCAATCGTCAGCGCCGGTCCCTAAAACCGATGTTCGCGCGATGTACAGAACACTGGATAGAGGCCCCAATTCAAGCCTCTCCCCAACGTCCGATAATGTTTCTTATGTTCGGTAAGAGACCCAGATTTCCCGTGGTTTTAGCCATTTCACGGTTTCCGGCTTCGTCTCTTGGCCGTCATGCCCCGCAAGGATCGCAGCGACGTTCGGCACCCGTTCCCGCGCCGGAATGCGCGTCAAAACGAAGTCTATCCGCGACGCGTGGTCGAACCCAAGATCAATGCTCCCGACTGACGATACGAACCACCGATCGTGAAAGACGGGTGCGCCACGAAACGCGATCGATTGCAAACGGACGGATGAAATCGGGAGTCGACTGGGCGCTAACTGGGCGCTAACTGAACGCGAACTGGGCGCTAACTGGCCGTCCGTTGGAGCACTCAAAGAGCGCTGTTATCACGCCGACAGATCGCCAGCGCCACTCGCCAATGGCCAATGGAAGGAACAGGACACTAGGCCCGACGGCGGTTCAGACTGCCTAACTAGTACCGAAACCCGTCATTGGGCTGACCCGCATTTTCCGGAATGTTGGGCCACGACGGTGGGCTCGTCGGTGGTACGTACTGCGGCGATTGACCGTACGTTCCGCTCGGAGCCCCACCATACGGATAGCTGTTGGGGGCCGGATCGGGATTCTGATACGTCGGAGGCTGGTATCCGCCAGGAACTTGATAAGGAGCGCCCGGTTGGCCCGTTTGACCAGCGTAGGGATAAGTCGGTTGGCCTGGCGAACCGTACGGGTCACCGGGAGTGCCAATCGCTTCGTCCAAACGTTGCACATATTGGACCAAGAATGGCTGCATCCGCTGAGGCATAAACGGGCCGAACGTATGGACAATTCGCGATACAATCCCGCCCGATTTCGATTGCACGATCGGCGTACTCGTATTGGGCGTCAGTAGATTGACGGCAACCAACGTGATCGCACAGGCAATACCGACTCCCTTGATCGCCCCTAAGAGGCCGCCCATTTGGTAGTCAAAGTCTTTCAATTTCATCCGCTCGACCGACGACCGGATCGATTTTGAGAAAACCCAGACGATCAACGACGTCCCCAGATACAATCCTCCGAACGCAGCAACCTGATTCCAAGGCGACGGCGCATTCACGTGCGTGGCAGCTTCTTGGTAGAAATTGCTGGCGACAAAGAAGCTGGCAATTAGCGAGACAATGGATGCAACCTGAGACACCATCCCCTTCCGCCAACCGAGAAATGCCGTGGCGGCCACAACCACCAGCATGATGGTGTCATAAATCTGCATTTTGAAGGCTCCTGAATCATCAACCAGCGCGACGTCAGATCGCCCTGAAAAACCGGCGGAAGTATAGGAATCCGACCTGTCCGGCGGAAGGTCATTCACGACACATCCGCGAAGCGATTGGTTTCTCCGTTCGACCCACCAGTGACAGCAATACCGTCATTGCTAGCAGTGACGGTGCGTTTTATCGCAGTTTGGGCCCCCTACCGATGCTTCCTAAGCTCGCTACGCAACTATTCGTTCACAACCGCCGATTCTTGTACTCATAGCCGGCTTTTTTCGAGATCATGAGCAAACCATGGCCAATTTCCCCACACACATCACGACCGCCGGACTCTTAGGAGCCGCCTACGCCACGGCCGGGCACACGGTCTACGGTATGCCACTGCAGTCTTCCATCTTGGCGGGTGGCCTGTGTGCCGTCGCCGGCGTCCTTCCCGACGTCGATAGTGACAATGCCGTGATTCTGCGCGAGAGCCTCAGCATTGTTTCGCTGCTGACGCCCCTGCTGTTATTGGATCGCTTTCAAGAGCTCGGTTGGGGCAACGAGACGATCGTGTTAGCGGTTTCGCTCGGTTACTTGATCATTCGTTTTGGAGTCGGCGAGATCATTCGCCGACTGACCGTGCATCGCGGCATGTGGCACAGTATTCCGGCTGCCTTGCTTGCCGGCGGAGTCATCTTCTATATCTGCGAGTGCAGTGGTACGTCGATTCGTTATTTCAAATCGGGCGCTGTCCTATTGGGTTATCTTTGGCATTTGTTGTTGGATGAATTTTATTCGATCGAGCGCAAGCGAGTCGGCGTCCGTTTGAAGAAGTCGTTCGGGACGGCTCTGAAGCTATTCAGTTCCAGGCCGTCAGCCAACCTGATCAGCTATGGCCTGTTATTCGCCATGGTCGCCTTCATTTTTGCGTATCCTCCTCAAACGGGTCACGCCCACACCGCTCATCAGCACGCCGAACAACCGACAACGGGCTACGGTGACTATCCCATACCGACCGGCGCCCCCTACCCTGCTCCGCAACCCTACGCGCACCCGCAACAATTCCCCGAAAACCAATTCCGCCAACCGGTCCCACAGCTCCCTCCCAGCGACTGGCAGCGCACGAGCCCAAGTCCATGGCCACCGATTCGGTGAATTGGGGGATCACGCTGACAACACGATTCGTAGAATTGTGTTTCGTGGGCCACAAAAGAGTGCGGCTTGATTCGACAATCAAAAGCCCTTCCGGCTATCGATCAACATCGTGACTGGGCCGTCGTTGACTAACTCGACGTCCATCATCGCTTGGAATTTTCCGGTCTCGACGTGAACACCCTGCTCGCGGACGTAAGCCACGAACTGCTCGTAGCGCTCCATGGCCATCTCTGGCGGGGCCGCTGCGATGAATGAAGGACGGCGTCCTTTGCGGCAATCGCCCATGAGCGTGAACTGACTGACAACGAGCATCTGACCACCCACATCGACCAGTGACAAGTTCATTTTGCCCGCATCGTCTTCGAAGACGCGGAGGTTCATGATCTTATCGGCGGTGTATTTGAGGTCGGTATCCGAATCGTCACCAGCTACGCCAAGTAGGACGACAAAACCGTGGCCAATCTGACCAATCACGTGGCCGTCGACAGTGACTGAACCACGTTTGACACGTTGGACGCAGGCTCGCATGGTTAGACCGCCGGTGCGCTCGAACGGGAAGCTGACGAGTCATCGACCGGCAAGCCACGCTTGACGCGAATTTCGTGGACCGCCGCCACAACCTCTTCAATCAATCGTTGGTTATCGCCAATGTATCCCCACTGCCGCCAAAGCGCGAAGGCGATGAACATCGTGCCCAGCATCGCTGCCCAAAAATGAGGCTGCACCCAGTTGGCTGTCGTTTCACGAAGCGTCCCCGGATCGGCCGCCGCACCGAAACAGGCGATCAGCAGGACGGTCCCCATGCCAAGCAGCGCCCACGGAAATGCCTTTCGCTTCAACTGCGTGCCACGGCGAGTTAACTCGTCCGGCAACTGGTACGTATCACAAACCTCTTTGCCCCAGCGACCGGTCCCAATGAAGTACGTGACGCCAATGCTCTGCACCAAAACGGCGACCAACGTCGCCATGATTCCAAACAACATATGAATCCGGACATATTTTTGAATCGAGCCAAGCCGGGCTAACACGTCGTCCCGCGATTCCAGCGAAGACTCGCCCGTATCGATCGAATTCGCTTTCGAGACCGAATTCAATTTCGCCTGTGCAGCACGCAACTCGGACGAAACGCCGTTGTAATCGCCTCCGTAGAGACCGATCGCCAAATTGGTCAGCAACAGCAGGACCGTGAAACAGGACAGGGATGCAAAAATTCGAACCACGAAACCAACTCGACTACGACAAGGAACGGAAACAGACCGGCTGCGCACCGCCGAGGGAACCGCGGCGAATAGGTAAGATTAACCGTTTATAAATGGCCAGAAGTCGAGCGACTAGTAGCCTCGATGGCGGGCCACCACGGGCAGCATGATGAGGAGCCAACCAAGGCAAACCGGCTCTGGAACGACCATCAGCGACGTCGACAAGTACTGAATGTCCGAACTTGGAACCACCGCACTCAAACCATAGACCGTCGTTTCGGATCCGGGCAACACATCGGCCGGATCGAGTTCGAATAGCCCCGTTCCTAAGACGTTGTTCGAGTTCATCACGACACTGATCAACAAGACCTCATCGCCACCTAATGGAGTAATACCATCGACCGCCCCTAACTCATCAATTAGGCCAAGGTCACCGAACTCGCCGGAGACACCATTGGAATAGGTCGGCGACACCACGATAACGCCATTCGTACCGAATAACCCAGCATCGTATGTCACGTCGGCGAATGCGGAAAAGACTCCCTGCGGATCCGCCCGCAGGTCTTGAACAAAAAGGTTGAGCAAGAACTCTTCACCAACTGCGATCGTGGAAATGGGAGTCCCACCAGTGTCAGTCATCACGGGACGAATCTGGACGATCTGTGCGGTGGACGGGCAGACCCATGAACTTACGAAACAAAATACAAAACAGAAAACAGAGCCACAGAATTTCAGGTGTCGATGCATTAGTTCAGGTCCTTTTTGAGATCGTCAGGAAAAAAACCAAAGGGTGAAAATTGGCGACGAAAATCAACGCGGCCGGCAGTGCCCCGCAGGCATCGGAAGGCCGCTTCATGGGACGTCTGTCACGCGGAATCAGCGAAGCCCATGCTCAAGGCGATTCAGTATATCACCCAAAGCGTCAACTTCACTCCTTCGTTTATCAGGGAACGATTCTAGCGTGTCGCCGCCGCACCAGCCCGGCCCGAAATGTACGCTTCGGTCACGTCACGAACCTCGGCGTCGACAGCACGGAATTCGAATCGCTGCGGGTCGATGTACGAATCGTATTGCACTTCAAAGAACTCGGTAATGAGCAGTGGTTGCTCAGCGGCATTTACGATGACTTCATCGACAATCGACTGGGCCACGCTCGTTTTGTCTTGATTTGGCTCGCGCCGGAATTCGATGCGAAACGGAAAGAGGTCATCTTGCCCAAGCACCATCACAACCGAAGCGGGAACATGCTGGGGCAGTCTCTCGCCGGCCGCGTCGAGGATGCGTTGTTTCGCCTGTGGAGAAATTGTGCCCTTCAGACTCCAAACGGCTGTCTGGTGAAACGTTGCCGGCTGCGGTTCGGCAAACTCGTATTGTCGGGCCAACATTTCCAGCAGTTGCGGCAGCCCACCCATGTTCATCAACGTCGGCGCCGACTGGTTAGCCAGCATCGCCCCCCCTGCCCTGCCCTCATCTGCCTGCAGGTATCGGCGGACGAGATTCAAATCGACACGGTCGGTTGTCGCTGGTTCCCCCGGGTAGGTCCGGTTTGTCCACAGGAAGTGGCCATCGCAAACTTGCAACATGGTCGCCGGCTGATCCTTCAATGCGATCTGGAATTGGAGCCGGTAAAGGTATTCCGCATTCACATTGGCATGCTCGTACGTCCCCGAACCGGCCAGATTTTGTCCGAACATGCGAATTTGCTGGCGAATCCGGGCCGACACCGTACGGCGTCCACGCAATTGGTCTGCGGATCTAATGAGCAGCGCTGCCGTCGGTTGCACGGCGTCTTGAATGGCGTCTTGCACGACCGCAGTTTCACCCATCCGAGGCGGCAATTCGATCGGTTGAGCACCGGCTAGCGATGCCAGCATGGCGAAACCGGTTGTCGCCGCCAGTCGGCCCGAACGCTGCAAAAAACAACGAATCGCAGCGGTGATGCTTGTTCGGTTTGTCATGGAGTTAGGCAATTTGGGTTTCGTCTGTTGATTTTGCGGGTTTTTCCAAAGACGTAAGCGCTACCGGGCCGACCTTAACGTCAACGGACATTCGGTTTGCGCTGAATGTGCCGTGGTTCGTGGAGCGAAGCTTTCTTGGCTTGTCCTAGAAAGGTCCAGTCTACGAACCGCTGGCAGTTGTGGTCTACGTCAGATGCAGTGTGTTGCTCCATGCGACGTAGCGGGGGGGGAATTGAAGATATGACAAAGCTAGTCTCAAGATGTCTGATACTTGCGCTGCTGGGCACCGTAGCCCTCGGCTGCCGAGGTCCTGCCTACAACTTGCCACCGATGCAGCATTTGAAAGCTCCCGGGCCTGGCATTGATGGCCCTGGCCCCGGCGTTCTCGCCATGCAAACGCCTGGTTACGACGACCCGGCCGCCTGCGGCGACGGTTCGATGGACGCGATGTACGAGGAGTCGTTTGGTGCCATGGGTGGTGGCCCCAGCATTCAACTGATGTTTGCCAAGCCAAACGGCATGCACGTAACCTGGGATACTAGCGGCAGTGGTTCGTTCGACTCGACACCGCTCGTTGTCCCCGGTCGCACGAATTTCAATCAAGTAGGACTCTACCGGCTCAAGCTGACCAACGTACCAGCGCACGAAGGAGTCGAACTCTACCCAACGGTCGAGATCGCACCGCCAACGCGTCGCACGCATGCCTTCTTGGCTCACAATACGATCCCAATTCAATTCACGGCAGACGACTTTAATCAGATCACGGCCGGCAACTACGTCACCAAAGTCATCTATCTACCCGATCCGGGTTTCCAGCACCTGGCGGTCGCCGGCGTGGAAACGCTGGTCAGCACGCGACTCGATCCGGGTGTCGATCCGATTGTCGAAGCGGATCGACGAGGCACGATCCTCGCCGTCCTGCGGGTCGGTAACAAGGATATCGAAATGCCCGGAATGGAAGGCGAGTCTTCCATGGGCTACATGAGCACACTCGGGACACCGGGACCTAGCGTCGCCAACGCTGGATACCAAGCGGGTGGAGGCGGTGGCATGCCGACCGGTTTGATCGCCGGTGTCAACATGCCGATGTACGGCTCGCCCATCACGGGAACGCCGATCGGTTTGCCAGGTCCCGTTCACCTGCCCATGGGTGGACCGGCGGGGCTTCGCAAGCACGTCATCCACAACCATACGCATCAGTACATGCCGAAACCGTCGAAGAAGATCGACATTCATGTCAAACAGAATCCTGGGCTCCGATACCCGGCTCCCAAGACGCAAGCTTTCATTCGCCAATACAACCATCCGCAGTGTGCCCGTTGTATCGGTGCCGGAGGGGATGGAAGTTGTGGCTGCCAATAGCTAGGCCACAGGCCGGAAGGCCGTTGGATGATGGAGTTCTCGCTTCCAAGAGGATTCACACGAACCTTAAACAGAAACGCGACGATGTTTGAACTGCTCCTCGAATTGTTTAGCCCGGGCAAACAAAGAGGGGCCAACCCCGCCAGGCAGCTGGCAACGTTGGTAGTTATTGCTTTCACTGTTGGGATTGTGCCAGGCGATGTATCGGCCCAGAAATGGACCGGCCATCGCTTCGCCAGCCCCAACGCACCGCCGGGAGCGATTGGACGAAAGCAATTTCTCAGCAGCAAACATCGTCGCGGTTATGTACAACCGGTGCGGATTGACGCACCGAAATCGACTTGGCTATCGCCTGCCGTCGCCGGTTCTTTCGGCGGCGATTCGGTCGGGACGCTTCAAGTCGGTCTGCAAATCGGTGAAGTCTATCGCTTCGAAGTCGTCAGCGCAGCCGGCGATTACACCGTCTATCCGTCGGTTGAATTGATCGACCGGCTCTACCCGCCACAAGGCGAGTTGCAACGGTTCCCGATCCCGATCGAGTTGACGGACGAGGAATTAAAACTGGCGGCCGCTGGGCATTACGTCACGCGCGTTATCTACGTCGAAGACCCCAACAACGCCCTGCCCTACCGAACGGCGAAAGATGGGGCGCAGGAATACTTCGAGGTCTTTCCCGATCAGGATCCGGTCGAAGCGGCCTACGGCATGGGACGACCCGTCGCGATCTTGAGGATGGGAGCCAAAACACCCGTCCGCGCCGAAGACACCTCTTCGTTTACGTTTGGCAATCCGGGCGTTGAAGTCTATCCCGTTACGCCGAAACGAGTCTCCATGTCATCACGAGGCCAAGTGGCTCCCGCCTCTTACGAAGAAGAGTTTTACGCGCCGAAACTCGTGCGACCGCCGAGCAATCCTCGTCCTTTGAAGTGAGCAGCATGACATACTACGTTGTCGTGAGTTCCGACACCACTTACCGACCAAGTCGCTGGCAATGGCTCATCATTGCGATTGGCGCATTGCTGCTGTGCTCATGCCAATCGGCCGTGCGACCATCCGATTCTGCCGTCGGTTTTATCGTGGGCGACGGTCCACTGGGCGACGCCCCCTCTTTGGCCGAGCAAACGGTGATTCGTGGGGACGAGACGGTGGAAATCGGGGCACCGATCATCTATGGCAACCGAAATTTTCGTGTCGCCGACCGCCCTGCCCCGATCGCTGATGCCAGAGGAATGATGGAAACATCGAATGAGGGCTACACCTACATCGGCGATAGCAGCCCTCCGCTGGGCGACCGCGTCATCGACCACGGACCCTATTCTTCCGGCGAGGAACCATTCGCAGCTGCTAACCTGCGTCGCGACGATAGCGCCGCGGTGAATGGCGGGCACGCTTACCCTTCGTTTCGCCCGAATCGAGACAAACCTTGGGGCGAGCCGTACGACGAATACGTTTGCGATGGTGCCGACTCGGCAGGCCGCGTTGTGATTCGGAAAGACTTCTCGGTAAAAACGGGACTCGACCCGTCCGACACGGTGGCGCACTACGACACCATTTCCGGGCGCACGGAAGTCGAACCGAGTACGAAAGCCTGCATTTACTCGCCCCGTTTCGCCGCTGCTCGAAAGATCGTGCGAGTCCAAACGCAAGATTCGATCGTCAGTGCGACCCCCGTTACGGCCCGACAGCAGATTGTCGCTCGCAGCGAGAATATCGAAGCGGGCCAAGTCAAATTGCCCGAGGCAGTTCATCAGCAAATTGACAATACGATCGGCTTGAACTTACAACAGGATGAGCCGACTCGCCTCAAAGAAAACACGATTCAATTGGCCGTCATGCAAGAAAAGCTCTTGCCGTTTGAAAACCTCGAAATCGTTCGCTCTGGTGTTTTCGAACAACGGGAATCGTCACTTGTGGAAGAAGCAGCCGCTGCCGCAGGCGCCTGGTCTTCGGCGGAAGGCGTCCAGGTGGCGCTTCAAGGGATGCCGGCTTTCCTCCAACAAGCAAACGCATTCGGACAAGAGACGCTGCTCTACGAAGTCCCACCCGGCGATCCGCAGCTGCGGTTGGTCAAGTTGGCCTCGAAGAGCTCGGCGACAAGCGGCGAGACGGTCCGTTTCACCATTCGCTTTGACAACACCGGTGATGAAGCCATTGGCAACGTGACGATCATCGACAATTTGCCGGCCCGACTCGAATATGTCCCCGATTCGGATAGCTGCAGTATGAATCACACTTTGATCAGTGAATTCAACGATGTCGGTTCAAAGACAATTCGCTGCGAAATCATTGACCCGCTAGAACCGGGCGAAGGCGGTATCCTCCGTTTCGAGTGCCTCGTTCGATAAACTGGCGATCTTCGGACGGACCGGCCTTTGGTTTGGCGTCTCTGGAAAACCGGTTGATCGTCCGTTTCTGAAACCGGCACAATCCTGCGACTCCAAGACCCGCGACGTTCTTTTTGTGATCTTCCCGTTGCGAATCGGGCGTTTTCACGGGAAGAGCCAAGGAGCGGGACTCTCCGCCACGAACGAAGATGAAGAAAAGGCACTGCACGGGATGAGCCACCCCTCAGATCGGACTTGGCCGCTGCCAACAGGCTCTCATGCCATGAGAATGCGCTGGCATGACCTCCTGTTTGCCCACTGGGCTTTTCGTCCGGCTGAAATTGATCAGCTGCTGCCAGCGGGAGTCTGTAGCGATACGTTTGATGGTCGAGCCTGGATTGGCGTTGTCCCTTTTCGCATGACCGACGTGGCACCTCGCTGGGTTCCCGCCATTCCTGGCATGTCCTCTTTCCCCGAACTGAACGTCCGGACGTATGTCTCGATCGATGGCAAGCCGGGAGTCTGGTTTTTTAGTCTAGATGCGACTAATCGGATTGCCGTGCGCATCGCGCGAACGGCATTTCATCTTCCCTATATGGACGCCTCAATTTCCATCACTGGCGATGATGCATGGTACGACTATGACAGTCGCCGCACGCACCGCAACGAGCCGAACGCACAATTCAATGGCCGATATCGTCCAATGGGCGATACCTTTTTTGCACAACCAGGCACATTGGAATATTGGCTCACTGCCAGATACTGCCTCTATACGATGGACAAGCAGAAGAACATCTTGCGAGGCGAGATCGACCATCCGCCGTGGCCACTGCAACCGGCCGAATTAGAGATCGCCGACAATTCCATGTTGGCATCGGTCGGACTGGCCAGCGACGATCGGCCGCATTTGCTTTTCTCGAAAGAGATCGCAGTCCGAGCTTGGCTGAATTCGCGGGTATAAAGCGATTCGACCCGCCTCATCTGGCCATCAACCCGACCCTCCCTGGAAGGGATTCCCTTTATTTCCCATCTCGAGGGTGACGAATCGCCACGTCCTGAAGTCTGAATTGATAGCCGTACTTATTAGGTATCAGTATTCAGGAGTTCAATTTCATGGACAAATTGTTTCGTTCACTACGAACAACTCTTTCAGCAACCGTTATCGCGATGACGCTGTTTTCGTCATCCGTCGCAACGGCTCAAGAGGCCGACGCCGCAGGTGTCGCTGAACAAGCCAAGGATGCGCTTGCTGCCCCGATGGATTCGATGAAGGGGCTCTTCAATGCCCTCGAATCCGATTCGCTCAAACCGTTGGTTTCCCAAGCGCAGGAATTCTTACCGCGCCTGGGCGCTGCACTCGCGATCCTCATTATTGGCTGGATCGTCGCGTGCGTTATTGCTTTCATCGTGCGCATGGCGATTCGCAAGACCGGCCTCAACAAACTACTGGCGAACTACTTCCCTGCGAATCGAGGACGGGCCCCAGATGCTGCGGGGCCGATCGCCAAGATCGTTTTCTACATCATGATGCTGTTTGTGTTGATCGCAGTCTTTCAGGCGCTGCAACTGGAAATGATCACCAAACCGCTTAACGCGTTCTTGGAGCAAATCTTCCAATACGCGCCTCGCTTCATCGGCGCGGGTGTGCTGGGAGTCATTGCCTGGGTCGTGGCTCGAGTCGTGAAGACCGTTTCTTACAACGGCCTGACCGCCGCCGACATCGACGCGAAGCTGATGTCGTTCTCAGGAAGCGAAGGCGAATCGGTCACAGAAGGAGATTCGGTTCCGCTCAGTAAGACCATCTCGGAAACTGGCTACTGGCTTGTCTTCTTGCTCTTCCTGCCAGCAATTCTGGGCGCATTGAACATGCCCGGCATCATGGAACCCATTCAGGGCATGATCACCAAAGGCATGGATTACTTGCCGAACATCATCGCAGCCGGTGTCATCCTGGTCGTCGGTTGGTTCGTGGCGAAGATCGTCAAACAGATCGTCACCAATTTGCTGTCGGCGGCTGGTGCGGATCGGCTTACTGAAAAAGCGGGCATTAGCCTCGGCACGAGCATCTCGAACTTGGCCGGGACGATCGTTCACGCGCTGATCTTGCTGCCCGTTTTGGTCGCTTCGCTGAACGCCTTGAACATCGATGCGGTCACGCAACCGGCCAGCGCCATGCTAGACAAGATTACCGGATCGATCCCGGGTATCTTTGGTGGAGCCGTCGTCGTCGGGATCGCCGTGTTTGTCGGCAAGATCGTTTCCGAACTGGTCACGAACGTCTTGGCCGGCTTGGGTGCTGACGAGTTGCCAACGAAACTCGGATTGGCCTCGTTCAAACCGGATAGCGGCCAATCGCTTTCGGGCGTCGTAGGCAAGCTGGTGATGGTCGCCACGGTCATGTTTGCGGCGATGCAAGCCTTGCCCATGATGGGCTTGGCAGCGCTCGGCACGCAGATGGAAGACTTCATCGGACTGGCCGGCAATGTGCTCCTCGGAGTCGTCCTCTTTGGGCTCGGCATGTACCTCGCCAACCTCGCGGCAGACGCCATCGCTGGTAGCGGCATGAAGAATTCGAAGTTGCTCGCTCAAGTGGCTCGCTGGTCGATCTGCATTCTGGCAGGCACCATGGCGCTTGGTCGCAGTGGCCTGGCTCCAACGTCGATCATCAACCTGGCGTTCGGTCTCACGCTAGGAGCAATCGCCGTCGCCGCCGCCATCAGCTTCGGCTGGGGTGGTCGCGACGCTGCGAAACGCTTCCTCGACAAGCAATTCGGTTAATCGAGATCATTGAGAGTGTATTATCTACTCCCTGTCCGGAATCCCGGGCGGGGAGTTTTTTTAGTGCGCCATCCATTCGGTGCGGACCAACAAGAGGGCCGAAAGCATGCCAAGCACAACAATGCCCACGCCCGATGGCTCCGGCACGAGAACCGTTGACGAGGTGAATTTATTGGCGTTCCAGGCGAGGTAGTCTCGGCCATCCACCAGACCGTCGCCGTTGAAGTCGCCGTCATCCCAAAGCAAGCTGGGAGCGAATTTGTTGGCATTCCAGGCCAGGAAGTCATTTCCGTCCACGGTTCCATCTAAATTGGCATCGCCCAATCGATAGGCGGTGCTCAATCCGTTTTCTGATGCTGCCGCCGCCAGCCACTCGTCGCGATCCGACAGATCAAGGATTCCATCGGCATTAAGATCAAACTGATCGTTCACCCCAATAGTAACGCCAATACCATCTTCAATCGGTCCTTCCGATAACAATTGATTCAGGTCATTCACGTCGCAAACTGCGTTCCCGTCGAAATCACAGACCAAAGTCTCCGGAACGGGAACGCGAATGAACGTCCAGCCTATCTGCTGAGTCGTCACCGGTTCGTCGACTTCCGTCATCAGATAAACATGCCCGCCACCTAAGGACAGGTTGCGAGCATCTAGGAACAGATGCTCGATAAGAGCCGGCTCTTCGATGCCGTCTCCATCTTGATCAAAAGAGAACGTGTCTCCTTCCGAGAGCAGGACGTTGGTCCCGTTGTAAACGAGGATCGTATCGCGATCAGCGTCCGGGTTTGTCGTTTGCCAAATCCACGCGTAGTTGCCTTGAGCGTCGGCTGTGAAAGCGATGGGCTCGTTAACATACGCAAATCCGTCTGGCGCAGCGTCGCCTTCGTTCGCCAAGACTTCTCCGTTGCGGATCAACAAGTCGGTCGAAAGTGTCGTGTCTCCTGAGACATACCAGTCTCCATTCGGCGCCAGAAATGTGCGTGTCGCCGCATCAAACGGTTCGCTGCCCTGCGAAGTCATGACGGGGGTTACATTTTCTTGAAGAACGACCGAACCTGGTGTCCCCACATTTCCCACCACCACAATGTCATCCTCGGTCGTGGCACCGTTCGTATCGCCACTAAAGATAAATTGACTGCCGGCACTGTTGACGAAGTATTGTTCCGGATCGATCCGCTGCAATGAGCTACCGGCATAACTCGTGACACCCTTCTGCTGACCACCAAACAACGTGCCGTTTTGCGTAAGCGTCACCAAATCGGTTTCGACGGTGACATCATGCCCAGAAATATTGTCCGCTACAAAAGCTGCGTTCCCATTGGAGAGCGCATTGGGTGAAAGAAAATTGGCATAGTTATCGATTGGAAACGCCGGTATCGCTTCCCCCGTCGCGGCCAAAACGGAGACCGCCTGCCCATCGTACCCATAGACGAATTCGCCAAGAATAACTCCTTGATCAACGTTGCGCGCCAGCCCGACGACATCACCCGAGTCATTCACGCTCATTTGTCGCGATTCGTTCGAACGACGAATGACTCCGGGAAGATTTCCAGGCGCAGGATCGGCCTCCGTCCAAAGAATGTCGGTTGGCGCGGCACCGCGACCTCTTAGGTGGACAGAGTCAATGGAGATATCTAGCTCGAATTCGCCAACCCACCAAGTACCATCTGGGCTCAAGTCGAAACTGTACATGAACGATACGGCATCATTGCCGATTCCAATGTCGGCTTTCGGTCCAGTACTGGCCACGATCACCTCAACCTCAGCTGAAGCCGCGGACGTCACGAGTAGCAGGATTGTCGTTGTGAGGGAGCTGATGCGTTTCATCGGATGGCCTCTTCGCGCCGGAGGACCAAGAGAGCCATCAAACCAAGGTACATCACATGCACGCCCGGCTCTGGAACCGTTCGAACGTCGGCCGAGCTGAACTTATTCTGATTCCAGATCAGAAAGTCACTGCCATCCGTCACGCCGTCGGCATTGAAGTCGGAATTCGACCAATTCCCGTTGTCGCTGAATTTGCCGCCGTTCCAGCTGAGAAAGTCTTCGCCGTCCACGGTTCCGTCGAGATTCGCGTCGCCCAACAGATAGGCGTTGCCTGACGAAAGATTCGCAGCTCCTGCGACCGACAACCACTCATCACGGTCGGCAAGGTTCACAACGCCGTCTCCGGTCACGTCGAAAACTCCACGATTGCCCGGTGACACAATCGCCGCAATCAGATCATCAAGGTCGTCGATGTCCAAATGGCCATCTTGATTGAAGTCTGGGCCGGCTGGCACAAACATCGAGTTACTAATGTTGTCGAGAATGAACGAGTCGTTACCCTCAATACGAAGTTGTCCGATTCCGGAATCGAGAATCGAAAAAGGAGACTCTTGCGCCATGTCAACGCCCCTGTAGACCTCGACGCCATCCACGAAGAACTTCAGGCTTGGAACCGAAAATGGACCTCCCGACCTCAACTCGCTAACGACGACGCCCAGCCGCATCTTCTTTCCGACAGTCCAAGCTGCGGACGTTGGTTCGTAATAGCCGATGCCGCCTGCAGGTGCGGTATCCAACTGAAAGGCATCAATCGTTCCGTTGCCGTTAAACCTCAGGATCGTGTTTTGAATTCCAGCAGCCAGATCCCAAGGTTTTATTTTGAAACTCTCGATCGGATTGGCGGTGATCGTCAAATCCCAAAAGAGGCCCACACCGTACGGGATATTTAAGTCTGGGCTGCGGAGATCCAGATAGAAGGGCTGGTTTGACTCGTCGTGGACAATGGACCGGCTGCCAAAACCAGGGATGCCGGTGTCGACAATCTGAGTTTGAGCAGAATTGGTCGACCAGCCCGATTGGCTACCCAACGGGCCGAGGCTAAAGCTTTCAAAATTTTCGGAGTATTGCCCAAAGGCGAATGGGCAAGTCAACGAAAACACCAACAGAAAGAGAGAGTCACGAGCCATTTTCATTGTCTTCCCCTTAAAGCTCACGTAGTGGACCTTGGTCTAATTTTTTGTTCCTTACGCCCCAGTGAAGCTCAAAAACGAATCTTCGTCCGCCATCATAAAAATGACTTTTTCGAGGCGGCAATGCAGAAAATGGCGAATGGGAAAATTCGCGATATCTGCGGGCGATTACGTGCGGGCTATTAAGAAGGCTCGCTTCGCGAGAGCAGGCCAATTTCTGGTCCGCCCTGTGTCTCGGAGCTCGATTGTTCATCGAGCTCGTGAACGGCGTGAATCATGGAGTCAATCACGACATGACGTGGAAGCGGTGGTGTTTGGAATTCCGTTCCGCCCCCAGCAGGGCCGCCTGGAAATACGAATACGTCATCGACGTCGTCGACATGATAGACGGGCGTCTGCTGCACATCGATAAAGATAACGGCTAGCGGATCGGTGAGTGTCGCCTTCAGCAATTCGAAAGGCACATCGCCCCCACCAGACGATTCAATTCTCACTCGGTAGGCTCCGCGAGGCAGCAAGACGCTGTTCGTCGAGCGAAATTGATTCGTGGGAGTTCCAAACTGAGTGACCAAGGCTCCGCCCAGTGATGCTACGGTGACCATGAGCTTGTCACCAGGAATTCCAAGTCCTTGCAGCGCGAACATTGTCAGCTCTGGGCGACTCGCGAAGTAGACAAATTCACGATGCCCTGCCGACGTCGAATCGGCTTTCCAGAGTTCGAGATCTTGCTCGTTGACTCCACCTCTCATGGAAACTCGATAGCTGCCCGTATTGATTTGTGAATTCAAATCGCCACCGACTCGCAAAAAATAGTCTGCTGCCTGGTCGAGATTTGAAATCTGGATGACACGCGAACCGTCGTGACGGAGCAGTTGCTTGTATTCGACAATCGCCCCCGTCGCGTCGAACACATCGATAATAGGTTCAAAACCTGGCGACTCAAATGACTCCAGCAAGAAAGTCATTACGTTGTCCGTTCCCAACGTACCGAAATCGGCCGATTGGAAAGTGTAATAATCGATGTCGATCAGATTCGAAATACTCGCCAGAAGTTCGTACTTCACGCCATCTTCGAACCCCGGTACGGGCTCCAAAATCGTTGCGGCACCAAGGAAATCGTTCGTGTGGAAATCATCACGAAAGAATGGCGTGACGTCCCCGTTCGGGCCGGCGGCGAAGACATCTTGGATGTCGTCGCCTTCCAGGAATCGGAACTGGTTACTTGTCAATCGCTCCGTTGCGATCGGATCGGATGCTACAAGGCCGTCGAACGTCGTTACCAACGCATACCCACCGACGCCGTTTATCCCTGTCGAATCACTACGAATCCCCACGAAATATCGATCATCGTCTCCCGGGGAAATGCGAAGCGTCACAGCGACTCGCCCATCGGAACCGTCAGCATCAATATTCGATAGACGGCTCGGAACAACCACACCGTCATCGCCACGAATCTCGATAGCAGCTGGCTGCAATTGGCTTAGACCGGAAGTTCGGACCTCAAATGTCACATCACCGACATAGAATGGAGCCTCGAGGTTATCAAAGCGGAAGTAGTCGACGTCATTTCGTCCGATATCGCCGTGATGTATGAGTGGAGTGCTACCGTCAAATCCACTGTCACTAGAATACATGTGAGTCGCGTCACCGTTCTCTGGAACGTCGTTGCTTTCAGAACGTTCATTGATATCTGGTGAACGCATGCCGAACCGTGCCCAAAGTTCGTCCAACTCGGCTGCAGAAGGCTGCGACACTTGAGGAATGCCCGTATCGTGCATCACGTGATTGGGATCGGTCGAATCGTCAAATCCATATACGTGGCCGGCTTCATGCATAGCGATTCGCAGCACATCATCGATCGAAGCAATCGGGTTGGCGGCGTTTGCAGAGAATAGTTCGCTGTTGAAGAGAACGTCACCTGACCACGTCCCCGCCACAAAGCCGCGCGAGACGCCAATGGCAAAGACTTCATTGCGCAGGGGAATCGCGCCGATACGAATGTCGCCAAAGCGATCGTCACCCACCGTACGGCCCTGGATTCCGAAGTCATCACCGCTGTCCGACGTGACGAAGATGTCTCCGTTCGTTTCGTGGGCCCAAGTCTGGAAAGCGTCGACGATGGCTTCTTGCCAGACACCTTCCGTGGCGATCGTTTCCATCGAAGCAAACAGCTGATTGCTGTTCCCGTCGATTTCCGTACCGTCGGGAGCAAAGCTGATGGAGAGATAGGGCGCGTTGCCCCATGTCAGTCCGTCGGCACTGAGCGCGATACGCGATTCGAGTGCTTCGATCGCTGCCAATCGTCGAGTTGTTCGTGCTGCACGTAAATTTTTCACCGCTCGACTTTTCCCGATGTTGGCGTTTCAGTTGCTCGGCCAACAAGTAGAGCCAAATTCGTCTCTCCGAACCGCCAACAATCCCTAAGCAATTGCACAACAACACCTTACGTCCCTCGCAGGCGCCGTTACTCCGTCTTCACACGTGCGACGATACCGGGCTTATGGCCACCCTTGGTTCATGAGCTTCGCCGCGGAAAACAGCTTTCCGAATTTCGGATTGCTCCGCAGCGGGATCAAATCGGGATCACGAATCGCTCGATCAAACCAGGCACTGTCGTGATCTTTGTTTAAGCAGAGACGCATCGCCTCCACGCCTCGATCTGCCAATTCGGGCTGCTGCTGAGATGCCAGAGAAAATGCACTGGCCAAATAATAAAGGCTCTCCGTCGTCTTCCCCAATCGCTCAGACTCTTCTATCTCTTGCAACGATTGTTCTACTTTTCCGTCACGCGCGAACAGCACCGCGCGACTGGCATGAGGCACCGGGTCCTGTGGGTAAGCCGCGATCCATGCTTCCAGTAGCTCATGTGCCGGCTGGGGTTGCTTAAGAACTTCGGCATACATCGCTGCCAGATTCTGCAGGGCTGCTCGATAATTGGGGACCAAACGGAGCGCCGTTTCAAAATCAGAAATGGCCGCAGCGGCATCCAAAGCGACGTTCAACCGACCGCGGTGGACCCAGCCGACCGCATCCGCAGGTGCACTGGCCAATAGCTCGGCATTGAGTTGCTCAACCGCTTCCTTGTCATCCAACGCCTGTGCGATCGACGCCCGCACCATGAGAATGCGATACAGGAGTTCCGACGATTCGGGAATGGCTTCGATTTGTTGCCAAGCTGCCGCGTGCAGCCCTGCCCCGTGTAATGCCAAGGCTCGGTTGAGCATTGCTGAGTCCAGCTTAGGTTCCAATTCGAGGGCACGGTCGAAATCTTCCGTTGCCGCCGACGCACGACCGACGTCGAGTCGTATCGCACCCCGGTGCAAGTAGCCAAGCGGGTCCTTTGGCGACAACGCAATGCAACGTGTATACGCCAGCTCTGCACTATCAGCCCGCCCTGCCGCCTGTTCGCAGATGCCTTGGCAAAGCCAAATGGAATTGTCTGCTGGATTGTCTTGCAATGCCTGGTCACAAGCCTCAGCCGCTTCACCAAATTTTCCGGCATTCAAAAGCTCTACGATGGCCAAGCGTTTTCCCACCGTCGATTCGCTTGGCAACTGAGTCACGTCCCACTCGGCCTGTGGTGCCGGTAAATTGAATGCCGGAAGCAAACAAGCTCCAGCAGCCACATACAGTTTCTCTTGCTGGCTTGGGTCGCCCATATCGACGGAGCGGCCCCTTGCCTGGCTCAATAAGTAAAGCAATTCGCCAAGTTTCGCCTGCATACCCGCCTGATGGTCTTCGTCCAAGTAGCGATATGGGGCTCGTTGACGCCATGTCGCATCGTCAAGCACCCCATATTTATTCACCCACGTTAAAACAGTGGACGTAGCGGTTTCTTGTAACTTGGGAGCCGCAGTCGAAAGCAACGAAAGCTGCAGCGAATCGAACTCGGCGTCGAAGATTTCGGCTTGTCTCACAGCATTCAAACGGGAAATCTGCTTCCACTGCCAGGCGGCAAACGTCGATGCGATCGCCAATGAGAGGAGACCGACCATCGTTAATGTCCCCAGCGACAAACGATGTCGATGGCGGCGACACCATTTCGATAGCGCCTGGCGAACGGAATGATTGCGCGCATGCTCAAGGCTCTGCTGGTTCGCGTGTCGGTACAGATCGACACGCAGCTCACCAGCCGTTTGGTATCGTTTTTCGGTGTCGGGTTCCAGACACTTCGAAATGATGCTCATCATGTCGGGCGAAGCGACATGTGCCAGACGATCTCGCCAGCGTTTGTCCGTCTTGCGATCCTTCACCATTTGCATGATCGAATCGACAAAATTGCCGTCGCGATTGGGAAACGGCAGTTCACCCGTCATGATTTGATAGAGGATAACGCCCAGCGAGTAGATGTCGCAGGTCGGTTCCAACCGCGTTCGAGACACAACCGCCTGCAAATGCTCGGGCGCCATGTAAGGAATCGTACCGCCAACCATCAGGCTCATCGCGCCACCGACGACCAGATTTTCCGACAGATTGAAATCGAGAACAAGCGGCTCGAACTCACCGTCCGGAGATTCGTCGCTGAGCAGGATGTTGGCCGGCTTCAAATCACGGTGCACGATGTTACGGGCGTGGGCATGAGCCAAAGCATCTGCAAGCTTCGCCGCAAATCGGGCCCAAGCCTGTTCCGATTCGCGATCTGCGCGATCCAATTGAGTTGTTCGATCGAGATGACTGGCGCGTTTTTTCAATTCCCCTGCGAGCGTTTGCCGACCCAGGTAGGGCATGCAAATCGCCAGCAAATCGTCGATTCGATGGATCGAATAGATCGGCACAATATTCGTGTGTTGTAACCTCGCCAACTTGTCCGATTCGGACCACAGATCGGCCGATATTTTCAGCGCAACCTGACGATCGGCCAACTCTCCTTGTTGGGCCAGATAGACTCGGGCGAATTTGCCTTCGCCGAGTTTCTCCACAATTTGAAAATCGCCGAATCGGTCACCAACCGACGGCATTCCAGCAACGGAACGGACAATGCGTTCCGATTCGTCCTTCAGGATATTGAATGTTGACTCATTCCACTGACGAATGGCATCGGTTTTGACGTGCGACTGCCTAGGCACCGGCCAGCGGCTCGTATCGATCTCGTAGGTGTCCGAGTATTCTTTCGATTCGACTTCTTCACCTTCGGACAACCGCAGGCGATATTCCTCAAAGGCCAACTCGCCCAACCAACGTGGGGCACTGCTGATCCATGGAAACCGATCCAAATAGGCGTTCAGGCGCTGAGGCTGGCCCGATGCGATGCGTCGCTCCATATCGATCCGGATCAACTCAACGGCCGCTTCCTGGAAATCGGCTGTCTTTTCCGAAGGAAGAAAACGCGTTAGGTCGGGCAGGATTCCGTTGCATTGATTCCATGCCTCTTCGAAACGCTCGACAACAACGTCGAGACTAAGAGCAGCTGGCTCGCGATTTGTGGATTCTTGTGACAACATGTCAATCAATCTCTAACCGTTCCAACAGGCTCTTGCGGAGGCTGTTCAACGTGCGTTCAACCGTTCGCTTGGATCGTCCAGTCTTTTCCGCGATGTCGGCAACCTGAAAACCCTGCATTCGCATTCTGGCAACTTCCGCCTGAACGACCGGGAGGCTGTCGAGAAAGTCGTCCAGCACGACCTCCAGGGTGTCCAGGGAGTTTTTATCAATATTGGATCGCTCGTATTGCGATTTGTCGGACTCAACGTGCTCCTCGGTCCGTGA
>CAYZRS010000047.1:0-40472 GCA_964480915.1 uncultured Pirellulaceae bacterium | reverse complement strand
AACAGAGCCCATTGGGGGCTGACGCCAGGCTGTCAGTCCGATTGTTGCGCGACGATGTGGGTGCTGCAAATGTTCGGTGCTTTCCCGGGTCACTGCCCCTGCGCTGTGCTTTCTACCAAACTTGTCCGGCGTCTTTATTTTTGCATGGCTTCAACGTCGCACACGACAAACCGATGATCGGAAATGTCCGACGCGACAGCACGGACTGAGAGCGGTTGGAATGAATCGGAAACCCAGATTTGGTCGATGCGATGCAGTGGAATGTCGGTGGTGATTGTCTTTCCCCAGCCGTTGCCGGCGATGGGGAAAGTGTCTCGGAGACGTGGTTTCAACAAGTCAAACACGCTGTCGCGCGCGGGCGTGTTGAAATCGCCGCCGAGGATGATCGGAGTGTTGGGGTGCTGATCGACAAAGGCCTTTAACGCTGCCATGTCGGAACGTCGTTTGGCATGATTCTCGGCGTAGAATTTCCAGCAATTCGGACTGTAAACGTCCAGGAGAATAGGGGTTGGTAGGAGCCGAGCACTGATGACGATCAATGTCGTGCCGTTGGTCAGTTCGACTTCCGCCGCAATGAAATTGGACAATTGGCGACTGTTGGAACGGTGTGGCTGTGAAATCAGCTTGGCTTGGCCTTTGATAATCAATGAAGTATCGGATCCGCAAACGGCCGTGCCGATTCCACCTAACGCGGATTCGACGTACATGTTCACATCGTGTTGTGATGGCGCCTCTTGCAATAGCACAACGTCAGGGTCCAATTCTGCCAGTTGCCGCAGCGTTGCCGGTCGCGCCAAGCAATTCATCGAGACGACTCGAATGGTCTCCGCACCGGTCGCCGCGGTCTTCGGCCAGCGCATGAGACTGAACGGCGCATCGGCGAGCCAGCCTCCACAGCCAAGCCAGGCAATCATCAGCGCCATTCGAGGCTTGCCCGATGTCAGCACCACGACCGAAGTCAGGCCCAAGATGAGCCATACGAACATGGGGACGAGTGTTGCGATGTGTAGTGAGTCGGTGCGGCTCCAATGCGCAGCGATGAAAAACAAAAGCACCGCGAATGCGATCGCAAAGCCAAGACCTTCTCTTCCGATAAACCAGCGACTCTGTTCCAACATGCTCTCGTTCAAGCCGTTGCTGCTGGGATCGTTGACCAACTTACACCTGCCATTTTTTCGACACAGCGAACGACCTGGCAACTGTAGCCAAACTCGTTGTCGTACCAACAATAAAGAATGGCGCTATTCTCGCTGACAATCGTTGACCTGGAATCAAAAACGCAGGCGTGCCGTTGTCCAACGAAATCCGTCGAAACGGCCTCCGGTGAAATCGTATAGCCGACTTGTTGCTGCAGCGGCGAGTGCAGTGCGAGTCGGCGAATGAACTCGTTCACCTCTTCCTTGTCGGTGCCTCGTCCCAGTCGCAAATTGAGGATGGCCATCGAAACGTTGGGCGTGGGGACACGGATCGCGTTTCCGGTCAGTTTTCCTGCCAGTTCGGGAATCGCTTTGGCCACCGCTTGGGCCGCGCCTGTTTCTGTAATGACCATATTTAGAGGAGCACCACGCCCACGCCGAGACTTGCTGTGATAGTTGTCGATCAGATTTTGGTCGTTCGTATAGGCATGAACCGTCTCCACGTGCCCCTTCAGGATCGCGAACTCGTCATTCATCGCTTTGAGAATCGGGACGATGGCGTTCGTTGTGCAGGATGCCGCCGAGAGAATTTTCTCGTGAGGTTGGATCTCGTTGTCATTGATGCCGTATACGACGTTGGGGATCTTGCCTTTCCCAGGCGCCGTGAGGATCACGCGTCCAGTTCCGTTGCACTTAAGGTGTTGCCCCAATCCTTCTTCATCGCGCCAGACGCCCGTGTTGTCGACAACGATGGCGTTCTGGATGCCAAATCGTGTGTAGTCGACCTCCGACGGCTCTTTCGCATAGATAAATTGGATCGGGTTGCCGTTGCAAACAAGTTGGTTTTCTTCTCGGAGAATGCGGATGGTACCCTGAAACGAGCCGTGGATCGAATCGCGACGAAGCAGGCTGGCCCGTTTTTCCAAATCGTTGGCCGCTTTGTTGGGCCGCACGACGACTGCCCGCAGTCGCAGTCCATTTCCGCTGCCCGCTTTTTCGATCAGCAACCTGGCGACCAAACGGCCGATCCGACCAAAACCGTAAAGGACGACATCTTGAGGTTGCTGAGCGGCGGCAGGGGTTGCCTGTAATTGTGTCAGCTTCGCTTTGAGGAAATCGATCGGCGCTGCGCCGTTGCCCTCCTGCATATAGGCGACGGTCAATTTCCCGATGTCGATGCGGGCTGGTCCTGGTTGCAGACTGATCAGCGCTTGCAGCATCGGGAACGATTCGTTCTCCGACAGCTCGTTATGCTCAATCTGACGCACGAACCGGTGAGCCTTCATGATTTGGATCGGCGAACGATTGACAAGATTTCGACCGTAGATCATCACCGTGACGTCGTGTTCGCGATAAAGTTGTCCGATCAGCGGGATCATGCTTTCGGCCAAAGCTTCGCGATGTTGCCAGTCTTCGAAGAAATCGTCGGGGCGGGGACGGTCCAAGGTAGGTCCTTTCGAATCGCGCTTTGCAAATATTGAATTCGTTGCCGTTCAAACTGGGCGGTTCATCATCTTGTGCGGGTGGAATTCTGGCAACCACATTCCCTGACATGGAGCCGTCGGTATGGGTAGAATTCGCAAGACAGTCGTCTTGTGCGACCGTTGAATGCAATCGGTGCCGTCATCTTGCCGCCGAGCTTACCCAGGCCCTCCACATGCTGCCGTTTCTGCAATTGATCCGCCTGCCGAATCTGTTTACCGCATTTGCGGACGTGATGTTGGGTTTTCTTTTCGGGCACGAATCGCTGAGCCCCGCGGGTCGGTTTGGCTGGCTCTTGCTGGCGTCTGGTCTGCTGTATTCGGCTGGAATGGTACTCAATGATGTTTTTGATCTGAAGCAGGATCTGGCCGAACGACCTCAGCGTCCGATTCCTTCTGGGCGAGTTGCCAAGGAAACTGCCACACGCTTGGGGCTAGGCATGTTGGTCGGAGGGATCGCCTGCGGTTTTCTGGCAGGTCGCATGGATGGCGAATTTATGATTCGGCCAGGAGCCACCGCGTGCGCTCTTGCTGTTTGCATCTTGGCCTACGACGGACTGCTGAAGAAGACGTGGCTCGGTCCCTTCGCGATGGGCGGTTGTCGGAGTTTGAACGTGTTACTGGGAATGAGCACTGTGCTGCCTGCGCCGGGCGTGCTTGGTTATACGACCGGGCAATGGTGCGTTGTTCTTGGAATAGGCCTCTACGTGGCCGGCGTGACCTGGTTTGCGAAGAAGGAGGCAAGTGTTGCGCTGGCGAGCAAGTCGACGGTAAGCGCATCGGTGACGGGCGGTTTACTGATGGGCGTGCTGCTGATGCTGATCGGATTTGGATTTTTGGCCGTCTTGCCACGAGTCGGCGAATTCGCGGCCGGTACCAGGCAACTTCACCTACCGGACAGCGGTTGGTGGTTGTTGATCGGTTGGTTGGCCACACTGATACTCCGACGGTGTGTCGTGGCGATTGCCGATCCGAGTCCCAGCAAAGTCCAGGCGGCTGTAAAAGTGTGTATCCTGTCGCTGATCGTTTTGGATGCGGCCGTCTGCTTGGCGGTTCGTTCGCCCTGGTGGTGGTCGGTGGCGATCCTCTTATTGCTCTTGCCGACGCTGACTTTGGGGCGTTGGATCTACTCGACTTGATAACGATGAAAGACGGCATGTATTTAGGCTACAACACAAACGGTCTGGCCCATGAGCCGCTCGCCGATGCGATCGAGTTGCTGGCGAAGCTCGGTTATCAAGGCGTGGCGATTACGCTCGATCATGGTGCACTCGATCCGTTCGATGAAAAGTTTGATCAGTTGCCGGCCATCAAGGAGTTGCTCGACCAACACGGCATGCGAACGGTGGTGGAAACGGGGGCTCGGTTCTTGCTCGATCCTGAGGTGAAGCATGAGCCTACCTTGGTGAGCCACGGGTTCCTAGCGCGAAAGCGTCGGGTCGATTTCCTCAGCCGAGCAATCGTGATCGCGAAACAATTGGGTAGCGATTGTGTGTCGCTGTGGTCAGGTGCCGTGAAGGATGACGCGAACGAAGAAGCGGTTTGGGATCGGTTGATTCATGGACTCACGTCGATCGCCGACTTGGCGGCGGGGAACGAGATGGCGATTGGCTTCGAGCCCGAACCGGACATGTTCATCGATACGCTCGATAAGTTTCAAGAATTGCTGGATCGAAGCTCGCTTGACTTGAAGCTGACGATGGATGTGGGCCATGTCCACTGCAGTAACGAAGGTGACATTCCGACACTGATTCATCACTGGCAGGAACGGCTCGTCAATGTCCACATCGAGGACATGCGGCGAGGAGTTCACGAGCATCTAATGTTTGGCGAAGGTCAGATGGACTTCCCACCGATTCTGGCGGCGCTTGCCGAAGTGAATTACCAGGGCGGAGTGTTTGTTGAGCTGAGTCGCCATAGCGATGAAGGCCCGGCCGCCGCGAAACGTGCGTTTGAATTTATGGCCCCTTTGGTTCGCTAGAAAGTGGCCGGCTTGATGGCTGGTGGGAGTAGCAGAATGTCCGATGCTCATGTGATCTTCTTGTCCATTCCGGGCCTGCGCCAGAAGGATGTGGCGAAGATGCCGCATCTGGCGGCGTTGGTTGCCGGTGGCTCGCAGGCCGATTTGTACGGCAGTTTTCCTTGCGTGACTTGGCCGGCTCAAGCCAACATGCTCACAGGAAAACTACCGACCGAGCATGGCGTTGTCGCGAACGGGTTCTACTGGCGTGATTCGCAGCAGGTCGAAATGTGGACCGCTTGGAACGAGAAAATTGAAGCGCCGCAGGTCTGGGACCTGCTGAAAGAGCGACATGCCGAGCTGACCTGTGCGGTTTGGTTTCCCATGTTGAGTAAGGGGTGCGGTGCTGAATACGTTTGTATGCCGGCTCCTATCCACAATCCGGACGGTAGCGAGTCGCTTTGGTGCTACACCAAGCCGACAGAGTTGTACGGCGATTTGCGAGACGCCTTGGGCCACTTTCCGCTCAAGCACTTCTGGGGCCCGCTGGCCAGCATCGCTTCGACCGAATGGATTGTCGATTCGGCCGTGATTGGGGCCCAAAAATATCAGCCCCATTTCTTCTATTTGTATTTGCCCCACCTCGATTACGCCGCGCAAAAATTTGGCCCCGACAGTGCCGAGGCCGCCGCCGCTCTGGAAGCGCTGGACCGAGTGATTCAGAAATTGGCCACAGGTTTTGCGGCAGCGTACGCGAAGCGACCACTGACTTGGTTGGTGGCCAGTGAATACACGATCCAACCGGTCGATCACGTGACCTATCCGAACCGTCGTTTACGTGAAGCGGGCCTGCTAAACGTGAAATCAACAGACCAAGGCGAGTTCATCGATTTTGCAACAAGCTCTGCTTGGGCGCTGGTCGATCATCAGTTCTCTCACGTCTATGTCCGCGATGCGGACGAGTCGTCGATTCAAAAAGTCGTCACGCTGTTCGCCGGCGCCGAGGGCATCGCCCAGGTCGTCAGTGGCGCCGAGCGCTCCATGTTAGAAATGGACCATCCGCGAGCAGGTGAGGTGATCCTGGTTTCGGAACCCAACAGCTGGCAGGCATACTATTATTGGCTTGATGACGAGCTGGCGCCTTCGTTTGCTCGCACCGTCGATATCCATCAAAAACCGGGTTACGATCCTGTCGAGCTCTTCTTCGACCGCGAAACGATGGGAGTGCCGCTGAACGCGGAACTCGTTCGCGGTTCACACGGCGTGCCGGTCGAGCAGGGTGGTGTGTTGCTGAGCAATTCGGCCAACCTACCGGGGCAACTGAAAGACACGGACGTTGCTGAACTCGTGCTCGGTTTGTTTTAGGTCACTCGGTTGCGATTCAAAGCAACTCGCTTGGCCAATCGGTGCACGATATGAGCGCATGACCAGGCGGCGGCTGCGAAGAGGAGCAGGCTGATCGGGAAGGGAAAACGTTGCCAGACCTTCCAATGCATCATTTGAATGTGCACGACATAACTTTCCAGCGAGATCGTGCTCAACCAGGTCGTGCAGCTCCAGACGAGAGGCAACGTCTTTAGCCATTCCACAAATTGCGGGTGCGATGCGATTCGGAATAGCTGAAATGAGAAAGCAATCGCGATTGCAAAATAACACGGGAACAGCCAGGGAATCATTCCCAGTTTCGAAATCAAGACCTTGAAGATGGCATATCCAGCGGCCCCAAGTAGCAACAATAGACCGTCGGCTTTGGATAGCGGCCGGTAAAAACGGCAGCTGTTGTCGGCAATGGCGGCAGCCAGGACTGTCGGGAGAAGAAAGATAAGCCACAGGAACGATGGCGCTAGCTGGCCTGTTCTGAGGGCCATAGGATGCGACCAAAGCTCCCGCATGTCTGGCCAGGCGAAGGCGAGAGAGGCGATGAATAACGCGCCACCGACGCTCCAGTATTTCCAGCGAAACTGAATTTGGGCTAACGTAAAGAGCACCACGTAGAACGGAATGATTTTCGCGATGAAGTGGTACTGAGTCGGATAAATAAACTGCCGGAAGTAATCCTCCAAGTTCCAGTTTTGCCAGCCTCGATTGGCGATCATGCCAAACAAGAAAACGGTGATGATCACTGCCGGGTAGAGTCGACTTAGGCGGCGACGCATCCAGGCGACAAAGGACTCGGTGCGAATTCGAGGGCTGCTTGTGACGCCAAATCCGGACGCGGCAAAGAACAACACAAGGCCGAGCAGTCCGCCGTCTGCCAAGTACGGCAGTGGATAAAGATGCTCCAAGTGCGAGTTCATGACCAGTAACACAGCCAGTGCCCGCACGAGGGAAGTATCGATCGGACGATTGGCCGGGTCGACTACTGATGGCATGGAGCTAACTCAACGAGGCCGGCGGCGAACTGATTTCATTCAAGATCGGCGTATTCAGGTTGAAGTTGGCGCTCTGACTGAAGAAGCTGATCGGATTGTCAAAGACGATACGGCGAATGAGGCTTTCGCTGTGCCCTCGTTTTCGCATTTCCATGATGAAGTCGGGCACGGCGGTCGGTTTCGAAGGGCCCCAGTCGCCCGCCGAATTTACCATCAGTCGTTCTGGGCCATAGGTTTCGACCATATCGGCTGCGCGGGCCGGCGTGCATTTGGTCACCGGGTACATCGTCATGCCGGCCCAAAAACCTTCGTCCAAGACCGCTTTGATGGTGTGTTCTTCGACATGATCGACCAGGACGCGGGATCGTTCCAGCTGCGAATTTTCTAGCAGCATGTCCAAGATCATGCGCGTCCCTTGATACTTGTCGGCCAGGTGTGGAGTGTGGATAAGGATCTGCTGGTGGTGTTCGACCGCCAATTCGACATGTTCGAGGAAGATGATTGCTTCGTTGCGTGTGTTTTTGTTGAGGCCGATTTCGCCAATGCCCAGCACGTTTGGTTTGTCGAGAAATTCGGGAATCATCGCCAAGACTTCTCGCGAGAGCGAAACGTTTTCCGCCTCTTTGGCATTGATACAAAGCCACGTGAAATGTTGGACTCCGTAAGCGGCCGCGCGGCTCGGTTCGAATTCTGTCAACTGCCGAAAGTAGTCACGAAAACTCTCGACACTGCCGCGATCGTAGCCAGCCCAAAAAGCCGGCTCGCTCAGTCCGACGCACCCCATTTTGGCCAACGTTTCATAGTCGTCGGTCGTGCGGGAGATCATGTGAATGTGAGGATCAAAATAATACATGGTGGGCTCGTGAAGGGGCGTGCGCTAGCAAAGTCCGAATTCGGATTGCCAATCGTTCTTGTAAGGCAATGAGAACGTCAGTTGAAGTTTTTCTGCGAGATTGGGATCCCCCTGCTGGAGAATCGTGATTGCATTCGCGATTTCGACCAAACGGTGGTCGTCCTCCGTATCGCCATGACCCCGTTGGATGCGGTCAAGGCTGGCAGCCACCTCGAGCAATTTGGCTCGAATGAGAAGGTACTCTTCTTCCAGCGTTTCGAGGGCCGTACGTTGGTTGGGTGTGGACATGGCGCTTAGAACTTGGGTTGGGCGATCAATTTCGTTACTCTGGTTATCGTATCACGTTGGTCGTGCGAGTGAACAGTAACTTGCGACGCCCAACACCGTCGCCGAGGAAACAAAAGCCGAATTCATGCAGCTCTATAGAGTCCAGCAGCAACTGACCTCCAATCCCATTGCCGACGTCTCGGCAGCGGTCCGCGCTCAGTTGGACAGCCTCCAGCTGCAAGTTCCGCAGGGCGAGGTGGCGATCACGGTCGGCAGCCGAGGGATTGCCAATATTCCTTTGATTACAAAAACGGCCGGCGAATGGTTGCGAGCGCACGGAGCCAAGCCGTTCATGGTGCCCTGCATGGGCTCGCACAACGGCGCCACGGCTGCGGGCCAACGCTCGATGATTGAATCGCTCGGCATGAGCGAAGCGGCGATGGGGATGCCGATCCGTTCCAGCATGGAGTGCGTGAAGGTTGGCCAAGTGCCGACGGGCGACGTGTGGATGGACCGCCATTGCTACGAAGCGGCAGGCGTACTCGTCATCAATCGCATCAAATTGCACACCTGTTTTTCGGGACCGATCCAAAGTGGGCTCGTCAAAATGATCGTCGTCGGCATGGGGAAGATTCGCTCTGCCGAGACATTTCATGCGGCCTCCACACCGACCATGAAAGATATGTTGCTCGAGATGGGCCAGTTGCTTTTGGACTCAGGAAAAATCTGGGCGTCGCTCGCCATATTAGAAGATGGTCACGAAGAGACGGCCGAGTTGCATGCACTACCGGCTGCGAATGTGCTCTCTTCCGAACCGCAACTGCTAGAGAAGCACCAGGCTTATTTTCCGCGACTTCCGATCGACGACCTAAATGTGCTAATCGTCGACGAAATCGGCAAGACTTATAGTGGAACGGGGATGGATACGAATGTGATTGGTCATCGTGGCGTCAAGTATTGTGAGGACTTGGATCGACCGACGATCAACATTATCGCGGCGTTAAAGTTGGCGGCCGCTTCGCAAGGAAATGCGATTGGCGTCGGTTTAGCCGATTTTATTACTGCCGATCTTCGCGCACAAATTGACGAACACAAGACATTCCTCAATGTCTACACCACGGGCGACATGGCTCGTTGTAAGATCCCTGCCACGCTCGCCAACGACGAAGAAGTCATCGATAAAATCGTCAATCGCTATGGCACCAAGCGCTGGATGTTCATTCCCAACACGTTGCAATTGAAGGAACTCTACGCCAGCGAAGACCTGCGTGAAGAGCTGGCCTCGAACCCAATCTGTCAGGTCGCGGCGGAACCGTTTGAGTTGAAATTCAACGGTGGCAGGCACAACCTGCCGTTTTCTCGAGTCACCGAAATCTAATCGAACCTAGTTCTTGCGAACCGGTTTCTTGATACTGCTGACGGGACGAGGCCGGGGCGCGAATCGATGCGTCCCTTCGTAACGTTTGGCCGGGAAGTCGACCGAACGAGCGTTCTCGCCTAACGCGACCGATTTGCTGATTTGCTGATAGCCGATGTCGGAAAGCAGTCGATCGAGCGAAATGAGTGTCACGCCAGCATCTTTCGCCTCGTTACGGATTTGCGTATCGGAGCTACGAACGGCATCGGACGTCTTGTCGGTCGGCTGGTCACCGGTAACCAAGTACCGTGTGTAGACCGAGATCTCCCCCGAACGTTTCCCGTCATCGGCCACTTCGGCGTCGACAACGCCTCCGCTAAGCGTAATTAGACGCCGAATCAATGCGCGGTCGGTCTCACCATCATGGTCGATATCCATGAAACCGGTGAGTGCGAAGCGGACCGGATTGCCAACTTCCCAGATCGGTGAATAGACGATGTCATTCGATGTGATTGGGTTAGAAGGGCTGTCGTCGAGGATTCTCGCTTCCGCTTGATGGTCGTCGATGATGCGGATGACTTCAATCTTGCCTTTGCTTTTCGAGCTGGCCAAATTATTCGAGTCGACGTCATAGACGCTAAAAGTAATTTGCTTTCGAAGTGAATCGGCTGCACCCAGATTGAGTAGGACGGTACGCAATCGCTGATTGACCCAAACAATACGGCCATCGGGTGTTTCGAATGTTTCGGTTTGCAAGGCTCGCTTGTCCTTGGCCAACCGTTCGTTCAGTTTATCTTTCGTCGCTAAGCGTGATTTGAGCTCACCATTGTTCTTATCAAGTGAGGCGATGCGACTGTCTTTCTCACGCAGCTTCTTCTTATCGGCGAGTTCCCAGGACTCCATCTTATCCGTCAGCTTCTTCAGGTCGGCTGCAAATTTGGCACGCAGATTCAAGACTTCCTGAGCCGCTTTGTCGTGAGCATCTTTCTCGATCGCGACCAGCTTATTCTTCTCTTCAATAAGATTGGTATTTTTCTGTTCGAGTTCACGGAGTCTGGCATCGGTTTCGGCGATCTTCGTGTGGAGATCGTTAATCGTGTTCGCCATGAACTCGGGCAGTTTGCGATAGTTGCGATTCTCTTCGGGGAAATTTGCGCCGAACTTTTGCTTGGCTAATTCGAATTCTTCTTTGACGGTTTCAATATTTTCATCTGCCGTGTAACCCAGCATCTCTTTTAGTGCTTGGTTCTGATCGACCGTGTCGCGCAAGCGGGTCTGCGAAGTCTGGTTTTCGCTGCGGAGCGATGCCAATTCGGCATTGCCTTTCTTCGCCATGTTCCAGAATACAATCGTCGTGATCGCCATGAGCACGGCGAGCATCACGGTGAGGATGAGGGCAATCTGAAGGCCTTGGCTTTCACGCTTAGCCATGAACACGCTTCCTTAAATAGCTGCGAGCCCACGCTGATTCCGCAGTCGGATGGGTGGACTCGAGGATCGACTTTGATAAGTGGCTGCCTCACCGGAAAACACGCAAACCGAGTGATCTAGAGAGGTTAGGCCCAATTTCGAGTCTAGTTGGGCCCTTTCAGGGTGTCAACGAAACACCGCGTTTCCAAGGGTTTGGAAGCAAAGGGGGGAATGGCAGACCGGTCGTATGGGTTGTAGGGAAAACCGTTTGGAATCACCGGTGCCCCTAATCGACTGCACGGAATCGCCGGAAAGCTTAGATTGTCGGAGGATCGCCGTTCTTCACCTTCATAGCGCAGTGGGACTGCCTCGCAGCGGCCAGCGGCATCGTCTCAGGGGATAAGAGAAACATTCTTGATGAATGACCAACCGATCATTGTGGGCCTCGTCGGTGGCGTGGCCAGCGGAAAGAGCGCGGTCGCGGCTCAGTTTGCCCGACTAGGTGCCCATGTCATCGACGGAGACAAATTGGGGCATCAGGTATTGGAGCTGCCCGTGGTCGTCCAGGCGGCCGTCGATCACTGGGGCCCAGAAGCTGTTGGTGGAAACGGGCAATTGGATCGCCGATTCGTTGCCCAGCGCGTGTTCAAGCCGTCGGAAAAAGGAAAATCAGACCTTGAATTCTGGGAGGGGGTAACTCACCCCCAGATTACGACCATCCTAGAGCAACTGCTCTCTGAATTACCCAAACAAACAATTGTGGTGTTGGACGCAGCCGTTATGTTCAAAGCAGGCTGGGATCGGCGGTGCCAGTTCATCGTGTTTGTCGATGTTCCGGAACAACAACGAATGGGCCGCGCGGTTGAACAGCGCGGTTGGACCAAACAACATTTTCGTCAGCGCGAGGCTGCGCAGCTTTCGCTCGCGGAAAAGCGTGCGAAATGTACCACCGTTATTGACAATTCGGGCACATTGGAGGAAACCTATGTGCAAGTGTTGGCCTTTTGGAAGAGCTTATCTGACGACAACTCCAAGGACGGCACCGATACCCGGCTAGGCGACTCCCGTTAGATCGTTCGATCATCCTGGAAAGAGTTTCGGTCGGGAGCGACACCAGTTGCTAACAAGGTCTTACACAAGGGGCACCCGTCACCAACGTCATCCTCTTCCTCCCCTCCCCCCCGCACGCCATGAGCGTCACACCCCATAACCGCAGGAGCACAGTTCGTCATGTCGGATGCCAATCGAACCGACCTGCCGGGTGCTAAGGACAGCGCTGCTCGCCAACGCCGCAATCACCCTTCCAAGAATCGCGTTCCCATCGGAGACGGTTCGAAATTCGTCGATTCCAATTCCGGACAATTCGAAGAAGAGCCACTTTCTGTCGCGGAAGAAATTGCGAAAGAGAAACAGCGAGGCAAAAAGGGTGACGACACCAGCGGTGCGTCATCTCCGCAGAATGATGTGCACATTGCCAAGCTACAAAAGCTGAGCATGGCTGAGCTAATCGAGGAAGCTCGTAAGGAGAACATGACCGAAGTTGCCGGCATGAACAAACAGCAACTCATCTTCAACATTCTCAAAGAACGCGTGAAGATGCACGGTCTGATGTACGGTGAAGGTACCTTGGAAATCCTTCCCGACGGTTTTGGGTTTCTTCGTAGTCCAGACTACCACTACCTCTCGTGCCCCGATGATATCTATGTTTCTCCCAGTCAGATTCGCCGGTTCAATTTAAAGACGGGAGCCACCGTTTCTGGTCAGATACGCCCGCCTAAGGAAAACGAGCGTTATTTCGCGCTGCTGCGAGTCGAGGCGATCAACTTTCAGGATCCCAACGCCGCCTCGAAGCGAGTCGGTTTTGATGAATTGACGCCACTTCATCCTAGTCAGCGCATCATGATGGAGTCAGAAGCGGGCGGGGTCGAAGGGCGAGTTGTCGATCTGATGGTGCCTATCGGATTTGGACAACGTGGCCTGATCGTCAGCCCGCCGCGTGCCGGCAAAACCATTCTGATGCAAAAAATGGCCCGCTCGGTGCTTGAAAATTATGCCGACGCGTATGTCATCGTGCTGCTGATTGATGAGCGGCCCGAGGAAGTGACCGATATGGAGCGCCAAGTCAAAGGCGCCAAGTGCGAAGTAATTAGCAGTACGTTTGACGAACCACCTTCTCGGCACGTTCAAGTCGCCGAAATGGTCATCGAAAAAGCCAAGCGATTGGTCGAGTGCGGCACCAATGTCGTGATCTTCCTCGATTCGATCACCCGTTTGGCAAGAGCTTGGAATTCGGAATGTCCCCAGTCAGGGAAAGTCCTTTCCGGCGGACTTGATGCCAACGCGCTACAACGTCCCAAGCGTTTCTTCGGTTCGGCTCGTAAAGTGGAAGAAGGTGGTTCGCTCACGATCATTGCCACCGCCCTCATCGACACCGGCAGCAAAATGGACGACGTGATCTTTGAAGAATTCAAAGGGACCGGCAATCAGGAAATCGTGCTCGACCGTCGCTTGGTCGATCGTCGCATCTGGCCGGCAATCGATATCAACCTAAGCGGCACACGCCGTGAAGAAATGCTGATGGACCCAGAAGAGCATAAACGTGTTTGCTTGTTGCGCCGCATTCTCAGCGAGATGAATCCGCCCGATGCGATGGAAATGTTGGTGCAGCGACTGGGGAAATCAAAGACGAATGCAGAGTTTCTTATGGCGATGAATTTGGAGGGATAAACGTCTGTAATGGTCAATGTCTTGAAGCCGGATGTGAATGCGGGAAAACGGCGAGTCGCCATTGTCGTGGCGCGGTACAACGAATCGATCACGGCCAAGCTGCTCGACGGTGCGGTGGAGACTTTGACTCAGGCCGGTGTGCCGGACGACCAAATCGATGTCGCTTGGGTCCCTGGCGCCTGGGAGATTCCCTTAGCCGCCAGCGAATTCATCCGATGTTCGGGCGACGAGATGTATGACGCGGTGATCTGTCTAGGAGCCGTCATTCGCGGCGAGACGACGCACGATCAGCATATCAATCGCCAAGTCAGCCTCGCCTTGGGGCAAATGGGGTTGGAGCACCGTTTGCCGGTCCTATTCGGCATTTTGACCTGTAACTCGCTGGAACAAGCGATTCATCGGTCTGGCGGCAATGTTGGCAATAAGGGAGCCGAGTGCGCGTCTGCGGCGCTGGAAATGATGGGTTTCGTCGCCCAGATACGAGCCAAATAAAAAAATGGGTTCGAAGCGACCGCCGTTCATCTATAATTTCCTGCGAGGCCGAGCGACGTCGTCTTCTTGATGATGCGCAGCTAACGTTCCATTTCTAACCGGTTTTACCATGCCCCGCCGAAGTCGTGCTCGCGAAGTTGTTTTGCAAGTGCTTTACCGATTCGACCTGAACCCAGACCGCGAAGCGTCCGACGACGAATCTTTCGTAGCGGCACGGCTGCACCATCACGAAGAATTGGTCAAATTTGCCAACGCGCTGCTAAACGGAGTGTTGCGAAACCGCGGTGAGCTGGACCAAATGTTGGAGTCGAAAGCTCAGAATTGGAGCCTCACGCGAATGGCGGCCACCGACCGAAACGTGCTGCGGATGGGCGCCTACGAAATTCTCTTTACCGATACACCCGGTCGAGTCGCGATTAACGAAGCGGTCGACTTGGCACGGCGTTTCGGTAGTGCTCAATCTTCTCAATTCGTCAACGGAATTCTTGATCGTTTTCTGAATCAAGATGAGAGTGAGACAAGCGTCGAGAGCTAAAGAACGGCGCTGGGTTGGGTCCATGGTGGATCGAATCGAAAAAACGAAACGGAGCAACTCCCAAGAATTGCTCCGTTCGCCTTGGCCGGTCTCTGCTACGTTGTTGGGATCCTTATCGATGCCGGAAAGCCACGATTTGATGAACTCCCAACAACAGTAAAATCAACCAGCCCAGCCTCGGTTCGGGAACAACGGTCAGAGATGTGCCGTTGAGGGTAGGGCGCAACCAATCGTTGTTCCCGAATACTAGCGATGCCCCGTTCATTCCTGTGAAATCGACGACCCCTAACTGCTCTACGGAGAAAGTGACCGTAAAAAGTTCTAGTTCGGAAGCACCTTGAAAGCTCTCCCTAAAAATCTCGCCAAAGTTTCCAGTCGACGAACCGATTCCAGTCAAGAGACCAGCAGCTAACGTGCCTTCGTTCACAAGCTGGCGACCGACCGGAAATACCGTGTCCACCACGGAAACCAGTTGGTCGTCGAAACCCAGATCGAGGTATCCGGCAAAGCTTCCCCGAGAGGTCGCCGCGTCGTCGATCAAAACTGCGGTGAGAAAGACGGTCGAGCCGACGTTGGCTTGGCTAATTAGATTGCCGGCCGCGTCTGACAAACGAAGCTCGATCGCGCTGTCGCTGGGACTCAAAACGGTATTTGACGGTACACCATTCAGCCACGCATCGGGATCACCATGGATACTGTTGACCAGCAGAAGTGCGTCGAGCGGGGCAATGAAACAATCGCCATTGACGTCCAGGAATGGAGGCGCTGTTGAAACAGTCGGCAATTGGCCGTTCTTGGAAATCGGATCGACATACTGAAGCAATTCGTTCGCAACGATCAGCAGGTCATCTGGAGCAAGCGCTTCGTCACCGCTGACATCGAGTGCATCGGTTGGGTTCTGCCAACCGCTACTCGCCCAGCCTTGAGTACTGACTAAAGACAAAAGAACGCCGATTATTGCAATGCAAACGTTGTAGTTGCCTTGCCGTTTTGCAGTGTTGGCGCAGCTGTAGCTTTCATAGCTACAGCTTTCTTTGTTCGTAGGCATTAGTTCTTCTTTCTGCCACGTGCGTGGGCGTAGTGACAAATGGCCGCCCAGCATCAGCCTCCCTGATGCTGAATGCAATTTCGTTTGTTCTTCATTTGCAATCTGAATGTTCTCGAGTAGCAACTGTCGTGCCGTTGGGAATAGGCCGGTTTTTGACTCACAAGTCACGCCACCTGGGATCCTTTCTGTATGATCTCGCACAGCAGGGATGGGGTTTGTTGCAGAATGCAGCGGCCCGGCGGGCCACAGTGCGACGTTCAACATGCCTTTGCCGATGCGTGCTAGGCAACGTAGAATGCGCCGTTTCACAAATTCAGAAATCAGTAGGGTAATTCCCTGTACGGGACGAATAGGCGTATGGCGTTTCTTGATCGATTTAGACGTAAGCCGACAGACGAGAAGTCGGTCGACCCGATTCCAACAAGCGGGGTCGAAGAGAGCCCAGTTGAGGTTGGGGAGTCTGCTGCCGCCGAGGCGAAATTGGAGACGTCCGATTCCGCGCCCAGCGTGGAGCGCGTAGCGGAATCTGCTGCAGCAGCCGAGTCTACCGATTCGGTCGGCCTGTTCTCGCGGCTGAGGCAGGGCCTCAAGAAAACGACACAAGTCCTCAATACCGACGTTCGGGACCTATTCAAGCAAGAGGGCGAACTGCTCGATGACGAATTCCTCAATCGACTCAAATCGATTTTGATTCGAACCGACATGGGGGCCAAACCGGCTCGCGAAATTTGTGATGAAATCAGCGGCAAATTCCGCGGGCGTGTCGTCCACATGGAAGAGATCTTGGCATCGGTGCGGGTTAAATTGAACGAGCTGACCGCTCAGACCAATCATCCCATCACGTTTGCCGATCAAGGACCAACCGTCATCATGGTTGTGGGCGTCAACGGTTCGGGAAAGACGACGTCGATCGCCAAATTGACCAAGATGTTCAAAAACCAAGGCAAGTCGGTCGTCTTGGGCGCTGGGGACACGTTTCGTGCGGCGGCCGTCGAACAGTTAACAGTCTGGGCCGAGCGCATCGGTGCCGATATCGAACGGGGCGAGCAAGGGAGTGACCCGGCAAGTGTTGCTTACAAGGCGGTGGCTCGTGCGGTGGAAACGAACGCCGATATTTGCATTGTGGATACGGCCGGTCGGTTGCAAACGCAAAGCAACTTGATGGAAGAATTGTCCAAAATTCGGCGAGTCATGCAGAAGCAAGTTCCCGAAGCGCCGCATGAAGTGTTGCTCGTCCTCGACGCGACCGCCGGGCAGAATGGGATCAGTCAAGCGAGCGGATTTTCGGAGGCAGTCGAGTGTACCGGGATCGTGCTCGCGAAACTCGACGGCACGGCCAAAGGGGGTGTCATCATTCCGATCCGGCAGCAGTTCGACTTGCCAGTCAAATTCATTGGTCTGGGTGAGCAGCCAGCCGATTTTGCTGCGTTTGATTCGCAGCAATTCGTGGAAGCATTGTTTGAGGGGTTTCTCGTCAACTAGGAGTGCCGGCTCGACTCCGTTTTTCCTTGTTTTTGGTCAGCCTCACGGTTCGCGCAGGATTGGCCTCAGTCGTCGCCGCCGGCCCGCAGAATCCATCACTGTGGCAGCACCGTTCTAATCGATACTACCGGCACATTTCGGTACGATTTCCCAGCGGTTGCGAAGCGAACCGATCCCAGCTCGAAGCCGTCTTAGCCATCACATTCGGCTCAGTCCGCCGCCGACCGGCTCCGATGACAGGCATACGGCACCGTCGCACGGTCAATTCCCTGCGGCATCCCGGTGGACCAACGTGGAAGCGAGAAAACGTTATGAACAGGATCGATTCAAACGCGTTGTTTTTAGGAATGCTCCTGAGCCTTGTCTCCTGCTGCGCCGTCGATGCGCAGGTTGTTGAAAGCGGTTCGGGAATTGTACTGCGCCCTGGCCAGCAGACTGCCGACCAAGATGCAGATCGAGCCTTTCAGTATCAGTTAGGCCATTCGTTCAACATGCCTAATTTTGTCGTCGTTGATGATCGACCCGTTTCCGAAATGCCTACGGAACAGAGCAAAAAAGCTGCTACTTCGGCAGCCCCACGTAAGTTAGAGCCGACACCGGCGAAGCGGCCACCTCATTTGGTCAAGGCGTTGCAAAGCCCCCAGCGAGCCGCCTCTGCCGACAGCGCTCCTTCACCCCAACAACTGAAATTCGCCGGCCCACCGATTCGGCCAGCTCAGCCATTTGTGGGCTGGAAGTTTGGCCGTTCCGCGCGTGTCTCTGATGCCACGCGAGTGAAAACACCTGCCGCCGAACCGGCTCGCGTCGCGCTCGTGCCTCAATACATGGCCTACATGGCCGACAATCCTCGACCAGTGACGTCGACCAACCCGGCAAAAGCGGTCGGTGGACGCAGCACGCCAACGGCAATCGCCAAGACACCATCGCCGTCCAACCTTGGTCGTTCTGGTGGCTATTTTCTCTTGCAAAACCAGCCGAACTCCGTGGCGAAAGCTGATGCCAAGAAGTGCCCCAACTGTGGGCGCACGCACAACGTGCAGGTGGCCGATAGACAGAACGGCAAAGTGCGATAACCTTTGCCGGTTGTTTCGACAATCCCGTGGCTGCGACATGCGCCAACCGGAACTTCATTCTCTCTTACCAATCGAATTGAGTTCCCACCGATTTTCTCTCACGCTTCAGCGTGCTAGCACCGATCAAAGAGAGTGGTGACTTGCGGTAGGACCGCCTTTCGGCATCGTTGTCGAGTCGTCTATTTGTTCGTCTCTAAGCATGGAAGTTTGGTGGCGATAGCGATCACAAAGGAACGTGACTGTGCGCTATCTCAACATCATCTTATTTCTTGCCGCATCGACTGCCTGTCTAGAGGCCGAAGAAATGCCGCTGCCTTTCTCTTCCAGCGACCTCGTGGTCGACGGACCGGTGAGCGACGACTTGCCATTCTATCAAGCTCAGAAGAACGAGCTCTCGAACGCATACAGCCCTCGTTCGTTACAACGGTTCAGTCGAAAAGAGTCTCTGGGACTCGCGCAGGCGACCGAGTTTCCGACCGATTACATGGACAAGCCGCCGCTTGATGAGGCGGTGGCAAAATTCCGTGAAGTGGCTGAATCGATAGCAGCAGGCAGTGGCGACCAACCTGCTGACATCCCAGCGGCGCCAAATGCCGCCGCTGAAGATGTCCCGCCCGCGCCGACGGCCGAAGAGATTCAACAAATGTTCGGTGGAAATTCTGGTTCGGCCCCGGTGACGCAGGCAACGCCGCCCGTCATGTATGCACCGAGTCAGGTCCAACTCTACTCCGTGCCAACCTCGAACGGCTCTTCTTGCACTCAAGGCTGTACGCAGTAGCCTATCGGGCCTGAATTAGCGCAACAATTTTTCCGAACAATTCTTGCAAAGTTCGTATTGCGCGCGAGCGCGACAGCTGCTGCTTGCAACTCAAGCAGCAGCGTTGCGACGTCGTCCGGATCGTCCGCCTCCATTTGGACCTGTTCGCTTGCTATAGCAGCGCGCAGCCAGCATCTTCCGCCAACCAAGTATTCTTTTGGCATAGCGATTGCAAACCAGGTTTTGCAGTGAAGTCGTCCCATTAGGTCTCTTGGAAACGCCGAGTGCCGTGGGAACGCTGCATTGAATCTATTAGGTGGAGCTGCGTGATGAGTCGTGCCAGTCGAGTCCTTACTTGTGTTGTACTGTTTGCCGCTTCTGCGGCCGCTCAAGAAGAATCGGTAACCGCCACAGCGGTGCTTGATGACGTTAACGTGCTGTGGACTTGCCTGGCTGCATTTTTGGTCTTCTTCATGCAGGCTGGATTTGCGCTGGTCGAAGCTGGGTTCACGCGTGCGAAGAACGCTTGCAATATTATCATGAAGAACCTGATGGACTTTTCCATTGGATCGCTCAGTTTTTGGATCGTTGGTTTTGGTCTGATGTTCGGAATGAACGAATCGGGCTTCGTCGGAACCAGTGGTTTCTTCTTCGATCCGGATGCAGCTGATGCAATTCTGGGTGGAAGTTTCGGTTGGGCGTTCTTGCTTTTTCAAACCGTATTCGCGGCGACAGCTGCCACGATTGTTAGCGGCGCGATGGCCGAACGCACAAAGTTTGTTAGTTATTTGGCCTATTCGATGGCGATCACCATCATTGTCTACCCGATCTTTGGCAGCTGGTGTTGGAACGGTCTTGTCGGCGATACGGGAGCGGGTTGGTTAGAGAGTCGTGGATTCCTCGATTTCGCTGGTTCGACCGTTGTCCATTCGATTGGCGGCTGGGCGGCCCTCGCAGGAGCGATTGTGATCGGCGCGAGGCGGGGCAAATACAAGAATGGTCAGAGTCAACCGATGCCGGGGCACAACTTGCCACTGGCCGCACTGGGTGTGTTTATTCTCTGGATGGGTTGGTTTGGATTTAATCCAGGCAGCACAACAGCGGTCGATGGAGGCAGTTTTGCGAAGATTGCCGTCACCACAAATCTCTCAGCGGCTGCCGGATCCATCGTGGCGATGTTGGTTTCCTGGGTTGTTTTCAAGAAGCCCGATGTCTCATTTGCTTTGAATGGCGCTTTGGCAGGTCTCGTCGCCATCACGGCCGGGTGCGACATCATGTCACCGGCAATGGCCGCTTTGACCGGAGCGATCGGTGGGGCCATCGTTGTCGGTTCGGTCATGTTCTTTGAGAAATTGAAAATTGATGATCCTGTGGGCGCCGTTTCAGTGCACGGCGTCTGTGGCGCGTGGGGGACTTTGGCAATTGGTTTGTTCTCGTCAGAGGCTGGTTTACAGCAACTTGGGATCCAAGCACTCGGGATCGCAGCCGGATTTGCTTGGGCTTTTCCTGTGAGCATTCTGATTTTTCTGCTGATCAAGCACACCATCGGTTTGCGGGTGTCGGCGGAAGAAGAGGCCGCAGGGTTGGATATGGTTGAGCATGGCATGCATGCTTATCCATCACCGATGGCACTGGGAGTCGTTCCCAGGGTTGCCCCGGTTGCTGAAAAACAGCGACGAGTCACCGAACCAATTCCCGTACCTTCGACCTCCTGAGGTGCGTGAACCTGACGCTGGCGGGCAACCTCGGTTGCCCGCCGTTTTTCAGATCAAATAAACTTGATGTCCCCCGGATTTGGTTGGTGTCCGCCTCACCTTAAACCTGCCGGGGGGCATCTTTTTTTGTTAACTTGAGGACGCTTCCATCCAGAAATGTCGTTTCCTTTTTCATTGTCTCGCACCCGGTTCGCCATGAAATTAATCATCGCCATTATCCAACCGAATCGGCTCGAAGCGGTCAAAGCGGCGCTCACGGAAGTCGAAGTCTTTCGCCTGACCGTGATGGATTGCCAAGGCTTCGGCCGCCAGAAGGGCCAAACGGAGGTGTACCGTGGCCGTGAATTTGCGGTCAATTTGCTCCGCAAAGTACAGCTGCAAATTGCGGTCAACGACGAATTTGTTGAGCCGACGATCCAGGCGATCATCGCGGGCGGACGCTCGGGAGACGAAGGTCAATTAGGCGACGGCAAGATCTTCGTGTTGCCCCTCGACGACTGCGTCCGTATTCGCACAGGCGAACGAGGCGGCGAGGCGATCTAACGATCACGGTCACGTGGTCGAAGATTACGCTCGTCTGACGGTGACGACTAAGGGTCGTAGCCTGCGCCGATGGGGCTGCGTGGCGCTGTGCCGATGCTGCGGCAGAGCCAAATTCCTCCGAAGTAAAGACCGGTCAACGGCACGGCCATGAGCAACATGCTGATCGGATCGGCCGGCGTGAGAAACATCGAGAGCACGAAAATCACCAGCACCGCGATCCGCCAATTGGTCACGTAGTTTTCGATCGTAAAAATTCCGATCCTCTCCAGCAGAACCATCACCAGCGGTAGTTGGAAGCTCACTCCGAATCCCAATGGTAAGATCAATACGAACGAAAGCCAGTCGGTAATTCGCGGTTCGGCATTGATGTGCAGCATGCGATTGAATTGAAACAGAAAATCTAAGACCGGTTCGAAAACAAAGAAAAAGGCCAGGGCAGCTCCGGCGATAAAGAGTCCGAAACTGATGGGCATGAATTTGTAGACGAGGTTTCTTTCCTGCGGATAGAGCCCAGCGGCGACGAACATCCAGATCTGATAGAAGACCCAAGGGCTAGAAAAAATCAGACCCAAAATCACGGCCGCCTTGATGAACACCATAAACGGTTCGTGAACACTTAGCGCTTGAACGTCGACGTCGATTGGTTGCCAGGTTGTGAGTTCGAGTGTTTCGGGCGTCGGTGCTTTGAGGAAACCTCGAAACCCGGCTTGCATCAGCTGCCGATTCAAATTGAGACTCGCATCGCTCGCCGTTTCTTCCGCTGCGGTCAATTGCCCGCGGAAGTAATTCCCGTGTGATTCGTCAGGAAACAGACGCTGCAGGTAGGGCAGCGCGGTCGTCGGGGGACTTGTCTTGGCCAGGTCATTGAGGCTCTGCAGTAGCACTTGCTGCGTGGATTCGAATTCCGTTTCCAGATCGACCCGCCCCGCGAGCTGGCTTTGAGTGTCGGCAGGCAGTTGGTTCCAAAGTTCTTTGAGGTAGGAATCACGTCGAGCTTGGCTCGCCGAGTGCCACGTTTTTAAGAGCCCGTTCGACGATTTGATCGGTAGCGAATCGAGAGTAAACGGGAGTTCTACCGATGGAGCCTGAGGGATCACGTCGGGAAAAATTCGGTGCAACTCTGCTCGAAAGCTGTCAGCGTCGACCGTAATTCGCTGAGGGACGAGCCGTTCCTCGGTCAGTAGACTCCATTGTTCGGGCCCCGTGTCACCGTACTCGCCCGCTTCAAGCTTCTCGACCGACAAGGCAGCGTAGTGCGCTCGCAGACCATTCTTGAGTGGCGTCTCAATCATGCGGACCACATGCCGCGCCATTAACAGACCAAGGAGAAATCCGATGGCAATTCCAATGACAGAACGGAAGAGAGCTCCACGCAGCTCTTCTAAATGCTCGCCAAAACTCATCGTCGAGTTTTGGAATAGGTCGTCGTTGGGACGTGAAGACATGGGACTGCCGTGGGAATGTGAACACTGTCAGGGCACTTGCGACCGACGGGTAAACCCGAGTTCGATCGGGTCAGAACACGACGTCTAACCGCTTTCAGTGGCACGAACGTGCGGCTGTGTCGCCCAGAGGGGCACACGCGGGGGCTCGCAATTGGTCCATCTTAAACCGGTGGCTGCCATTTCGGCAACATTGCTCGAATGTTTCTCTGTTCAAACCGTCGAGAACGTCGATAAACTCTCGGAGGAATGCCAGGCTACGAATGGGTCGTCGTCGGTTTCTGATTTTGGCTTCATTCTACGGAACGTCAGATGCTCTATCCGCTGCAATTTGAACCTTTGTTTCAGCAATACATTTGGGGTGGTCGGCGGCTCGGTTCGATCCTCCATAAACCGATTGCCGAACAAGGCGACTTCGCTGAATCATGGGAAATTGTGGATCACCACGACGGCCAAAGCGTCGTCGCCAATGGACCACTCGCAGGACAGACGCTTGGTAATCTTGTCAAGGAGCACGGAGCGGCCTTGTTCGGTCAGCATGAATCTCAGGCCAGCTTTCCGTTGCTCTTCAAATTCCTCGACTGCAATCGGAACCTCTCGGTTCAAGTCCATCCGGACGATGCGCGTGGCGCGTTGCTCGATCCGCCCGATCTTGGCAAAACAGAAGCGTGGGTGATTTTGGCGGCCGAGCCGGGAAGTTGTCTCTATGCGGGACTGAAGCGTGGCTTTGACAAGGAGGCATTGGCGCGCGAAGTGTCGCGCGGGACGACCGAACTGTGTTTGCACAAATTTGAACCGCAAGTGGGTGATTGCATCTTTATTCCGGCTGGTACGGTTCACGCCTTGGGGGAAGGTCTGTTGGTTGCCGAAATTCAACAAGCCAGTAACACGACCTATCGACTCTTCGATTGGAATCGAGTTGGCCATGACGGTCAGCCACGTCCGCTGCACATCGAGGCCGGATTGGAAGCGATCGATTACGAACGTGGACCGGTCGATGCTCAGCAGCCAGTGGTCGTCTCTGAACAGATCACGGAACTCGTGCGTTGCGAGAAGTTCGTGTTAGAACGTTGGGAATTCGACGGTACAGTGACGTTGCCCAACGACGATCGATTCCATTTGCTGGCGGTGCTGTCTGGTGAATTGGATGTCCAGCATGAGTTTGTGCAACGACCCCTGTCGATCGGCAAGACACTGCTTGTTCCTGCCTGCAGTGCCGATTTACAGTTGGTGGCAGCTGAAGTCACGACACTTCTTCATGTGATGCTGCCTTAGCCGGTTGTTGCAGTCGGCCGTCTTGTCCGATCGGGCTTTCGTGTTCAGATTGCCCCCGGCTACACTCGATCCGCGTTTTCCGAATTCCTCAGGTCGCTCTATGTCCCCTCACCGCCAGCGTTTCATTTGGATCGTGCTTGCTATTTGCGGGTGCGCTGGCTGCAATGTCGAGCTGCCGCGAGTCCGATCTCCAGGTCATCTCTATACCCAGCAGCTGCGAGCCACCTACCACGACCCCTACGCCGACGTCGACGGTGGCCCCGAGTTCGATGGGAGCCGGCCGACCAACTATCAAGTTCCCCGGGCGGAGCCTGTTCAGTCGCAGTTTATTGGCGGGAACTGAGACGCTGCGCAACAGCCCGTGAGTGGGTCGACTTTGTCGCTTTCGCAGGCCGGGCAGCCTAAAATTGTGGCTCTGCAGCAGTTTACTCCTGTGCCGGCCGATTCGTCCCAGATAAGATGGAGCGACGCGGCATTCGACCGCGGTCAGCTCTTAACGAATGTCAGCCATGTCTGCTCCCAAGCCAACTCGTCGCCCCGACGCTAAACGTCCAACTGCTGGGCGACCCTCCAAACGAAAAACCGCACCCGAATCGCCGCGAGGCGGTCGGTCAAGGCGATCGGCACCGCCTGTTGAGCAGAGCTTCGCCGAACCGGACGGTAAGCCGCCACGGCTGCAACGAGTTTTGGCGGCAGCCGGACTTGGCAGTCGTCGGTCGTGTGAAGAATTGATCTTGGAAGGTCGAGTCGACATCGATGGCAAGACCGTGACGAAGTTGGGTGTGCGAGTCGATGTCGAGACGCAAAAAGTTCGCGTCGATGGCGAGAATCTACGAATCAAACGATCGACTTACTTCGCTGTCAATAAACCGACCGGTATCGTGTCGACAAATCGGGATCAGGCAGGACGGATGCGAGTCGTCGATCTGGTTCCCAACGGCGACCAGATGTTTACGGTCGGTCGATTGGACATGCACAGTTCGGGGCTGATCATTGTCACGAATGATGGCGACTTGGCGAATCGCTTGGCACATCCGCGCTACGAAGTTGAAAAGACCTATCGAGTGACAGTGGCTGGCCATCCAGGTCCGGCTGAACTGCAAAAGCTGCGGACCGGCATCCACCTAGCAGAAGGTCCGGTCAAGGTTTCCAGCGTGCACATCAAGTCGAGACAAAAGCAAAACACGATCCTACACATCGTGCTTCGCGAAGGGCGCAACCGCGAGATTCGCCGCATGGCGGCTCGGATTGGTCACAAGGTCCTGAAGCTCGAACGCATTGCGATTGGTCCCCTGCGTTTGGGTGAAATGCCGGCTGGCGCCTATCGTGAATTGACGGTTGACGAACTGCGAGCGGTACAACGCTGCGTTGCCGGTGCGGGTACCAAACGGCGCCGACCAGTTCGCCGCCGAACGACGGCCAAGCAAAAATCGGCGGTCAAGCAAAGATCGAACGCCAAGCACTCGCCCTCCGGGCCACCCAAGAAGCGTCGGACCAGAACCCAGCGATAAGTTCTCAGCGGTAACTTCCAGTGACTGACAACGTTCCCTCGCCCGAGGCCGCAGGATGCAGCTCGCTGCAGGCGGCGTACTATGCTGACCAGGCACTGGCTGCCAAAGTCGAAGTGATCTCGAATCAAGAGGTTGCCCAGCAAACTTTCCGTTTGCGGTTTCGCGATCGGGAGATTTCGAAACGGATTCGTCCCGGACAGTTCTTGATGCTCCGCATTGCCGGCACGGACGATCCGCTGATCGGCCGACCCTTGGCCATGTACGACTTGGCCGAAGGGGAATGGATCGACGTTGTCTACACCGTCATGGGCAACATGACGACTCGCTTGGCGACGCTCAGGCCGGGCGCCGAGTTAGAAGTATGGGGACCACTCGGGAATGGTTTTCGGCCTCATCCGGTCGACCACCTTGTGATGGTGGCCGGCGGGATCGGCCACACGCCATTCTTGGCCGTAGCCAAACAGCAATTGGGAGCCGTCGGTTATGCCGGTGAACCACCACGGGCTCAGGCAACACGGGTTTCGCTCTGCTACGGCGCTCGCACCTCTGCTTTGCTCGCCGGCGTTGCCGATTTTCAAGCGGCCGGCGTCAACGTGCTGGTGGCCACTGACGACGGATCGGCGGGGCACGCTGGACTCGTAACCGATCTGCTGCCCGATCTATTGAGCGGCGATGTGCGAGTTGTCTGTTGCGGTCCAGAACCGATGATGGAGGCGGTCAGTGCCGTTGCCAGGCAGCATGGCGTTGCCTGTGAAGTCTCCTTAGAAACGCCGATGGCGTGTGGCATCGGTATCTGTTTTTCTTGCGTCACGAAGGTTCGCGACGAAATGGGCGAATGGGACTACAAACGAACCTGTGTTGATGGCCCCGTATTCGACGCGAATCGGATCGAGTGGTAACCGGTTACCGGCTGATGCCGGCTAAGAATAGCAAGAACGCATCGCGCAACGCGATCTCCTTGTATTGTTCGTAGCGTCCTGAGGCGCCACCATGGCCGGCCGACATGTTGGTTTTGAGTAGGAGGAGGTTGTCGTCCGTTTTCTTGGCGCGGAGCCGCGCGACCCACTTGGTCGGTTCCCAGTACTGAACTTGGGAATCGTGAAGACCCGATGTCACAAGCAAATTCGGGTAATCCATTTCGCGCACGTTGTCGTATGGCGAATACGAAAGCATGTAAGCGTAGTACTCAGGATCGTTGGGGTTTCCCCATTCGTCGTACTCGCTCGTGGTGAGCGGAATCGTGTCATCCAGCATCGTCGTCACCACATCGACGAACGGAACGTCGGCGATGAGTCCGTGATAGAGCTCGGGGGCCATGTTGGCGACCGCTCCCATCAAGAGGCCGCCGGCGCTGCCGCCTCGGCCATAGAGCCGTTTTGGATCGGCGTATTTCTTGGCAATCAATGCTCTCCCGACATCGATGAAGTCCGTGAATGTATTCTTCTTCTTGAGTAGCTTGCCCTCTTCGTACCAGTGTCGCCCCATTTCTTGCCCGCCACGAATGTGGGCGATCGCGTAGACGAAGCCACGATCGAGCAAGTTCAATCGGCTCGAACGAAACGAGGCCTCCATGCTGTTTCCGTAGGAGCCATATGCGTATTGCAGGCAGGGTGCGGTACCGTCCAGGGGCGTGTCCTGACGGTAAACGATGGAGACCGGAACTTTGGCACCGTCTCGCGCCTCGACCCACAGCCGTTCCGTTTTGTAGTCGGACGAGTCATAGCCACCGAGCACCTCGGTCTGTTTGAGCAGCTTTTTCTCTTTGGTACGCATGTTGTATTCGAATGTGCTATTCGGCGTGATCATCGAACTGAACGAATAGCGCAGCCAGTCGGTGGCGTGCACTGGTGTGGCCTCCGTACCGGCTTGGTAGCACGCCTCGCCAAAGTCGAGATCGTGTTCGGCGCCGGTTGACCAATCGCGCAGGCGAATACGAATCAGCCCGTGGTGCCGTTGTTCCAGCGCGAGGTAATTGTCGAAAAGATCGAAATCGTTCAAGAAGACATCATCGTGGTGCGGCTCAACGACTTTCCAGTGGCTCTTGCCCGTCGTCTGTTCGCCACATTGCATCAATCGGAAATTGGCCGCGTCCCAATTGGTGCGCACGTAGAATTGATCATTGAGGTGGTCAACCGAATATTCGTGGTCAGCCTCTCGAGCTTGGAACACGATCGGTGTGGCGTCAGGATTGTTGGCGTCGAGGTATCGTGTCTCGCTGCTGAGCGTCTGTTCTGAATAAATCAGCAGGAACTTTCGAGATCGCGATTTGCTGATGTAGCAGCTGAATTCTTCGTCTTTTTCCTCAAAGACGAGCTTGTCATGGGCCGGGTCGTCGCCCAGGACGTGACGGTAAATTTGGTACCAGCGAAGCGTCGTTGGATCTTGCCGCACGTAGAAAAGTGTCTTGTTGTCGTTCGCCCAAACGTGATTACCCGTGACGTCGGCGATCTCATCCGAGAGCGTCTTTCCCGATTCAAGGTCTCGAATTTTTAGCGTGTATTTACGTCGGCCAACCGTATCGACGGCGTAGGCCAGTAGCTTTGTGTCTTCGCTGACTTCGAGTCCATTGACGCTGCAATACGATTTGCCTGCGGCGATCTCGTTGACGTCCAGCAAGACTTGCTCTACCGCTTCTTCTTTTTCGAGTGGCGTGCGGCAGTAGATCGGATACTGCAAACCGTCCACGGTACGGCGGAAGTAGGAGAAGCCGTTGTCTGGGTAGGGAACCGATTCGTCCGTCTGCTTGATGCGTGCCTTGGTCTCTTCTGCCAGTTGCGCCTGCAGCTTGTCCGTCGATGCTAGCTGTGCTTTCAGATAGTCGTTTTCTGCTTCGAGGTAGGCAATGACCTGCGCGTTTTCCCGCTCGCGCAACCAGTAGTATTCGTCTTCGCGAGTTTCGCCGTGAGCGGTCAATTTTTCACTGCGCGCTTCAACTTTGGGTGGTTCCATGGCGGTTTTCTGAGCTTGAGCTGTATTTGCTAGCGTGAGAATGAGGGTGGCAACAACGAAGCGAATTTCCATGATTGGCTTTCAAGGAGGGGAGCGGTTTTGCGTCTCATTATGGTATCAGAAACAGGCCGCAGGGAACCGTACCATGCGATGCGGGATATTCATCTTGAGGCCGTTCAGCGATGTAGGTTACCTTTTCGCTGCGCGTCGGTTTTTTCAATAGCCTCTGTTCAAGGAAGGACGGTCCAATGAAGGGAATCAACTATCTTCTAGCTACGATGATTTGTCTCAGCTGCACACTTTCAAACGCGGCAGTCATCGATGATTACGCAGCGGTCACCAACGATCGTTTTGCAAATTCACTAAGCTTCATTGGGGCCGATCAAGACTGGAGCGGCATCGGCATGACTCCAGGCGGCAAATGGGCAACGCTCGTGGGGCCGAATACGGTCGTTTCGGCTTATCACTTACGTCCGTCAGGCAAAGTGATGTTTTATCCGGGCAATGACTCGACAGCAGATCCTGTGGATATCCGGATTACAGAAGGCCAACGTATTCCGGGGACCGACCTTTGGCTAGGCTGTTTGGAAGCCTTTGTGCCCTCGAGCATCACGCCATTTAAGTTTGCGACCGCCGATTTGACGTCAGGCAGTTTTGCATCTTCGCTGTTGGCAAGCGCCGACGTCTACATGGCGGGTCGGTCGCCCAGTCCCTATCCGGCTCAAGTCGATCAGGCAATCGGGACAAACCGAATCACGTCTTACATTGAAGATGCCAATGCTGGCCTAGGCGACAACGTCGATACACTTCGGATGGTCTACGATGCGGCTCAGGCTTCGGGGTCGACCACCGAGTACCGTGAATTCGAAACTCATTTTGAAATTGGCGATTCGGGAGCGCCCGTTTTCAGCGAAATTGATGGTGAACTGGTTCTCGTTGGTATTGGCAGCTACATCACGACCAGTGGCCAAGGTCAAGTGACCGGCTCGCACGCCAGTTATGTGGGCAATGAATCGGATGAGATCGAAGGGTTCGTGGACATGTGCATCGCAGCCGTGCCCGAGCCTGCCTCTGGCAGTGCTTTGTACTTGGCCTTCCTCGGCCTACTGGCCGGGCGGGCGCGAAGAAGGGGCTAAGGCAATCCGCCGCATCGAAGACGACACGCACAACGCCACGGAAATTCCGTGGCGTTTTTGTGTTGATATGCAGCGCTAGACAGTCAGCAAAGCGTCAAGCCAAACGACTTCCAATTACTTGGAAGACTTGATGAGCGCCTGTAGGCGTGACTTCTTACGAGCGGCCGTGTTGGGATGAATCACTCGCTTGGCGCCAGCTCGATCGATGATCTTCGAGGCATCTTTAAATGATTCGTTGGCCTTAGCGAGGTCGCCAGCGGCAACCGCTTCGCGAACGGCACGAACGCGTGACTTGATTTGAGATTTGACAACACGGTTGCGCGCTTTGCGAACCGCATCTTGTCGAAGTCGCTTCTTAGCACTTTCAGAATTTGGCATACTTCTCTTCAGTCTTACTTAATGTAGCAATGGTTGGACGTCGGCCCGTCCAGACTGGGCGCCTTGAGGATACCGCGTGAATCCAGGCTGAGACGAATCTCTAAGTATCTTCGATCTTTTTCAGCTTGTCTAGGCGTGACTGAGCGTCGCGAAAGCCCGGATCTAGGGCAATCAGCTCGTCTAGCAGCGACTTTGCCTGTTCCCAGCTCTTGAGGCCGGCCGCCAAAATACCGCCCCGATATAGCGATAGCTTCAAGACTTCGGTCTTCTTCTGTGTTTTGGCCAGTTTGCGGGCCTTTAAGTAACGCGTTTGGGCCTCCTGGTATTTGCGCAGCTGCTGCAGACACTCGCCAAGCTGCAGCAGTGAGGAGGCCTCGTATCCCGGTTCTTCATTCGTCGCGTCAAAGTACTTGGCCGCTTCCTTAAAGCTGCCTCCCCGCTTTAAACGGACCGCCAATTCGTATTGAAAGTGTTTTCGATCGGGATACCGTTCGACACGACTGTTGAAGATCCCCAGTTCCAGACGGTTGCTGTCTTGCTTCAGTTTTTCGACCAGTTGTTTCGCTTCTTCGGACGGTGCCGCCTTAGCCTGTTTTTCGGCATTCGCCAATTGAAGGCGAGCACGCTTCATCTGAACGCCTTCCAACTTTTCACGGACTTTGATGTCGTTGCCAGACGCAGCAAGCGCTCGCCGCAATGTGGCTTCGGCCGCTTTCCAGTCCCCATCGTTCGCTTGCAGGTCGGCCAAATCCAAGTAATTCTCGGTCTTGCTCGGATCTTTGCTGATCGCCCGTTCGAGTCCGGCGATCGATTTTTCGGCCGGTCCGTCTGCCTCGTCCGGATTCTGATCCGTCTTGCCGGGCTTTGGCACCTTTGCTTTGGCCGTCGGCACTTCCTCGTCTTCGAGGACACTGGGCGCCGTCTTGGCCATGGTCAATTGCGAGATGCGGGCCTGGATCTCTGTTTTGTTGGGCACGAACTCTTCGATGCGATGAAGGCAGGCGATCGCCTGATCGTACTGGCCAATGCGTGCCAAAGAGTCGGCACAGTGTTTATTTGTCTCGACATTTTTCGGGTCCGAATCGAGTGCGGCCCGTAGGAATCGCAGTTCGATCTCGCCATACTGCTCGTCCTCGCCTCGTTTGGCGGCCGCCGCTTCGGCCAAGGCTCGCAGTGTGGGAATGTCCCACGGGTTCTCGTTCAGCAGTTCGAGCCCGATCTTAAAGCAGTCTTTCCATTCTTCGGCTGCGTGCGCTTTCTTAAACGCATTGCGACTGGAACGAATCTTCGATTTCTTTTTCTTGCCCGCGAATTTCGTTGAGAGATTTTCGAGCAAAGCTTCCAAGTAAACTAAATTGGCCGGATCGCCAACGAAGCACTGAGAGAACATCGTATGAGCATAGTCATGGTCGCCCGTTTTTCGCTTGTCGATACCGTATTGGAAATAGGTTTGTAGCTTCTTTCGCTTGGCTGGCGAAATATTCGCCGAACCAGCGTTGCTTGAATCTGTGGACGAAGCGTCTGGTTCCATGCTTCCAACTGACGAGCTGTGGTTGATAAGGGCGTGCGACTGCGAGCATTTCATTTTATCCGCGACAGGTAATCGTTGCTATTGGCTAATCGAAGGCTGCACAGTTCGCCGCCCTATTTCGGCCGTTTTGCCCGAGATTCGCGCTCTCGATACTTTGTCACGTTTAGAAAAAAGGATCGGCCGGCCCCTAAGAAGAGGTGCACTTGATCGGCCGGGGCCTTGGTAGATCAAAAGGTGCAGGCCAAACTAACCGCATGGAAACGACATCGGACGGCTCTGAGTTGGGAATTGTCTATCTTGTGGGGGCTGGCCCTGGCGACCCCAGTTTGCTGACGCTGCGCGGCGCCGAACTGCTCAAGCGGGCCGATGTCGTGCTGTACGACTACTTAGTGAACCCGATCATTGCCCGCCACGCCCAACCCGGGGCCGACCTGATCTGTCTCGGAAAGCATGGTCGGACTCGGATCTGGTCCCAAGATGAAATCAATGGCCGGCTGCTGGAGCTGGCAAACGAAGGCAAAACGGTCGTGCGGCTCAAGAGTGGCGACCCGTCCATATTCGCACGGGCTGGCGAAGAAGTGGCCTATCTCAAGCAGCATCACATTCCGTTCGAGGTTGTGCCGGGCATTACGGCTGCCATGGCGTTGGGAAGTTACGCGGGAGTCTCGCTCACGCATCGGGACCATGCCAGTGCGGTCGCCTTTGTAACCGGGCGAGAGAGTTCGAAACGAGAGAGTTCGTTGGACTACGAGGCATTGGCGGCCTTCCCCGGAACGATTGTGATCTATATGGGTGTAACGACCGCCAAGCAGTGGTCGTCGAAGCTGATTCAACACGGCATGGCGTCAACAACGCCTGTCGCTCTCGTTCGACGCTGTTCGCACACCGACCAACGGACAATGCAGTGCCAGCTTGATACCGTCGCCGACTGCCTGACTCCCTATTCCAAGTTTCCTCCTCCCGTCTTGATCGTGATTGGCGAGGCGGCCCGCGATGCGGGCATTGAGACTTGGTTCGAACGACGTCCGTTGTTTGGGCAGTCGGTCCTGGTGACTCGTCCAGCGTGTCGGGCAATGGAAATGAGCCGGCAGCTGGAAGAGGCTGGTGCCCAAGTCATGATTCAACCAGCGATCGAGATCCTACCAACGTCGGACCTGTCCCATGTCGGTGATGTCTGCCGTCGACTGGGCGATTTTCCTTGGATTACGTTTACCAGCGTCAACGGGGTCGACTACTTCTTTCGTCGGCTCATGGAATTCGGGATGGACAGCCGGGCATTGGCCGGTTGCCAGATTGCAGTCGTCGGGCCGGCGACAGGGGCTGCGCTGGCGGCCTTTGGGGTAAAGGCCGATTTGGTGCCAACCGAATATCGAGCCGAGTGTTTGGCGAATGAACTGCTCCCGTTGCTCGGTCAGGGAACCTGCCTTGTGATTCGAGGCGAACGCAGCAGTGGCGTCTTGGAATCGAGGCTGGCGGAAGAAAGCGCATCCTACGAATCACTTATCGTCTATGACGTCAGCGATGTGACAACACCTTCGCCCGAGATCGGAATGGCGATGCAGGCGGGTAACGTCGATTGGACGCTGGTGACAAGCCCGGCCATTGCTCGTTCGATTGTGCAGCAGTTTGGTCAGGACCTCGCTCAGACCAAGCTGGTGTCGATTAGTTCGCAAACGAGCGAAGCCCTGCGGGCAGCCGGTTTTCAGGTCGCGATCGAATCAGGGCAAGCGGAATCTCAGGCGATGATTGCCGCTTTGATTCGACAGGCCGCGCCAGTCGGCGACTAACGCTGGTAGATCGGCAGCAGGCCCTTATCTAGTTGCAGGACCGTCAGATTGATCGACGTGACGTAGACCGGCGCAATGTTGCCGGTCCACGATCCGTTTTGGAGCTGCTCTCGAGTGACCCGATCGTACAACTTCTGTTGAAACGTCGACCACTGCTCACCCCCTTCACGATAGACGACTTGAGCGTAGTACAGGTAGGTATAGTGCCAATGTCCAAATGATCTGGCACCGTCGATGCGGTAGAGATTCTTCTTGCAGTAATCCATCATCGAAGGGACGTGGTTACTGTCGTAATCACCCGCATTGAAAAGAGCGGCGAGTGCTGCGGCAGTGATGGCGGGCCGTGAAGAGCCTCGGTTGCGCGAGCTATACGAAATCCCGCCGTCATCATTCTTGCATAAGTAGATGTACTTCTTGGCGCGCTCGATCACCTCTTTGGAAACGGGAATGCCGGCGTTGCGACAACCTCGCAGCCCTTGCACTTGGGTGATTGTCGTGGAACCTTCGTCAAAATCACTGCCATCTTTGGCGCTGACGTACCCCCAGCCGCCCGACTTGGTCTGCGCTAGCCCGCTAAAGCGAACTGCATTCGTTAGAATTTCAATCAGCTCTTCTCGACGGTCGGCGTCTTCTTCTTCGCCAAGGACTTGCGAAAGGAACAGCATCGAAAAACCATGGCCGTAAGTGTACCGATTGTTGCGCGGGTCACCGATCAGTCCGTTCTGCCGGGACTTCGAAGTCAAATAGTCGACCGCATTGCGAATGTTCTTGGCATAAGGTCCTTGCGTTGTGGTCGATCCAGATGCCAGAAGTGCCGTACCGGCCAGTGCTGTCATGGCGACCGGATACGTCCCGGCCACCCAACGGCCGCGAGCCGATTGATTTGCGGCGAGCCAATCGAGCCCTTTCTTGGCCGCCTGTTCCCAGTGTGGTTTCGAGACCCCCGCCACTGCCGGTCGCGACCCAGCCGAGGCAATCCCACAGCCTCCAGCCACGAGGGAACGAGCCAACATTTGACGACGGTTCAAGCGATCAGGCATAGCGAATCTCGGTGACGAAAGCGACGTGAGACGGTGTTCGAGGAGCATCCGGATCTTCGAACCGGCAGCATTGTACGCCGATCGCTACGCAAGTCGAACCGGAATTGCCTGCGTTCTGTCAGCGAGCCTTGTACAACAAGGATTTTCTGCCGCCAGCGCTAGAAAAAAACCTTGCCAGCAGCGGTCACTCAGAAGACTGATGAAACGCGATTCAACAAGTCGGTGTGGTTTCAGCCACACCGACTTATCGATCGGTTCTCCCCCCAGCGGGGCTCATGCATCGTTTACAAGCTGGCGAAGAAATCGTCCAGCAAGTCATTTTCCTCGGTTTCATTCGTATCACGACGAATGTACGACTCGTTGCTTGCAGCCTCGGTCGGTTGATATGACCGCAATGCCAAGTCGTTGTGCTGCTCACTGTTTTGAATGCCGTCGCTCGTGACGACAGAACTCGAGAGCGGTGCGGTGAGCGGACCTGTGTCACTTGCCGAATTGCCTCCCGTAGGCGCCGTGAGTGCCGAAGGGTTCGTCGGGTTGATCGCATTGATCACCGTGATGGCGTCTGTCGGCGAAATGATGCCGTCATTGTTGACATCAACAAACGGTGGCGGATTGGCTGGCAAGTTCAGCATGCCCGTGACTGGGTCACTCACGACTCGATCATTCAACTCGTTGATCACCAGCAGTGCATCGAGCGGCGAAATCACACCACTTGCGTTGACATCTTCTGGCAAAGCTTCATTGTGCCAATCGCTCGTCGGGTCCGAGATAGCCACGGTATAGTCTTCGACTTCACCATTGTCGGCCGTTCCCGCAGGGCCTAGCGTGACTGATCCATCGCTGAAGCGGAAGCGAGCTTGCGTGTTACCAAGAGTCGCTCCAGACGGTACGTCGATCGTCAAGGTGCGAGTTCCGTTGAGCGGACTTGCTCCATTGAACAGCTGTTCGCCCGCATCGTCCCAGTCGCCATCCCCATTGAAGTCGATCCAGGCCTCCAAGACACCAGGTGCTGATGGAGTCACAGTGACCGAGGTGGTTGAACCGGGGGCCAACAGGGTCGACGCAAATACGACTCCATCGTCACCTGCGTCGTTCGTTAACGTTTCCGATTCGGTGTCCACGGTAGCACCCAACTGGAATCCTGGTAGCACCCGATGCGATGCGACTGGGTATGGAGCCGGTGCGTCACCAAAGTCAAAACCGGCTTCGACAATACTGACGTTGTAATCTTCGACTTCACCATCTGCAGCAATGCCGCCTGGCGCTAACCCGGTCGCGTCGGAACTTACGCGGAAGCGAGCGTACGTTTGCGATACCGCGTCGCTTGGCACACTTACCGAAAGCGTGTTCACGCCGGCCGTCAGCGATTCACTTGTGAAAATCTGTTCGTTCGATTCCCAGACACCATCGCCGTCAAAGTCGATCCACGCATCGAGGAAGCTGGCAGCCGATGCAGTGATGTCGATCGTCTGTGTGATGCCCGAGATCAGGCCGTTAGACAACGCGACGCCATCGTCCGTGTCCCCATCGGCGGCCGCCGATGGCGAGCCATCATTCTCGGTATCCACACCCGCACCCAGGAAGATGGTGCTGGTGTCCAGATGCGCTGCACCGCCATCGTCGAATCGGGTTGGGTAGGGTAAGGGAGCGTCACCGTAATCACCGAGCGGCCCAACCGTGCCAACCAAGTCGATGATGAATTTCGTGGTTCCGTCGATCTCGTTCGCAGCGAGCGAGTTCCCTGCTAAGTCGGTAATGACAGTGTTGTCGAGCTCAATCTCATAGAAGCCTGGTACCCAGACTCCGGCGACAGGAATGACCGTCAGAACGTCACTCGTCGAATTGTAAGAGAACTCATAATCGAGCCCTTCGACCAACTGCTGATTGTCACGGCTGATAACCAACGCGGCGCCGACGACGGTTAGGTCATCGATTCCGACTCCATTCAGGTCGTTACCGCTGAAGTCGATATCGCTGAGACGAATGTCGAAGAACGTGAAGGGACCGGCTTCGGTTCGTACGGCATTGAGATCGCTATTCAAGTCGGACGTGGCGTTGTCGACAGGTGTCAACAATTGGCCACGTGGGCCGACTCGATCAGCTCGTTCCAGAGCCCCGCGATCTTTAATCACATTCGATCCCAAACCTGGGGGCGATTCGACAAAGGGATCATCAATACGTAATTGGCCGATTCCATCTCGGTCAGGAGCAAGAATCGATGAGACGAAGTCGAGTCCGAGCGAACTAGAGACCGACGTGATGCTGGGGCGGTCTTCCTGGGCATTGATTGAGCTATCGATCGCGAGGGCACCATCGACCAAGAAGAAATTGCCTGTTGCCGGATTGCGGAACAAACCGTCGCTGCCGTCGATTCCACCGTTAGCGACGCTCGTGATGGGGAACTGTCCCAGTGGTCCGTCGATGTCGTTGGCGTGGTACAAGTTACCGGCGATGACGGTCGCAGCAGATGAAGATGCTTGCAATGAAATGCCTTCACCAGCGTAAGCAACGATGTTGTTTAGCAAAGTCGGAGCCACCGTTGGTCCAATTTCGATTCCCACCGTTGTGTTGGTTAGGCCGAGCGGATTGACCTGCCCAACGATCGTGTTATTCACGATGCGGCCATAAGAAACGGCACCGATGCCCAATTGGTCACCGGCATATCGGATGCCACCCAGGCCGTTGTTGGCGATGACATTGTTCTCAATGACAGGTCCTCGCACGAATCGGTCGGAATTTTCAGCGACCAGATCGGCGGCACCCGCTGCGACACCTTCGGCCGATTCGATGCGAATTCCAAACTCGGCCGAATCGCTGATGCGGTTGGAGTGAATAATCAGCTGACCTTGGTCTCGGAAGATATTCGTATCCCCGACGCCAGACGTGTCGAATCCTGTCGGTTCGAAACGGGCGAAACGGTCATTCGTCTCGTAGGTCTGAGGGAAAATGAGAGGGCTGAGCGATTCTGTATCGGGATCGTAGATGGCGGCTGGACGGACATAGAGTTGATAGTTTCCGGTGTCCGCTGTGGCGGTATCTGGAATAACGAATCGCGGCGTCACAGCGTTGTTGGTAGCGTCTGAGAACAACGGGAGGAAAACCGCCTCGCCACGCTCTGAGTTTCCAACAAACGCATTTTGGATTTCGACTCCCAAGAATGCCCCGTCGGCATCCACCTCCATGGGGACTTGGTTGTCCGTCGTCTCATCTGTTCGCAACGGAATGTGGCCGTAGTCGCCGTTGTTGTGGCCAGGTCGGAAGATTTCGCTGTCAATCTCGTCGCTCGTGAAGGCTGTGCCTTCGGAGTTGAATTCAACGCGAAGCGTAACAACTTCTCCAGCGAATTCGGCCAATGGAATACGGGCTTGGCGGAAGAAATCTTCGCTGTGATCCGGTGCGTCTTCGAACAAGCGAGTGTTGTCAAACAGCTGTTGGACGTTGTTGGACACCAATTGAAAGTCACCGCCAGGATTTGTGATGTCGGCAAGGTTGTTCGTAGCGACCAGGACCCAGTCCGGTTCCAAAGGCGACGCGGCGGTCGTCGCGTAAATTCGGAGTGTGTCTCGGTTCGTGTCCTCGAAGAAATCGTCGATCGTCGCCCCGGTGTCGTTGTCATTGGGGACCGTGAATGCTCGTCCGTCAGCAGCGGCAGCCTGTTCCGGGAATTGCGTTCGAAGTTGATAATCGAAGTAGAAGTTCGGGTCGGCCCCTGCGTCGTTTGTCAGGTCAACCTCGAAGTCGAATGCGCCGTGGGCACCACCCGGGTAGTTGAAGTCGCGATTGAAGTTCTCGCCCAGAACCGATTGGTTCCCAGTGAAGAAGCTATTGGGAAGTTCAGGAGCTGTAAAGGTAATACTCTCGCCTGCTTCGAGTTCCCAGAGATTTCGATCAAGCGTTGAGAACGCAAGGCCGTTCGCGTCGGAGATTCCTGTTGACACCGAAGTCGCACCGTTGGCAAATGCAGGGACTGCGTTTCCGGCCAAGTCGATCGCGTGCAGGTCGCCATTTGAAGTGATCGCAAACAGTGTTGAAGCCAATGCACCGTTTTGTAGGTTCTGCGGCCCCAATTCCAAGCCCGAGAAACTAGCGCCGGGGATTGAACCGAGGAATGCTGTTGAACCAGCCGTTCCCGGCATGCCTGGCGTCAACTGATAAATGCCTCCGGCGTCCGATGCACCGTAGAATTGACCACCCAATTCGACAAGGCCTTGGATCGTACCGCCGGGCCCGCTGGAAGTATCAAAAGCGCCGATTTCCAAGATGTCCGTAAGGGCACCGGGGATCGACCCAAAATATGTGGCAGAAGCTTCGTCATCTTCTCGAATCGGTTCGGTTGGGAGTGCCGTGCCGGGTGCCGTATCGTTGAAATCGATCGCTGTTTCGTAAGCATCGATCGCATAAACGATATTTTCAAGGTAGTCGGCTCCTTCAATGGCGGGCATCGCATCTTTGCCGCCCCGATCGCCAACACCATAGGCAATGGTATCTGAAATATGCAGACCGACGAATTGAATGCCGTCACCAAACTCTTCATACGTTGGCGGATCCATTGGGTCGTCCGCTGGGACTGCTGTGAATCCCATGATGCCATCATCGCCGAGGTTCTCCGCGATCGGCAACGGGTTGAAGTTTGCGTCAACGGGTAAAGCCCAATCGATACCAATGAAGTTACCACTTGTATCGGGGTCGGCTCCAAGAGACAACGAGAATAAGGAACCATCAGGCCGCATGCCAAGCGAGGCCAGGGTATATCCGGTTTCGTCATCGGCAATGTTTCGAGCCGCTTCCTGAGCAGCCCCCGTGAACGGATTGACCGACTGTAACTGAGTGATCGAGCCATTGCCCGCCGTTGTGTCAGCAGTGACGTAAAGCGTTAGGTCATTGAGCGTGAATCCAACCGGACTCACGTCGGCTACGAAGTCGATCGGGTCTGTGATGACTGGTTGGATCGGGCTTGCGGCGAGTTGATCGGTATAGGCAGCGGTTCGGTATTGATCATACAACTGCTCGGGAATGACTTGAGACGCCGTGATAGCGACTACAAAGTCATCACCGTAGATGATGTCCCGTATCGTGACGCCATCATTAAGCGTCTGTGATGGCGCGTGTCCACCAAAGGCAGGACCGATGAATGGGTCACCAGAACCGTAGGAACTTTCGAACGTCAAAGCGCCTTGATCGTCTTCAATGTCGGAAGACGCACCGAAGTAGATTAGGTGGTAAGTGATTTCATCGTCTGTACCGATTTCGTCCACATCTCCATCCGACAATCCAACCTGATAGACCGCGATGTTGGCGTCTGGATTCCCGAGCCCATCAGCGAAGTCAAGATCGAGGGTAAATCCGAGTGGTGAGGAGAATTGGTACCAGTCGATACCCGCTTCTTCGACATAGTCGACCGGTCCGGCGCGATCTTCATAAGGACGGGGTACTGCTTCCAGGGAGCCCGAGACGGAAATCTCGCCGCGATTCGATTCCCATGGGCTTCCTAAATTCAATGCCAGTTCGTAACTCGTCGTGTCGCCCGGTTCGACGAACTCAGATTGCAGCGGCGAATTGGCAGCTAGGCCATCCGCCACGATGCCATTTTCGGCGAATCGAATGTCGGCGTAGCGAATTGTCGAGCCGGGTGCTTCATCAACTTCTCGTAACCGGACGTTCAGCTCGTAAGCGCCCTGAGTGTCGCTACCGTTGCTAAGCATGCGGACATAGTAGGTTCCACGTGTTCCTGCCTGCCCTGGCAATGTCAACTTCATGCCAGGGTCCTTCGGATTCACGCTGAAGTGATCGGTCGGATAGAAGCCGGTTGTATCTACGAGTAGCTCAGGCGTGACTTGACTCGAACCGATCAGGTCGCTCGCGCCAGCGATGGAATTGTTGGAGCGCGCCAAGATGCTCGCATTGGCGTTGATCAAGTCGACGACCGCATCGAGATGAGAGGCCGTATTGTCGACATCAATCCAGACTTCGGTACCTGCGATTCCTTCAAAACTGAAGACGTCAATATCGCCAGGCGAGTTGAGCACTCCGTGGATCTCGAAACCTAAGCGAAGGTTCTCGTCACCCTGGAATTCGCCGGCTGCTAAGCTGCCGACAAACTCTGCCCGGTCGGGAATCCCATTGGCTCCACCAGCGTCCGTTTCTGCTCCTTCAATCTCGACAACGGTTTCAACATTTCGATCATTTGAGAAACGATCCAATGTGATCCCTTCCCA
>CAYZRS010000046.1:0-41481 GCA_964480915.1 uncultured Pirellulaceae bacterium | reverse complement strand
GGTGAGAGTGTGCTCATGAATGGTTGCCGAATGGTCGCATCGATTGCCGATTGAGCCAAATTTGAGAGCACGTGTTTCCGTACGCGCGTGACGATGGCTTGGGTTACGCTGACGACGCTACCGAGTAGCCAGACGATTCGTAGAAGCGGCAAGCCGCCTGCCATATCGACAGCGTTTCCAGCGATAGGAGTCGATGGCCGGCATGCCAGGCAGACGACTCGGCCAAGGTCAGCAAGTGGCTGCCGATGCCTTGCCTTTGATATCGCGGTGCGACCAGCAGCCACTGGATCGACGCCGCTTTCCGCGCTGGCTGAGATTCAAGGCAAAGGTAGATGGCACCTGCCAACTGTGTGCCTTGGGCATCGGTCGTTTCCGCCAGCCACATCCGGCTTGGATCAAAATGAGCCTTCGCTGTGAACTCGCGAAGGAAATCTGAAGCCGTCCACGATCGTCCTGCGGCAACCTGCCCGGACATCGCCGATTCTCGCAAGGCCAGCCAGGCCGACTCGTCGCCGCTGCGAAAGCACCTGGTCTCAATTCCACGCATGGGAGCCGTGCTGGGCTCCGTTGCTATCTGCTTCGCGTAGCGGACGACAGTCACGGGTGGGAAGACTCCAGCTGCGAATCGATCGGAAAAGGGCTAGACTAACCGCTCCGTGGGCCGACAGTGAGGCTCTGTTCGATGCGCCGAATAAAATTGACACCCGTTTCGACGGACGAGTTCATGAATACGCCTGCCCAGCTTCGAGAGCAAATTTGCGACATCGGTCAGCGGCTTTACCAGCGGCAGCTGGTGGCCGCCAGTGATGGAAACATCTCGGTACGGCTCCATGAGCATGAAATTCTCTGTACGCCGACGCTGATTTGCAAGGGCCATATGGAGCCTGACGATCTGTGCACCGTGACCATGGATGGAAAGCAGGTCGGTGGCCGTCGCAAGATGTCTAGCGAAGTGTTGGTGCATCTTGAGGTGTATCGTCGGCGGGCCGACGTGCAAAGTGTCTTGCATTGTCATCCGCCTCACGTGAATGCCTTTGGGATGACCGGGACACCGATTCCTGCTTGTATCATGCCAGAAGTGGAGCTGTTCCTTGGCGAAGTGCCGACCGCTCCTTACGCGTTGACTGGGACACCGCAACTTGCCGCTGCGATCGGGCCGTTTATCGACCAGACCAACATTATTGTTTTGGCGAACCATGGAACGGTTAGTTTTGGCGAGTCGGTCGAGCAGGCGCTGTGGTGGGCGGAAATCCTTGACGCCTATTGCCGGACGTTGCTGCTCAGCCAAAGCTTGGGGGCACCCCAATTGCTGACAAATGGACAAGTGCGCGAGCTGTTGGAGGCGAAGAAGAAGTGGGGGCTGGATGACCCACGCAGCGGACCCGATTACCAAGATGCCGATCTCAGCCAGCGACCATTGTTTGGCGACTGCTAAACGAGTCCTGTAACGAGAAACGAGACGACACGAAAAAAGCGTTCGGCTGCAGTGCAGCCGAACGCCTTATTGATTCAAGACGATGGAAATCGCAGCTTACGATTCGGTACCAGCAGCAGCCGTTTCTTCCGCAGGAGCTTCGAGCGAAGCAAGAGCTTCCAGAGCAGCTTTGTACTTGGCTGCAGCCAGCTTGACGCGAGCGTCGATGTTGCAGCAAGTCTCTTCACCACCGACAACGAAGTGTTGGTGGGTGCCAGCTTCTTTGGCCATTTCAGCAGCCTTGGTTGGGCAGCTGCAAGTTTCGTCACCAACTTTGTAAGTCATGCTGACGGTCTTGATGGCTTCTTTGATGGTGCTTGCCATCTTGCCAGCCGTATCGCTGCACTTCAGCGACTTGCCAGCGATCGACGTGGTGCCGCTTACTTGGCAAGTGTGTGGCTCAGAAAAATCGGCAACGAACTTTTCAGCAACTTCCGCCAAAGCGGTCATTGCTTCTGCCTTATCTTCGTAAACTTTTTCCGCGACGACAAACTTGATCGATTCGCCATCGTGATCCGCGGCCAATTTCGCGGCCGCGTCTGCACAGCAGGTTTCGTGCTCAGAAACTCGGTATGTCATTTTAGGGAACATTGCGAGTGCTTCTTCGCAACATGAGCTGGCGCATGTTTCGCCGCTACATTCTTTGTCTCCGCATGAGCCACAATCGGCCCAGGTCATCGACGTCGCGGCGAAAATCGCCAACACAGCCATCAGTTTGATTGCTTTCATCTCTTCAAAACTCCTCGTGCAACAATGCAAGTAATTTGACGGGACTAACTCAATTGACAGTAGCAAATCACCGCTCCGGCGGCAACGGTTGGCCAGTACTGGCGCCCGAAAACCCAGCCGATCAGTATTGGAGGTTACGCCCAGAAGACGAGTCTTATTAACAAAGTGACCAGTCCACGGCATTTTTCGGCACAGGTGACCGACTTATGGCCTGTCAGGGGCTGTCGCACATGAGCGCCAGGTCCCGAATATAGTCAAGCGCTTCTTCGACCTCGGAGGTCATGACACCCACCTGGCGGCCGCCACGGTCACATTCGCCGAGTAACAACAGCTCTTCATAGCTATCGTGCTCGGCCAAACGGCGATGAGCCCGGTGACCAATCGTTTGGAGATGAATCTCGTGGCACGCCATGTGGTGCTCAATGAGCCAAGCGGTCCGCACACTGATATACGATTCCAACGCCTCCAGGCCCGACATGACGTGGTCTTGGGCATCGATCCCTTTGCCGACGTCGTGCAACAATGCGGCTAGCAGGAACTCCTCGTCGTATGGCAATTCGTCCCGAGCCAGGTCAAATACCTGGAGGCTGTGGTACAACGCATCGCCTTCCGGATGGTATTTCTTGCTCTGTTTTACGTTTTCCAAAGGCAGTAGCAGCGACTCGTACACTTGAAAACGATCGACTTGGTTTTCCAGAGCCGAAATCGTTGCGGAGATTTCACAATCGGGGTAGAGCTTTGCCAGCAGTTGTTCCAGTTCTGCCACGCTGGCTCGTTCGATCGCCTTGCCCGTGATCGAGCTCTTAAATACGTAACTAGACTTGTTGGCGGGGTAAATGGTCAGTTCGACCGGAAAGCGGTCGGCGATATGAATGTGGACGTAGACCTGTTCTTCTCCATGTTTTCGAATATGTTTCCGTTCGATGTCGAAACGCATTCCTTCGAGTTCCAACGCCGCTGCCACGGCTTCGGTGCTGTCCGAAAATATGTGTAAATCGATATCCGAACCTTGTCGAACATGTCCCGTCATCACGCTCCCAATCAGACGCGGCTTAAAACGAGCCAGCAGTCGCATTAGCCGCAATGCCTCGAATCTCATGTCTCGTAAATTCGAGTCTCGGGAGGCGCCTTCGTGCATGCGAGCGAGCGATTGGACTTGGTCGCGAATCTCGGCGTTGCTCGGCAAGTCGACCGGTTTTACCCAGCCTTTGTAGATTCTCCGAGCCGCCTTCATTTTGGCCCGGTAGTACTCCGCTTCTTCGCGACGATACATCAGCTGCGCGGCTTCAAAAGCAATTTGACGCCGTAATTTCGAAAGAGTCATAAGGAGCCACCTATGAACTGCATTGGGTGGTGGCGTGCAGGGGGCGATGGATGGTTCTTGTGATTGCCGAACGACAACTTCAACAGTAGGGATTGCCCTAGGGTTATCTAGTCGATATGAGACATCGGAAAAACTTTTGTCTTTGGGGCTTCCCAGTGAGAATATACGCTACTAAGAATCTCGGAAGCAGTCAAAAACGCCCTGCATGTAACGGGGAATCGTGTTCAACCGCTGGTGTTTCCATGATTCCGAAGAGCATGGTGAGGCGCGTCCATGAAAATTTTGCCGCATATTTTTATGATTTTGGCCGAGTTGTATCCCATAGCAACTCCCCTAATACGGTAGGATAATAGCCAAGCAGGTCCCATCTCCGTGGGATTCCACGGAGTGTGCTTACCCGAAGTTAGGAGGCTACGGAAAATGAGTATGAATCTATCGAATCCTGGACTTAGCGTGGCAACTGAACCCGAACGATTATCGTCGCTTCCTGCGGGTACGAAACGTGTTTACATCATTGACGACGACCAAAATTTCCGTCTCGTGATGCGGCGTTTGATCGAGACCTTTGGCTACGAAGTGGAAACGTTTGCTTCGGCGAGCACATTCTTAGTTCACGCCCGAGACGCAACGCCCTCGTGCGCCATCGTCGATTATCGCATGGACGGCATGTCGGGAATCGAATTGCAGGCCGAGTTAACATCACGCGGCGACAACTTGCCGATCATCTTCTTGACCGGATTTGCGGACGTCGAAATCACGGTTGAGGCCATGCGAAACGGTGCGGTGACATTGTTGCAAAAACCGGTTCGCAGTGATCCGCTGCAAAATGCGATCCGCGAAGCTTTCAAGTCGGCTGAGAAAACGGCGACCAATCGAATTGATGTCCGCCATGCGAATATCTCGGCAGAGCACGCTCAGCTGGTAGGTCAACTCTCTCCTCGTGAGCGTGAAGTGGCCGACTTGGTGGCGACTGGCTACTCGAATAAGCGAATTGCTCGCAAGTTAGGGCTTAGCGAAAAGACGATCGAAAAACATCGCTCCAATTGTGTCCGGAAGCTGCGTGTCGGTAGCTCGGCCGAAATGGTTCGGGCCATCGTCGTGGCGGAAATGTTAGAGCTTTAACAAAACGACGTCGCTAGCATTCAACAGGGCCCGCATTTTCGCGGGCCTTTTTTTGTGCCCCTGTCGGTTCGGCGAATGAACTGTTAACTTCTCTTCGAACAAATATTACCTCCCAGAAGAAAGGCATCCGATGCATATTCGTCAAGCCGCTGTCCGTGGAATTCTCTTCAGTTGCGTTTGTCTATTGGCAATCCAATCGACGTGGGCACAGTCGGGAAACCGTGGATCGGCAACCAAAGGATCAGGAACCAAGATGACCGACAAACCGTTTCTGCAAACTGCTTCCGGACTTAAGTACCGCATTCTCCGCGCAGGTGACGGCCGAACGAAAGCAAACAACGCCAGTTCGGTCACCGTCCATTACAAAGGCTGGTTGCCCGCAGGAGCCGACGGATCGCAGGGCAGGGAATTTGATAGCTCGTACAAACGGGGTGAGCCGATTTCTTTCCAGCTCAATGGTGTGATTAAGGGCTGGACGGAAGGCATGCAGCTGGTTACCAAAGGTGGCATGATCGAGTTAGAGATTCCCTCGGAACTCGGTTACGGAGCACAAGGCTCGCCTGGTTCCATTCCACCCAACGCGACGCTGCGCTTCATCGTCGAATTGCTGGACGTCAAGTAAGGCGAGAAAAAGCCGATTTCGATTCATGAGCCGCAGCGCCGCCGGGCGTTGCGGCTTTTCTTTGGGCCGCTGTCCCCGCGATTACCAGACCGGCCACACTCGGCCCCGACGTTCTATCAGCTCTGGCGGTTCACACTCATAGGCTTCGGCGATCCGCTGTGGCGTGATCACTTCACGAGTTGCACCCTGCTCGACGATCTTGCCCGACATCATGAACAGCGTTCGTTCAATGCCAGGCAAAATCTCTTCGACGTGGTGCGTGACCAGCAAAAGCGTCGGTCCGCCAGGCGTCATCTGCGCCTGCAGAAGCATCAGGAAATCCTCACGGGCCGCCGGGTCCAGGCCGGCACACGGCTCGTCGAGAACAATGAGCAGCGGTGCCGCCATCAGCGCACGAGCCAACAGCACTTTCTGCTGTTCGCCCTGGGATAACGTGACAAACGTCCGGGCGGCAAAATGGGCAAGGCCCAAACGATTCATCAAATGAGACGCGTCTTCCAAATCTTGCGGCGTGGCATCGGTGGCAATGGGGGGACGCAGGCCCAGCTCGGCGACCCGCCCCGAGGCGACCAGCTTGAGCACGGTTTCTCGTGCGGGCACTCTGGCTGCGAGCGCATGCGACACCCAACCGATACTCCGGTGGAGCGCCCGCAGATCTTGCAATTGGTGCCCCAGGCGGTGGACCGTGCCGCCGCCATTGGGCCACTCCAAGCCGGTGACGATGCGCATGAGCGTCGTTTTGCCGCTTCCGTTGGGGCCCAGGATTGCCCAGTGAGTGCCCGGTTCGATGCGCCAACTGACATCGTCCAGGATACGTTTGTCCCGCTTCACAAACGAAACGTTGCGTAGTTCAACGATGGGGCCGGGGGATTCGTTGGGCGAAGGCATCTTGCTGTTCCGAACACGAAAGTTTGAATCAAGGAGGACAAACTCAATTCCCCTCAATTTCAACCGCCCGCAGCATCGCTTTCGTGATGGTCTGTTTCGTGTTGAGCAACTCGGCCCAGGGGTCGGCCGGTTGCGTCTCTAGTCTGCGCGGAAAGTTCGTGACTGTGAAGGCGGCCGCGTTTTGGATCGTCGTGACTTCCTCCCAATGGATCGGCGTGGCGACCGATGCTGTCGGACGAGAGCGGGTTGAGTAGGCCGCAATCGCCGTTGCTCCAAAAGTGTTTCGTAAATAGTCGATGTAGATCTTGCCTCGTCGAGCCGGTTTCGACGAACTGGTGGTAAACCGACCAGGCGAGCGGGCGACCATTTGCTTGCCAATTTGAAACGCGAACCGCTTCGCATCTGACCAAGCCAGCGTACGGACGATGGGCACCACAACATGCAGCCCTTTGCCGCCCGTCGTTTTGACGAACGATTCCAGCCCTAATTCGCCCAGCAGGTCTCGTAGCAAGATCGCCGCGGAGGCGACCCGAGCGAAGGGTAACGATTCATCAGGGTCCAGATCGAAAATGATCTTGTCGGGGCGATCTGGGCGGTCGACTTGGCAGCACCAAGTGTGAATTTCCAATGCGCTAAACTGCACTAGGCTGATGACACCGGCCAGGTCGCGAACGATCATCGCCGACTGCGGTTTCTTGCCGGCCGTAGTGACTTGCACTTCCTGCAGCGAATCGGGCATGCCTTGCGCTCGACTCTTCTGAAAGAAACATTTCTCGCCGTACCCTTGAGGGCAGCGTACCAATGCCAGTGGGCGGTCCACCACGTGAGGCAACATCCTCTCTGCGACCTGAGCGTAATACGTTGCGATGCCAATTTTCGTGACGCCCGCAGAGGGGTACATCAGCCGTTCCGGGTTCGTCATTTGAATCTTGGAGAGGTCGCCTCGCTGCACAGCGGCTTTCGGAGTCGATGCTGCCGACGGCGAACCAGGAGCCGCTTTTGAGGAACGCTTCCTGGAAACTCGCTGCTTGCCGGTGGCGGCAACGGAACCGGATTGCATGCTCGCGAGCGTAATGTGGCTCAACGGGACGTCGTCGCGCAGCCCGCGATAGCTAGGATGACGCAGGATGTTTTCTCGCGTAAACGCCGCGTATTCGACTTCGATGGCCAACTGGGGTTCTAGCCAATGAACCGGTTGATCCGGTTTGCAGTCGGCCGCATTGATGAACGGTGAAGTCGTCGTCGCCAAAGGCGCAAATCGCATGGCCAAGTCGGCCATCGTTCGCGCATTAAAACCCGTGCCCACACGACCGACGTAAATCAGTTCCCCCGCGTCATTGTGAGCGCCGACGATGAGCGAGCCAAACGGTTGTTTAGTGGTCGATTCGGTATAGCCGCCGAGGACAAATTCGTGGGACAGGAACGCTTTCTTCTTCAGCCAGTCGCTCGTCCGTCCCTCGACATATTTCCCAGCCGCCAGTTTGGAGACAATGCCCTCGGTGCCAAGCTGGCAGGCCTGTTGGAACACGATCGGCCCATCGCCCTCAATGTGGTCGCTGAACAATACCGATGGTAGTTTTTCGTGCGGAACGTAGTTCGCCAATACCGCTTTGCGATCAATGAGTTGACAGCCGGTGAGGTCGTGCCCGTCGAGATGGAGCAGGTCAAAAGCATAGTAGGTCAGCTGTTGATCGCGGCCCTTACCAATCGTATTTTGCAATGCCTGGAAGTCGGTCGTCCCCGTGTCGGTGACGAATGCGACCTCGCCATCAATCACGGCCGTCTCCACAGGTAGCTGGGCGAGTTCGGCGCGCAGCTTGGGCAATTTGTCCGACCAGTCGTGGCCATTGCGAGAAAAGAATCGGACCTGTTTGTTCTCGATATGAGCCAGCATGCGGTAACCGTCGTATTTTATTTCGTGCACCCAGCGATTGCCGGTAGGAGCACTCTTTGTCGATGTGGGTAGCATCGGCGCGATTTTGGATGGCATCTTGCTGCGGCGATTGCCGGGTATCGCCGTGAGCTCACCAAGTGGGCCCGAATGATCTGCCGTGGCTGTCGATCCGTCCGGACGTGACGTGACGGTGGCTTGAGTTTGCCGGGTGTCAGCTGCCGGCCAGACGGCATCGGCCTGCTCGGCCACCTGGTCGATCGTGCGCCCGGTGAGGATGCTGGCCGGTGATGCCGTGAGTACGTCGAATTCGGCGTGATCTCTGGCAGCTCCGTCACGTTCTTTGAACAGCAGCCATTGCTTGGTCTTCTTCCGTTTGCCCGTGTGGACCAGCATCCAACGACCCTGCAGCTTTTCACCGTCGAGCTCGAATTTGAAGTCACCGGTGGCATACCCGTTGGCGTTGACTGGCGCCCAGGTTCCCGTATCCCAAACCAGCACGGTCCCACCGCCGTACTCGCCCTTTGGAATGACACCTTCGAAATGCAGGTATTCGAGCGGATGATCTTCGACATGGATGGCGAGTCGTTTTTGCGCCGGGTCGAGACTAGGGCCTTTGGGGATGGCCCAGCTGAGCAGTACTCCGTCCATTTCCAGGCGGAGGTCGTAATGCAAGTTGCGCGCATCGTGTTTTTGCACGACGAAACGAAACTGATTAGCCGACGCACTGTCGACCGAAGGATCGCCTTGAGGTTCTGGCGTCTGCGAGAATTGACGCTTTTGGTGGTATTCGCTGAGGCCCATATCGTGCCGTGGGAGCGGGATCCGGCTAAACGAACGTTAGCCGGTTTTCTTTTTACGAGTCTTCGCCACTTTTTTCTTCGGCTTGGGTGTGGTTTTCTTTTTCGGGGCGGCTAATTGGTCGGCCAAGGCGCGTGTCGTTTTCTTGGAACCGGACGAGCTCTTTCTCTTCGCCTTGGTCGTCTTGCCACGTTTCGCGACCTGTTCCTTCACCGGTGCCCGCCGACGCCGTTTGGGCGGTGTTTTTTCTGGATCGGTTCCCTTGATTTGCTGCACGCTCGCTTTTAAGGCTTCCATCAGATTCACGACGGGAGCGACTTTGACATCGGGCGAGGCGACAATCTCTTTGCCTGCCACTTTCGCTTCGATCAATGCGGTCAGCCGTTCGTGGTATTTGTCTTCGTAGTCACCGATGCTGAATTCGTCGACGGTCGTTTCATCAATGAGCTTTTCTGCCAGCTTGTACTCGTCTTCGCTGATTTCCGTCGTTACCACTTCGTCGTTGAATTGTTCGATGTCTTTCAGCTCGCTCTCGTATCGCAAGACGGTCATCGCGAGTAAGTTCTCGACCGTGCGCACCAGCACCAGTTGCTCTTTGTTGTGCAGCACAACATGAGCGATGCAAGCCAAGTACTTTTTGTCGAGCGCCTCTCGCAGTAACGTGAAAGGCTTTTGGCCAGGCGCGCCATCTGGAACGAGATAGTAGGTCGTCTCGCTCATGTAACGCGGATCGACTTGTTCCGGATGAATGAACTTGTCGATCCGGATCGCTTTGTTTTCATCTTTCGCACGCAGTAGCTCCAGCTCATCCAAGTCGATCACGACATACTGATCTTTGGAATACTCGTAGCCTTTGACGAGATCACTGCGAGGGATGTCTCCGCATTTTGGGCAAGTGACTTTGTAATTAATGCGGCTGTTGCATTCTTGATGCAACTGATTGAGCCGAATGTTGCCACTGGAGTCGTTGGCCGAATAGGCTTTTACGGGCACAGAGACGAGGCTGAGGTTGATGAACCCCTTCCAACTTGCGCGAGGTGCCATGAGAGTGTCATTCTGCTGAGTGGAACCATTCACCCTCCCTGGACTTGAACACTCCGTTCTTAGACTCAATGGTAGCTTATCGAGTGGCCATTTGATTGGTGGACAAATGGTCAGATTGCCGACTTTGCCGGTTGGGAGAGTTGTGGTGGGGCCAGTCGCTGCGCTCTTTCGCGCCGTTCTTGTCGGCCATCAACGTGTGCCGTTTCGCGGGTGCTGACAAAAAGACTTTGGCTGGTGAGACATGATGATGTCGTCAGGCCGACATTCGATATTTTAGCGGGTCGTTTTCCCAAGGCCCTCTTTGTTGGAGTCAAGTGAGCGCAAACGACGCCCGTCGCGGGCGGCCCGCGACGAGGTCACGGAGCGCGGCAGGAAACCAAAAATCGCGCTGCCACTGCAGGCCCCCACTTCTGCCGAATCGATGGTTGCCAGGTTTCGTGATCAAAAACTGCCTGGAATGTAGCGACTTGACGCTTTTTATAGAAATTCTTTCCGAGGCTGTGACGAACTTGGGTCAGCGGTGAGTCTACAAAGATGAATCCACCGCGATGCGCGGCGCCTGAATACGGGCTTGATGGTACTCAGTACTTTCAAGGAGAGAGCGAACACCTGGAGCCTCAAAATATGGGCGAATTCCTAAGTCTTCCCGTGCTAGTCGGTGCAGTCAACTTACCTGCGATTGTCGTGACCTGCGTCATCGGCGCCATCGCCGGCTGGCTGGCGAGCCAAATCATGAAGGGTGGAAGTTTTGGCATCGTTGGCAATATCGTGGTGGGTATTGTTGGTGCTTTGATTTTCTCTGCGATTTTCGGATCGCTGCACCTGATTGACATGCCTTGGGTCAATGAAATTGCCTCGGGAACGATAGGAGCAATGATCCTGCTGTTCGTAATCAACTTAGTCAAGAAAGCGACCTAGACGAAGCATTAGTCGCCGAACGATCGCTTTGGGTCGTTCGGTTGAGTCGGCCGCCAAACCTATTGCCCCTGGTTTGGTGGCCTTTTTTGTGCGCTCTCTGTGCTGGGGGCTGTCGCTACTAAGGAGGCCGAACGCTTAGTCTTGCCAATTGCGGATGGAATCTTCGATGGCGTCTTGCACGTGGCGAAGGCGCAAGCCGGCATCGGTCGCCTTGCGGTTGTCGAGCACGCAAAACGAGCGCGGGGTGGTCACGGCTTCTTCTTCAAACGCTTCGATCGATGAATAGAAAGTGAACTCTTTCGTACTGAGCCCCAGCTTCTGAATACGTTCGACAATGTCACGAGTCGTCATCGAACCGCCATTGTTCAAGTGATAGGTGCCAAACTCGACGCGTTGCGTCCAGCAATCGACACAGGCAGAGATGCATTCGCCAAGATGCGAGAGGCTGTTCCTCACATCCAAAAGCTGAGGGTAACGCAGTAGCTTGCCGATATAGTTTTGCGGATTGTTGTTCGCTTCAAAGGGCATGCGCATCCGCCACACGAAGCACTGCTGGGCGTTCGCGAGTAGCTCCTCTCCCAACGCCTTGCTACCAGAATAGAAACTGCAGTTGTTTTGACGAAACGTAAAGTTGGGCTCGTCCGTTTCTCGGAATCCCTCGGCGTGGGGACTTTCGCCGGTAAACAGGCAGCCGGCCGAAACGTGTCCCCACGGCAGCTGACGTTCTTCGCACACCTCGCGAATGATGCCCGGAAGGACGGCGTTGGCCTGCAAGCATTCGGTCTTTTGAAGCTCACAAGCATCGACGTTTGGCCTGCCCACGAATCCGGCCGCGTTGATGAGGAATTCGGGCCGGCAGTCGGCGATCAGCCGCTGCAGCTGGTCACGGTCGGCGCAATCGACTTCTCGACGGGAAACTGCGCGGTAAGCGATCGACCGTTGGTCCAGGCATTGCCGAAATGCGGTCCCGATATAGCCTGTGGCGCCGAGTATTAAGATCATCGCTGGAAGCCTCTGCTCGACCAATGCTGCTCGAGCGATTTCTGTGTTAGGGCGGAATGTCGCGGTCTTTCGGCGGAAGCCGGCACGACGAACACCAGTCTGGAAATGGGCTCGTCTCCGTGCAACCTCCCAGGCGGCCGCTTTTCAAGCAAGAAACGATCAAATTTCCGCCATTCAACGACTTCATCGCCTCGTCGCTCGCAGCGGCCGACCGATCTGTCCCATCGTCGATCTTAATTCGAAATTCGCTGTCGTGATCCGGAATGGTGCGTCGCTTATTGATTCATGGCATCTAAAGAGTATGGGGCTGGTGGGCGATCTATGTCCATCCTGTTCCTTGGCGATACTACCAAGTACGCTTGGCCATCTTACAAGCATCTTACCGACGACCCGTGCCCGACGGCTGGAGGAAATGTGGAGGCAAGCCCATGAGTAACGCTGTCCGACTGGAAGGCGTGACAAAACGCTTTCGAAATAATACGGCCGTCGAGCGATTGGACCTAGAGATCCCCACCGGGGCGATCTATGGCTTTATTGGACCGAATGGTTCTGGCAAGACGACGACGATTCGCATGATTCTGCGTATCTTTCAGCCTGATGAAGGAGTCGTCGAGGTGCTGGGGCAAACCACCGGCAAGACGGCCGATGATCGGCTGGGTTACCTACCAGAGGAACGTGGTCTTTATAAACGAATGAAGGTTCGTCAGCTGCTGACCTACTACGCAAAACTAAAGGGCTTCTATGATTGCCAAGGCGAGATCGACGCTTGGCTCGAGCGACTCGGTGCTGCCGATTGGGGCAAGAAGCGGATCGACTCGTTGTCGAAAGGGATGGCCCAAAAAATTCAGTTCATCTCTGCCGTGGTGGCGCGTCCCAAGTTAGTCATCTTGGACGAGCCTTTCAGTGGACTCGATCCGGTCAACATGGAAGTTCTGAGGGACGCTGTGTTGTGGTTGCGAGAGCAGGGAACGACCGTTCTCTTTTCGACGCATGACATGGCGGTTGCGGAGCGCCTTTGTGACACGATCTGCATGATCCACAAAGGCAAGAAAGTCCTGGACGGTACGTTGTCTGGCATCCGCGAGCAATTTCCGACGGACCGCATTCGCGTTCGTCTTTCCGACCCGCTGGCCGATCTGCCTCGACTGGAAGGTATGACCGAATTCGAGAAACACCAGGAACATCACGAGTTCCGTTTGAAAGATCAGAGCCAGGTTCAAGCGGTGCTTCAGCGGCTGGCGGCCGCCGTCAGCTTGGAACACTTTGAAGTCATTCGTCCCTCGCTCCACGATATTTTTGTTCGCATCGCCAAACCGGCGGCCGGCGAAATGGACGCTGCGGCTGTTCTTGTAGAAAGTGAGGGCTAGGACTCGATGCGAAAAATACTGACGATTGCGAGTCGTGAATTCAAAGCCGTTGTCGGCACCAAGGCGTTCGCGCTCTCGCTGGCGATGATGCCGGTGTTGATGTTCGGCAGCCTGTTTGCACTCGACTTGCTCGGTAACATCGGCAAAGTCGAAGAGAAGCAGGTCGTGGTGATCGACCCGGATGGCGAGATGTTTGCCCGACTCAAATCGGCGGCCGGGCTGCACAATGCGGCGCTCGATTCAAAAATCGAAGCGCAGCAAGCGGCCAAAGAGAGGTCAAAATCGGCCGACAAGACCGATGTGGAAGAGGACGACGAAGAGGGGGAAGATTCGCTCTCTTTTTCCAAAGGTTCAAAGTTCTTTGTCGAACGCATTGATCGAGCAGCGACCGATGAATTGCGGCTCGAGCTGTCAACGAAAATCAGAAACCAAGAAATCAACTCGTTCGTCGAAGTTCCGACGAAAGTCGATCAGTTCGACGACGAAGGCAACTTGCCGGAAGTTGTTTTCTACTCGGAAGAATCAGGCTTGTCCGATACCAAGCGTTGGGTCAGTCAGACGATCAACGAATCGGTGAAGAATAAGCGACTGGCTCGGATGGGGATCGATACCACGGTCGTTCAGCAAGCGAGCACACCGGTTGAAGTTCGCAGTGTGGGGCTCTTAGAGTTGGGCGACGATGGCGTGATGGAGCCAGCGGTCGAGAAGGACGAGATGTCGTCGTTGATGTTGCCGTTCGGTGTCATGATGCTGATGTTCATGATCATCCTGATGTCGTCACAGCCCGTGTTGGAGAGTGTGCTCGAAGAAAAATCGCAACGCATTGCCGAGGTGTTACTCGGCAGTGCGAATCCGACGCAGTTGATGGCTGGAAAGCTCTTGGGGACGGTCGCCGGCTCGCTGTTGGTCTTTGCGATTTATGCCCTCGGTAGTTATTTCGTGGCTGCAAAGCAGGGATATGCGGACATGGTGCCGTTGCAACTGCTGCCTTGGTTTATCGTCTTTCAAATTCTAGGCGTGATGTTTTTTGCCTCGATCTTTATGTCGGTGGCGTCGGCCGTGTCGCAGTTGAAAGAAGCTCAATCGGCTCTTTTGCCCGTTTGGATGGTGCTGATGTGTCCACTCTTCGTTTGGATTTTCATTGTGACGGAGCCGAACAGTACGGTAGCGACCGTCATGTCATTCATCCCTCCAATCACACCCACGATGATGATGCTGCGGATGGCGACCGGTGCGACGATTCCCATTTGGCAGCCGATTCTGGGGCTGTGCCTGTTGGTCGTCTCCACCATGTTTTGCATCTATGTGGCGGGGCGTATTTTCCGCGTCGGCATTTTATGGCAAGGGAAGACCCCCAAATTGACCGAGGTGTTTCGTTGGGCCGTTTCCGGCTAGTCGGCGGTGCGAACTGTTCGCTGGCTTGCATTAACACCAATTCTTCAGCTTTTTTGTGACACATGCAGCGGCCAAAAAATCAGCAATGTTGTAGACACAGTCCGCTCGCTAAGGCGACAATGCGAGACTTGAAAAACTTCTGGCGTCAGCAATGGACGCTCTCAACAATTTAGGAAGAACTATGCGTACATCATCCCTCTGCCTCTCTTTGGCGTTGGTCCTTTTGTCTCTTGCCTGGGGCCGGCCCGTTTCCGCAGAAGCTTTGCCGGACGGGATCACGAAAGTGACGACGGTCGAAGGGATCACCGAATATGCGATGCCGAACGGATTGCAGATCCTGCTCTTTCCTGACCAATCGAAGCCGACCATCACGGTGAACGTTACCTATCGGGTCGGTTCGCGGCATGAGGGGCGTGGGGAATCGGGGATGGCACATTTGCTCGAGCACATGGTTTTCAAAGGGACTCCGTCCATCACGAATATTTGGGGCGCGTTGGAAGATCATGGCGCTTCGTTCAATGGCACCACCTGGCTCGATCGAACCAACTACTACGAAACGCTTCCTGCCAGTGACGATAATCTCGATTTCGCATTGAAGATGGAAGCCGATCGCATGATCAACAGCGACATTGCGGCCGAAGAGTTGGCGAAGGAAATGACCGTCGTGCGGAATGAATTCGAACGGGGAGAGAACAGCCCTAGCGCCGTCTTGTCCGAACGCATGATGTCGGCCGCTTTCCTGTGGCACAACTACGGCAAATCGACCATTGGCAATCGCAGCGACATCGAGCGAGTGCCGGTTGCCAACCTCAAAGCGTTCTACAAAAAGTACTACCAGCCAGACAATGCGATCCTACTTGTCGCCGGTCAGTTTGATGAAGCAAAAACGTTGGGCCTTATTGCGAAGTATTTTTGCGGGTTGGAAAAGCCGACACGTGTGCTCGATCAGACCTACACGGAAGAGCCGGCTCAGGATGGTTCGCGGCTCGTTACTTTGAAGCGAGTCGGTGAAGTGGCCGAAGTCGGTTTGGTCTACCACATCCCGTCCGGAACGCATGCAGAATTTCCAGCCGTCCAGATTTTGGAAGACATCCTGACCGGACAGCCGTCGGGACGACTTTACCGCAAGTTGGTTGTGCCGGGGTTGGCATCGAGCGTGTCTGGAGTCGCGTTTGCATTGGCCGAACCGGGCGCGATGCAGTTCAGCGCTTCGGTTTCCGATGATCAGGACCCGCAGGCCGTTTTGGACTACATGATTGATACGACCGAGTCAGTAAAGTCGGTGACAAAGGAAGAGGTTGAACGGGCCAAGGCACGCGCACTGAAACGGATCAAGATGGCGATGACGAACAGTGGTCGCATTGGCGTGCAGCTAAGCGAATCGATTGCCCAAGGCGATTGGCGTCTGTTCTTCATTCATCGCGATCGCTTGAAAGAAGTCACGGTCGAGCAGGTCCAAGCGGCTGCCGAGAAGTATTTGATCGAATCGAATCGGACCGCAGGCATTTTTATTCCAACAAAAGAAAGTCAGCGCGTCACCGTGCCGGCGGCGCCCAGCGTTCCCGATTTGGTGAAAAATTACACCGGTTCGCAACAGATCGCCCAGGGCGAAAAGCTGAAGCCTGAAGTCGATTACATCGAACAACGCGTGGAACGCACCGAATTGCCATCGGGTATCAAAGTGGCGCTTTTGCCGATTGAGACGCGAGGTGATTCCGTGCGACTGTCGGCGAAGCTGCACTACGGCAACGAGCAGGTCTTGACCGGCAAGACGACGGCGGCCGGAATGATCGGGCAGATGCTCATGCGAGGAACTGCCAAGCACACGTATCAAGAGTTGCGGGACGAGATCGACAAGCTGGAATCCAGCATCAATGTCGGTGGTGGCAGGGGCGGTTCCGCGGGCGCTTTGTCGGCCTCGATCGTATCGGACCGAGCCAACTTGTTGCCGTCGATTGGTTTGCTTGGTGAGATCCTGAAACAGCCTTCGTTCGACGAGAAGGAATTCGAGACGATCGTCAACCAGAGCAAGTCGATGGTGCAACAGATGATGTCCGAGCCTCAGGCGCTCGGGATCATGGAGTTGCGCCGCAAGATGTCGCCCTGGCCGGCGGGGAGTATTCACTACATTCCCAGCATGAAAGAGTCGCTGGAACGAATCGAATCGGTACAACTCAGCGACGTGAAAGAACTCTACGAGTCCCAAGTGGGAGCCAGCTACATGGAGGTCGCCGTCGTTGGCGACTTCGACCCGGCGGCCGTGAAGGAGGCGCTCGAAAAAGAATTTGGGAGTTGGAAGTCACCTGCCGAGTACGTCCGAATCGGGCGACCATTCAAGGCGAATGAGGCCGATAGCCTGGTTATCAATACGCCCGACAAGGCCATGGCAATCGTTGGCATGGGAACTTCGATTGAAGCGAAGGACGACGCGCCCGAGCACGCGGCGTTGACGCTGGCGAGTTACGTGCTGGGCGAGAGTGCCAAGTCGCGGTTGATGACGCGTCTTCGTCATAAAGGTGGCCTCTCTTATGGGGCGGGGGCATCGTATTCGGCCGGTACGCAAGACCCGGTCGGTTCGCTTTTCGGTTACGCGATTTGTGCCCCGCAAAATGCCAAGAAGGCACTGTCGGCAATGCAGGAAGAAATTCAACAATGGATCGCCGATGGTCTCACCGATGAAGAGTTGGAAGAAGCCAAGAAGAGTTATGTGCTGAAATTTGAGCGCTCGATTGCCAATGAACGATCACTTGCCGGTCGATTACTGCGAGGTCTGGAAGTGGATCGTACCTTGCATTTTCAGGGAGAGCTGATCGACAAAATTTCGAAGTTGTCGAATGCTGAGATCAAAACCGCGTTAACCTCGGTATTTGGATCGGCGCCGATGATCGACATGATGGCAGGTTCGTTGGAATCGAATTCGGCGAAGGAAGCGTCCAATTCGGAAACGAACCCAGCGGATGTGGAAGCGGAAACGTCGGATAAAGCGGCGATGCAGGAACGCGAGTTAGAGCCTGCCGGTTCGGCCGGCTAAGCGGGCTGCCGATGGCCGGCCGGTCAGCACAATCGATAGAGTCTCGTTGCGCAAAAAGCCGTAGTTGACGACGATTGCGACTAAGTCATTGAATTGACTGGCGTCCCGCGTAAGAATGCGGTGCTGGGAATTGTTGCGCACCAAAATCGGGTGGTGGCCCAGCGGCACTACCCGCTTTGTTCGGTTTGGCTCGCTGTGCTCGCACGATTACATACATTTTCGCTGGTCGGTATTGAAGCGGTTCCCGTGGAGGTGGAAGTCGACGTCTCGTCGACGACCTCGCCAAAGATCGTGCTGGTCGGATTGCCGGAAGCGGCAGTGAAAGAGAGCACGCATCGAGTCGAACGAGCGCTGGTGAATTCGGGCTTCGTGCGACCTCATGATCGGGTTGTCATCAATTTGGCGCCGGCCGATCTGCCCAAACAAGCAGCTTCTTTCGATTTGCCAATTGCGCTGGGGATCCTCGCAGCGAGCGGGCAGTTTGAATCGGATGTCTTCGAGCACTATGGGGTCGTCGGCGAATTGGCATTGGAAGGGACGACCCGTCCGATTCGTGGTGGGCTGTCGATGGCGCTGGCGGGTGCGAAAGAGGCCGGTCTGCGTGGGCTATTGGTTCCGACCGCCAGCGCACCGGAAGCGGCTGTTGTCGAAGAGATTGAAATTATTCCCATCGATAGTTTGACGCAGGCCGTCGGTTTTCTGGCGGGCCAATTGGATGTGTCGCCTCTTCCCTCCCGCTTGGAAAAAATATTTGAGGAGTATTCGTCCTACGAGATCGACTTTGCCGATGTTCGCGGCCAAGAAATGGGGAAGCGGGCCATCACGATTGCGGCCGCCGGGATGCATAACCTGCTCATGATCGGTCCACCCGGTAGCGGCAAAACGATGCTTGCCAAACGGCTGCCGACGATCTTGCCTTCGCTGACCGCCGCCGAATCGGTCGAGACAACGCGTATCTACAGCGCGATGGGGCTGTTGCATAAAGGGCAACCGCTAATGGCTAAACGTCCGTTCCGTTCGCCCCATCACACGATCAGCAATGCAGGCTTGGTCGGTGGTGGCAGTCCACCTGCGCCGGGCGAGATTAGCCTGTCGCATAACGGCGTGCTTTTTCTGGATGAGCTGCCAGAATTTGACCGCAAGACGTTAGAGGTGATGCGGCAGCCTTTGGAGGACGGGAAGGTCACAATTTCGCGAGCGCTGCGTTCCACCACCTTTCCCTCAGATTTCATGCTCGTCGCAGCGCTGAACCCGTGTCCCTGTGGCTATCGCAATGATCCACGTCGCGATTGTCAATGTTCGGTTCCCCAGGTGGAACGCTACATGGCGAAGATCAGCGGACCATTGCTTGATCGGATCGACATTCATATCGAAGTACCAGCCGTCGCCTATAAGGACCTTTCGGGTGGAGCCGCCGGAGACAGTAGTGCGAAAATGGTCGAACGCGTGCTGGCCGCACGCGAAATTCAGCGAGAGCGGTTCATCGGCACGCGTTCGACTCGAAACAATGCTCAAATGAGCTCACCCCATTTGCGACAGTTCTGTCGCCTGAAGTCGGAATGTTCTTCGGCGCTGAGAGACAGCATGAACAACCTGGGCCTGTCAGCGAGAGCCCACGACAAGATTCTTCGCGTCGCTCGTACCATCGCCGACCTGGACAACAGTGCCGCCATTGAACTTGCCCATCTTCACGAGGCAATCAACTATCGAATGCTGGACCGCCAAATCTGGACCTAACGCAGGCTGTTAGTTTGGGTCGTCTGGGGCGTTTGCCGGGAAAGCTTTCAATTCGACGGAATCGCGCGGCCAATTCGAATTTCAGTCGCATCTAGGATACTGGAGCAAGGATTCCAGCGAAGCCAGCGGCTTGTCAAAGCCTTTTGTGGTAGGAAAATCCGTTAATTGGTCGTTGGTTGACTGGTCGATTCGGGAGCTTTCCGTTTTCAACGAAACGCCTTTCGCTAGCACTGTTGACGTGATCTTACCCATTCGTAGAATCTTTCTCCAAGCTACCCGAATGTTGCATTTTGGTTTATCGGCATACCCACCTTGGCTTTCTTAGTCCTACCGATTTGCAAACATTCGACCTAGGACGGAATTAACTGAACCAACAGGTTCAATTCTTTGATCGATGTTCCCAACAGGAGGAATTTAGATGCATCGGTTTCTATTGATTGCTGCGGCATTCATTTTATGTGCAAGTATCTCAACGGATGCAGAAGCTTGTGGTCGACGTAATTGCTGCTGCCCAGCACCAGCACCCGTTTGTTGTCCAGCACCGGCGCCTCGTTGCTGCCCAGCACCAGCTCCACGCTGTTGCCCAGCACCACGTGTTCGTTGTTGCCGTCCAGCACCACGTCCCCGTTGTTGCCCAGCACCACAGCCTTGCTGTGACCCATGTGCTCGTCCACGTCTTATTCGTCGTGGCGGCGGCTGCTGCTAATTGCGGCTCGTTGGAAAAATAGAGGGCCGTCGCGACAGCGCGACGGCCTTTTTCGTTGCCCTTTTGGTTGCTACCCAGGTGGCAACCGACAAGACGTCTCGCAGGTCAGCTGCTCAGTTGGTCGGCCAGCGATCGCGAAATGTCACCGCGGGTCGTCACAAGGTCACAGCCCGCTTCGCGTGCCTTTTTGATCCGTTCGATCTGGACATGTTGGGCGAACGCGATGATTCGGATCGGTGCGTCCGCTAATGAGCGGATCTGCTGCACGAGTGTTTTCACATCCGCGGCGGCAGGGTGAGCCAGATCGACGATGACCGCAGCGATGCCCCCTGCTTGGGAAAGCGATTCAAGTCGCTCCCAAGTGCCCGTCATGGTCAATGTTAGACCGGCCTGATTGGCTCCGGCTTCCAATTGTGAGGTGAAGAACAGGTCGCTCGTGAGTATCGCGGCTTGATTCGACATGATGGCTCGTTGCTCGCGGGGCCGGCAGTGGAGGGTAACATGCTCGCAACCGGCCTCCCGCCTGCCACGAGCGCCGATCGGCTGCAATGATAGTGGCACGACGGTCGTAAGCAAAGTGAAGCGCTTTTTACTCGATCAGCCGGATGAACCGAATGAACTCCGCACCACGCCCCGCCGAATCGCCAGATGAGGACTCAGTCGGATTGCCATGGCCGCAGCTGGGCCAGGCCTATGGACTGGGCGAGGTCACCGTTCAGCCGTCGCGGCTGACGACCAACGGATTTAGTGGAACCTTATTGTGGCGAGTCACCGTGAATCGGCCAGCGGCCGTGACGCCCGCTGACGATCGTCAGTTGTCGTACATCGTCAGGCGCCTGCCGCCAGCGACAACGGCCGCTCGAATGGCGGAAATCTATCATGTCGTCAGTCATGTCGCCGAAAACGGTTGTCCCTTCGTGCCGGTTCCTTTGCGAACCACCGCCGGCGCATGTTCGATCCAAGCGGAGGGACATCTGTGGCAGGTTGAACCTGAAATCATGGGGATCGCCAACTTTGCCCAGCATGCATCGTTACCACGAATCAAGAGTGCGATGCGGGCCTTGGCTCACTGGCACATCGCTGCCCGTTCGTTGATACCGCATCCGCCAGATGCCGCGCCAGGTATTAAGCTAAGGCAGGCTCGCTGTGGCGCATTAGACCAGCAAGGCTTGTTGCCACGAATCCAAGCGGTCCCGTGCGATGAGGTTGCGCCGCAGTTAGCGCGATTTGTGGCTCCTCTGCTGCACGAATACCAATCGCAACGGGAGGCGCTCATCCATGCGCTGGCGGTCGCCGCGAACTTAGAAGTACCGGTTCAAATTTGCGTTCGCGACATCCATCAGGATCACCTCTTGTTCGCGGATGCGACCAGTGATCGAGTCGTCGGAATGGTCGACTACGACGCGGTGCGACTGGACTGTGTGGCGGCCGATTTGAGCCGGCTGTTGCGCAGTTTGCTGTCGGGAAATGTGGCCGATTGGCAGGAGGCGATCGACTGCTACGAACAGATACGGCCTTTGAGTGAGGCCGAACGCAGTCTGCTGGCAGTTTATGATCAGGCGAATTGTCTGCTGTCGGGTATTTCTTGGTTAGAGTGGATTTTTCTTGACCGGCGGCAATTTGACCTGAATCGTGTCGAATCGCGGTTGGATTCGATCGTTTCTACGCTTGCAGACCGCCGCTTTCCGTAGGAACAGCTACACTGTTGCCTGCCTTACAGACGAGTAATGAACAGGCTCGCAGTATCGTCGTACAACCGATGAACAGCGGGACTTTGGTTTGCCAGCATCTGGTGCCATTCGCTAGAATTCCACCAAGAATCTCAATTACCCGACGGATCGATTTCCATGCTGAAGCTGCCTCGAATCGTGTTTGCCACTTGTGCCTGCCTGACGATCGCTTTTGCGTCGTCAGTCACGGCTCAATTGCCGCCATTGAAGAAAACCAACAACCGCCCAGTATCCCCGATCAAGGGCTTGGAATCGCTCGGTGGTTTCAATAACAACGCCGGTCCCAAGGTCGAGATGTCGGCCCGGTTCTTTGTCGACGCCGAGGGTTCGCGTCACGGTACGCTAGAGATCACCTGTGCGGTCGGCTCTGGCAATCACATCTATTCGTTGACACAGAAACCGGGTGGGCCACGCAAAAGCGTCCTAAAGCTTGTCCCCTCACCGCAATATGAACTCGTTGGTGAGTTCGTTCCGACGGTAAAACCAAAAATCATTCCTCCCGACGTTTTTCCTGTCGAATCGGAAAAGCACATTGGCCAGGTGACTTGGCTGGCGGCGATTCGGTTGGCGGAAGGAGCCGACCCGAGGACGGTCCAAATTTCGGGGAAGATTGATGGTCAAGTCTGTACCGAAGCCGGCGCGTGCATGCAGTTGAGTCAGTTCGATCCCTCGTTCAGCGCCAGCTTTGCCGGAGTGAAACCGGTAACACCGCCGGCCAACAGTGCGACTTCGCTGGCACCTCCTGCGACAAACGCTGCACCCCTAGGGCAAGCGAAGCCTGCAGGCGCGGCAGAAAAACCGTCTCCGTCTCCGTCTGGCGTGGCGGTGGCCGCTCCAGCAGGGGCCGGCGCTGCCGTTGGCGGTTTGCCAAAATATCTGGCGCTCGGTTTCCTTGGCGGCCTGATCTTGAACCTAATGCCCTGCGTGTTGCCGGTCATTGGGTTGAAGATCATGTCGTTTGCCCAGCAGGCGGGTGAGAGTTCGTCGCGCATCTTGTGGCTGAACGTTTGCTTTGTTGCCGGATTGATCACGGTCTTCATGGGGTTAGCGGCCTTGGCTGCGTTTGCCGGTTGGGGTTGGGGAGCTCAGTTTCAACGACCCGAATTTGCCATCGCGTTGGCACTGATCGTGTTTGTTTTTGCGCTCAGTTTTCTAGGTATTTGGGAGATCCCAATTCCTGGATTCGTCGGGTCTGGCTCGGCAGCCAAAGCGGCTCAGAAAGAAGGGCCGGCCGGCGCCTTCGCCAAGGGAGTACTAACCACCTTACTTGCCACTCCGTGTAGCGGGCCTCTGATCGTACCGACGCTCGCCTGGGCGGTGACTCAGCCGAAGCCGTCGATCTTCGCCGTCTTTTTTTCGATGGGTCTGGGGATGGGGGCTCCTTTCCTGCTGATTGGCCTGTCGCCTGGACTGATGAAGTTCTTGCCCAAGCCGGGCGCTTGGATGGAAACGTTCAAAGAGGTCATGGGATTTATTCTATTGGCCACGGTCCTATGGGTATTCACCTTTCTCGATAAAGACTATTTCGTTCCAACCTTGGCATTGCTGTTTGCCTCTTGGGCCGCTTGCTGGTGGGTGGGACGTATTCCGCTGACTGCCGAACTGGGTGACAAGTTGCGAGGCTACTTGGTGGGGATTGTCTTCGCCGGTGTCTTAGGGTTTGTCGCATTTTCCACGCTGGGCCCCAAACCGGGTGCACCGCAATGGGCCGAATTCAGTCCGGAAACGCTGGCCAGCTTGCGAGATTCTGGCACGACCGTGCTCGTCGACTTCACCGCCGATTGGTGACTGAGCTGCAAAACCAACGAGGCAGTTGCCTTAAAGACAAAACGCGTTCAACAATTCATGGTCGACAACGAAGTGACGATGTTGATTGCTGACAAGACGAAGCCATCGCCCGAAATCGATGCGTTGCTGCGTGACCTTGGCAATGCGGCAACGGCGATTCCGTTTTACGCCATTTACCCCGGTGATGGTCGAGAACCGATCAGGTTCAATGATGTTCCGCTATTGCAGGAATCATTGCTCGACAAATTGAAAGCGGCCGTGACACCGGCCAGCAATGTGGCCAACAATGAATCGGCAGTCGCTTCGCCGATGTAGCCAGCGGATCGACGATTACGCCCAATTCGCTGTTCCCGTGCCCGCTTCGATCTTGCCGATTGGCCCGCACGTATATCCATGGCTGGCAAAAATCTGCGCCACATGATTTGCGTAGTAGGGGCTAACGACGACCGCCAGTCCCAGCCCCATGTTGAAGACGCGGTGCATCTCGTCCTCGTCGACGTTGCCGAGCGATTGCAGCCAACCAAAAATGGCGGGGCAGTCCCACGATCCGGCAGAGATTTTCGCGGAAACATTTGCCGGTAAGATGCGGGCGAGATTTTCCAGCAGCCCCCCGCCGGTGATATGAGCGATCCCGTGGACGACGTTTTTGACTTTGTAGTGTTGGAGCACTTCACGGACGGCGCGGGCGTAAATGTGCGTTGGCGTCATGAGCGCCTCGCCGACGCTGGTTCCCAACTCGGCGACCTGTTCCTCAACGCCCAGGTCGGCCATTTCAAAGACGATCTTGCGAGCCAGACTGTAACCGTTCGAGTGCAGTCCGGCCGAGCTCACACCGAGCACAATATCATCGGCAGCGATCGCTTTGCCCAGAATCGCTTCCTTCTTTTCGACGACTCCGACGCAAAAACCGGCCAAGTCGTAATCGCCCGGTTGGTAGAGGTCGGGCATGATCGCCGTCTCACCACCGATCAACGCACAATCCGATTGCAGGCAACCTTGGCTAATGCCGCTGACGATCCGTTCCAGCAGTTCCGGGTCGTCCTTCGCCATCGCCACGTAGTCGAGGAAGAATAGTGGTTCTGCTCCGCAGCAGATGGCGTCGTTGATGCTCATCGCCACCAAGTCGATCCCGACGCTTTCATGTCGGCCCGTCAACTGAGCCACCTTTAGTTTGGTGCCGACGCCGTCGGTGGCCGAAACGAGTACCGGTTCTTCGTAGTTTCGCGCAAATAGGCGGCTGGCGAAATCGAGCTGGAACATGCCAGCGAAGCCCTTGGCCTGCGGGAGAACGCGAGGTGAAAAGGTTCGCTGCATGAGGCTTGGCAATCGCGCCATGGATTGCTCGTAAACGTCGAGGTCCACGCCGGCGCTCTTGTAAGTCGCTTTTGCCTTGGTCGCTTTGGTCATATCTTGCTGACTGCTACTTGCGGAAAACTTCCGAGAATTTGTCCGATGTTGCCGATTCGAGCTACGCGCTCGTGGGCGAATCTAGGATGCTGATTTTAGTGGTTGTCGGCCAAACTTGTAGCGGTCGCTCGAACCGGGCAATTTGCAGCGAATGTCAGCATTCGCCCTTTCCCGCTTGGTGATCGGGCGCCGTCAAAGTTTACGTGAACCCAATGGATTCCGAACGCGGCCTAGTCAGAACGAGGTGAATTGATTTTCGAGGATTTCCAGCAAGCGTTTTCGGCCGCGTCCCAAAAAGAGTGATATTGTTGCGGGCACGAAAGAAGTCAAAACGCACGGCGTCCTCGGAATCTACTATGTTGATGGCACATCCGCACCCAGAGTTACAGTTTACCCATTTGTTGCCTTATGGCGCCCTGATCCACGATCACGGCGTTCAATTTGTCGTTTACAGTCGGTCGGCGACGGCCATGCGATTGCTGTTGTACAACGACGTCAACGATACGGAACCGAGCGAAGTTCACTCGTTCGATCCAGAAAAACACCGTTGGGGTGACATCTGGAGTCTTTTCTTGCCCGGACTTGGCCACGGCCAACTGTATCACCTCCAAGCCGACGGGCCCTACGACCCGACGCGGGGGATGCTCTTCGATGGGCATGCGCGACTGATCGATCCGTTCGCCAAATCGCTCGCCGGTACTTTTCAGCCAAGCGACGACGGAATCATTCGTCCGCCCAAGTGCGTGGTGATTGACGATTACTTTGAATGGGAAGGTGACCGTCATCTGAAGCGTGACCTGGCCGATTCGGTGATCTATGAAATGCACGTGCGCGGATTCACAAAGAGTGATTCGAGCGGCGTTGAGCACCCGGGAACTTACTTGGGGGTGATTGAGAAGATCCCGTACCTCAAATCATTGGGGGTGACGGCGGTCGAGTTGATGCCTGTCCACGAGTTTCCTATTCTCGACGTGCACGGCAATCAGCAAGAACGCCCCAATTATTGGGGTTATGATTCGATGGCCTTCTTCAGCCCCCATCGAGGCTACGCATCGAGCAATGAACCGGGGGCTCAGGTCAACGAATTCAAACAGATGGTGAAGGCGCTCCATCAAAATGGCATCGAGGTCATTTTGGACGTCGTCTACAACCACACGTGTGAAGGGAACCACCTGGGGCCGACGCTCAGTTTTAAAGGACTGGAAAATTCGGTCTATTACATGCTCGATGATGATCGCAGCAAGTACAAAAACTTCTCGGGCTGTGGCAACACGGTCAATGGAAACCATCCTGTCGTGCGCGAGATGATTTTCCACAGTCTGCGTCACTGGGTGCACAACTATCATATCGACGGGTTTCGGTTTGACCTCGCTTCGATTTTGAGTCGTGACCGAGATGGCAATTTGATGCCGAATCCGCCGCTCGTCGAAGCGATCTCCGAAGATCCTTTGTTGGCAGATACGAAGATCATTGCCGAGGCATGGGATGCGGCCGGCGCCTATCAAGTTGGCTCATTCGCCAACGTCCGCTGGGCCGAGTGGAATGGTCGCTACCGTGATGACGTGCGGCAATTCTGGCGCGGTGATCCGGGCGTGCTGGGCGATTTTACGACCCGTTTGGCCGGTTCGAGCGATCTCTATCAACCGGGTGGCCGTCGTCCCTACCACAGTATCAACTTCATCACGTCGCACGATGGCTTTCCGCTCAACGACTTGCACACGTACGAGACAAAGCACAACAGCGCCAACGGAGAAGACAATCGGGACGGAGACAACCACAACATCAGTTGCAACTATGGAGTTGAAGGTCCGACCGATCAGCATCACATCGACCAGATTCGGGTTCGACAAATCAAGAACGGGCTCGCGACGCTCATGCTGAGCCAAGGTGTTCCGATGATCTTGTCGGGCGATGAGTGCCGACGGACGCAGCACGGCAACAACAATGCGTATTGCCAAGACAACGAGATCTCGTGGTTCGACTGGAAAAAGGTGGAAGAGAATGCGGACCTGGTTCGCTTCTTCCGCGGGCTCGCGACATTCCGACGTCGGCAACCGACCGTTCGGCGTAAGTACTTCTTGACCGGAGAGGTAACGAGTGGCCGCGAATTGCCCGACGTGAACTGGTTTAGTGCCTTAGGGACCGCGATCGATTGGTCTGGAAACGAACGTGCGATGACCTGTCTCTTGATGGCTCCTGGGCTGTCGCAGGATCCCGAGCAGGTGGGCCGGAATTTGTTGCTGTTGTTCAACGCGGCACCGGAGAGGCATGCGTTCATCGTCCCGCCCGTAGCCAAGGGAATGAACTGGCGGATGTTCATTGACACTGCAGCCGTCCCGCCGGAGGACATCTATCCCGATGCGAACGGTCCGTCGACTCCCTTGAATGGAAAGATGGTCCTGCCAGGGAGATCAATGCGTTGCTACATCCAGCACAAGGTAGCGGCTCAGTGACGTCGAAGGTGATGAACACCAACCTTTGTTACCCAGCGTGACAGTTCGGTTGGTGTTCTTGCCAGACCCTAACGAATGTACCGGTTGTAAAAGGGCCGCAAGATTTCGCCGGTCCACATGTCCCGGTGTTTCGAAGACCAAAGTGACTATTTGGCTAACGATCGTCGATGTCGATGGCAGTGCCGCGAATTGCGGCTGCAAAATTGTCCGAGACGGCTCGACTACTCACTGTAAACGAAAGCGTCAGTCTCCGACTTCACATCCATCGTGACCAGAAGATTTCTTCTGGACGCCATGAGAGGATCGCTGATGTATCGCCAATGGTTTTCGTTCGTTCTATTTCTAACCGTTGGACTCAGCATCAATTCGGAGACAAGTGGTCAAATCTACGACCCTTACGGCGGCGCCGTCATTGACGAGTATGTCGTTGTCGAATCTTACGTGGTCGTACAGCCGGAGGAAGTCGCTTGGGTCACCGACTATGAACAGGCACGCGAACTGGGCGAAAAGAAATCGCTTCCAGTGTTGCTATTCATCACCTCGGACAAATGCCATTACTGCGAAATGATGCGACGTGACGTCTTCACCGACACCCGTGTCGTCAATGTGCTGAAGCAATCTTACGTTGCCGCCAAACTGAATATTGATCCGGATGGTGAATTGGCGGAAGAGTTAAAGATCACCATGTTTCCCACGACCGTGATTATTGACTCGCAGGGGAATGTGTTGGACTACGCTCGCGGATATCGGAAGAACACCGAAATGCATGACCGCATCGTGGCGGCCGTTTCGAGCGTCGCTCGAGTGGCACGCAAATAATTTGCCGATACCGGCTCCGCTTGTTCCGCCCGCGCTGCGGCCGTTACTCGTCGCGAGATAAATTCTCCCATTCCACAGGCTGACTCAGCCTTCTTTGCCTGACTTTTCGCTCGAAAAAGTCCTTTTTCTGCTTGGTTGGCGTGCCTCCTATTGGGTCATCGCTTAGATGGGGTACGCTGGTTTTCTACGACACCCCATGATGGGGCGAGTCGTTCCTTCGATTCAGACATGCGGCCAAATCCGCAGCCAATGGGAACAATTTAGTATGCGACATGATAGGACGACGTGGATTCACCTACTGTTGGTCACGATGGCCTTTGGGCTAATGGAAATGAGCCGAGTCTCAGCTCAGGAAACGGCCGTGGCCGTGGCCGACGCGGTCGATGACGAGCCGGCCCGGGACCAAGCCGAGTTAGATGCGGATATCGCCTCGTTCGACCAAGTTTGGGAAACCATCCGCGACCGAAATTGGGATGAGGACTTCGATCTGCAGGCTTGGCAAGAAGTGCGCAACGAGATGCGACCTCAAGTCGAAGCATCCAAGAACATTGGCGAAACGCGGCAGGTCATGAGCAAGCTGATTGCTTCGCTTGGCAAGTCGCATTACGGCATCATTCCCAGCGAACTCTATGACAAAATCAAAACTGTCAAAGAAGAAAAAGCGGAGAAGGAAAAAGCCAAGAACGAGGAAGAGGACGGCGATGACGAAGAGGAAGAAGTCGAGGGCGAAGCAGGCCTCTCCGTCCGCTTGGTCGACGGCGAAGCGTTGGTGATACGAGTCGAGCCAGGAAGTTCGGCGGAAGAAGCAGGTATCCAACCAGGCTGGATCGTCAAGAAATTCAAAGATCAGGACGTTGCCGAGCTCTATGAAGAACTTAAGGCAGAGCTGCCTCCCACTTCGCCGATGCGGCCGGATACGCTGGCAGCTTTGGCTCTTGAAGGGAAAATCGCCGGCGATGTCGGTGAGACCATTGACCTCACCTTTTTAGATGGGAATGATTCCGAGCAGGAAATCACGTTGGGGCTGAAGCCGCGTACAGGAAAAATCATCCAGTTTGGCCACTTGCCCGAAATGCAGGTGAAGTCGGTCTCGAAGGTCGTGGAATCATCGATCGGCTACGTTTGGTTCAGTGTCTTCTTCGATCCGGTGACGGTGATGAAGGACATGAAGACGGCAGTAAAAACGGCAGAAGGGGGCAAGGGTTTTATTTTGGATGTCCGTGGCAACCATGGCGGGTTGGCCGGAATGACCATGGGCGTCGGGAATCACTTTGTGAAAGACAAAAAATCGTTCCTCGGCACTCTATCCACTAAGGAAAACGATTTAAAGTTTGCCTTGATTCCAAGAGCCAAGCCGTACAAAGGTCCGGTCGCTGTGTTGGTCGACGAATGTTCGATCTCTTCGGCCGAAATTTTGGCCGGGGGCCTGCAAGCGATCGGCCGAGCGAAGGTGTTTGGGATTCAAACGGCCGGTTTGGCTTTGCCATCGACCGTCGAGTTGTTGCCAAACAATGATCGATTCCAATTTGCGATCGCTGGCTATCTTGATAGCGAAGGAAGAAATATTGAAGGTACCGGAGTAACGCCTGACGAGACGGTCTCGCCCAATCGTCAAGCATTGCTCGAGGGCGCCGATCCGATTCTGGATGCGGCTGTCGCTTGGATCAACGAACAAGCAGGCGAGTGATCGCTGACCATACAAATTTACTTTTTAGCTCGAAGAGGATTTAAAAATGAAGAAGCAACTAATCGCAGTGCTGACAGTCGGCGCAGTCAGTCTCACGGGGGTGAGCTCCTTGTTCGCCCAGGAAACGGCGACCGCCAAAATGACAGGCAAGGAAATTTTGGCGAAGCATGTCGAAGCGTCGGGCGGCGCGGAAAAGCTCAAGTCGTTGAAAAGTTCCAAGACGACCGTCAAATTCAAAATGCCGGCCGCCGGAATTGAAGCGCCGATGACCATCATCTTCGCACAGCCACAACGGGCCTTCATGGAAATGGAAATTCCCGGCCTTGGAAAAATTAATAAGGGTACGGATGGGGATGTGGCGTGGGAAACCAACGCCATGTCCGGACCACGCATCATGGAAGGGGCCGAGAAAGATCAGTTCTTGCGTGAAGCCGATCCCATTTCCGATTTGCACCCTGACAAGTATTTCAAATCGATCGAAAACCTTGGCATCAAGAAAGTCGATGACCAGGATTGTTACGAAGTGAAATTCACGACGAAGGACGACAAGGAAGAGACGAAATTCTATGACGCCAAGACGTTCCTGGTTACTAAGAGCGAGCAAATGGCAGAAACTCCCATGGGAGAAATCAATATTTCATCCGTGCAATCGGACTACAAGCTGATCGATGGCATGCAGATTCCCCACAAGATTGAAATCAACTCGATGGGGCAGCAGCAAATCATGGAAGTCGAATCGATCGAATTCAATATCGATTTGGAGGAAGGGACGTTCGACATTCCCGATGAAATCAAAGAGCTGCAATCGGCTGACGCGAGTTAGCGTCGCTGAGGCGTGCTCTTTGACGACAGAATGAAAGCCGCAGCTGGTGGGCATTACCAGCTGCGGCTCTTCCTACTTCTGGACCCTCGGTTGATGGAGCAACGAGGGAGCCATTGCCGCGGATTTTACTTGGACAGCACCGCGTCAATGTCTTCGAAACTATCCGAACGAGCCGAGGGGGCATCGGCAAAGTCGGGCTTACTAGCGACGTGGATGTCTCCAGAATTTGTGATCGCTTTCGCGATGGCACGTAGCTGCATCGGAGCCATGTTATGCAGGCTGGAGAATTCCGTCAGGGCATCAAACGTCAGCTGAGCTCGATCTAGCAGCGATTCCGAGGCCACGATCTCAATCATCCAGTTTCGCATCTGGGCGAACGATTGAACCGCTTCGTTAAACTGCTTGGTCAGGTCGGTACTCAGTTCTAGTGTCTCGATCGCGTCGGCGAGATCGATCGATTCGGTCAAAATCGAGTTCTTCAGAGCCACGAAGTTGTCAACATTTCGCTGGGTTTCGGCGAGCTCAGGAGCTTGCTCGTCGATCATTTTGCGAATGTCAATCATCTTGCCCAGTGCCGCCTTCGCCGCGTGAACATCATCGCTCTGATTGATGATGCCGTCGCTCAGGGCCAACAGGTCGTCGCCGGCTGCTAGGGCTTTCTGCGTCGTCCCAGCGGCCGCAGCCAGTCGATCGCAGACCATTTCGGAAGTGGCGATCACATCGGCAGCGGCGAGGGCACCCTCCGAATTCGAGATGACCAGCTCTTTCAGCTCAACCAATTCGGACAAGGCCGAGTTTGCCGCAACGACTTGGCGAGCTTCAGCCGCAATCTCGCGATTGAGGTCTTGCATGGCCGCCAACGTTTCCTTGGCGGCTGACAACTGAGTCCGCTGGTCAGCGAGGATGGAAATCAGCTCAGACCCGTCGGCCGCTGTTCCCTCGTGCCCTGCGATCTCCCAAACGCTCTGTTCAAGCGTACTCATCTGCCTACGCATCATCGAAAGTTCGATCGAAGCGGGTCGGGCGATGCCAATGTAAACGAGTAAGTAGGTAATAATCCCGCCAAGCACGAACGAGCACCAACTCGGAAGTCGCGCGTCGTTATCGTGATATAGTGAGTCACCTGTCGAACTCATATGGTATTCATTGTGCGTTTCCAACGGACCAGCCTCCTGAAACGTTTGCTAATTGATTAACTCTAGGCAATTGACAATCCTCGCCTGAACTACCGTATCGGACGACGCCTCCAGGTCATTCGCAACTTTCCTATTTTGTGTCATTGCTTCCGCATGGGTAAACTTTGCGGGCTGCTGAGCGATCCGGAAACTCCTGCCCTGAGCGGCAACAGCGGTGAAACGGCACGATTCTGACATCTCGACCATTCCAAGATGTCTTTCGTGCCGCATGCGTCCGGCGGATTCAGCCGCAGCGCGGTGGGGAAACGCAGGCGGTGCTGGCATCTTCAGAATGGCCGCTGCGGAAGCAACGACTGCATCGCCAAATGGGCAAAAATAAAAAATTACGCTTGACCGGTCTGGCGCGGTTTGGCTACAAGCCCGCTCTCTTCTTTTCATTTAGTCAATGCGAGATCCTAAATCGTGTGCACACGAAGCAAACTACTGTTCGCCATCGGACTAGCAATGGTTTTCCCAACTATTGCATTCGGGCAGTCTGCAAATTCACTTCGCCTCAACGGTCCGTCACTGACGTCCACGCCAGCGACGGCAACGGCTTCTGTTTCGAACGCGAAAAATTCGAATGAAGAGTTTTTCGCTGTGGGAACATTGAAGCGTGTCCGGCGCAAAGACACGGGCGCCATTCGGATGGCGATCATGGATGATGCGCAGCAAATTCAGGCCTTCATCGCGCCGACCGCTCGCATTCCACTCGGTGATTATGTCGGCCAAGAAGTCGGCATCTCGGCGCGAACATTCAGCCAACAGGATGACGTGGCACCGTACGTGATGGTGGAAGAGATCGTGCCGATTTCGGGATCGAACGTTGCGGCTCCTTCCCTGTTGAGCCGTCTCGAACAAGCACAACAGCCGCTACCCGCGATGGAAACGGGGAGTGGCGTCCAGCAGGCAACCGCAGTGATGCCGGCCACGAATTCGTGGGCCGTTGCTGACGAACACACCGTTGTTCCTGCGAATGCACACGTCGCCGGACCGTGCGATGACCCGACCTGCAGCACTTGCGGTGGTGGCAGCTACGCGGCGAACGGCCCGGTTCTCGATTACTCTGGCTATTCCCATAGCTGTAGCGCACCTGGTTGTACTGGCAGCTGTACCAGTTGCACTGGCAGCAGTTGTGGTGGCAACTGCGGAAGCGAAGGCTGTGGTCCTCCAGGTTGGTTGTGGGTCCGGGGTGAGTATCTTCTCTGGTGGGCCGACGGCATGCGATTGCCGCCGTTGGTCACTTCTAGTGATGCGGGGACTGCTGCCGGAGATGCCGGCGTCCTGGGGCTCGACTCAACACAAACGCTCTACGGCAATGAAGACGTGCTCACAGAAGGCCGCTCCGGGTTCCGGATTCGCTTTGGCGGCTGGTTTGGACAATGCCGCAAGTTCGGATGGGAAGCTGAGTACTTCGATCTGGGTGACATTTCCGAAACCTATGAGATCAGCGGAGACACAACCGGGAACCCGATCATTGCTCGCCCCTTCTTCAACATCTTGTTGCCCGGCGAAGATGCCGAATTGGTTTCCTTCCCCGGAATTGTTACCGGCGATGTCCGTGTCGACACGTTCAGTCAATTCAAGGGAGCCGGTGGTCGCTTCCGCTGGAATATTTGCTGCAAGAAATGTGGTAGCTATGGCTGTGGGGGCGCCTGTGGGCATCGCTGCGGATACCCGCCCTATTGCAAAGTCGATTTCTCACTCGGTTATCGTTACCTGGGCCTCGATGAAGGGTTAACCATCAGCGAAGACTTGGTCACGATCTCGTCTGCTCTGCCCAACACAAGTTTCCAAATCGAGGATTCGTTCCGCACGCAAAACGACTTTCACGGTGGCGAAATTGGGACCATCTGGGAAGCCGGTTGGAACCGCTGGACCTTGGAAACCTCTTCCAAGATGTCGATCGGTAGTACCCGTCATCAGATTTCGAAGAACGGCACGACCGAAACGATTCCTGGGGACACGCTTCCTGGAGGAATTTTGGTGCCGGAAAGTGACATCGGTACTTACGACCAAAGCCAGCTTTCGGTGATTCCTGAACTCTCCACGACGCTCGGTTTCTACCTAACGCCTCGCCTTCGATTCACAATTGGGTACAACATCATCTATTGGAGCAACGTTGTACGACCCGGTGATCAGGTCGATCTCGTCGTCAATCCGAACGAGTTTCCGCCCGTTGCTGCCGGCGGGAACGTTGCGAGTCCCGATTTCGCGGTTCGCACGACCGACTATTGGGCACAGGGCCTGAACATCGGCCTCGACCTCCATTGGTAGGGGCGGTGATGTCAGTGCTGTCGCTCGTACAAGTTGTATAGAGTCGCTAATCTGCACATCCTTTTCACTGACCTACGTCAATTGCGCGAATTGACATGTGCACGGCAAGTCACTCGATTTCCGTTCCGATAATCATCTCTGCAGTCACCTCGCGAAGGGTGAACCCTTATTGTGACTGCTAGCGGTGACACGCCAAGGCTGGCGTGCCGTTAGAGCTGCGGCTCGTATTCGGACCCACGGAAGGGGAGTGATGATGTTCTCGCGACTGCTAAAGCGCAAGCGTAAATCAAACAGACGTTCAAGTGTCGCACGGACGAGACTGGGGCTCGAGTCGCTCGAAGATCGCCGCGTTCTGGCTGCGACCAATTTGGGGGCCATCACCGGTACCGTCTTCATCGATAACGATGGAAATGGTGCGTTTACTGCAGGCGAGCAAGTCGCGAACGCCCAAGTGCAGCTTTACGAAGACTCCAACAACAACAATAGTCTCGATATTGGCACCGACACGCTGGTCTCGACCGACACGACGGATGCCAACGGGGAGTACAACTTTGCCGGCCTCAGCGACGGCAACTTCTTCGTTCTGCAGCCGAATCAGACACCGGCCGGTGGAGTTGCTTTACCTCAGCAGGTGAGCCCAAGAATGACGGTCAACGGAGCCGGAACGGCCACGACTCTTATCGACGATTTCGCGACCGACCATGGTCCAACGATCGATGAGTTCCCCACGGGGACGCCGGTGACGGAAGATTTCGCGGCCCCGACCGCCATCGGTGGTAACCGCGAATTTACGGCTGCGTTTCTGAGTGGCCCGGATGGCGAGGAAGTTTCAATTCGCACAGAAATGGGTGAATTAAGATTGAATCCGGATGTACAGTCGATTGGTGAATACTCGGTTGTTTGGGACGGTGCAGCAGGCGGGTTCGATCCGACTGGACTGGGTGGAATCGACCTCACGAATTCGAATGGTACGGGGTTCTGCGTTGAAAATTTGTTCCTAGATCAGCCGAATGGCGAATTGACGGTTCGGGTCTACACCGATGCGGTCAATTTCTCCGAGGCGACGATCAGTTCGATCACACAACTCGTCGATCAGAATTTTTTCATTCCATTTACCGGAGGGACGGGCGACGCAACCTTCGCAGCAACGGGAGGCACCGGTGCTGACTTTACGAACGTCGGAGCGATCGAATTGGTCGTGACAGCCAACCAAATTGCGATGGATGCGAGTTTGGAAAACTTTGGCGTCTTCGGGACCGATGTCGTGACGGTTGACTTCTTGAATGCGTCTCCTGCACCGCAAATCGATGTCGAAAAGTTGACGAACGGGAATCAGGCCGACCTCGCGACCGACGCCGATGTACCCATCGTAGCACCCGGCAGTACGGTGACTTGGACTTACCAAGTCACCAACACGGGGACCGTCGATATCGTGACAGTCGATCTTGATGATGATCAGCTAGGTGCCATCACCGTCGCCGACCGTGTCAGCGGAGATGTCAACAACGATGGGTTGCTGAATCCGACCGAGGTTTGGGTCTTTCAACGGACCGGCATTGCCATTACCGGTTTTTATAACAACGTCGCACGGGTGGAAGGATTTGCGACTTCTGGATTGAGCGCCGTCGACACCGACGCGAGTAATTACCGTGGTGCAGCCGCGACCATTGACATTGAGAAGTTCACCAACGGTAACCAAGCCGATCTGGCGTCTGACGCTGACGTCCCCAACATCAATGTTGGAAATGCGGTGAACTGGACTTACCAGGTGACCAATACCGGTAGCATTGAGTTGTCGAACGTTCAGGTAACGGACAGCATCGAAGGCGTGGTTACCACGATCACGAACATGGGCAACGGAGATTCGATTCTTGATGTCGGCGAAGTTTGGCTCTTCTCACTGACGGGAACTGCGATCGCGGGTGCTTACGAGAACTCGGGTACCGTAAATGCCACCGCGGTCGGTTTGGGAACTCCGGTGACCGACACCGACTTCAGTCACTACTTTGGCGTCCAGTCGCAGATTGACATCGAAAAGGCGACGAATAACATCGATGCCGATATCGTGGATACCGGACCGACGGTGAATGTCGGCGATACGGTCACTTTCACCTATGTCGTGACGAACCTCGGAAACACTCCGATCTCGAACGTCGTCGTCGTTGATGACGCGGGAACGCCTGGGAACGCTGCGGATGACTTCAGTCCGACGTTCACTGGCGGCGATACCGACGGGGACACGCTATTGGATACGACGGAAGCCTGGACGTATGAAGCGACTCGAGTGGCGACGCTCGGCGCTCATCAGAACATTGGCCGGGTGACCGGGCAGGGGGCGGCTGGTGAAACGGTGACCGACTCCGATCCGAGTAACCATCGAGGTGAGGTTGCCCCAACGCCGATTTCGAAGCGGGATTTGTTGGCCAGTGCCTTCCGCTAAACTTCCGTCGCGGTGGCGACGTCGGTGCGTGATGGGCGTGCAATCAGCCTTGGAATAATCCATAGAAGCCGAATGCGACGGCGCCGACACCGGCAACCAGCGATAAGCCGTGAGCCAGTCCAATGGCACGACTCGGCGCGATGGGGGCGGTTCGATCGTGGAGTCCGAGTGCACGAACGAGATTCACGTAGCCGTCCCGTTGAACGAAACTGCAGCCCACGAAGAATCCGTCACCTGTTGGATTCACCCAGCACGTGCGGCCGACCGATTGCGTCTCTTCCTCGTCGTTGTGGAAGAGGACGATGCGCTCGCCTTCGTTGACGGTTTTCGCGATCCACACTTTGAACCCGCCCGGCGAAACGTCGACGAGACGAGCTTCCGTTTCGCCGTTGTTGAGTTCCAGCTTCGCAACCACGTTCTTATTGATCGACTCACGCGGCTCAATGCGGCGATCGATGATCCCGGCCGATGCGAGGCGCTCGAGCGCTTTGCGCTCGACAGAATCATCAAAGGAGCATCCGATGCACCAGCCGTCGTTGCGGGTTGGATGCTTCCAGTGAATTCGACCAGGAACTTCGAAGCTCCAATTCACCTTGTCACATAGCAATTGGAACTTCGTTTCTCCTTCGGTTGGAAGGTGGCCGTCGAGCTCTAACTTTGCCCCCTGCCGCGAGATGTCGACAACCCGGGCTGGCATCGTCGTTCCACACTGGGGAGCGGTGATCACGGCGTTGATCGATTCATTCGCCCGCAGGGAAAACCGCGGGTCTCGTCGTTGTTCTGCGAACATCTTGATTCTCGGTGTGATTGGAAACCATCACGAAGGGGACCTAGAAAGGATAGCTCAGAAACGCTTGGCACGCTGTGAGAAAAGCGGAATGCCTGCGCGGTCGCCTGCACGCTTCGTTCTTTTTACCGTCGCATGACCACGTCGGGCTGGCTCGGTGTGGTGTTTCGTCAACATGCGGCGTTGACTCAACGGGACGAACGCCGATTGCCAGTTAACGAAGCAACGATTCGCGAAGTGGAGAGGTCGTATTCATGATGCCGTCGGTCTGCTCGACTCGACTGGCGACTTGTGATGCGACGGATTGAATCGATTCGGTTGCGGTGGCTATGGACTGCAGCAGTAGTTGGTGGCGGTCGCTAAGCGACGCGCCGAGACTGTTCGATTTTTGAGCGATCTGTTCGTGCAGCGATTGGATCGCCTGTCGGTTTTGTGCCAGTAGCTGAACTTTCAAGCCCGATTCCAGTTGCTGTGCCAAATCGTGGCCCAGGTTGGATCGCATCGTCCATGCTGGGTTATCGACAGTACCGCTCAATTGGACGGATGAATCGATGGCTACGATTTGGCCCGCCGCTTCAGAAACAAGGCCAGCCACCGGTGTGCGTTGCAATTCTGCGCCCATGATTGGTTGTAGCACCGCAGACGGTTGTTTGATGATCATCTCACCCGACAGGTTATCGCCTTGAATGTCGATTCGTGCCCAATAGTGGGCGACTGCCGGAGCCACTTTGAGCGCCAGCTGGTTGGAATCTCCCAGTGTTCTCTCGGGCAGTTGAAAGGTTGGGCAGTTGACGACAATCGCGTCCTTCGATTCCTTGCCGGTGCCTTGAAACGAGGCCTGAATTAGCAACTGCGTGTCGCCGGTCGTTTGCACGACGATCTCTGCCGGCTGCTGATTCAATTGTGGCTGCGATGACAAACCGGAGATGCTACCTTCGATCTGCAAACGCGAATCACCGACTTGCGCGTGTCCGTTCAGCACGACCGTGTTCAGCAAAATGTCTGGCTCGACCAGTCCGCCGAGTAGATTAACGTTCTCGCCACGGTGCCGCAGTCCTGAACTCTGAGCGTGGAGTGCTGGGAGGTAGTTGCGTCCCCACCGTACCCATTGGGATAATCCTGCGACTCGGTTCGCGATTTCCGGTCCGAGCAAGTATTCCGTAAGATTGTCCGCATTCAACGACGCCAGCTCGAACTCGTCCGTCCGCGATTCGAGATCTTGCTCTTGGGCCGCCGCCAGCGCCTCCCGGTCCATTAACATCTGTTGGTGGACTTGATCGGCCTGTCGACGAACTTCTTGAAGTTCCCGACCGAGTGAATCCAAACTGGCAATTGCCTGTTGGTATGAAGTCGCATTCCGCAATGGGTTGTTGCTGAGGTCGCCAAGCGTCGCTTCCAATTCACGAATGCGAGCCGTCGTTTCCGCCGCCTTCAATTCCAGCGGTTCGTACTCTTTGGGGAAGCGCTCGAGCACATCAAGTAGCGTTTCAACCGTGGAAGAATTTCCCACGTAGCGTCGATCGAGTTCCTGGCCGGCGGTTTCTAACCAATGTCCACCATCGAACAAGAAACGTTCGGATAGCTTGGAAGTGTATTCACCCTCAATATCTCGATCGCGAATGGCCGGCGTTCGCCGCTCGGTGCCGACCTCCAGTCCGCTCACTTGGGCTCGAGTGACAATCGCCTTCCGGCGACCTAATGCGGAATGATCCAGCTCCAAATGGATCAGGTCGGCTGCGAAGATGTCATTATTCGAACTGGTCGGATCGACCGCGCGGACACCGCGCAGCTCGATCGAGCGATCGCTCCAGGATGTACGGACTGATTCGACAACCAAATCGGCGCCAGTAACGGCTCGACCAGAATGGACGATCGACCAGCGGATCAACGGATCAACCGCCAGCAAAACGAAGGTGGCGAATAGCACCAAGAGAAGGAGCCGAGGTGCGACGTGTTTCCAAAGAAACATCTAAATCCTCCATCCAGTCGAGGCTTCAGTGCGTGATGCCTTAACGATCCAGTGGTTGTTGAGTTGGTCGAAGCGACGAGTAAAAAACGACCTGGCGATGCTGTAGGTGGGAATGAGCTGAAGCAGTCCGATGGTGGTGGCCGCTGCGACGACCGTATTATTGATCGAAGTCCAGGGACCTAGCGGCAGTTTGTAGATCGCCGCGAACCATGGCCGGAGCCACTCCGAATGCAACAGTAAGTCGCCGAAACGGTGGAGGTACGGATCGAACGCTAATCCAATCAGCGAGGCGAACGCGGCCGCACAAAGGCCCGCCAGTAGGTTGGCTCGGCAAATGAAAAGGAGTACCAGCCAACCAACGGCGATCAGATTGAGTTTCGGCACCAAGCCGATGCCGAATCCGAGCGCTACGGCTAACGCCAGCTGACGCGGATTGCGTTCCGCGACGAGCGCTCGAAATAATGAGTCTACAATCCGAGGCTTGGTCTCAGACATCGTGTGGCAACCTTCCGTGGTTTTTCGCGCGCAGGTTTCTCTATCCTTCTCAATGGGATCGACCCGAGCATTCGGTGAACTTAAGCAGGCCTTGCATCGAAGCAGCGACAGCATTGCTGGCACGCGTCTGGGATGGAGCGCAAGAAAGAAGCCAGTCGGCGTCGTGCCGACTGGCTGTTGTTAACTGGCGAAGTCAATGAAAGTTCAGCTTAGATGCTGCGCTTCTCGGAATTGACCCGCTGTACCTCTTCCAAAATCCGCCTTTGGATGTCGCCGGCGTTGTCGATGGCCAGCAGACTTTTGCCGCTTTGGGCTTCGCCGGTCATGTCACGGACAATCACCGATTTCGTTCCCGCCAACATTTCCGGAAACGTGCTGCTAAGTGCAACGTCCGAAACTCTTTCCAAGGGAACACTTCGGATGCGATGTCCGATGAACCCAGAGGCGAGGATGACACGGCGGTTCGTTAGCCAGTAACGAAATTTGTCTTGGGCAATCAATGCACCGAAGTAGACGAAGGGTGCGGCAATAATGCCGACAATCGTCAAACAGCTAGTGATCGCGAATAAACGCGCAAAGCTGTTGGTTGGTTTGATTTCCTCGATCAGGTGTTCGCCTTCCATCAACATCAGGCCAAATTTTTCGCTGAGCATGCGATCGTTCATGGGAGACTCTCCGTCAAATGATGTGGACATCGCCACAAAGAATTAGCGGTCAGCGGTCAGGCAGAATACTGCTGACTTGCCGCTCAAATAAATAAGCGACGACCTCCGTGGCGCAACGCCAAGAATCGGCGCGGTATCTGCTGTGTGAGCCAGCAGGGCGAGGAATTTCATCATACCGACGAAATTCGCTGTCCGAAGAAAAAACAGCGGATGGGGAGGGATTCGAACCCCCGGTACGGTTACCCGTACGGCAGTTTTCAAGACTGCTGCCTTAAACCAGACTCGGCCACCCATCCGTTCGTGAGTCAGTGACTCTCTGAGCACAAGTTTAGCATCTTATCCGCCGACGGGGAGTGCGTTTACGGTTTGCCGCGCGTTGACCGCCCTTCGTCCAACTGATAAAAATGCGTCTACTCTTGAAACGGTGTAGGTGCCGTCTCTTTACGATCAAGCCAAACAGGAGCCGACATGGGCGGTTGCAGCGAACGAGCTAAGGAAATCAAACGACGTCGTCATCGTCGTAAAAAGTTGGATCTTTACAAAAAGAAGATCGAGAAAGCCTCCGTTTCGGAAAAGCAGCATATCGCCGACAAGTTGCGGTCCCTTACTCCGGGCGCCGAAGTCTTGATCACCTCGCTATCGCTTGAAGAACGATAGGCCGGCCTCTTCTGGAGGCGTTCTCAAGGAAATCGCCGCGTCTCAAACGAGGCGGCTGTGGAGCGCCGTAGAAATTCGCGTTCCCCATCAGCATCCCCATCGGGCTCCCGAGGAAATCGAATCCGCGCCCTCCTCGTGCGCAGTCTTCAAGCTACCCCCTAATTGGGTTGCAGCGGAGCGCGGCTGAATCCGTGCGTGGGTGGATTCCCTAGAAGCAGTTTCATAATTGCTTCAGGATAACCATCATGCAGGCCATTT
>CAYZRS010000045.1:0-42618 GCA_964480915.1 uncultured Pirellulaceae bacterium | reverse complement strand
TATCCCCCAGGGACTGACTGCCGAGATAATTTTACCGGTATTCGGAGTTTGGTTCAGTGAGGTACCCCGGGAAGGGCCCCCATCCGATTCAGTATCTCTACCCCCGTTAAATAGTTCCTTGAGGCTATCCCTAAAGATATTTCGGAGAGAACGAGCTATCTCTGAGTTTGATTACACTTTCAGTCCTCCCCACAGGTCATCCCCCCAGTTTTCAACCTAGGTGGGTTCGGTCCTCCACGCAGTATAACCCGCGCTTCAACCTGCCCATGGGTAGATCACTCAGTTTCGCGTCTACCACCTACGACCAAAACGCCCTATTCAGACTTGGTTTCCCTGGGGCTTCGATCCGTAAGATCTTAACCACAGCCGCAGACGGTAACTCGCCGGATCATTATGCAAAAGGCACGCCGTCACACATTGCAGTAAACTGCCATAGTGCTCCGACCGCTTGTAGGCACACGGTTTCAGGTTCAGTATCCTCCCCTAACAGGGGTTCTTCCCATCTTTCACTCACGCTACTGAGTTCGCTATCGGTCATCAGAGAGTATTTAGCCTTACGGGATGGTCCCCGTAGATTCAGTCGGGGTTCCACGTGACCCGACCTACTCAGGTACTCCTCAGGAGTCGATACAACTGCCGCTTACGGGACTGTCACCCTCTGTGGTCGGCCATTCCATGCCGTTCTGCTAGTTGATCGTTTTGTAACTCCTATATGAAGAGCCCTACAACCCCGAGAAGGAAAACCTCCTCGGTTTGGGCTATTTCCCGTTCGCTCGCCGCTACTGAGGAAATCGATTTTTCTTTCTATTCCACCGGTTACTTAGATGTTTCAGTTCACCGGGTTAGCCATGCACACCTATGTATTCAGTGTACACATTTCGGGAATCCCGGGATTAACACTCGTTTGTCAATTCCCCCGGGCTTATCGCAGACTTCCACGCCCTTCATCGCCTTCTGATGCCAAGACATCCCCCATGCGCCCTTAATAACTTGACCACAAGAATTCAAAGCTCTTCAGCTAACTAAAGCTTCGTCTCATCTGCACTACGGTTGCACAAGTGCGAAGATGCTTCACGAGTCCGTTGCATAAAAACCGAACCGATCGCCATCTTCCCGAAGTGCGCTCCTTGTGGGGCACTCGAAAATTTTAAGATGCCATCTATCAATCAACCAAATTGTCAAAGAGCTGCCAGTCGTCTCCAACCGGCCTGCCTCGAAGGACAGGGACAACCACCCCAGCTGGGTGACTGTCCCGGACCATCGGAAGCCCTGTAAAATATGAAAAGCTCAAAGATGTGTCAACAGGGCTTAACACCCTAACTCGAATCATTTTGTGCTCTTTTTTCGCCGGCAGTTTCTTGCCAGCGAGCCACAGTGTGCACTAAGTCGCGTTTCGTTACTAGGCCCCTTTTGAAGCCTTAAAAACAAGCGTTTTGCGACAAAGCACGGACCAAAATTGTGCGCAGTCTTCAAATTTGAAACTTCGCAACACTTTGGGTACTAACCAAAGTGGAGATGAGGGGGCTCGAACCCCTGACCCCCGGCTTGCAAAGCCGGTGCTCTCCCAACTGAGCTACATCCCCGCGTGTTGGCAAATTTGCTCGTATCGGTCGCAGCCAGCCTGCCGATGCGAATTCCGTTTGCCGTCTCTGTTTAGTCAGAGTAATGTCTAACGAAGCATTCAACGAGTTGTCTTTGAACGTTTCGGGCGACTTTTTTACCTAACTTTTTTTACTTAGCTTTTTGACTCTTGACTCTTTTGAATGGCTGTTTTGATAGTGGGCGCACCAAGATTCGAACTTGGGACCTCGTCGTTATCAGCGACGCGCTCTAACCAACTGAGCTATGCGCCCCATACGATGCAACAAGCTTTCCTGCCCACATCGATCTGCGTATTCTAAAACGATTACTCCAGTGAACAAGGTGGCGGAACGTGCTTCATCGACAGAGAACTAGCGGCGACATCACTGCTGGCGAAAACTTTTCTTAGAATCTGACTCCAAGAAGTTCGAATACCGGCTTTATCCGCCCATGCCTCCCTGTCGATACCTCAGGATGTGCGCCGCACATCGCGGCGCAATCCACATACGAATACCAAAAAACAAGACGCCAAAACCGAAAACGGGTTCTCTTTTTTCCCAGTTTTGGCCAACACACTGCCCCATTAGAGGACTGAAATGTCAGCATTCCACCGCTATTTGCGACGGCCTTCGGGAAGTCTCGTTTTGATTTCAAGCCTGTGTGCTTGTGCAATCAGCGCCACCGCCGCGACGGTCGAAGAAGCTTTGAAATTAGTACCTGTCCAACGTGACGTCGAAATCGATCGACCTTCCGCGAAGGAAATTGAGACCTGCACGATCGAGTCAGAACAGATTGGCGACGCTTCAGCGTTGGTCGTCCGAGGCCAAGGTGGCCAGGTTTTGCGAGCCTTTATCGATTCGAACAAAGACTCGAATTTGGACCAATGGTGCTATTTTCTCAATGGAATCGAGTCCTATCGCGACGTCGATTCGAACTTCGACGGAAAACCAGACCAATACCGCTGGCTCGGACTTGGTGGCACCAAATGGGCCATCGACCGGAACCAAGACGGCCGCATTGACGAGTGGAAGACCATTTCGGCCGAAGAGCTTTCATTTGAAGTGCTGGCCGCTATCCGCGACAAAGATATTCAGCGATTCGAACGCCTTCTGATCACTTCGAAAGAGATCGATTCGCTCGGCCTTAGCCCCGATCGCAAAGCGGAAATGACCAAAAATGTCAGCACCGCGACGAAGCGCTTTGCCGCCGCGGTGAAAACCCAACGGAGTGTCGACCAACGTTCAAAATGGGTCCATTTTGGTGCGACGAAACCCTGCATTCTGCCCGCCGGTTCAAGCGGAAATTCTCGCGATGTTTACGCCTACGAGAACGTCTCAGCGATGATCGAAAACGGCGGAAAACACGGACAAATCGGCATCGGAGCGCTCTATCGGGTCGGTGAAAACTGGCGTCTCGTCGACATTCCAACCGGTCTGATGGACGAGAAAGCGCGCACCGAAGTCGGCTACGTGTTGACGCCGGCGATGAACAAGCTGCCCGAAGCTCCGAAGTTCGCCGACGATGGCGTTTCCGAGGAAATGCAAGAATTCATGACCAAAGTCGACGCGATTGAAAAGAAAATCGCTGCCGCTTCGCCTCGCGAACAGGCCGCTTTGTACGACGAGCAAACCGCTTTGCTCCGGAAGATGGCCGGCAACGCCAAATCGCAGAAAGATCAGTTCCTGTGGATTCGCCAGCTGGCCGACACGCTCGGGACTGCCACGCAAACCGGAGCCTACCCGAAAGGGCTCTCGAAGCTCCAAGAACTCTATCGGGAACTGGCCAAGCAATCGAAAGAATCGGAGCTCACCGGCTACGTCAAGTACCGCTGGATGACCACCAACTACTCGATGAAGCTGCAAGAAAAAGATGCCAAATTCGAGGAAATCCAAGAGAATTGGCTCGCTCAATTGGAAGAATTCGTTGACGAATTCCCCAACAGCCCCGACGCTTCCGACGCCATGCTGCAGCTGGCAATTGCCGAAGAATATGCTGGCAACGAAAAGAAGGCGCTCGGCTGGTACGACGGCATCATCAAGCAAGGTGGAGCCAAAAATCTCGTTGCTAAGAAGGCGCAAGGAGCCCGTACGCGGCTGACCAGCGTGGGCCGACCGATTCGCCTGGCCGGCAACACGGTGCAAGGCAAACAGCTAAGCATCGAGCAGCTCCGAGGCCGCATCGTCTTGGTTCATTACTGGGCGACCTGGTGCGAGCCATGCAAAGATGACATTCGCCGCATCGACAAACTGGTGGCTCAATACGGAGGAAAGTTCATGCCAGTCGGAGTCAACCTCGACACGGACAAGAACAAGCTGGCCGCCTACCTCAAGGAAAACCGCCTCTCGTGGCCACAGCTGTTTGACAGCGCCGGTCTGGATGGCGGACTGGCCGTTGACTTGGGCGTCTTGACGCTGCCAACGATGATCCTGTTGGATGAAAAGGGGAATGTCGTGAACCGAGACGCCAGTACGTCGGATGTCGACGACTACCTCGATAAGCATCTCGCGCGACAAGCGGCCAAGCGTTAACGCGCGCCGAATTGCACACGGGCGAGCGTCGATCGCCCCGAAGAACAACACGAAAAAAGCCGATGCTGCCTCAGCAGCATCGGCTTCACTATTTGAAAATGTCGAGAAAGCTTTAGATCACCAAGCCCATCGCTTGTTGCGTCGCTGACGGATACCGCTGAGCGAAGCGCCTCCACCACCTGGATTCTTGCCGGTTCGTCGGCGCGACGCTTTCGGACGTCGGACAGGTTGGTTGCGGCGACAGACTTTGTCTTCAAAACGAAGGTCATTGTCATGATCGTTGCTATCTCGAAACATTGGCTCTTACCTTTCAAAATGGTTGTTTTCAGCGCGAGCTGTCTGCTCACGCTTTCGTAAGAACGCAAATCAGGCGCCGATCGAGCCCATCGCGGCTCAAAATCCGTCATTCCTCTAAACCACTTTAAGACAACGACTTAGAGCTCTCACCGAGGACGGACGCCACCACAGCTGGCACCGAATTCACAAATGTAGTGAAGGCCGGGACAAGTTCTCGTAAACCACTTGAAAACAAAGGGTTACGACACGAGATGTCGCAAAGGCCACCGCCTTAAGCCGGGCGGAAAAGATGTAACCTGTTTTAAATCAACAGCTTACGGAAATTCATCAAACTAGTGACACGTTTCACCAAAATGGTGAAAGTCGAAAAGGACGAGCGTGGAGGTCAGACGGCCAGCGCTGGGCGGCCCGCCGCGAGTAAGTAGCAAAGCCCGGGGATCTCCGCGACCCCAATCTGCAGACTGCGCCATCCACTGCCAAAGTTGCTGATGCTGAAAGCTGATCGTTCGCGTTGGCGAACGGGCCCAACCCATAAGTCGGATCGACGGAACCGTCTAAGCCTTTGAATCGGCCTCGTCTCTGCAACGGAATTTTTGGTACGAGTAGGGCAGGTTGTGGAGACTTTTGCCAAGGCACCGCCGTCGCTTTGTAAAAGTTACAGAAGTCGACGCAAATTTATCGACCGGCGACGCCAAGATGGATCGTTCTTCAATCGTCCAAAACTGCCCCAAATCCAGCCTCTGCCGCCACCGGAACTGTTTTCCGGCAGCGTTAACGGATCGCAACGCGGCGTGGCCCCAATCTTGCGTTTTGTCCGTTTAGTCAGTGGGAATGGAATCTCCAGGAGTTACGAAAATGATCTTGATCAACGAAACAACCTTGCTGGCCGTGCTCGCGGCAACATCATTGTTGGGGCTTGTTAGCCTTGCCAGCATCCGCATGGCTTTTCAAATTCGCCTGCGGCATGCTTGCCAACACCTCTTTTTCGTGGCGCTTGCTGCCGTGGGTGGTAGCACGATGCTGTGTCTTGCTTGTCGCCATGAAGGGTGGTTATTGTCAGCCATCACGTTGGGAACGATGGTCGTCGGAGCCACCTTTGACGGGGGAAAAATCGGGCGAACGCGACCATTGAGCGGTTCTGAGTGGTTTCAGCGTGGTTGATCCATCGCCGAACCGCAGCGATGCCAGCAGCGGCAGCACCGACTCAAACGCCAAAAAACGAAGAATCGCTCTAAATTAACGCCCCAATTCGCCGACAACTACTGCAGGCATGTAGTAGCCGTCCGTCTCTAAAGGGGGGAACCGATGAGACTTCGTCGCGCGGGATCTGTAATCCTGCTTGTCCTAATTGGACTTTCAACTTGTGTACGAGCTGATGATACGGTCATTGCTCGAAATTTGGCGGAGCAACTCCGCGCATCCAAAACAGCGAATGCCCTAGATGGGTTCCGCATCGGCGTAAAAGTCGAGAACGGAATCGTCTGGATGAAAGGGCAGGTCAACAACGAATCACAGCGTGAACACGCTTTGAATCTGGCGCGTCGCGTCGACGGGGTAAAACTCGTTGTTAACGACCTGACCATTCCTGGCGAGCCAGCCCAAGAAACGGCTGCAGCGCCAGTTCGCCAAGTGACCAACAATGCTCCGATCATGGAGGCTCCTCCGGTCGAACGGGCGATCGCCCCAACTCGTCAGGCAGTCACCCAGCGCATACCGGCAGCCACGCCGGGTCGAGCCGCTCACGCGACTCGTGCTGGCGGTCCGGTACCGGTCGGTCACGGCCCTCGTCGAGTTCGCCCCGTGCAGTACTCGGAAGGCTGCCTGAACGGTGGCTGTGCCGCGGGAAGCTACGGTTCTGGCATGGGCACCCCCATGGTCGATTCCAGCTACTACGGTGGCGGCGAGAGCTATAGCGATGGTGGCTACAGCGATATGGGACCAGCCGGAGGCGGCATGTCTTACGAGTCGCCCCAACTGCCGGGCCACGCTTGGCCTAGCTACGCTTCGTATCCGAATTACGGTGCTGTCACTTATCCCAAGCAGTACTCACCTTCGGCGTGGCCGTACATCGGTCCTTTCTATCCGTACCCTCAGGTTCCCATGGGTTGGCGGAAAGTGTCGCTGGAATGGGATGACGGCTGGTGGTTCTTGGACTTCAAGTCCAAGTAACAAAACGGCTTAGAACAATCTTCAATCAAGGAAACCCGTCGCATCCGACGGGTTTCCTTTTTTTGTGCGCCGCGAAGTCAGGGTCGCCGCCCTGCAACGACAGGCAGCCATATTGAAGTAAATCTCTTCGCAATCGGAAAAACCCACAAGTTGCGCCCAGATTAACTCGATAACAGTTTCGTGAAGCTGCTAGGCCTCAACGCGCCTTGCCAAATCGCTCTGGCAACGCGGTCGTCTCCATTGAGTCACACGAAACTAGGATCACGTCATGAAGAGTTCACTGGCCATCGTCATGCTTTTGCTCGCCGCAATGTCGACTCAGATTGGCTGTACGGGTACTGGTATCAGTCTTGGATGGGCCGCCATCCCGATTCCTGTTAGTCCTTTGTGGCAAAAGAATCTGGAAGACGCTCACTGGGAACACGAACGTTACGAGCGGGTCCCCATCATGGGGCCCATCACTTCGGGCGGCCCAGCGATCGCACTCGACCCACCCAGCGATGATGAAGTCATGCGTGCTTTGGAACGAGTGAACCAATTGGAGGGCGGCATTCCGCTACTTTGGGAACGTCAGCGCAACAATGTCCGCATCGTGAAAGACCTCATCGCCGATTACGTCGATCCGCCCCGATTCTATCCGCTTGTCGGACCGGCTCAGCAACACCACGCTCATTACAAGTGCACCGTCTACTTCTCCGAACGGACGATTGTCGGCTGGCCGATCCCACATACGCTGGAAGATAGCGATTCCGTCGAAGTCCTCTACATCGATCACAACCACTTGCATCAAGTGGGCAACGTCGAAGGCGGGCCTAGCAGCAACTACCCGACTTCGGCCTACGGCGGCTAATCGGTTCGCCAGTCAATATAGTTGAGGGGATGCGGCGCCGGTTTACCCGGCGTCGTTTTTCTTGCGCTTGTTTTCACGCGATAACTGAACCGAGCAGTTGACTGATAAGACTCCGTTTAGTCGAGCGGGTGTGGCGTTGGGCCTTCAAGCGTCGCCAGAGGGACTGTCGAATCCAATTCGATGTCCTTTCGAACGCGCGTCCTAAACGTCGAAAAACGCCACCCAATTCTCCTTAAGCTGATCATCACCAAACTCAAGTGCAAGCCAGCGACCACGTGACCGACCAGCAACATAGGTAAGAGAATCTGAATCGGTCCGGGGACAATCAACCTGGTGAGGACGTAGTCAACGACGGCAGCGACGCTCGCGATTGGGACGACGAGGTAAAACGCCATTCTGCGCTCACAGATGCCCGCCGAATAGATGAACGCGCTTGAGCTGGCAAACAACATCAAGACCACGAGCCCAAAATACAACAAAGTCAGTACGTTGAATCCGCCGACTGATGCGGAAATGAACATGCGAATCAAAAGGAGTGGTAGGACGAGAAACGTCATCCAACCGAAGAGATGTTCAAGCCGAAACCGTCCCTGCACCTCCTCCGCCGAAACGGGGCCCATCCTCCAGCCATACATTACTCTCAATATCCAAAACGGAATCAACGCCAGGCAAAACACCAACAACATGAAGCCACTGAACGCGACCAACATCAGCCCGTCGACCGAGCCACCCCAGTTGGCTGTAGAACCGGCCAGCATCACAAAAGCGCCGAAGAAAATCAGAGCACCCGCCAAAACAATTCGCGTGAAACTCCGCCCATTGGCTAACCCTGCGTAGGCGACGATCGTCAGCACCTGCGCCGCAATGTTGCCAAAAAACACTGCCGTAATGCCAACGCCCAGCCAATTGGGTCCGGCAGACAACGAATCATAAGTCATTCGCAACGCCACCATGGCGAAAAGATGCAACAGCGAAACGCAAACGGCGTAGGCAACGACAATGACTGCCAATTCAAACGTCGGGTCAATGTGATTTTCTTCCGCCGCGTTCGCTCCGGACACATTCATGATTCAATCCGTTCACGGCGAAAACCAAATGCAATCAATCGAGCCGGCAATTGCCGTAGTAGTGGCAGTTTAAACACCCATGGCAGTCGAAACGCTTGGTCAACCGAAAGTGCCATGCCAATCACGCGTCGCTGAATCGCCGCTTGAAACGCCTGAATGATGCGCGTCGGCAGTTCTCGCCGCCGTTGGACGGCACGCAAGTCCGCCACTGGCGGCGCTCCCTGCAGGAGCTTGGCGCCTAACAAGTTGGACGCAGCGACGGCATCTTGGATCGCATAGTTGATCCCCACGCCACCCACCGGAGACATCACATGCGCCGCATCGCCGATTAGCAACAGGCCGGGCAGGTACCACCGCTTCAACCGGCTCGATTCGACCGAAAGCGGCGTGATTTGACTCCACGCTTGAATCGCCTGAACGCGATCGCCAAACGCCGGCGACAGCTCGAGTAACCGCTGGCGGAACTTTTCCAATCCCTCATCACGCACAGCCCGAAAGCTCCCTTTGAGGATCACGTACCCTACTTGGTCATGATCTTTCCTTGGCAGCACGATCGACATTCGCCCCCGATGGATGCGTCCCATCAACGTTGTCGATGTCGGCTGATCACCGTGGGGTAGACGGAACCAGAGCACATCCATCGGTGGTGCGGTTTTCTTTAGCTCGAGCCCCGACTGCTTTCTCAAGCGAGAAAAACGCCCGTCGCAGGCGACGACCAAAGGGGCTGACATGGTTTGTTCGCCATGTTCGTCCTGAAACGAAACACCGACGACACGATCCTGTTCGCGAACGAGCGACCGCACATTGGCGCCCATCCGCAACTCAAAATGATCGAACTTGTCCGCTTGCCCCACCATGAATTCGAGAAACCGTGCCTGTGGCATCAACGCGATGTACGGGAATTTCGTCCTGAGTCCACGAAATTCGGCCGCGACAACTCGCCCCTCCGTCGTTTCTAAAACGGCTTGCTCCAGTTTGTGATGGGGTAGCTGGAGTAGTTCATCCGCCAAATCGAGCTGATCCATGAGTTCCAGCGTCGATGGGTGGAGCGTATCACCGCGAAATTCTCGATCAAAATCGTCGTGCGCCTCGAACAGCGTGACTCGCACGCCTTGCCGAGCCAGCAAATACGCCAGCATGACCCCCGCAGGCCCAGCTCCCACAACGCAACAATCGGTATCAGGCATCGATTCAACTTTTGTTCGTGAAACACAGCGGCTTGGCCTATTGTGGTCGCAGGCTGGCCCATACCGCAATCGGCCACGGAAAACGTGCCGCCCCGCAGATTTCTCGAAATCTGCGAAAATCGTGTCACCAACCGAGCAGTCAGCGCCACCTATATACTGAAGGGGAAATGGTCCTCGCCAAGCACCTCGTTCTTAGGTAGTGCGAAAATGTCGATCACCGATCACCAAATCGTCGAAAAATGCCAACGCGGTGACCGCGATGCATTTGCCGAATTGGTCGGCCGCTATCAATCGCTCGTCTGCTCGGTCGCATACGGCGCGACCGGCAACCTATCCATCAGCGAGGAGCTTGCTCAAGAGGCGTTTGTTTCGGCGTGGAAGTCGATCGACCAATTGCGCGACCCGGCGCGATTAAGAGCTTGGCTCTGCGGAATCGTACGCAACTTGGCCAATTCGTCATCCCGCCGCCGAGATGTGATGCGTGGTGCCGCGGACCTCCATGGGACCGAGCTGAAAGATACGACAGCGACCGACCCTGTGGAGTCTTCCATGGAAAAAGAAGAAACGGAATTGGTGGACCGCACACTGCAATCGCTGCCAGTCATGTACCGCGAACCGTTGGTGCTGTTTTACCGCGAAGATCAATCGGTGAATCGGGTTGCCGAATTGTTGGATCTATCTCCTGCTGCTGTGAAGCAGCGCCTGGCTCGTGGACGGACGATGCTACGTGACGAAGTGGCGGCCGTCATCGAACGTGGCCTTCGAGCGAGTGCTCCGGGTCGTGCCTTCACGATCGGTGTCCTTGCGGCGCTGCCCGTCATGTCCGGTTCCGTGAAAGCGGCAACCATAACCGCTAGTGCAAAAGGAGTGAGTGCGATGAGTAGTGCAAGTACCGTTGTCGCTGGAGCCATCATCGGACCGATCGTTGGTCTCCTCGGCGGCTGGTTTGGTTACCAAGCCGGTTTGAAAAGCGCTCGTTCAGAACGCGAACGAACATTCATCAAGAAGATGACCGCCGCTATCCTTGGTTTCATTCTGGTCGTCGGCATTTTGATGAGTACCTTGATCTTCCGAACCCAAATCGGCAATAGCGCCAACTTGGCGATGTGGATCGTCGGCTTAAGCTTGATGTACACGGTCGCGCTGTTCGGTTTGATTCTTTTCGGCAACCGGGCCATCGTCCGCATTCGACGAGAGACCGGCACCCTGGATTCAGTACCGGAAGAATTTGCAAATAGCTTGCCCGCCTTCCTGCAGAACGAATCTGGACCACGTTCGTACGATTCACCTTCGACATTGTGCGGCATCCCGCTGCTTTCCATAAGAATGAGCGGTGGTATTGGCATCGGCGATCCCAGGACATCTGCCAGCGAGCCGGCGGTCGGATGGATCGCTGTGGGAGACAAAGCTTACGGACTATTGATCGCCGTCGGCGGTTTTTCGGTCGGAACCATTGCTCTGGGCGCCGTCGGTATCGGGGTGGTTGCTTTGGGCGGATGTGGAATTGGAGCCATTTCCCTCGGAGGACTGGCCATTGGCTTGGGAGCCATCGGCGGGCTTGCCATCGGTTACTTTGCGTTGGGCGGCGCCGCTGCCGCCTGGCACACCGCCTTGGGCGGTACAGCGATTGCCAAACAGATGGCTATCGGAGGAGCAGCTCACGCAGCCGAAGCGAATACCGAAGCGGCCAAAACGTTCGTCGATTCGCACTGGTTTTTTGAATTGGGGCAGCTTTGCATGAGCCCCTCCATCGCAATCCCGATCATGCTGGTCACGATCGTCCCGCTGCTGCTCCTGCAACATAAGCTAAAGAACATCGGCACGGGCGCTGCCTAGTCGCGGCGCCCTTGCTCGGGCGCTAGACGGCGGCTCGACGGTTGAACAGACCCGCGAAGGAATTGGCCAATCGCCAACAGATGCCGTTCACGATCCGATCGTGCAACGGCGTCGCCATCAGCCAGGCGGTAAACAACAACGCCACGACCGAACTGCCAACAACAATGTCGGTGGCCCAGTGAGCTCCCACAATAACGCGTGGGAGGCCAAACACCAGCAAGAACAACCAGGCGATCATCTCTTGTCGTCCCGAGCCGCGGTACACCATGTAAAGTGCAACGCTCATCAAGACAAAGCCATGGTCACCTGGAAAACTGAGCGGTGAACTGTCTTTCGTTTGAATTTCGGGGACCAATTCCGAAACACGGTGACTGGCCTCCATCACGGTCGACGGACTGGCTCGTTGAAAGCCGACCACGTCATGGATCAGCGTTCCACAAATCAGTTCTTTGGCAAGCAATACACTGATCGTGAATACGCCCAGGGAAAGCCAACCAGAGAAGATGCAGCGTTTCTCATAGAATCGAATGTTCCACAGCATCAAGAGACCGATCGCAACGGCCGCCACGAGGTCTGCTTTGTGCCCGTTCGCCGCGGCCAGCCCTTGCAGCCACCACTCGCTACCGGCCAGGGTCGAGTTAAAAAACCGGAATGTGCCCGCATCGTAGAGATCCCAAATGCGGCGTGTCTCTGGCCGGAGCCAAGACCAAATCAACAACCCGGCCGCCAAATGTGACAGCAAGAAAGGTACGAATCGCCAGTGTGGTCGCGGTACCGCGACGACCAGCGGTGGCCGTTCGTCGATGGGACGGACTTGATCGCTGTATTGCTGCTGAGTCTGTGTCTTTTGCTTACGTCGAAACATACCGATCCCCAAATGCGCTTCCCTCTGGGGATCAATTATCGGCAGTCTGGAACGGTTAGACCAACTTTCCTAGCTCGAATGACGATGGCTTGCCAGCGATGCAGCGCCAGCGGTCGTCCCGCGTCGGTTCGCTGGCATTCCAGTTACGCCAGCTGCGCAAGACACGACAGCCACGGTTCCTGCCGAATCCAACGGCTGTTTGCTTTCTGAGGAAAAGTCGACGACGGGACGCTGACAAGTCGTCCGGCATCGCGGTTCCCAGTACTAGCAGTGACGCCTTCACCCGATGTTAACCGTACGAACCGCAACGTAGGGAAGCGTATGGTTTTACGAAGACTCTTGCTCACAGCCACGTTGAGCTGCCTAATTTTTGCGCCACCGGTACGCGCCCAGTTCACCACACGTGACACGGCCGGCCCGATCGGCAGCTCTGCACCTCGCGACTCTTTCCAGCAGGGCGCTTACTATTACCAAGCCGGACGTTGGCCAGAGGCTGCCACGGCTTTCGAGGATTTTGTGCTGTCCGAAGCGCCAACGGGTGAGAATCAGCGGACGCACGACGCCCGCTTCTACCTGGGCGAGTCGCTCATCCAGCTGCAAGACTATGCAAAGGCTGTCGCGACGTATCAGCAGTTCCTCGCTGTCGCCGAACCGCACGACGCCAACCGCGTGCGGGCCCATTTTCAACTGGGCGTCGCAGCATTCGCGATGCAAGACTGGCGACTCGCGAATCAAGCCTTAAGAACGTTCCTCACAGCGTCCTCGCCAGCCGAAGCGGGCCACGACGGACTTCGGCGGTCGGCACAGCGACGATTGGCCGACGTCTGTTTCGAACTCAAGAAGTACGAAGAAGCAGCAAACCTCTACCGAACCTTTGCCGAAGCGAAAGACGATCCTGAAGACCATTGGGAAGCGCTCTACGGCCAGGCCCGCTCTTTAGAGCTGGCAGCAAAGCATGATGAAGCGGAGCAGCTATATCTATTGATTGCCGAATCGTCCAAACCACCTCACGGGGACCGAGCGCTGTTGGCCCTCGGCCTGATGGAACACAGTCGCGGCCAATTTCAGAAGTCGCTCGCCAACTTCCACTGCCTCAACGATCAATTCCCCAGTTCTAACTTTTTGGCCGATGCGAGGTACTGGATCGGGCGAGCCCATCTCGAGCTGCAACAGCTGGAAGAGGCGATCGACTCATTCCAGGCGGCACGACAACTGCTCCGGCCAGGACCAGGCGAACGCTTCCGATCGGCGATCGCTTTCCATCTGGGAGTCGCCTTCTACAAGCAGCAAGAATACGACCGAGCCACGCAAGAACTCGAATCGGTGCTGCAAGAAGACGCAAACGCGGCCGACGTTTGGCGGACGCGCAGCCAAGCCGTGCTACGAAAAATCTCGATGGCGACCGCGATCGTCACCCCCCATCCGCCGGTCCAAGATACGGTTGACCTCTTCGGTGGCGCAGCCGATGAATTCGACTTCGAGATCCCCAGCGATACCTGGGCGAAGGCCGAACGACAACAAGCTGCCGGCCAATTCGAAAAGGCGGCCCGCACCTACCTCCGGATCGCTGCACTCCATCCACAGACGACGACCGCCGCCAAAGCGATGTTGGCAGCGGCCGAGTGCTACCAACAAGCGGGACACACCGACGACGCCGTCGAAATCCTGTCTCGACTGACGAGGCAGCATGGATCCGAAATTGCGAATCGCCCCACCGACGACACGAACAAACCTTACTAACTGCCAATTTTAGACGCCCAGAGCTTGATGGCCCATTAAGCTCCCTGGCGAACCCACAGAGCGAGACCATTTTATGCGGCAAACAGCACTCATCGGTACGATATTGCTGGCAACGGGCAACTCGGTCTACGCTCAGTCCGTTGGCACATTGACTCCCGCGACCGGTCGGCTGTCTCATTTGGTCGGCCTATTCCAACAGGGCGGTCCGATGCTGATTCCGCTCGTCGTTTGCTCGTTCTTTCTGCTCGTCTTCGCGTTCGAGCGGTCGATTAGTTTGCGGCGAGGCCGAGTCATTCCGGGTCCTTTCGTGAAACGATTCATCGACCAGCTTCAAAATGGCGAGCTCACGCAACGAGCGGCGTTGGAACGATGTCGCGAGAACGGCAGTCCCATCGCCGAGGTATTCGCCGCCGCTGTCGTGAAATGGGACCGACCTGCCGTCGAGGTGGAACAAGCGATCATTGACTCGGGAGAACGAGTTTCGACGGGGCTGCGGCGTTACTTGCGGCTCTTCAATGGCATCGCCACCATCAGTCCGTTGATCGGTCTGCTGGGCACGGTGATGGGGATGATTCGCGCCTTCAATGTCATCGCTTCGGCCGATGCGATGGGACGCCCCGATCTGCTGGCGGGCGGGATCAGCCAAGCCCTTCTGACAACGGCAGCCGGACTCTGCGTGGCGATTCCGGCCTACGTCGTCCATCTCTATTTTTCGGGACGTGCCGACAAGTTGGTGACGGAGATTGATAGCCACAGCCAAGACGTCGTCAACGCCATCGCTATCGACGGTTGGCGTGAGACGAAGCCGAAACGGACGCGAACTCGCCCCGCCAAGTCGGCAGCCTAGGAACTTAACAGTCGGACGCTGACATGCCACTAAAAACCCATCTCGATGAAGCGCCGACGCTCAATTTGACGCCGATGATCGATGTCCTTTTCCTGTTGATCATCTTCTTCATGGTCGGCACGAAGTTCACCGACGACGAAAGCAAGATCAAGCTGCAGGTCCCCAGCGTTGGGCAGACCGCCAGCAGCACGCCCATGCCGCTCAAAAAGGTCGTCCACGTCTTTCAAGATGGAAAAATCTTACTGGATGAAAAACCGGTCTCGCTCACTCAACTCCAGTCACAACTAAAGACGGCTCGCACGTCTCAACCGGCATTAAGCGTGGCGGTACGAGGCGAAGCGAGCGGTACGTTTCAAAATGTCGCGTCGGTACTCAACGCCTGCAAAGCGGCCGGCGTCCGCAATATGGCAATTTCTGTCCGCAATGGAACCGTCAGTCGCTAAGCGATTCTGGCGGATCGAATCCCCTTCACCCTTGGTAACGACCGCAAATGTTTGCCTTCGCTTCCGTCGCCGAATCGTTGCAAGGCATTGACCAAGGCTGGTGGGTGATCGGACTCGGATTCCTACTGCTGGCGATCGCTGTCGTCGTGTTTGCTCGCCTACGCTTTATTCAAACGAGGCCTATCCGCGCCTGCATCGTCCTGTCGGTCATGGCCCATCTGCTGATTTTTGGCTCTGCCCAATTCTTGCGTCTTTTTGACACGCCGCAGTTTCCGGGTGAGAACGCCATCCAATTCCAACTCGCTTTCGACGACGAAACCGTCGAGCCCGTCGAGGCGGCGAAACCGCCAGCAAAGAGACCGCCGAAGCCTGTCGAGCCGATCAAGCCGCAACCGACGCTGACGCCGGCCCCGGAATTGAAATTGGTCGAAGCGGCTCCCCGCGAGCCGGTGCTCAGCGAACCCACACCGCCACTACCGGCGCCTGCGACTTTCGTATTTGCTGAGCCAGGACCCGAGCGGCAAGCGATAGAGCGCCCGACACCGGAGCCACCTTCGGACGAATCGGCGGCACCGATCGAACCGCCGCTACCCCGGATCGTCGAATTGCCGCCGTCCCATGAGTCTGGCGAACCGGCGGCTGAACCGGAGCCAGCGCCACCGCTCCCGCGACAGATCGCCGAATTGCCGGATACGCATACCGCCCCCGCCGCGGCGGCACCACTCGATCTGCTGGAACCGCGCTTGAACGAGCGAGAAACGATGGCGCCGGTGCCCGACGCTGCGCCTCAACGTGATAATGAACAACCAACAATCAAAGAAAGTGTCGAAGGCTGGCGTCACGTTTCGCGACACGAGTCTCAGCCGCGGTCACGCTATCAACTGCGCGAGGCAGCCCACCGAGCCGCAGCGGCCAAGAAACGGGGTGGCACCAAAAGTACCGAAGAAGCGGTCGACGCGGCGCTGCGCTGGCTCGCCAAGAATCAAGAACGGGACGGCCGCTGGAGCGCCGCCAAGCACCACGCCGGCCGTGGCGGATTTGTGGAAGGGCAGTTGCGGCAGACGACCGGCATGCGCGCCGATACGGGCGTCACCGGGTTGGCGATGCTGGCGATGTTGGGCGGCGGACACACGCACCAGACGGGATCGCATCGCAAATCGGTCCAAGCCGGCCTGGAATATTTGATGAGCCAACAGCGGAGCGACGGCAGCCTTGGCGGCCCGGCCGGTTCGTTCGCTCAGATGTACTGCCACGGAATTGCGACGCTCGCTCTGTGCGAAGCGTACGGCATGACGAAGGACACGCGCCTCGAATCCTTGACGCGGCGTGCCGTCGAATATACCGTCCGCAGTCAACATCGCACGACCGGCGGTTGGCGGTATTATCCGGGAGACCCCGGCGACACAAGCCAGTTCGGCTGGCAACTGATGGTGATCGAAAGTGCCAAGCTGGCTGGCATCGAAGTTCCCGCAAAATCGTGCGAACTGACGAAACGGTTCCTCTCTCGCGTCGCCAGCGGCCAACATGACGGCTTAGCCGGTTATCGGCCCGGCCAGGCTGCCACAGTTTCCATGACGGCCGAAGCCTTGGCCTGCCGTGCGTTTCTGGGTCGAGTCGATCCCAATCTGCAACGGGAGGGAGCCGACTTCGTCATTCGGCACGCGCCCGATCGCAATCATCGAAACTTGTATTTCTGGTATTACGGCACGCTGGCGCTTTATCAACTCGATTCGGAACATTGGCCGACCTGGAATGCGGCGCTCCACAACGCTCTCGTACCCACGCAACAGCGGCGAGGCCGTCTGGCGGGGAGCTGGGACACCGACACCGTTTGGGGAGGCGTCGGCGGCCGCGTTTATACGACCGCCATGGCGGCCCTTTGCCTGGAAGTTTACTACCGTTACGTACCTGCCCATGAGCACCAACTGGCAAGGCGGAAGAATTAATCACCCGGCCGGCCCAGGTGGATTTGACATAACCGAGCGACACAACGACAATCCTGATAGATGGTCGGCGCTTTTGCTGACTGCACGAGCCGGTCCCGGCCTTGCCCCAAGCGGGCAACAGCCCGCTTTCGCCGCTTGGTTTTTGATGTCTGCTCCACCGCAACGCTTCCATTTGTGCGCCGATCGAGCGGAAACGACAATCACCCTTTAGGCTGCGAGGTTTTTTCAGCATGGCTCTCCTTCATTCACTCATCCAACCAACGTTTGCGATTTTCGGCGCCGGCCCGCTTGAGCTGGTCGTGGTTTTGGTGGTCCTCTTGGTACTTTTCGGCAGTCGACTTCCCGGCGTCATGCGTTCGCTAGGGCAGGGGATCACCGAATTCAAGAAGGGGGTGCGAGACGATGTCGACTCGCCCGATTCCATCACTGAAGACCAAGACGCGAGCTAAATCCAATGTTCGGAATGGGAATGTTTGAGGTGATGGTCGTCGGCGCGGTCGCCGTGCTGCTGTTTGGCAAGCAACTGCCAAGTGTGGCGCGCAATTTCGGCCGTACCTATTTTCAATTCAAAGAAGGTCTCGACGAGATCCAACGCGAGATGCGCCAAGTCGGCGACACGGTCCAGTCTTCGATCAAGGACCCGATCCAGCATTCGATCGAATACGAACCGGAAGAGCCGGAACAACCAAGTGCTCCACGGTTTGAACTGCCAGAAGACTAACGACTGAGAGCGGCCGTTCAAACGGCGCCCTTGTTTACAATCGGCAACTGGCAGCTCAGCTCGAAATGCTCCCAGCCGTGCTCAAACGGCCGCCCCTTCCAAGCTTCAAACGCCGGCTGATCCGCCGGCTCAAAAGCACTCCGCGGCAACCACGTCCCAAAGAGCCAATCAATGGCGCGCTGCTCCAATTGGATGTCTCCCGCCAGCTCGACCTCTGCCACCCGCATCGCGGGAAATTCGAAACGCCCCACTTCGCCTTCAGGGCGAAAATCCACCGCGTCATCCAGCACGATCGCCACGTCATACCGGCAGTGTTCCAACGCCACGATTTCGGGATCCTCCCACATGTAACCGAGCCACTGGCCATCGGCCCATCCCCGTTGGTTCGCCCACTGCACCAACCGTTCACACGCTTCGGGAACGGCCGTCGATTGGTACGGATCCAACACCCGGATGTAGGCCACGGTTCGCCGTGGCAGTTCGCGCAGCGTGACCTCAAAACCATCCGGATTCGCGCCCTCCGGCAAGCGCGGCAGACTGGGGCCCGCTTCATGGCGGGACATGGTCGACTCAAACTCTTCACGACGCGAATCCCGAAAACGCTGCACATCCAAGGCACTCGGCGGCTCTCCATACTTCGCCTTAAAACTGCGCGAAAAATCGGACGATGACGAGAAGCCACATTCGAGCGCAATTTCGGTCAGTGATCGATCTGGAGCGTGGGACATGAGATAGAGCGCCCGCTCTAACCGCAGCCGCTTCACAAACTGCTTCATCGTCTCTCCCATCAACGACCGGAAGACGCGATGAAAATGAAAGGGCGAGAAACAGGCGACGCGGGCGACTTCTTCAAGCTGCAGATCACCGTCAAGATTGCGCACGATGTAATCAATCGCCGCATTGGTCCGTTCTAAATAGTCTGCCGCTACGGGATCGTTTGCCAAAGTCTCGTATTCCTCACATTTGGTCCATTTTTCGCAAGAATTGGCAAGCGAAGAAGCGTTCTCTCTGCCATCCTATTTGTCACCCGGCGTCTTGCGTTCAACCTATTCTGCGCTACGAATGACGCACCATTCCATTATCGACAAGCTTTCCTTGGGGATCGATCATGACACTCAACACACCAACGACCTTGGCCCTCATTCTCGTTGCTGTTTCTGCCAGCACCACCCATAGCCAGACGAAAAAACAGACGCCGAAAGATGTCATGCCACTTGGAAATTTTTCCGTCAGCCTGACAGTCAAAGACATCAAGGCTTCTCGAGCATTCTACGAGAAACTCGACTTCCGCAAGGTCGACGGCAACATCGATCAGAATTGGCTCATTCTGCAAAACGGCACGACGACGATTGGCCTTTTCCAAGGCATGTTTGAAAAAAATGCGATGACATTCAACCCGGGCTGGAATCACAAGAAAGAAACACCGCAGGACTTTCAAGACATTCGAGCCATTCAGGCCGAGCTGAAGAAGCGCGGCCTCACACTGACAACGGAGGCTGACGAGTCGACAACCGGACCAGCCAACTTCACCCTGGTTGATCCCGATGGAAATCCAATTCTGTTCGACCAGCACGTGGCAAAACCGAAAGTCGAGTAATCATAAAGCCCATTTCAAAACTGGGGTTCGTCGCACCGGCTTCAGCCGGAAAACAAACGCGTCCCGTCTCGATTCATTCAAAGGGGGGCCACCAACGAGCAACGCACCCGCCACCAGCACGCAGATGGCGAGATTCAGTTACCTCACCAATAATTCGATATCTTCCGCGATGCCTCCCGTGTACGGCTCCAGTGCCTTCTCTTGAAACCTGACGTCGTCCGTTTTCAGCAAGTACTTTTCGAAGAACAACAGCGTTGCGGCACGCGACACCTGCTGCACATCTTCTCGCCGAATTGACATTCTGTTGGGTTGACTGTTCGTGCGACGTTGGCGACTGCCCGTAGAATCAGAAAATGATAGGTGCGACGCGTTGCTGATCCAGAGGAAATACCGGTCGCCCTTCGGCCACAGCTCGAAGCTCTGTTTGCGATGAATGGGGGCATAGTTTTGCTGCTTGTCACGACTTCCACTAATGCCGAGCAGTGGCACGCGAATCGATTGGTAACTCTCAGGCAGAAAGAATGGATCACCCGGTCCTTGTGGCGATAGCGCAACGCCGCAACGCACGCGCTCGTCGTGCAAGTCGGGACCTAGCCCTTTACCAACGCCTACCGGTGGCTTCATCCAATCCAAAGCGGGGCGAGCGCCACACACGACCATCGTTGTGAAGGCTCCGAACGAGTGCCCCAGGACTCCGATCCGCTGAATGTCGAACCGTCCGCGCAGCTCGTCGTGAACCTGATTCCATCGGATCACCTGATCGATGGCAAAGCGCACATCCTTTGGTCGATTCAGGACCTCTTCCGAATCGCGTGTCATGGCGGCAATCGTCTTTCCCACACGGGCGCCTCCTTTAATCGCGACGCTTGTATTGCTACCGACGTGCTCCATGCAGATTGCGGCAATCCCATGACTTGCCAAATGGCGAGCTTGAGCGAAATTTGCGTTCCAATTTCCGCCCGCTCCGTGAGAAACGATCACGACTGGAAATGGGCCAGTCCCGTCTGGTAAATGCACTTTCAGCGGCGTTTTTCGGTTGCCTCGCGCTCGATCGACGAGTCCTGGAAATTCGAGTTGCGATGTTTTGTGGCCACCGTTGGCAGATAAGTCAGCGCCAAACGCTGGCGCACCACACAAGACAACGATCAATATTCCAAACGTCCATTTGCTGTCCATCGATTGCTTGGCCTTTCTCGTCGGTTTCCATTCAGTCAGCGAACTGCCACCATCGAACACACACCGGCCCGCGAACGTTACCGAGTCTATGGAATGACCAGTGCCGTTTAACAGAGCGATTCATTGCCAAACGGCGGCTTGCCTGCGATCTGGACTCGTCGATCGGTAGCAGGGCGTCTAGACTGATGGCTGGCTCTTCTCCGCTGGCACTTTTCCCAAGATCCTATGACTCAGCCTCCTATCGACCGTGATGAACTCGCCGCTGAGTATTTAGAGACACTGCCATTCGAACCTTACCCGGTTCAAGAAGACGCGATGCTCGCCTGGTTCACTTCGGATGCGGGCGTGCTGGTTTGTGCTCCGACTGGGACGGGGAAGACCGCAATCGCGGAAGCGGCGATGTTTGAAGCGCTGAAAACCGGCACGGTGGCCTATTACACGACGCCGCTGATCGCGCTCACCGAACAGAAGTTTCAAGAGATGCAGGCCAAGGCGGTCGAATGGGGCTTCAGCGCCGACGACGTCGGCATGGTCACGGGAAATCGACGGCAAAATCCGGACGCCAAGATTCTCGTGGTGGTCGCCGAGATATTGCTCAACCGTCTACTGAACAAAGAAGCGTTCGACTTCGACAACGTCTCTGGCGTGGTGATGGACGAGTTCCACAGCTTCAACGATCCCGAACGTGGCATCGTCTGGGAATTGACGTTGGGGTTGTTGCCGGACCATGTGCGGACGCTGCTGCTGTCGGCGACCGTCGGTAACGCGATGGACTTTAAGATGTGGCTCGAACGGTCGCATGGGCGGCGTCTGGAGTTGGTCGAAAGCCACGATCGGAAAGTGCCGCTTACGTTCGAGTGGATCGGTGACGAGTTCTTGACCGACGTGCTTGTCAAAATGGCGGAAGGGGATGAGGAGCATCGTCGCACGCCAGCTCTCGTATTCTGCTTCAACCGCGAAGAATGCTGGACGGTGGCAGAACAGCTCAAGGGCAAGAAGCTGATTGATGATCAGATCAAAACCGTCCTTCACTTCGAGATGAAGAAACACGATTGGACCGAAGGCGCCGGTCCGAAGATGAAACAGATCCTGATGCGCGGCGTGGGAGTCCACCATGCCGGCGTTTTGCCCAAGTACCGCCGCATCGTCGAACACTTGTATCAACAAAAACTGCTTTCGGTTTGCGTGTGCACCGAAACGCTCGCCGCCGGCATCAACTTGCCGGCCCGTTCTGTGGTCATCCCCAACCTCATGAAAGGTCCGTACGACAACAAGAAGCTGATCGATCCCAGTTCGGCTCATCAAATGTTCGGCCGGGCAGGGCGGCCTCAATTCGATGACAAAGGTTTCGTCTACAGCATGCCGCATGACGACGATGTCCGCTTGGCGAAGTGGAAAGAGCGCTACGACCAGATCCCTGAGAAAACCAAGGACCCCGGACTGCGCAAGGCGAAGAAGCAACTGAAGAAAAAGAAGCCGAAGAAGCGAGACGGTTTCAACTATTGGAATGAAGACCATTTTGAGAAGCTGCGTACGGCACCGTCCGGAAAGCTAATGAGCAAAGGGCGTCTGCCATGGCGACTGCTGGCTCACGTCTTACACATCTCACCAGACGTCGAATTACTGCGCGAACTCGTCAGTAAACGCTTGATGGATTCCGGAAACCTGGCTGCCGGGCAAAAGCAACTGGATCAGATGCTAATGACGCTCTGGCGGACCGGCTACGTCGCATTGGAACCACCGCCACCGAAGGACTCGGACGAAGAAAAGACAACAGAACCCGCAGCCGAGGATGCGCCCGCCCCCACGTCGCTATTTGGCATGGAACTCGGAGGGACAAAAGAGCAACAACGTCAGGCGGCAAAAGAAGCGCCTCAAAAACCGCGCGAAGAAAAACCACGCTACCAAGCCAAAGAGGCGCACCCGACCGAAGCGATGGAGAAGCTGACGCATTTCCGCAGCGTGCATCCACTGTTCGGCGTCTATCTTTCTGGACACATGGGAGGTGCTGACCGCGACGAGTTGCTACAGATCTTCGAAGGTGTGCTGGAAGTCCCAGGCTCGGTAGCGCGCTACGTCCGAGTCCCCAAGCTTGAGGACTTGCCAGCCGGACCGCTGGCCACAACGCGGCTTGATCCGCAGCTGATCTCGCTGGGACTAGCGACCGAAGCGGAAATCACTGGCCAGTTTGATGAGGAAGACGAGTACGACCCGTACGATGAAAGCCGCCGCTGGTGGCCGCTAACACTGATGGAAAAACTGGTGCTGCTCTTCAACCATGACTACCCTGGCGGTGACCGAGTCCGGGCTCATCCAGTTTGGATCGCCGGCGACCTCATGCGATGGGGCGGCAACTTCAACAAGTTCATCCAACTGAAGAAGCTGCAAAAGCAGGAAGGCATTATTTTCCGGCATCTGTTGCGGCTCATCTTGCTGTTGGGCGAATTCGAACCGCTGTGCCCCATCGACATGGAACCGGAAGCGTGGGCCAACGAATTGCTTGAGATCCGTACGGCGATCACCGAATCGTGCCAAGCGGTCGATCCGACCAGTACGAAGAAAGTACTGGAAGAGATTGCGGCGAACGACGAGTAGCCGCCCGCCTTACCGAAACCGACAACTTGCGGATTCACCATGCGATTGTCCGTGATGCAACCGTACTTCTTTCCGTATCTGGGCTACTTCAGCCTGATCGCAGCGACCGATCGGTTTGTGGTCTTTGATCCGGTCCAATACATTCGACGCGGCTGGATCAATCGCAACCGGATGCTGAAGGCCGACTTCCAGCAGACGCAATTCATCAACGTCCCGATCGCCAAACACCGTCGCGACACAGCGATTCGAGACGTGCGCATCGCAACCGATCACAATTGGCAAGCGAAAATCGTCGCGCAGCTGCAACACTACAAGAAGCGGGCACCTTTTTTTCGTGACGCCATGACCTTAGTCGAAGGTGCGCTAGAATTCAGCACCGACAGCATGGTCGAACTCAACGTTCATTGCCTGCGAGCGACTTGTCAGTTGCTTGAAATGGATTTGCACATCACCCATTACGATGAATTACCGCCTCCCACCACGCCGGCCAGTCATCCGGGCGAATGGGCGTTGCAGGTGTCGACAACGCTGGGAGCCGACGGTTACATCAACCCGGTCGGCGGCAAAGAGATTTTTGACGCCAGCCAATTCCTCGCACAAGGCGTGGAACTGCAATTCATCCACAATCGGCTAACGCCGTATTCGCAACGGAACGGTCTTTTCGTTCCTGGATTATCGATCTTGGACGTGCTCATGTTCAATGGAATCGAAAACACAAGGAAGCTGGTTGAAGACTATCAACTGACAACGGGCGGCTCGTAACTCGCACGTTGGCCGGCACCGCGTGGTGCCGCCGGCGCGTCACTCCGGCTCATTCGTCCAGAAACCTTGCCAGCCTCGTTCCGGCCAGATCGGCATGAATTTCGGAAGTGATGTAGGGATCCAGTTCACGCTGCCAGCAATCCACCACGTCGGGCGATTTGTAGACCGAATAGTAACTGCCCGAATGCTGGCTCCCGCTTTGATCTAAGAAAGCGCTGGTCTGATCATCCAACTCCAATCCCACCAGTCGGAACAAACGATGGCACACCTCGACACGGTGTCGGACCAGTTCTTCAAATCGAATCACAAGCGCCCGGTCAGGCCACTTTTCCTGTAGGTCGAGGTACAAGTTGGCGACTTCCTTCCAGCGATAGAACCCAAAATAGTCTTCCGGGCCGTTGTTCTTGCAACTGGCAAACCGCCATTCATCTCGCAAAATCGAACCGGCGGGAAACTCGCGGCTGTTTTTGCTCCACGAGTTGATGACCGCACAGGGATGGCGAATGAGTCCGATGAAATGGGCCCGATCTATCCTGCGCAGAAGCGGTTCGATGACGCTTTGATAGCGATTCTCTTTGAACGCCAGGACTTGCTCGCTACCCGATGCCTCAAACTGCGGGTACTCACCGGTGCGCACTTTGTCCGCCTGAGTCAGAAACTCGGTATCGCTATCCCACAGTTCATTCAGGAACTCGGCATACTCATCAGCCGAAGAGTCTTCATTGATGCGATTTTTAAATTCGTAGGCAAACAGCGGCTGAAACCGAAAACGAACGGCCGGGTGGCTATTGAAGATCTGTCCCAACCAGCTTGTACCGCTGCGTGCGACCCCGCCCAACCAAAGTACTCGCTGCCCATTCATTTTCGACACACCATATCGAATCGGAACCAAGAGTAGATTTGATCCTGCGGCTGAGGGACGATTTCGAAACTTTTGAAGCCGCAATGTGCCGCCAGCCGTGACAGCCAGTCGCGGTCAAACCAAGTGCCAACGATCGGCTGACCGGCCTGAAGTTTTGCAAAATAATCTGACTGCCGTTCTGGCGTATCGTAGAATTTCCATTGCAATCGCGCGTCCGGAATGTCACCAAGAAACAGCACGCCATCCTTTTTTAGCCAGTCACACATGCGTTGGAACACGGTGACAGCCTCGCTCGGCGACAAATACTGAAGCGCCGCGTACAGCAGAATTCGATCATACGAAGAGGGTGGGAACTGCACCTGTCGCAAGTCGGCCTGTCGCGTCACGACGTTCGCGATAGGCTCCGCATCGAATTCCCGCAGCAGACATTCAGACAGGTCGACAATCGTCACCGAATCACATTGGTCGGCCAGTGCTCGGGCAATCAGGCCGTTGCCTCCACACAGATCCAACAAGCGATGTTGTGGCTCTAAGGACAGGTTGGATTGAATGTGACCGATCGTCTCTTGCCATTTCGCCTCAGAGATCGGCTCCTTATTCAGCGTACGATGAACACGGGCTTGAGGATGCTGACCAGTCGAATTCAGGCCATGGTCGGTCCAATAACTTGTCCAGTAGCTGTCGCTCATGAGATGCACTCCTCGCCGATTTGTAACTTCTTCGTTACATCGATCATCCGGTTCATTTCTGCTGCGCCGTAACGGTGATCGACCGGTAGTGGAATCAGGTTGTGGGCATAATCGAGCGCCACCGAACAGGTCAACGAGTCGCGCTGTATCACGTCGGGCCAGAGTGTCGGGACAAAGATGCGTTCCTCATGGAACAACCGCTTGGCAATCGGTTCCTGTGGCAGATACGGATAGACGAACGGAGACGAATCGGCTGCCGGGCTGAGCGTGATACGATTCGATTCATTCAGTGATTCTGCCAACATCGCGAAATTCTGTTGCCGTTTTCGTTTGGCAGACTTCATGTCGATCAAGGACAACATGAGCCGAGAGTAATTCGACATGCGGCAGAGCGACGTCGGCAAGCTTTTTTCGTAGTCTTGATACTCGTGGAACGCCTGCGATTGAAGCCCCCGTTTTCGGTTCATCAGATGCTGCAGCGAAATCGCCTGAAACGTTTCCGTATCTTCGGGAACGACGTCAGCCGGCCTGACATGGATCGGCGGCTGCAGAAAAGCGCCGTCCGGAATCCCAAAATACTTGCGAGCCGAGGTGAAACTCCACGACTCGGGATAATGACCACTGGAGAAAAAATCATGCGTGTCGTCTACGACCAGCCGATCTCGATAGCGACGCGAAAGGGAAGCGGCCAACGCACGCTGCAGTCCCCAATAATTGGTCAGCAAAAAGAGTTCACCGTCGTTTAGTCGCGGAGTCTTCTGCGGGCATAAACTGGAATCCAATTCGTAAAAAACCAATTCGATACCAAGCTCAAGAAACGGCGCCAACGTCGCATTGCAAGTGTAGTGGGGAACAAAGCAACGCGCAGGCTGTTGATATTTGAGGATCGCTTGCAGGCATGACCGGCCCGTCGCCAGCGCAATCGCGTCCTTGCGAAACGGGTTCGTAGGGCGAGGAATCTCTAACTCGAAGAATCCGCCAATGGGCTGGGTACTACGCATCAAGGAATTGCTCAATTTCGTGCACCAGCGCTTCCAAGTCGGATTCTTCCGTATCTTGGTGTACTGGTAAGTTCAATATTTCATTCGCGACAGAATACGAATCGGGAAACGAACGTGGGTCGATTTCTTCGACCAGGCGATAGTAAAGCGCGATGGTCGGCAGACGCTTCTCCAGCAAATGAAAGTAGAGCGCCTCTCGGCGATCGTCAGTGACGCGAACTGGATAACTATGCGGTATCGTCTGCGCCGGCAGTTTCCACAGGGGCGAAACGCCCGACACTCGGCGCAGCGCTTGCTCGAGATACTGGTAGTTCGTTCGGCGGAGTCGCGCGACCAAGTCCAGATCAGTGCGGCACACTTGCTCGAGTGCCTCGCGAGGGCATGACTCCCGTTCCGCACATTCAAACGGCTCACCCTCGACATTTGCCCGGAGGATACCGCCACCGTCGGTAGGCAAGAACTTGTGCAGGGCATAGAAACTGTAGTCGCCCGCTCCGCCCCACACCGCATTGGGGAGAAAGCAGCAATGAGCACAGTCCTCTACCAGCGTCACTCGATGACGCGTGCATTGTTTTCGTAGCCGATCGAGGTCGACGTTCACAAATCCAAAATAGTGAACGACCAACAGTAGATCGATGCGCCCTTCTTCGATCAATTGCTCAGCCGCCAATACGTCTGGAACGAGCCGCCTGTCGACCGGATAAAACGCGAACTCGTTCTGCGTTTGGCGTATGGGATCAAACAGGCCGGACCCTTCGCGATCCGTTTCGCCGACATACGCTGGCAGCAAGACTCGGATGGAGCGCTGCCGGATCGCCGCCTCCCTTTGGAGGATTTCCCGCCATGCAACACGCGCCGAACGGGTGAAAGTCAAATCGGTCGCGCATCTATTTTTCTGCTGCGGAGCCTTCTGAAGCATCGTGATTTGCCCGCCGAATAGGGTTCGTCGTTGAAGCTGGGACCTAGCAACTAAATCGACCGTAAATCCGTTTCCATCCCAGACAAATGCATCGTTTCGTGGAAGTCGAGCGCCGTCCAATCGCGCGGCTCGTTCACGCCCCACTAGCAATCGTTTTCCCTACCGTGTCGAACTGCCGCGCCATGGTAACCGCAAAAAAGGGTGGCACTCGAAGTCGACGGTGGTCGAATCAAAAGAGGCCGTCATCAACCGACGTTTCTGTCGCATCACAGGCCGCAATGAAATCCCGTAGCAACCACAGCCGCCACGCCATGCTGGCTTCCCCAAGGCCAACCATGAACTACTCGGACACGGTCGAACTCAAATCGCGTACGGGTCGGCAACTGCACGTTGGCGGTCCGAACCTTGGCAACCGTCAGCTCTTTGACCGCCTCGTTGATGAAATTTTTGACCGCCGTTGGTTTACGAACGATGGTCAAGTCGTCAAAGAACTTGAGACTCGCCTCTGCCAATACTTGGGGGTGAAGCATTGCATTCCCGTCTGTAACGCGACGACTGGGCTTCAGCTTGCTTGTCGGGCTCTCGAACTTACTGGCGAGATCATTGTGCCTTCATTCACGTTTGTGGCCACGCCGCACGCTGTGCGCTGGCAAGGTTTGACGCCTGTTTTTGCCGATGTGAATCTGACCTCGCACACGGTCTGTTGCAAGAGCGTCGCCTCGCTGATCAATGATCGCACGTCTGCCATTATCGGAGTTCACCTTTGGGGACATCCGTGCGACGTCGATTTACTGCAAGCCATTGCCAACGAATTTGACATCAAACTACTTTATGACGCGGCACATGCCTTCGGATGCCGGCACCATTCGACGATGGTCGGCAATTTTGGGAACTGCGAAGTGTTCAGTTTCCACGCAACGAAATTTTTCAACACTTTCGAAGGTGGTGCGATTGCAACCAACGACGATGAACTGGCGAGCAAATTGCGGCTGATGCGGAATTTCGGTTTTGAGGGCATGGATCATGTAACGCACCTTGGCACGAATGCGAAAATGCCAGAAATCTGTGCCGCGATGGGGCTGTCGATGTTCGACTCCATCGACCAGTTTGCCAGCCACAATCGGTCAAACTTCCGATTGTATGAAACGCTTTTGCAGCACATCCCGGGCATCCAATTGTTCTCGCTCGATCACCTTGAGCGGGCAAATCGGCAATACGTCGTGATCGAAGTCGACGAACACGAATACGGCATCTCGCGCGACGAAACCCTCAAGCGACTCCACCACAACAACATCCGTGCGCGACGCTACTTCTATCCTGGCTGCCACCGGATGCCCGCCTACGCCGCCGAATTTGCCGCTAGCGGAAGACAGCTTAAGAACACAGACGAACTCTGTCGGCGTGTGCTGTGCTTACCAACCGGAACGTCCATTACTGCGGCCGACATTTTCGAAATCTGTGATGTGATTCGTGCCCCCGACCACCGCTGAGCAATGGTCGGGGCTGTTCCATTCTCTGTCCCAAGCGACGTGAAAATCTGATGTCAAAAACGAAGCGAGGCAACAAGGCGGCATCTCGCAAACGCAGGGCCAAAGCACGCCAGCGGCGTCGTCCCCAGCCGACGCCTCTCTCTAACGCCGACACGTTGCTGCAAGAGGGCCTGCGACTTCAGAACGCAGGCAACCTGGATGGAGCCAAGCAAGCTTACTGTGACCTGCTGGAACTCGATCCATCCCACGCCCAAGCTTGGCATTTGCTCGGCGTCGTGCTCTACGTGCGGGGCGCTCACGAGGAGGCGATCAATTGCTTGAAAAACGCTACGACGCTGGCGCCGAATGAGTCCGATTTTTTCTCAAACCTGGGAATCGCTTATCGGGCCGCCGGCGATTTGTCCAAGGCGCGCAGCGCGCTCGAAAATGCCATGCGGCTCGATCCACAGTCGGTTAATGCCTACGGCAATTTCGGCACGGTTTGCCTTGAGCAGCGAGACTTTCAAATGGCCGAAGCGGGCTTTCTGAAAGCGATCGAACTCGACCCTCACCAGGCCACAGCAGCCATGAACCTGGGAAACCTGTGGCAGCATCAGGGCAAGTTGCTCGATGCCGAATCGCTCTATCGTCAACTGCTGACACACAATCCACACGACCCTTTGCTACAGAACAACCTGGCAGAATCGCTGCGCAAACAAGGCAAATCCGAGGAGGCCGTCGAGTTGCTGCAACGTGCGTTGCAAGAAACACCAAACGTCGTCATCACACAAATGACTTTGGGGCGATGCCTGACCAACCTGCGACGTCTTGCCGAAGCCACGTCCATTTTCGAGCAGCTCATTGCACAGCAACCGAGCCTGGCCAAGCCGTACCATTGTCTGGGCGAAATTCAGTTGCACTCAGGTCAATTGGGCGACGCCGTTCAGAGTATCGAAACTTCGCTGGAACTGGATGCCACCGACGCGTTCGCCCGAGGCACGCTCGGTATCGCCTATTTGCAAATGGGCGACAGAAAACGAGCCGAGACCTGCTTCCGCGCGGTACTCGCAGCCGCCCCGACGATGAGCGACATCCATAGTTGCCTCTTGTTCATCCTTAGTGGACAAGCAGATTTGAGCCCGCAGGAGTTATACGAAGAGCACGTTAATTGGGGACGGCAGCACGGCGACGTGCCGACTCTGGCTAGTGCAGATCCCGATGGGGTCCGCCTCGATTTCACGAATCGCAAGCTGCGCATCGGCTATGTCTCGCCCGACTTCCGCTCCCACGCCGTCTCACTCTACTTCGAACCGGTGCTCCAATCGCACGACCGTAAACGATTCGAAACTTTCTGCTACGCCGAACTCATGGTCGCCGACGATACCACGAAACGCCTGCAAGAGATCGCGACACACTGGCGATACACCAACGGACTCTCCGACGAACAAGTGGCGCGTAAGATCCAAGCCGATAAAATCGACATTCTGGTCGATCTCGCAGGCCATACGGCCGGTAACCGCCTGAGAGCATTCGCCTACCGACCCGCGCCGATTCAGATCACTTGGCTTGGCTACCCCAACACGACAGGACTCGCAGCGATCGACTATCGCCTCACCTGTGAAACACAAAACCCACTTGGAGAACCCAGCTACCATACGGAAGAGCTGATTCGAATGGACGGGGGCTCTTTCTGTTTCGCACAACCCAAGCAAGCTCCACCACTTTCGAATCTGCCTGCCGCGCGCCATGGCTACATTACGTTTGGATCGCTTCACCGCCCCTTTAAGATTTCGGAAACCGCCCGCGATCTTTGGGCGGCCGTGCTCTCCGAAGTACCCGCTTCGCGGCTGCTTGTCTTCAATACTCAATTTACGAACGCTTCCCAAGAAGAACTGCGTCGCTCACTCTGTGAACGTGGCATCCATCCGGATCGAATTGAGATTCAGAACGAAATCGTCGGTGACAGTCACCTCACTGCATACGAACAGATCGACATCGGCTTGGACGCGCCTCCCTGGGCCGGTGCGACGACCACGCTCGAAGCGCTGTGGATGGGCATCCCGGTGATTGCTTACTACGGCGACCGCCGAAGCGCAAGAAGTACAGCCGCAATCATGACTCAAGTGCAACATCAGGAGCTGATCGCGCACTCACCCGAACAATTCATCCGCATCGCCCACGATTTATCATGCGATTACAAAAAGCTCGCAACACTCCGCCGCGGCCTACGCGATCAAACGAAAGCGACGGTCGTCAATTCCGATCACTTCACGCGCGAACTAGAATCGGTCTATCGGAAGTTGTGGAAGTCCCGCCACGAAACGCAGGTCCCGCCACGCTGAAGTTCAGCCACACCGCGGAACGCTACACTCGGATGTCGAGCAATTGCCCAGGTGATCCGGGCAAGCGGGTAGCAGCCAGCAGGTCGACAACGGCGTTGCCGGCCGTTTTCTCAGCATCGATTTGCTTGGCAGCGAGCGCGACGGCCACCTTTGCATTCGCCACGTTCGATTTGGCTTGAACGGCTGACGCCACAGCTTCGCCGGCAGAAATTTCCATGGTTGGGCTCGAAATAAAGCAAGTTGGCCAGACATTACGTGCTGAACTATAGATCACCCTCAAACCGCCACACTGGAAAGAGCCCACATTTTTGTCAGAACTTGGTTGCAATCTGGCAAATCGTACGAGTCACAACGGCCACGGCAGAACCACGACTTTTCCTCAAGCAGCCCGAGGCCGAAGGCCGCTGGCGAAGCCTGGCACAACAAACAACCAACATGTTAGTTCTGGAACGACGATAGCGGAATTACAATGCCAGGCGGCAGCGAGGCAGCGATTGGAAATCCGTTCCTCGTCGGATGATGCGACGTTGCACGGCAGCAGTCAGCGTTAGGCAGCACGTGTGCGTACGAACATGGCCGAGCGCCGCTGGATTCGGCGTTTTCCCAAATCCAAGTGAAACAACATTTTGAAATAGAGTAGATGCCTAACGATCAAGATCCGACGGTCGATTGGCCTCATCCGAATTCCAGATGTTAGTCCGGCACCTATCGCACAATGGAATCTGCTTCCGCCTCGCCCTCATCATCGCCAGGACGGTCGCATGTCGCGTCTGACATCCTCGCATGGGCAGCCTCTTCTGCAATCAAATCATCTCGAACGCCACGAGCGGCGTTGACCTGATCACCTGTTGCAATTGCATGGGCCCCCAGAGCATCCAGGGCAGCTTCGGCGTTGCCTCCCGCATGGATATCGACGCCGCCCAGATCGGTGCCAAACGCATCAGCCAATGAACTCGATCCGGGCAGCGGACTGGCGACGGAGGGCGCAGGCTCCTGACCAAACGGATCTCGAAAGCGGACCGGCTCGTTGTCTACGTATCGTGCCAAGTTCGTACCGGCGGCGAATCGCAATGTGTCTTCTGACGTAAACAGGCCCACGGCCGAGTCGAAATATCGCGTGCGATAATAGCTCAATCCAGTTTCCGAATCGAATTCGCGGCCGGTGAACAGGTAACGAGTCGAAAAGGCCGAATTCGATTGACTGACGATGTTACCGAACGAATCGTAGTCAATTTCATTTACCGACTGACCGGTTCCGTTCACAAGGACTCGCGTCGAACCCAAATGATCGGTCAACATCCATTGCGTGTCACCCGCTGCTGATTCTTGAGACAGCACTTGATCGACTTGTGGTCCGTGAAGATATCGCTTGCTCACACTTGGATCGACACCGCCCATCCCATCGGCCTCTTCAAATTCGAGCAGCACATTATGACCGTCGTAGGCGAAATGCGTGACCGCGCCATCAATCGACTTCGAGATCCGCCGACCCAGCATGTCGTAGCGATACGCGACCGACTGCTGAACGATCCCCCCAGCATCAAAGTCGACGACGGTCACCAAACGGTTACGATGATCGTAGCCAAATTCTCGAGAATCACCGGAAGCAATCTCCGTCTGCTTTGTGCGGTTGCCCTCGTTGTCGTACTCGTAGTCGTAGATTCCGTCCGAGATCAAACGGTTGGCAGAACCCGTGACGTAATCGCTGCTGTGGCGATGAGATAGAATCCGATTGCCATTCGCGTCGTACTCGTAAGACTCGTCCGGTGTCGTCCCGTCCGAGTGGGTGGCCCCGATCAGCTGGTCGCGGTCGTCATAGCTGTATTCTGTTACACCCGCCGTGTCGGTCAACTGAGTGATGCGGCCCTCGGTATCGTATTCGAAATCAAAGAATGCCACGGTGCTGTTCTGGCTGTCATGCGCCAACCGCTCCAAGCGGTTCAACGAGTCGTACTCATACGTCGTACCGACCACGAGTTGCGTACCCGTCAGATCGGAATATCGATCCACCGAATCAAATTGTCCAATCGCGTTGTAAGCGAAGTCAACACGTTTGTCCGTGACTGCCAGTCCGCCACTTTCTGTTTGCGTAATTCGAGAAACCCGATTCAATGCGTCATAGAGATAGGCAGTGACAGCCCCGGCCGTTCCGTTCACTGTGTCCGTCACCGAAACGACGTTACCGGCAGCGTCGTAGGCGTAGTCCAGCAACACGTCGATCGCGCCCGGGGCACCGACATTGCTTTCGGAAATTGCTCGATCACGATTGTCGTAGGTCCACGCCAGCGCACTTACATGGTCCGTCACTGACAACAGATTACTCGCCTCGTCGTAGGCATAGTTGACGGTGTTGGCCATCGAGCCATCTGCGGCTACCCACAGTTCCGTGATCAGCCGGTCGACGTCATCGTAGATGAATTCGGTCGAGCGATCGTTTCGGTCGATTTTTGCGACCAGGTTGTCAACCATGTCGTACTCGTAGCGAATTTCTTGGTTCCGCGGATCGAATTCGGCTGTCTGACGATCTCGAGCGTCATAGGTGAAACGGGTTAGGTTGCCAACCGCGTCGATGATACGAGTCACATTGCTGTCGGCATCGTAGACAAACTGCGTCACTCCACCGTCTGCGTCGATCGAGTGAATCACGCGATTGCGGTCATCGTAGATTCGGCGTGTCGCTTGCCCTAGCGAGTCGATGATGCGAGTGCGGTTACCAAATTCGTCGTATTCGTACTGAGTCGAATTCAACTGATCGTCGGTGCTCACAATCATGCGATTTAGTTCATCGTAGACAAACAGAGCCTCACTACCCGCTCGATCCGTCCTACTCACCAAGTTTCCAGCGTCGTCATAGCCAAACGTCGCAACGGCGTCGAGTGGATCGGTGAAGGCAATCTGGCGGCCCCGCTCGTCGTACTCGAACGTTGAGCGATTTTGATTTTCGTCCGTGACCTCGATCAGGTTTCCGGCTTCGTCATAGCCAAATGTCACCGTGCCTTCGTCGGCGGTACCCAAGGCCGAGGTGATACTTGTTGTGCGTCCTAGCACGTCGTAGGCAAATTCGGTCACGCGCCCGAGCGGATCAATGATCTGCTCAACCAAACCGTTGGCCGTATAGCTGTAGGAAGTCACCAAATCGTCCGTTTCGCCGCTGGTTGCATCGACCTGGCCTATCACCTGAATCATCGACAGCGTGTTGCCATTGTTCGCATCAATTTCAAATAATGTCTTCCGACCAAGCTCGTCGGTGATACTGGTCAGTTGATTGAAAACAGGATCATAGGTCATCCGCACTGGTGTGGCCTCGGTAGCCGGTACGCCGTAGTGAATGGTGATCGCGTTCTCGTAGTGATCCACTCGAGATCCGCGGTTGAAATCGACGCGAGCACCGACGATGTCAGCGATTCCATCGCCGTCAATATCAACGAGCGACGGTTCGAGGCCGCCGCCGCGATAGACGGTCGCTGCGGTAAACCCACCACCCACAATGCCGGCCGTCACATAGTAATGGGTGGCTGTCGAGACAACGATGTCGGCAACTCCATCACCCGTGACATCGCCGATGCGAACGAACTCGGCCGGTGGATGATGAAAACGGCTGAGTCCTATATTCAAGAATTTGACGGCACCAAACTGTCCCGTGCCATCATTCAACAGGTACGCTCCATCAACATAGGTGCCGTTGAAGTCGGCAAAAGCCAGGTCGAGCCATCCATCGCCGTTGATATCACCGATGTCAACTTGAGCGTCGTGAGCTGCATAATTCGAGGGCGCCGAAAACTGCCCGCTGCCATCGCCAAACAGCACCGAAATCTGACCATCGTCTTGCTGCGAAACGACAAGATCGAGATTGCCGTCGTTATTCATATCGGCCAGATCGACCTCTAGATAGCGCGTTGCAAACCGAGTTGCCGATTCTTCCGCGAAACCTCCCGCTCCATCTCCCAAGTAAAGACGCACATCGGCAGCATTTAGAGGCAGCAGGTCGACCGTAAAGAAATCGAGAAACCCATCGCCGTTCACATCACCCAATGCCGTATTGCCAATAACTTCAAATCCAGGATCAAACACGGTCGGCAATGCAAACGTTCCATCGCCGTTGTTGGTAAAGAATAGCTGGCGAGCACCGCGAGGTGATCCATCGAAGTCGTAGTAGGAAAGGAAGATGTCAATCGAACCGTCACCAGTAAAATCTTCCAGAATCATTGTCCGCGTCGCGTCAAACGGATCGGTATCTACAAACAACTCGGTAGGACTAGCGAATTCACGATTTCCCAGACCCAAGCGAATTTCAACGCCGCGACGAGTGCGTGTCACGATATCGAGAATATCGTCACCGTTCACATCGACCGTTTCGACCTGCCGGGGAGCTGCATCTCCACCGGCATCAACGTCGATCGATTGCCAGGAAACAAACGATCCATCACCATTGTTGATCAAGGTGAAGAAGTCGTTGCTTACCGAGCTGACGTGGCCTAGATCCAGATCGCCGTCCTGATCGAAATCGTACGCGTACAATCCATCGGCCCGGAATATGCTCGCAATAAATTCACCTGGAGTATCGGAGCGATAATCGACGCGTGGCCCGAAGGTGCCATCACCATTCCCCAACATGACGACCGTCGACTTCGTGGAATCCAGCGAGAGTGCCAAGTCCAAATGGCCATCACCATTGAAATCGGCGGCCTCCAATTCGGTCCAAAACACCTCGAACTCGCCACTCGCCGGCTCACTGGCAATGATCGTGGGTGAACCAAAGCCACCGGCTCCGTCGCCCAATACGATCGACACCGCACCCACAACTGCCGAAGCAACCACCGCATCGACGGCTCCATCGTTATTGAAATCTTCCAGCAACAGCGATTCTCTTTCCGCAGATGGGCTCACGCTGCCCCCATCCGAGTACCCCAATTCGTAATTCGTCGGTGCACCAAACCCGCCCGTTCCATCACCTAGCATTACGGTCAAGTCGTGGCCGTCACCGCCGAATCGGTCTCTCGCATTCGAGACGACCAAATCCTGATTGCCATCGCCATTGAGATCGACCGCCTCCACAAACCAGGCCCAGGTAGGCACATTCATAAAATCGGTCTGGTCGGGAACGATCAACGTCGGCACCGACAATTGCCCCGTGCCGTCGTTCAAGAACAGCAAGAAACCGCTCGGTGCAAAGTCGCTCGCCACCTGAGTCAAAATGACGTCCATGGCGCCATCATTATTGAAATCGGCAATCGCCATGCCTGCCTGCGGCAATGGATCCTCACGATAGTCGAACTCGTCCGGGTCAAAGTTTTGACCGGGCAGCACCTGAGTATTGTATCCCTCACCGTCCGAATAGGTTCCATCCAAATTCGAGAGAAACACGACTAGCGTCGCATCGGCAGTACCTTGTAACGACTCTTGTCCTGAAGATGTGATAATGTCCTTGATGCCGTCACCATTCATGTCGGCAGTCCGAATGTTGGAAGCATTTTCTACGGTGACGAAATACTCCAAAAAGACCGGAGCAAGGAAACCTCCGCTGCCGTCGTTGAAGTAGACCGTATCCGCAGCAATCAAGTCTTGATGTCCATCGCCGTCTAGATCGTCAACGAAGACGCCGCCACCGCCGAGTGGCCCAACGATGTTACTTTCAAGTAATTCGGATGGCGAACCGAAAGAGACTCCGCTGATTCCGCCGCCGGACGAGATCTCATCCTGGACCGAAATCAGATTGCCCGACGCGTCGTAGGCATAGTCAGTACGAAAACCGCGACCGTCGGTTGACGATACAACAAGAATTTCATCGTTGTACGTGAACGAGCCCGCACCGCCGGTTCCGTCGTTCGCGTTGATTCGCTGGCCAGCTTGATTCAATTCGACTTGAGTCACCTGACCGTTTCCGTCCACGAACGAGGCAACGGCGCGGCCGGTTTTCAAGGTCGCAGGCGCCGTCGTGGGGTCGAGCGTTAACCCGGGAGCAGAAAGTCCCTGAACTTGAACCGGATTGTATTCGAGCACCGATCCGTCCCGACGCATAGCGCGGGCTGCCCGACCAGCGAAATCGTATTCGATGGAGGAACTGAAACCGCGTTGGTCGGTGTCGGATACGAGCCGGTGCGAATCGTCGTAGGTCCAACTGCTGGAGGTGCCGTCCGAATCGATCAGGCGCGTCAGATTACCGGCAGCGTCGTACTCGAACTGAGTCACTCGGTTAGCAGGGTCTACAATCGAACGGACTCGCTCACCGACGTACTGGAACCGGGTTACCAATCCGACCGGATCGGTGATCGTTGCCAATTGGCCCGCCGAGTTGTAGGCATAGGTGGTCGTATTCCCGTTGCGATCGGCGACCGTGGATCGTCGGTTTTCCGAATCGAATGTGGAAACCGTCTGGTCGATTGTCGTGTGCTGGAACTGACCATTGGACAATTTCGTGAGCGTGGAAAAATGACCCGGCGGCGAGTCGTAACTTCCGTCGTCATTCAACCGGAATAGTATTTCCGATCCGTCACCATCGACAAGCAATGCCGAACCGTCGCGCGCCTCGACGATGTATTGCAACCCCGCCAGCTCCCAGCCGGCACCAAAGGCGCTCTCCGAACTGTTCACATGAATGATTGTCCCCGAACTCGTCCCACGAATCCCAGATGAAGTCGTCAGATCGCCATCGGCTCGCGTCGTGACGAATCCGGAATTCATCGTGTACTCGTAGACGCCAGTCGCAGCGTTGCTCAGATCGGCTTGCAGGGCGATATTCTGAACTCCGCTGCGATCCGGTCGCCAAAAGTGGTTGTTCGACTGGCCATCAATCACTGCGCCGGGGACTTCATAGCTTACGACGCCATCGGTAATCGTCAGACTAGAAACAAGCCGCACCTGTTCAAAACCGGCGACCGTGTTATCGTCCAAATCGAGCACGAACACATCGTGAACGATGGGTCGCGCATCGGCTCGCAATGAGTGGTAAACCAACTCCACGCCGCGCGTTTGGCCCAACGACTGATAGGTGGCCGTCGCATGCGCGTGAGTTACGCCGCCGGTGTGAGCCTCAACGGTCGAACCGCCGCCTCCCGGAAATGTCTCTGCACACGGGTCACAATCGTCGAGAAGCGTGAAACGGTTTTCGACATCGAAGTTGACCAGGATCAGATCGAGTGCGAAGAAATGCCAACTACTGTTTCTAATCCCGCCTTCAATCGTCTCGATCACACTGCCATCGGCACTGACTCGGCCACGTCCGACGGCATCGAATTCACCCGTAACAGGATTGATCGACCAAAGGTCAAGTTCGGCACCCGGCGCCAACCCAGCACGGTTCGGCAACGTCAAAGCGGCCGGCGCGGTGAAGTTCATCTCTCCCGGCTGAATCGTTACGACGGTATCCGGCATGAAATTGATCGGCAACGCTGCAGGAGTCAGCTCGGCAGGAACTTCAGTAATGCTCAGGGTACCGGCAAACGGGTCGCCTTGCTGATCCATCAAAGTCCCCGCTTCAACGAAAACGGCAGCCTCCGCTTCGCCCGCCTGTAACGCCACACTCACCGTCGTGTCGACGTTCGGATCGATGGTCTCTCCGTTGGCAACATCCAATGCCGGTAAGTAAATCGGCCGCCCCAGGTCGTTGTTGTGCCCCGACAGAACCTCATCGAGCAACAGATGCATCTTCTCAGCAATGAATGGATAAGCCTCCGATCCGGCCAGCAACTCACCTCGCACGAAGAGCGCATCGTCCATTGCAGGAGTCGTCGATCCCAGGTCGAGAACAAAATGCCCACTGGCGTCGGTCGTCGTTTGGAAACTGCCCAGCTCGATGAGCACACCCGCGAGCGGCTCTTCATTCGTATTCAATATCGATCCGGAAATACGCGTCGTCGTAACAGGATCGGCGACGACCTCAACCGAAACCGTTTCGGTCGTCTGCATGTCGCCGTCGTCTGCAATGAGCATGAAAGAGTAGGACCCGACTTCATCCGGTTTGGGAGTAAACACCAGCGTCCGATCGGCTCGCAACATCGTCGTTGGCATGCCCTCAGACGATTGTACGGACAGTTGAATGCTGTCGCCGTCGACGTCATCAATCTGGACGGGGACTTCGACCACATCGCCAGGCATGATCGTAATCGGCCCAATCGGCCCAATGGTCGGTGCCGTATTTGGAAGCCCGGTGTAAACCACTGGCTGCAAGACGAAAGGCAAGTTGGCCGGATTGGCAAACTCGACCAGGACTTTCTGTGTCGGCTGACTTGCTCTTAAGCCACCCGATGGAGTCAGGGGAGTCAGGTTGAGATAAGGATCACCGGCCATGTTACTGCCCGATGCATTCAGTAGCGTGACACCGGCAGGCAGATTGCCAAACGCCACAGCCGCTTGCCGGCCCAGGTTTGCACCCGTTGTCCGCAACTGCAGCTCAGCCGTGTAATTGCCCGTCGTCGCATCGAAGCGAACGTTCGACCATTCAACATCGACGTCGGTCGCAACACTGAGTGATTCGTAATCGGCAATGGCTTCCCCCGGCATCGCGGGCTCAGCCGTCGCCCCGAACACTGGTGCGGCGATGCCTTCTGGGTCCACCGTATTGGACAACTCGCTGATGGCGATCTGCGTCCCATTGTCGGCATCGTGGTTGAGCAACTGGAATCGCAACGTCGCCATCGTCATGTCACCCAGCGACGTCAAATCGATTTCGATGAACTCGCCGTCGTATTGCACGACTCCTGGCACAAAGTCGGCCTGGCCGTCGACGAAGGAGAATATCGATGTCCCATTCTCGCCCCGATCCAGCAATGTTTGACTCGGATCGGCCACGTCGAGCACATAGATCGAGAACACATCGTGCAACGACGCCCCGTCGCTAGGATCAAAGAACGCATCCAGCTTGAATCTGAGCCTGCGAGCTCCTTCCGTCTGGCCCAGATCGATCGCCAAGTCCTGCTCGACAACGAACGAGCCGTCTTCAGCCAATTGAATGCTGCCCGTTGGGGCGTCACGTTCGACCGTCAATTCGGCTCGAGTCACGTTACCGGCCGCGTCGAAGAAGTCACCCACGATGACATTTTTCCCCAGTGTCAGCGGGACTCCGTTCATCGCAAAGTTACCGTCGGTGCCAATATCGATAGGCAGTCCCTGTTCGACCAGCAATCCAACCGATTCGGGATCAGCAGTGCCCAACAACGAAACGAGATCGAACGTTGTGCGCTGATCATTCGGCGTTCCATCATCAAAATCGGCGCCCAATTCCAACGTGGCTGCGGTCGGCCCCAGCGTGTCCAAAGTGAATGTCAATTCGCTGGTGGAGGAAACTCCTTCCGCGTTCCGAGCCGTAACGAGGGCCACATGAACCCCGTCCTGAGAACCGTCGGTTGCCAACCCAGGGTCGAACACAAAGGTCCCGTCTGTCGCCAGCGTGGCTGAAATCGCGGGTCCGCCATCGACAGAGACCGTGACCTCAGCCGCATTTTCCGTTGCACCTTGGATCGTGGCATCAGACGTCAGTCCGTCGCTATTTGTTTGACCGAACGCGGCCGTGTCGTTTTGCAGTCCGGCTGTCACGACCGGCGGGTCCGTGAAGTTCTCAAAGCCACGATGTGACCCTAAGAAATCGACAATCTCGGAAAAGCTGCCAGGGATCATCGAGTCATCACCCTTGGCACCGTTGATATTCGTGATTCGCAGACGCCGAATACCGGCCGCTTCGGCCGCCGCCTCCAGACCGACGACCGCCTCGTCCAAGCTGCCATAATCGCCCAGCCCTAAACTACCAATGGCCATCAACATCTGCGATGCGGTCACCGACTCACCCTCGTACAGCACTTGGAACAAATCGTCGCCACTGCCAAGGTTGCTTTTGATCAAGGCCAAACCATCGAGCACACGAATGTCGGTCGGTAAGGTCTCCAGGTAGTCGGCCAACGGCGTATCGCCACTCGCCGCTGCGATGTAGGCATCGATTGCGAACGTGAGCTTGTCGTCACCCGCTTTCAGATTGAACGAATTCCGCGATGTCCCCAGCCCGCCGTTAAGGACCACATTGTCAGCCCCTTTGCCGCCGGAAACATTCAGCGTGCGATGAAGTCCGCCCAACGTTAGTCGATTCGTGCCATTTCCCAATTTGATGGCGGTGGTTTTGGTGATCTGCACCTGATCGCCTATCGTCAGCGAATCGGTCCCTGTGCCGCTGTCTTTAAGATTGACAGTCAGCTTCGCGATCGCCGCGAGCCGCGTATCCTGCAGCGTCATCCCATCGTCGATCCACACCGTTTGGGTTGTGTCATCCAGATAGATTGCCAAGTTGTCGGCCGTATCTTCGCCCGTGACCCGTACATTTGCGCCGGTCACTTTGACGTCGGCGGCCAGCATTTGCCGTCGTTCTAGCTGGTCGATCACGAAATCGAGCCGACTTGAGCTCATGTAAGGGCTTGATTGACGACCGGCAGTAGGCTGACGCGAGGAGCGTAACTTCCTGATAGACATGTAAATTCCGTGGGGAAAACCGTGATAAGGCGGCCAGAAATGGCAAGCAGAGCGAGCAGAATGGCCCGCTCCTTGAATAAGGAAACGGCTATTCAAGAAGTGTGAGCGAGAATTTCCCGATTTAGCTCACTTGATGGTCAAAAAAGGCGTGTACCAGCGATAAGGGAGTGAATCTGAGCAACTTTCCTTCGTGCTCCCAAACGCCAGCCATTGCAGTGCTCAATCAACGATTCTCGCCAAAACAGACGATCCAGGTTCGGTCTCGTTTTGATCGATCAATGCCCGCCTGCAGACGCCGTCCAGCGCGATTAACCGGCAGCCGCAGGCGCCCGCGTCCAATTCGGCAAACACCTGCAACGAGCCTCGACGCGAGTACGCCTGCGGCAACATTGCGGCGCAGCCGCCACGAACAACTTACAGATAAAACCGAAAGACATTTCAAAGTCGGGCGAGTGGTTTTGAACTCATTTTTCAAATGAGGTACAAGGCCACAGCGAGCGAGTGAACTCGCGTTTACGTATGGCGGAGTCTCCTCGGCCGCAATTTCCCAGTCGGTCCGACGCCTAGAATCGCGATTGACAGCAGACGCAAAGTTGCAAAGGCAAGTCAAACGGCTGGAGGCGAGGTTGAAGAAATGCTGCTAAGTCCTATGTCAAGACCTGACCCCAGATTTCCCT
>CAYZRS010000044.1:0-43473 GCA_964480915.1 uncultured Pirellulaceae bacterium | reverse complement strand
ATTTCAGATTTCAGATTTCAGATTTCAGATTTCAGATTTCAGATTTCAGATTTCAGATTTCAGATTTCAGATTTCAGATTTCAGATTTCGCGCTCCACCTGCAATCCACGGCCAAAACCGCTCTCCCCAGCCGTTGCCACACCGCCGTGGGCCACTCGCGGCCATTACTGTACAAATGTATCGTATCATGTCAAGCAACCGATTTACCCTGTTGGGCTCGAATTCTCAGATATCGCTGATAGCACGGCGGGTCGCGACGATTGCGCTGTGAAGCTCGCATTGAGCCGGGGATGGACAGCGATTCTGTCGGTTTTGGCGACTCGGTCGCATTGGCATTGCCGCTGAGGCGGCGGCTCAATTACCCTCCTGCCGCAAATATCGAGACGCCAATACCTCGCAAAGACGGTGCGGTTGGGCTCTCTTTCACCGCTTGGAAAACTCAATGTTTGATCAACAATCGCTGCTCGTGACCGGCGGGACCGGTTCCTTCGGCCACCATTTCATTCAACTTGCCCTGGCTGAGCACAATCCGGCTCGCGTCGTGGTTTACAGTCGTGACGAGAAGAAACAGCACGACATGCGGTTGCGATTCAATGATGATCGTCTGCAGTTTGTGATCGGTGACGTGCGTGACGAACGCCAGGTCAACATGGCGATGCGTGGGATCGATTACGTGTTCCATGCGGCGGCACTAAAACAAGTTCCCTCATGCGAATTCTTCCCCATCGAAGCAGCGCGAACAAATATTTTCGGGACCGACAACGTCTTGACCGCGGCTGAAAATGAAAAAGTCAAAAAGGTCGTCGTGCTCAGCACCGACAAAGCCGTTCATCCAGTCAATGCCATGGGGATGTCGAAGGCGCTCATGGAAAAAGTGATGACGTCGAAGGCACGAGCTCCCGGCGCGACGACTTCCTACTGCGGAGTTCGCTACGGAAACGTGATGTACTCACGCGGTTCCGTGATTCCGCTATTCGTCCAGCAAATCAAAGCGGGCGAGCCAATCACGATCACCGATCCCAGAATGACCCGGCTGCTGCTGCCGCTCGAAGAGGCGGTGAAACTGGTGACGTTCGCGATGGAGCATGCAGGGCAGGGCGATATCTTTGTTCGCAAAGCGCCGACCGCAACGATGGTTGACCTGGCTCAAGGGTTGATGAATCTGTTCGATCGCCAGGTCGAAACGAACATCATCGGAATTCGCGAAGGGGAGAAAATTCACGAAGTACTCGTTTCACCCGAAGACCTGGCGATCTCGGAAGAATACGACGAGTACTTCCGCATCCCGTCGCTGCGAACGGCCGACTATGACGCCTACTTTAGCCGAGGCGTGCAGTCACGCACTTTCTTGAACGACGGCTACACATCGGCCAACGCAGAGATGCTAAGCGTCAAACAAATTGAACAGCTGTTGTTGCAATTGCCAGAAGTTCGTCAAGAACTGGCAGGTTGGGATTCTGGTCGCGGTTTCGGTATCAAGAGGAAGGCGGCATAATGTCCAAAACGATCGGTGTCACGGGGCCGCGAGGCTTCATTGCCAGCCATATTATCCGTCGGCTGGAAAACGAAGAGGGGGTTCGTGTTGTCACCGCCGACCGTGACGATTTTGAAGATCTGTCGCGGCTGGTCGATTTCGTTGCTCAGTGTGATGTCGTGTTGCACTTGGCAGCGGTCAACCGCGGCGACGACGCGCACGTTTACGGTGCCAATAAATTTCTCTCAGCGCAGCTGGCAAAAGCGCTCACCCAAGCCCATGTGCGACCGCACGTGATCTTCTCTTCGTCGACGCAGCGCGATCGCGACGGCGCTTATGGCCGTTCAAAACGAGAGGGCGAGCTCGACCTGACACTCTGGGCGGCTGCCAACGACGCTCCGCTCGTAATCGCGGTGATTCCGAATGTGTACGGTGCCGGTTGTAAGCCGTTTTATAATTCGGTCGTGGCGACATTCTGTCATCAATTGGCCAGCGGCGAGTCGCTCCAGGTAAACGAAGATCGCCAGATCGAGTTCCTCTGGGTCAATGATGTCGTCGACTCATTGATCGATTTCGCGATGGTGGATCCGACTCCCGGCGTGCGCGTTTGTCCGTTGGCCTCGACGGCCAGCTTGCGAGTGACCGAATTGAGGGACTTGTTGCAGTCGTATAAGAACTCTTTCTTCGAGACCGGGGTCGTCCCTCAGCTGAACAACACGCTGCATGCCAGTCTGTATAGCACGTTCTTGTCCTACGTGTCGCTCGACAATCATCGGCACCGCCCGCAGGTTCACGAAGACAATCGAGGCAACTTGTTCGAGATCATTAAGCTGGCCGGTGGTGGTCAGGTCTTCTTCTCGACCACAAAGCCGGGCGTCATTCGTGGCAACCATTACCACACGCGCAAAGTCGAATGGTTCTGTGTCGTCCGCGGGAAGGCAATGATCAAGTTGCGACGGATCGGCGACGATACCGTGCATGAGTTTCCTGTATCGGGCGACAGCCCCGAATTTATCTCGATCCCGGTGCTGCACACGCACAGCATCGAAAACGTGGGCGACGAAGAACTGCTGACAATGTTCTGGTGCAACGAAATCTTCGATGCCACAGATGCAGATACGATTTACGAAAACGTCGCTTAGAATTCGTTGCCTCATTTTGATTGACACGTGCCGGTCGACGGCAGAAAGAATGTTGTCATGCAGCTGAAAATTATGACCATCTTGGGGACTCGTCCCGAAATTATCCGACTCTCCCGCGTCATGTCGTTGTTGGATCAGCATGTCGACCATGTCTTGGTGCACACCGGTCAGAATTCAGATTTCGAATTGAATGAGGTCTTTTTTCAGGACCTCAGCGTTCGCGAGCCGGACCATTTCTTGAATATCAATCGTGATTCGCTGGGACGCATTTTGGGCGAAGTGCTCATGAAATCGGAAGAGGTTCTGATTAAGGAAAAGCCAGACGCCGTGCTCATCCTGGGCGATACGAATAGCGCCTTCGCGGGGATCATTGCCAAGCGGATGAAGATTCCGCTCTATCACATGGAAGCGGGGAACCGCTGTTTCGATTTCAATGTGCCGGAAGAACTGAATCGCCGCATCATCGATCACATCAGCGATTTCAATTTGGTCTACACCGAACATGCGCGACGCAATTTGTTGGCTGAAGGAGTGCATCCGCGGAAGGTCTATTTGACCGGTTCGCCGATGCGTGAAGTGTTGGAAGCGAATGCCGCCGGAATTGCCGCTTCGAATGTGTTGAGCGAAGTCAATCTCGAACCGGGTAAGTTCATGCTGGTCAGTGCTCACCGCGCCGAGAATGTCGATCAGCCAGATCGGCTGCGAGCCTTGCTAACGATGCTCAATCGGCTGTGTGATGAGTACGGCTATCCCGTGATCGTCAGCACGCATCCCCGCACGCGCCAACGATTAGAAGCGCTCGGATTTGAAAGTCACGAACTTGTGCAGTTCCTCAAGCCGTTTGGGTACCACGATTACGTTCGGTTGCAGCAAGAGGCGTTCTGCACGCTTTCCGACAGCGGAACGATCAGTGAAGAGAGTTCCATTCTGGGATTTCCGGCCGTCACGATGCGTAACGCCATGGAACGGCCCGAGGCGATGGATTCGGGGCATATCGTGCTGACCGGCATGGATATTGATACGGTCATGCAATCGATCAAATTCGTGACCGAAAGTAAGGCTCACGATCGAGAGCAGCCGATCGCCGACGAATACAATGTTCGTAATACGTCGCATCGCGTACTGAAGCTACTCCTCGGCACCGCGAAGCTTGGCCATCTTTGGGACGGCATTGTAGCTGCGTAGGCGGCACTTCTGGTCCGCGGGGCAGTGAACGCGCGTGGGCGGTGCCCGCTGTCTCGGAGTCCATTTGTCGCGTCAACGTCGATCTTTGGTCAGGTGGCGTCTCTAGAGGCTCGATATCGCTTCTTCTCTTGAGTAGACTGTCTGCTTGACGGACGGTCTGGGCGATTTCGGACCGCTTGCAATTTCCAGAAGTGTGGTTGGGCTCCCATGCTAATTCCGTACAACACTGACGCGCCGATTTATCACCTGCCCATCGCGACGGCAGGCCTCGTGGTGCTGAATATCGCAATTTTCGCGTGCACCACCGCCGGTGCGATGACGGATGAGGAATTTCGTCTGTCGGCTTGGTTGATGTTGGAAACGCAACATATCAACCCGCTGCAATGGCTCACCAACAACTTCATGCATGCTGACATTTCCCATCTGGTGGGAAACATGTTCTTCCTCTGGGGCTTCGGCCTCGTGATCGAGGGGAAGCTCGGTTGGTGGCGTTTTCTTGGTGTCTATCTCTTGATCGGCATCATCTACGGCGCGGTGATGCAATTGTCGTGCTGCATCTGCGGAGTCGAGACGCTGATCCTCGGTGCGTCGGCTGTGATTTTTGGATTGATGGGAATTGCCGTTATCTGGGCGCCAAAGAACGATCTGAATTGCTTTTTGTTTCTGGGCATTTTCTCACGCATCTTGGAAGTGCCGATCCAGCTATTTGGGGTGATCTACCTGGGGCTACAGTTGTTGCCACTCGTGATGGGAGGTTGGCGCGTGTCGTCCGAGCTGTTGCATCTGACCGGGTTGGCGATCGGTTTACCGGTCGGGATCGCCATGTTGAAATGGAATTGGGTTGATTGCGAGCGATGGGACATCTTCAACGTGATGCGAGGGACGAATACCCGGCTCATCAGCGAGAAGGATGCCGATACCGAGCGATTGCTCGAACGTACTCGACAGGCACAAAAGCGAGAGCCGGTCGCCCAGGTCGTGGCGAAAGTGACGCCGAACGGCGAGGTGCCTGTCGCGCAGGTTGTCACCAGCAACAAGCGGGAGAGTATCATCGCCAAATCGATTGACGATGCGGTGCGGCAGGGCAATTGGCAGGTTGCCGTGAAGCTCTATCAAACCCAACAGAAAGAGAATCCCGAATGGAAGTTGCCGACGAAGGTGACGTGCCGGCTGATCGGCTTGTTGCAAAAGCACAAGCAATGGAAGTCGTGCCTTCCTTTTTTGGATCAGGTCGTTCGAGCCGCGCCTAAGAGTACCATCGAATATCGGTTGCTGTTGGCTCAAGTGCTGGTGCAGGTCGAACGGAAACCGCAAGCGGCGGTCAAGCTCCTCCAGCAAACGAAAACGCTATACAACGAGCAGCAGCACAAGCGTGCCATGGCCATTGTCAAAGCGGCTCAGCAGCTGGTCGACGCGGCTCGGGGAACTGGTTTGTAGCGATTCATGCAATGGAAAAACAGCAGCCGGTTGCCCGGCTGCTGCTGATTGACTCAGTCCAATTCGACCATTCGTTTAACGATAGAATTCTAAACCGAACGTCAGGGCGTTGAAGTTCAGGCTATCGTTACTGTTGTTGAGGCCGAATGATGGCAACGTATAGTTCGTTGCATTGGCAGCTCGGGAGATCCCATCGACGAACATGCCGGTGTAGCCGATGCGGGCAGAGCACCAGTCGGTGCAGCAGTAAGCCAAGCCAGCACGCCATTCGATGATGGGAGCAAATTCTTCATCATCATCAACGTTCGAGAACGCTGATGGTGCAAGATTGACAGGTACGCCGTGCGTTTCGGTGTTGTTCCCAGCGTTCGATGCGATTTCACCATACTGGTCAGCGCGACGGAAGTTCAGTCCGAGTGTGCTCTTCAGCAATCCGTCAAATCGCCAGTTGCCAAAGCGGCGACAAAGGTTGAAACCGATGGTGGGGCCGATGATCAAGTTGTCGATTTGAGTCCGGATGTTGGTTTCGTCGAAGAAACTACCGGTGCCGCGTAGAGCGAAATCTTCGTCGATGTCGAGGACTCGCAAGCCGTACAGCATCATGACACCGTTGCTGCAAGGGCGGCAGTTTCTGCGTGGCCGGGCGTGCAGGATTTCGAATCCATCAATGTCGGTTTGATTGCGAATGCTTAGCGTGTCGAAGATCGGAATAAAAGTCACGAGATCGCCGAAATCGGTTGGGGCATCCGTGTCAGGTTGGCCATCGTAGATGGGCGTGACACCATCCGGCCCCAATTCATAGCGTTCCGTGTTAACCGGTGGGTTAAATAATGGGTTTTCGACACCTAGGTCTTCACCATTCCGACCGAAGATTCGATTGCCATTGTTATCGTCATCAATCCCGTCGCCGTTTCCGTCGGAATAGCCTTGCAACATTCCAAAGGGATCGTCGAACAGCAGCATGCCGCCGTTAATATCGCGTCCCTTGTCTTGGTAGTAGGTGAAGTAACTGACGAGCCAACCGCCGTTGCAGCCGATACAGCCAAACTCGAAGCGATGGCCAAACTCTGGTTGACTATCCAGGATGTCGGTGCTCGCCGAGTTAAAGAATGGATTCGGCAGTCCATTGGTCGTATAGACGCCCTCCGCCGCCGCACTGCCAATCACGCCGATATCTGGTGAAGAGAGCGAACCATAAATCGCGTCGTAGGCAAAATAGATGCCTGGGCGGTTGCTTTCAGGCACAGCCAAACGAGGGCCGCCCGAGTACGACTGACCGAGCAGTGGATTGGTATTGGCGAGCGCTGCCGTCGGCACCGGAGCGATCGCCTGATTTCCCCAACCGGTTGCACCCAACTCGGTGACGACCGTCGGGTAGCCGCAAGGGATGTCTTTGAGGATGCCGATGCCCGTACCGGTGACATTCGGCAGACGCTGGACGGCGCCCTGGTCTCCTCCATGACCGCCGTATTGAGAGCCGAAATTACCTCCTCCGTAATCGACGCCGGAACCCATCGGGGCCGTAACCGTGGGACTGGCATCGTAGGATGGCATGTAGCCGTACGCGCCGTCCTGAACGATATCGCCGACAGGAACTTGCCCGAACGTTGTCGGGAGGAAGCTGGTAAGGCAACAGATCGTTGCCAGAGTGAAGAGGTAGGGATGGCGAGTCATGTTCGTGTTCCGTGCCATGCTTTGAATGTTCGATTGAAATCCCGTATGACTGGGTTGCGTTGTAAACGTCACGTTGCACACAGTTGGATGAACCCACCTTTGTGTTCGGTTCGGTGCTTTCGGCGCATTTATGGTTTACGGAGTGACCGCTGCGAGCCATACAATCGGCACGGTTTTACAGACTCTGATTGCATCTAACTTGCCTCATCGTTACAGTTTGCGAATCAAGCCGCGGGCACCGCTGGCACGGGGGCGCTCGGCCACTCTGTTGGCTGGGGCGAAACCCTACGGTTTCGGTAGCAGGGTGGCCAAACAATGGCTCGCCAAAATACGGTTTCTACCTAGAGTCAAACGTCAAGCAATCCAGAGGTGAATTCAATGCATGTACTCGTCAGCGGAGCCTCTGGGCTCGTCGGTTCCAAACTGGTCCCCTTCCTCGAGGCAAACGGCCATCGAGTCACTCGTCTCGTCCGTCGAGAAGCGGGAGCCAACGAGGTGCGTTGGCAGCCTGATCGAGGAGAGATCGATGCTGGCGCGTTGGAAGGCATCGAGGGCGTCGTCAATTTGTCAGGTGAGAGCATCGCCGAAGGGCGCTGGAATGCTGCCAAGAAACAACGGATTCTCGAAAGTCGGCTACAGACGACCGAACTGCTTGCCAAGACGCTCGCCAGCTTAAACCCGCCTCCCCAAGTTTGGGTTTCGGCATCCGCGATTGGCTTTTACGGTGATCGGGGTGACGAGCTGTTGGACGAAACGGCGACGGCGGGCAGCGGGTACTTAGCCGACGTGTGCCAACAATGGGAAGCCGCCACGCGGCCGGCAGCAGCGGCCGGTGTCCGTGTCGTCAACTTGCGCATCGGTGTCGTCTTGGCAAAAGAAGGAGGCGCCCTGCAGAAAATGTTGTTGCCTTTCAAGATGGGGGGCGGCGGAATCGTCGGGAATGGAAAGCAATATTGGAGCTGGATCGGACTGAGCGATCTGGTCGGCTCGATTCATCACTGTTTGGTTAACGAATCGCTGTCGGGACCGGTTAATGCCGTAAGCGATGCCTCGACCAACCACGCATTCACGAAGGCTTTAGGGAAAGTACTGAAACGACCAACGATCGTACCGTTGCCAGGCTTCGCGGCGAAAATTGTGCTTGGCGAAATGGCCGAGGCGCTGCTGTTGGCGAGCACACGGGTGGCTCCCAATCAGCTCAAAGCGAGCGGATACGAGTTCCAGCACCCTGAAATCGAAGCGGCGATTCGAGGTGCGTTACAATCCTGAAAGCGAGTCGCGCATGAACGAAATCACGATCACCAAACATGAGGGAGGATTTCGTCTTAAGACGGAGCAGCGGTTTCCTTTGCCTGCCGCGGATGTCTTTCCGTTCTTCGCCGACGCAGGTAACTTGCAAGCGATCACTCCGGCGAATTTGCATTTTCAAATCCTTACCGAAATGCCCATCGAGATGCGGCCAGGAGCGGTGATCGATTACAAGATTCGGCTCCGCGGATTTCCCATCCATTGGCAAACCGAAATCACCGCCTGGGAGCCGACGTATCGATTTGTCGATCGGCAGCTGAAGGGGCCGTACAAGTGGTGGATTCACGAGCATCTCTTCGAAGAGCGTGATGGCAAAACGGTCGCCATCGACATCGTCGATTACGGCGTGCCGCTCGCCTTCATCGCTCATCCGCTGTTAGTGAAGAATGATCTGATCAAGATCTTTCGCTTCCGGCACGAAGTCCTGGCAAAACGGTTTGGTGAGGTGAGCTGCGCCACCGGTTAGGCCGCATCGATCAGTGGCTGCTGGACCAGCTGCTTCTGCTGTCGCCCCAAGGACCAACTGACGAGGCTCCACAAGATGGCGGCCGGGATCATGATTGTCGTCAGGATTGTGGCTCCGCCGACTCCCGTGTTGCTGAGGGCGGCACACAGTCGAGAAGAAAGCGCGTCTCCGCCGCGAAAAATGGCGGTGTCCAAAAATCCTTTTGACTTGTATTTCTGCTCGCGCGGCACGACGGTGAAGAGAACCTCTCGCGCCGGGTTGGCGACCCCGTAAGCAATCGATCGTTGCATGACCTGGACGAAGAATGCCATCAGCAGGGTCGGCTCGATCGCTAAAGCGGCGAAACCGGCAATGAGTCCCACCGGCAAAATGCCCAGCGTGAACGCGAGTCCATAATTACGCATGAATTGCGCGGTGAGGATCAGCTGAAAAACGATCGTGATGAACTGCACGGTCGAGTTTTCCAACGCAAACAGCTGAGCACGACGGTCGATGCTCGCCACCTGAGTTTCGACGACCCCGATGAGTTGCATGTAGATGGCCGTGGCGCAGAATTTTCCCAGCAGAAGAAAAATACAAATGCCAATGAGATAGCGCGACTGCAAGACACTCAAAAAACCTTCGAAAATGCTGCCACCAGTCCCCGCTTCGGTATCGGCGCTCGACGATTCGACCGTCAGTTCGTCGGTCGCGTCACGGTCGGTTTCCGCTCGGCAATGGCGGTGCAGTAGCCAAGCACAAACCAATGACAATTCGAGAACGACGACCGGAACGAGTAGCAAGTTGGCCACGCCGATTTTGCTGGCGAAATGGGCGACGAACAACGAACTGACCAGCCCTCCGAGCGATCCGCCGGCCGAGATGACACCGAAGAGTCGCTTTCCCTGTTCGCTGCTAAAGAGGTCGGCCATGACGCTCCAGAAGACCGAAACGGCGAAAAGATTGAACACACTCACCCAAACGAAAAATGTGCAGGCGATCATGAATGAGGGTTCGTCTGAATCCTTCAGCAACCAGTAGAAACCTAGTAGCCAAACAGAGAAGAATCGGTACACCAGCGGTACGAGCCAGCGACGAGAAACCCGGGCGACGACCCAACCGTACAGCGGAACGGCGACGAGCATCACGGCGAAGACGATCGAGAAGAGGCGATCGATCGATTCGAATCCGATGACTGTGGCCATCGTTTCTCGGACGGGGCGGACGCAGTAATATGCCAGCAGCGCAAAGAAGAACCAACTGAACCCAAGCGCAGCCGCTTTCGTTTCGCCTGGCCGCAGGTGAAGAAATGTCGGCCGAGACCCGGTGGCATGGGGGCGAATTCTAGCAGTGATGTTGAGGGCTCCCTACCGCGATGGCCAAGCTCTCGTGTTCTTTGGAGAGCGAGCGCCGGCCGAATTGCGGTAGTGCCGCCGACAGGACCGATTCCCTACACACCAACGAAGTAGTTGTTAATCGCCGAATCGATATTCTCTTTCGTCAGCCGGCGCGGCGATCCCGCCAGCGAACAGTTGTTGCCGACAAGGAACAGGATATCGCGTGGCTGGCAAAAACGGAATTCACGGTTAGCACCATGGAAGTGTTGGTGCACCAAGTAATCGACCATTTCGGGTGAGCACTCGATTTGCATTCGCGCGCCAACACGCTGGAAAACCTCGCGAAACTGTGCTTCGTTGGGTTCGGGCATGCGGATTTTGAACGGGATGCGCCGGAGAAACGCTTCGTCGACGAGGTCCTTGGGGTTGATGTTGGTCGAGAGGATCAGCAGTTGCTCGAACGGGATGCGCACTTGGCGTCCATTGGGCAGCGTCACGAAATCGATATTGCGGTCTAAGGGAACGATCAAGCGATTGAGCAACTCGGTCGGCTCGACTCGGTTTCGTCCAAAATCGTCAATCACGAGTGCTCCGCAGTTGGCTTTCATCTGCAGTGGAGCTTCCAAGACTCCAGCCCCCATCCGGGGCCGAATCTCAAAATGGCTCAGCATCAACTCGCCGCCGGCAATGACCGTAGGACGCTTGATCTGCACCCAGCGACGGTCGACGGCGTCCGGTTCCCGTGATGGCGTTTCCACTTCTTGGTGAACGGCCGAATCGAACAGGTGAATGATATCACTTCCGATCATGACCGTTCGAGGGATCCAAATCGTGTCAGGGAAGGCACGCATGATTCTTTCGGCAACACTCGTTTTGCCGTTGCCCGGAGTTCCGAACAGGAACATGCCGCGGTTGGCGTTGACCGCCTCGGCAATCGACGCCAACTTCGCTGCGGTAAGGTACAAGTCGTTCAACGAGCGATGAATGTTCTCCAAACGGAGCGGAATTTTGGCAAGAGATTGGGCATCTACCGAGCGCAAGTAGTCGGACAGCATTACCGGTGTGGCGCCATAATAAGTATTGCGACGAGCCAACTGCTCTGCACGATTGATGCCGTTCGCGGTCAACTGGAAGACATAGTCGACGAGATCGGCCGTCCCTTTGTAAGTTACTAACAACTCCGACCGCAGTGATTCCAGCACTTCACGAACGACCGGCCCGGCCAGTTTGATCTGATTCGCCAACTGTCGACTGCTGGCCGCACCCATGTTGAAGAGCGCCTTCAGCAGCAGCTCTTCGACGTGCATTTTGGTCAGCCCAGTCTGTTCAATGTTCGTGGGGGCCGGCGGGAAGAATGCGTCCTGGGCAGGTGGTAGCGCTTGCGTGGTCGTCGTGGGAACGCTGACCGCAGGCATGCCGGCAGCAACGGGAATCGCACCCGCAGGATGGTTCATCGGTGAATCGGTAGACACGGTCTTGCTCGCGTGAGGGGCTCTGGGATAGACGGCAGCACTATTCATTGATTCGGCATCCTTGCCTTCATGGGCAACGGAATTTGGAGCACGGGGCCGCCGATTTGGATCCGAACACCGTTACAATCAACGAATTCGCACTAATGTGGCTGCCAATACCGTCAAATCCAGCCCTCCGAATCGTACCAATCGACAGTACTTCTCAAACGCTCGAGGAGCGGCTGGGCGGGGGCAAATGCGAATTGTGCGATCGCCTTTTCGGCAGAACAAATCCACGATCCGGCAGTCGCTTCGCGGGCTTTGTCGAGATTGAGCGCCGGGACTCGGCCCCGTTGCGTAAGGGCGGTACTCCATTGGGCGATCCCCGCTGCCAACCAAATGGCAGCATGCGGCAGTTTGAGCTGGCGCACCCGTTTCTCCAACGCCGTGCCAATCATGAGTCCCAACTGGCCGTAGGTCACACGCTGTTCTGCTTCGGCAAAGTAAATTCCTTGCCCGATCGGTTCAGATTCGTCCGCCAGACGCTCGCCTTGTTCGAACGTGGCGACCAACAGTGTTGCCAGATCGGCAGCATGGATTAACGAGAACAACTTGTCCGTGTAGCCGGGAACGGTGTGCAGGCCGATGCGGCTGATGGGTCGCACGATGTTGAGGAAGGCGCGATCTGCTTCGCCGAACACGATCGGTGGTCGCACGATGGTGATCGGCACGTCCGACGCGAACGCACGCATCGTGACCTCTCCGCTCAGTTTGCTGCGACCGTAGTGCGAGACGGGTGTTGCTGGCGAAGTCTCCACTTTCGGTTGGCCAGCGACGGCGGGTCCGACCGCCGCCAGTGATGAAACGTTCACGATGACAGGCGGTGATTGAGCCGACTTGCCTGCGAATGCCACATTGCCGGCCCCCGCTTCGTTCACTTGTCGGAAATCGTCCTGGTGATTCGCCTTGGTCAGTCCGGCCAGATGGTAAATCACGTCCTGGCCGGCGAAACAACGTTTCAAGGAGGCAACGTCCGAAACGTCGCCGTGCACGAGTTCTATCTCGAGCGACGACAGCGTCGATGTGTTCGAAGTTGGCCGGACCATGCCGGTGACGCGATCGCCCCGTTCGTTTAGCAGCTTAGCCAGGTGATAGCCAATGAAGCCATTGGCTCCGGTGATGAGCGCTTTTGCCACGATGGAATCCAGGTTGGCCCGTTTGCCGTTGTTCTTAGAGTGAGAATTTCTCGCCTTGCTCGACGATATCATGCCCGGCCGCGATGATTTCCCGCCGAGCGGCTGAATCGGCCTGTAGTGCCGGATTGGTATGATTCAAGTGAATGAATTGCACTTTGGCCCGTTCGGTTGCCGGCAAGGTGGCAAACCGCTCGATGCTCTCCGCGATGAATGGATGCGGAATCTCGGCCATGTCGCGGCCAGGGATCTCGCCGTTTGCATAGAACGTCCCATCCAGATAGGCGACATCGACCTTGGCGAGTATCTCCTCCACGTCGGTTTCCCATTGATGCCACTTATTGATGTCGGGCAGGAAGAGCAATGTCTTACGAGGACCGCTGATGAGGAATCCGACCGTTTCGGAAAACTCATCGCGGTGCGGCACGAGTAACGGCGTGACACGAAGGCGCGCATTGAGCTGCGTCGGCTCGTTGGCGGTCAGCGATGCCAGTCGAATGTTGCTCAAGGCGACTAGCTGGCTCCATGGTCCGTTGTCGGTCAAGAACGTTCGCATTTTGGGCATCGCGAACACTTTGACATTTCGGGCGCCAAGAACCTCGCGGCCTAAATGCATCAGTCCCGCATAGTGGCCGACATGAGCGTGAGTGAGCAAGATGCCATTGATGCCCGGTTTCTGCTCCACCGGAAACTGTCGATCCAAGGCTTCCAACTGAGCCGGGAAGTCGGGTGTGCACTCGACAAACCAACGTTCGTTCGATTGCGGATCGACAATGGCCAAGCAGGTGACAAGACGCCGCTTCAGTGGGTCATTCCAGGCCGATTGGCAACATTCGCGTTTACAGCCAGCGTGCGGATAGCCTCCGTCCTGAGCTATGCCGAGCGCCATGACGAAGGGCGCGTGCGCTTCTTCTTCGTCAGCGGTGCCGATGTTGCTGAGAAGGCTGATCGCAAGGAATAGCGTGCCAGCCAAACCGGATAAAGAATTGCGACTCACAGAATTACCCACGTGAAAAGGACAAGGGAGGTTTACCTAGCCTTCGATTGTAGGGGAAATTCGTCACTACTTCTTGCTGGGAGTTCTACCGGGTGTCGTGGCCCCTGGTTTTTCGCGATAGGCTTGCTTGGCATCAAAGGCGTCACGCATAGCAGCTCGAACAGAACGGTAAGCCTTCGTGTCCAATTCGATCGCCCGTTTGAGCAGGCTGTCCGCTTTGTCGAAATTTCCAAGCTCGGCTTCCGCTGCCGCTAGGGTACCGATGTAGGAATCTTCCTCGCCGCCGCCCAACTCACGAGCTCGTTCGGCATACTTTACCGCCTTCTTCCCGTCCCGGAACTTGTCGTCGGGGCAGGTGGCAGTGAGCCACGCGACGCCATTGTGTGCCGGAGCGTACTTTGGATTGAGCTCAATTGCTTTTTCGTAATCCTTCAAGGCGTCGGCGAACTTGCCGTCCATTTTGTTGAGGTGACCTCGGTTGAAGTAGGCCGGTACGTATTCTCGATTCGCCTTCAGTGCCGCCTCGTAGTCCGTACGCGCCTTTTTAAACTCCTTCTTGTCGATCCAGCAATTGCCCCTTGCGTTGAGCGCGTCGGCATAGAGTTTGTCGACTTTGATCGCTGAGCTGAAATCGGCAATCGCTTTGTCTTGCTGTTGGAGACTGCGATAGGCGAGACCACGGTTGTAATAGGCGAAGCGAAATTCGTCATCGAGTTTGATGGCGGCATCGAAATCTTTGATCGCCTCTTTGGTTTTGCCAAGCGCCATGTTGGCAAGGCCGCGGTTGTTATAGGGCGAAGCAAACTTCGGCCCCCGTTTGATCGATTCGCCAAAGTCGGCGATCGCTCGCTCATTTTGACCGGCAAGACGCCACGCTTCTCCTCGGGCGTTGAAGAACCCGGGCGCTGGCGTAATTTTGATTGCGTTTTTGAAGTCGCCCGTAGCGACGTAGTATCGGCCTTGGCGAAACCAGGCCATGCCACGCAAGAAGAAGTTCTCTGCACTGGCCTTCTTTTTGATCTCTTCCGTGAAGTAGTCGGTCGCTTCCGAGACTTCGATCACATCTTTCTTATTGACCCAGCCCCCCTTGGTTGTGATCCATAGCCAGGCCCCCTTCTGGAGGTCGACCTTCATGACCTCGCAGACGTCGGAACTGGAGACCGTCTTGCCCGGCAATCGGAATGCTGCTTCGCCCTTCGTCATGACGGTCTTACCGACCCATTCTGACGAGGCTGCTGGCTTTTCCTCTTTGTCCTGGGCGGCAACCGGTGTTGCTATCATTAGCAGCGCCGCTAACGAGGTCAGTTGGACGTAAATCGACAATTTGTGGATGGCTTTCATCACCTACTTCTCCGAGCTTATCTTTCGTCTCTTTCCCGGCATCGACGAGCGAACCTGCCGGGCTGAAACCCGAGAGGGGAGAATTCTCATTCCTGGTTCGAATTCTACGCGTCAGGTCAATCGGTCAATAATTACAGAATCTGCCGTTTGGCGACAGGTGCTGGGAGGCCGGATGCCCTTTCGACTGTGGAAGCTGCCGATGCGGAGTCGTTTCGTGCGTAAACTGGCGGCGCGACCTGTCCCAAATCGGCTGGTAAATGATATGTTCTGGGTTCGTCTTGGACTATCGAATCGCGTGTGAGTCTCCTATCCATGAAAATCGGAAGAGTCGTCCGAATCGTTTTTTGTTTCGCACTCCTTGTCTCCGCAGCCTACGCGTCGGGCGCGCCGACTGATGCTCCGCAGGAAGGAACCTGGGCCCAACAAGATCTCGTGATGATGCTGGTCTACGGCATGGTTGCGCTCGGCTTTTCGTTTCTCTGTTCGGTCGCCGAAGCGGTCGTGCTGAGCGTTTCGCCCTCGTACATTGCGACGTTAGAAGATGCAGGGGCCAAGGCGGCGCCTGCGTTAAAACGGATGAAGAAGAATATCGACCGCTCGCTGGCGGCGATCCTGACCTTAAACACGATTGCACATACCGTGGGGGCCGGTGGAGCCGGCGCCGAAGCGGCTCAGTATTTTGGAGCCAAGTGGATCGGTATTGCGATGGCGGTGCTGACGCTGTTGATTCTGTTTTTGTCCGAGATCATCCCCAAGACGATTGGGGCCGTTTATTGGCGGGCGCTTGCACCATTGACGGCGCGCTTCGTGCAAATACTGAATACGGTCTTGTTCCCATTGATCTTCGTTTCCGAATTGATCACGAAGTGGCTGACCGGTGGCAAGAGCCACCATGCTTTCAACCGTGAAGAGTTCACCGCACTGGCCAACATCGGCGCCGAAGGGGGGCACCTCGACGCGAAAGAATCTCGCATCCTCAGCAACCTCTTCCGTTTTCCAAAGCTGTCGGTCGAGGACATCATGACGCCACGGACGGTCGTGTTTGCGTTACAGCAGGACCTCGCGGTCGGGGATGTCATGAAGAAGTTTGACGAGATGCACTTTTCACGGATTCCAATCTACGGCGAAAACCGTGACGACATTACCGGTTTCGTTTTGAAGACGGACTTGTTGCTGAACGCTCACCAACGTGAAGGTCGTGCGAAACTGCGCGATTTGAAGCGTGACATTCGAGCGGTCGAGCAGCACACGCCATTGAGCCAGACATTGGAAGACCTGCTCGACAATCGAGCCCACTTGTTGCTCGTCGTTGATAAGTATGGTGGGATGCAAGGGCTTGTCACGTTAGAAGATGTGGTTGAAACGCTCATTGGTATCGAAATTGTCGACGAAGCGGACGAAATCGACGACATGCGTCGCCTGGCTCGGCAAAAGTGGGAAGCGCGGATGCAGCGGATCGGTATCGATGTTCGCGAAGGGCCAAACGAGGAAGAGGCCGCTCAAGGCGGTGAACCGACCGAAACAGCGTAAAGTCTTTTTAAAATCAATGAAGAGCGGTTTCTCCGCTCAATTCCTAGGCGGAAGGAATATACGAAATGAGTACGACGGCAGCGAGTAACGAGGATCTGCTCGAAACGTTCATGGTGGGACTCGAGCGGCGAAATCCGGGCGAGGCGGAATTTCATCAAGCGGTCCGTGAAGTCGCGGCGACCGTCATGCCTTACTACATGGAGCATAAGAAGTATCGCGATGCCTACATTTTGGAACGAATGACCGAACCGGACAAAGTGGTCATGTTCCGTGTCACTTGGGAAGACGATGAAGGCAAGGTTCGTGTCAATCGAGGTTGGCGAGTTCAGTTCAATAACTCGATCGGGCCCTACAAAGGCGGATTGCGTTTTCATCCATCGGTGACGCTCAGCGTGCTCAAGTTCCTCGCCTTTGAGCAAACGTTCAAAAACAGCCTGACAGGGCTGCCGATGGGTGGTGGTAAGGGGGGATCGAACTTCAATCCGAAAGGAAAGAGCGATCGCGAAGTGATGCGGTTTTGCCAATCGTTCATGACCGAATTGCATCGGCACATCGGTGAAGATACCGACGTGCCAGCCGGCGATATCGGTGTCGGTGGTCGTGAAATCGGATTTCTATTCGGGCATTATAAGCGGCTCGCGAATCGGTTCACCGGAATCTTGACCGGTAAAGGGCTCGCGTTTGGTGGAAGTCTGATTCGGACCGAAGCGACCGGGTTTGGCTCTGTCTACTTTTGTCAAAACATGCTCAATCACGTCGGTGATTCGATCAAAGACAAAGTCTGCACGGTTTCCGGCTCCGGCAATGTTGCGACCTACACCGTCGAAAAAGTCATCGGTTTCGGAGGCAAGTGTGTCACGCTTTCCGATTCGGCCGGATTCATCCACGATCCTGATGGAATCGACTTTGAGAAATTGGCTTGGGTCAAGGAATTGAAGGAAGTCCGTCGAGGTCGCATTTCGGAATACGTCGAAAAATATCCAGGCGCAACCTACCATGCCGGCGAACGCCCCTGGTCGGTTCCTTGCGACGTCGCATTTCCCTCAGCGACTCAAAACGAAATCAACCTGGCCGAAGCGCAGATGTTGATCAAGAACGGTGTGAAAGCTGTGGCGGAAGGAGCCAACATGCCGACCGAATTGGACGGTGTCCACGCCTTCCAAGAAGCGGGCGTCCTGTTTGCGCCCGGTAAGGCCGCCAACGCGGGTGGAGTCGCGGTGTCTGGCATGGAGCAAAGCCAAAACTCATTGCGCCTTTCTTGGACTCGGAATGAGGTCGATTCGCGCCTCAAAGGAGTCATGCAAGGCATTCATGAAAAGTGCGTCGAATATGGTTCGAACGCCCCCAATCGTCCCGTTGACTATGTGACCGGCGCCAACGTTGGTGGCTTCGTTAAAGTGGCCGACGCGATGCTGGCATACGGGTTGGTTTAGAAAAGCGGTTTTGCAAAGGAGTCGAAGGCGATGAGCCAGGTTTCCAAAGCCCTCAGATGCGCACCGAGTAACTCGCCTGCCGTGATCGGAAATGCGATGTTTTGGGCCGCCATGATTTTGCTGGTTGCCAAATTTGCAGTTCCCGCTGGCGGCAGCCGTATGACGTTAACCGGAATCCTCATCGCCTGCTGGTTCGCTGTGCATCAGATGATTCCGCGGCGCTAATGGCCTAATTCTCATGAGCGACCCGTCTCAAGACCTGACCGCGAATGACCCGTGGGTCGTTCGTACCGACTTCTCGGATGAATCCAATTGGGCATCGGTGCGAGATCAGATCGCAGCGCCGCAAACAGAATTTGGGATGCCGTTTTACGCCTATGTTCAATATGTCTCGGATGCCAAATACGATGGAGTTCCATGCAACGACTTGGTCCGCATGCTGCCCGAGACCTATCCGGGCGGTTTGTTGTTTATCGTTGACCAAAGAACGTTGAACGAAAAAGATCACCCCATTCTTGTCGTCGAGTTTGCACGGCCTGGTGCTGGCGAGAAAGATAGTGCGCGAAGGCCGAGCGATACGCCTGAAGGTGACATTAGGATGTTTTGCGCTATCCCATCGACGATCCAGTCGATACAAAATAATCTATCCATAGCCAACATGTCCTTCGACGAGTTCGCACGCCATATTGATGACGATGGCGTGTTCCGGACGTTCCCCGAGTAGATTTCGTTCGTTTTCCGCTCCGGCAGTTTTCGCGGTCGTCGCGCCTTGCAGCGTGGGCGTTCTCCCAATTCTTCTATCACTCGTTGGAGATGACTCACGTGAAGACGTTTTATCTTTTAGCCGCTTGCGTTGGAACGGTCCTCCCGTGGCTCACGTTCTTTCCTTTTTTGGTTGAAAACGGCATCCATCCCCGCGGCCTACTGGCGGCCCTGTACGCGAACGGCGCAGCGGGTGGCCTGGCGACCGACTTCTTCCTTACCTGTGTCGTTTTCTGGGTGTTTGTTGTGCGCGACGCGAAAGCGTTGGGATTGCGAAGGTGGTGGTTTGTGATTCCCGCGGCACCTTTCATCGGACTATCGATGGCAGTGCCGACCTATTTGTATCTTCGCGAAGGAAGCGCTGTGACCATGATCGATCACAGCAATTCCCTCAGGCCGGGCCAGAAATCATGACGGATTCTCATATTCCAGCGCGACTCGACTTCATCCGACGCGCCGAGCGATTGAAAGATACTGTACGTAGCGGTCATACGACTGCGGGGCGTTCCGAAAGCGTCGCGGAGCACACGTGGCGATTGGCTCTCTTGATCATGACGTTTGCAGATCTGTTGCCCGGAATCGATCTCCTCCGGTTATTGAAAATCTGCATTCTTCACGATTTGGGCGAAGCCGTTGGGGGTGATATCCCCGCGCCGATGCAGATTGGCACCGCGGCCAAAGCAACAAAAGAACGTAGCGATTTTGAAGCGCTCCTGGGCAATCTGCCATCGCACATCAGAACGGAGTTTCTCGCGATGTGGGATGACTATGAAGATGTGCAGTCGCACGAAGCGGAGGTCGCGAAAGCTTTCGACAAGATCGAAACGATTCTGCAGCACAACCAGGGGCGAAATCCGGAAGGTTTCGACTACGCATTCAATCTGGAATACGGCAGGCGATACACCGACGCCGTTCCCATCGCCGCGGAAATTCGCGACCTCGTGGACGCTGATACGGCGGAGCACGTGAAGCGAGCTCAAAACGGTGGGTAAGCCGCGGTGGCGATCCATGGCGATCGGTTGGCATCGGGGAGGACGCGAGAAACGGCGATGGGGACGGTTTTGTGCCCAAATGCCGGTTGGCCCGGACGGGCGGAGCAGGCCGGCTTGGTGACTCGCGCGGGGCGGGGTTTCACGGCCGAGCGGTGATGGTTTGGTAGTCAAAAAAGCGTTTTCTTTGAGAAAGTGAGTAAGACAACGCTCGGAGGAACGACAATCTGTCATGATCGATGGGAATTGAGAGGTTTTTTCTGAGGATGGAAACGATGAAGACGAAGTCGTTGATGACCGTGACCGCTTGTTTGGTATTGCTCTCTGCCAGCGTGTCGATGGCCGGTTCCAAACGCTACGTGGGAATTCAGGTCCCTGCGGCAAGTCGAGTGTCGATCAATGACATCGACCATTCGGCGTGGCAGCAACTCTTGTCGCGATATGTGGACGAGCGGGGTGGGGTGAACTATCGCGCCTGGCATACGTCGACCGGCGATGTGACATTGCTTGACCAATACATCGAAGAATTGTCGCGCGCCAGCCTAACGCAGAGTTCGACACGCGGCGCTCAGTTGGCCTATTTCATCAACGCCTACAACGCGGTAACCGTCCGCGGAATCTTGCAGGAATATCCCACCTCGAGCATTCGTAACCACACAGCCAAAGTCATCGGTTACAACATCTGGCACGACTTGCTGCTACAGGTAGACGGGCGAGCCATGTCGTTGGACTCGATTGAACACAAGATGCTGCGAAAGATGCAAGAGCCACGCATTCACTTTGCGATAGTCTGCGCATCGATCAGTTGTCCCCGATTGTTGAATGAAGCTTACACGGCGGACCGCTTGGAGCAGCAGTTGACGACGAATACTAGAGATTTCTTTGCCCAACCGGGCAACTTTCGTTACGACGCAGGTCGGAAACGGTTCCAACTCTCGGCGATCCTAGATTGGTTCGGTTCAGACTTTGGAGCCAACAATGCGGAAGTGCTGCGGGCGATCGCGAGTTACCTGCCGGACGCCGCGAGCGCTGCGGCAGCTCGTACTGGGCGTGGAAAGGTCAGTTATCTGGATTACGACTGGGGCCTCAACGAGGCTGCCAAATCGGCCGCAACCGGTGCCGGCGGGTCCGCCCGCCGCGGTGCGGGCGGTTGAACGATGGGGACAGTCGTCACATTCCTCACGTTATCACTCGAGAAGTTTTCAGTTCTTTCGGCCAAATCACGCTTTTTGGCGATTCTGTTCACCCCCAGCGGGGCTGTGTTCGCTGGATCATGCTTTCCAGGTGGCAATATTTAGCAGGGTATTCACCCGCTTTTCTGATGGCCTGAAATTCAAAAGTTTGGGGAGACCTATCTTTCGTTGTGCGTTCACCGGAATAGGGGATTGCACTACTGGGTTTTACATTCACTTTTGCACTTCAGGGGATCTCCTATGAACCAAGTTGCCACGAAGATGTGGAACGACGAAGCAGGCTTCATCGTTTCGATCGAATTGATTCTCATCGCCACCATCGCCGTGATTGGGTTGATCACAGGTTTGACCTCCGTTCGCGATGCGGTTGTTTCTGAACTTTCAGACGTCGCAGGTGCGATCCAAGATCTGAATCAATGTTACTCGTTCTTCGGCGTTGTTGGTCACTCGGCCAGCACCTGCGGAAGCGACTACGTCGACATGACAGACTGGTGTGATGACGCCGACGACACCGCTGGTGCGGCGGACAATTGCATCACATTCGATGGCGGTCCCGACGACGAGCTGTAGACGACAAACGGGGAGAGAACTTTACGGGTGTGAAGTTTTGATAGAACGCCGGTTGGCTTGGTCCAATCGGCGTTTTTTTGTTTCTGTCGTTGGCGCTGACGCTCGTTCCAGGGAACGGTGGTAGATCGCACGGTCGGACATGCTAAGGGCACTCGAAACGATCAACGCAGATCAGTTGAGTGCATCTCTTCTCGCAGTCCATGACAGCAGTCACTTCGGCCGTAATTGTGGTCGGTGGCAAGAGGCATCCGAACAGGTTCTGACACATCCAATTGACTTGAATCTCGGCACGGGCACGCACCGCACACGGGCCACCGAATAGGATGTAGGCGACTGGTTCGTTGGTATGTCGGCGATCGGTGAGTCGGTGCTCGTCCAGCGCGAGATCGATCGCTCCGGGTCTCAGCGGGTCGGGGCCGTACAGGACCGCCCAAGCGCCATTGCCGCCCGCTTCCGCCTCTTTGACTGCAACCACGAAGTGGCAGATGTCGGTTGGGGTTGTATAGGTATCGGGAGCGGTGGGCAGAATACCACTTACGGCATCAGGCCCCAATTCTGCGTGGTACGGCAGCCCGTTCATGCACCCGTCGCCTTCTTCAATCACGACATAGCCGATCGTTTCATCAGCGCGGGTGCGGTCTGCGTCTTGTCCGACATGTTTGCCGACAAACAAGTTCGCGCCGGGTGGAATATTGCGACTGCCGCCGTGGCTCCAAAAAACGGACCAATCTGGATCGTTGTACGACATGACTTGGCCCAAGACGACCGGTTGCGTGTAGGCCTGAGCGTAGGGCATCGCTTGAGCATTCCAGCTGTTGTTGGCGAAGTCGGTCACGGTCGAATTGAATTTTACGACTTCCATTTTCACGCCGTGGTCGGCTTCGTTGTAGACGCCCGCTTCGGCGATAAAAAAGTAGACCGGCACATCGGGACGAGCGACTCCCGCATTCGTTTCTTGCACGATGAAGTCGAACGAGTTGGCACTCACGTTGGTGATGCGGACAACAGCAGGCGGGTCGGCTTCCGTGTAGACCGGCGTGGCGATGACGACCATGCAATCGTAGTTGCGTTCACAGAGCATCACCGTTTGCCAGCCGTCGGTGCTGATTTTCATGGTGGCGTGGGCATTGGGGCCATCAAGGCGACCACAACCAGCTCGTTTGCTCGTGTCGAAGACGACTTCTGGGTCGGTCTCCGTGATCGTTCCAAAAAGCAGGTTGCCATCGCAATTGGCATTTTCATTCGGCCGATCACTGCTGTCAAAATTGAGATCGATCGACAGTGGCGTCCCCAAAATGTCATTCGCCAGGGCGAAAGCCAGGCCACATTCGCGCGCAGGCTGCGTTCCTTCGTCGCAGCGGGAATCACACCAATCTTTGACAGAAGCGAGAGCTGCCGACTCGAGTGCGGTTTGCAGCTGTTGCCGCGCGAGGTAGAGCCGCCCCGATTCGACGGCATAACAAATCATCAAGAACATGGCTGGGAGAACAAGAATGATCCACAATGTGGCGATCCCGCGCCGCAGTGACGAGGGGGGAACGACGGTTGGGGATGTGGCAAAGCGCATGTGGGCTTACCTGACTGGGTAACAGCGGGTCGTTGATTTTTGCGAAAGATCACCGCTTAGATCGACGCAATACGTTCGCAACAGGTTGGGGGCGAGTTGCGTGTTCTCGACGCAGACCGAAACGCGGACGTACGGATGCTGGTCCGGCGCGGGGGCCATCGGTGGAGCGGCGCCGATCCCTGCATTCAGTACATAGGGGCCACCACGGGCCAGATTATGTTCGACGCGGACGCAATCGGCTGTCATCCCTTTGCACTCGAGTACCGCGTTGACCGCTTCCAGGATCCCGTCCGGTACGGGACCTGACGTTGGGAGTGGACTGTGAGTCGCCGCGTCGGCGCCGGCGCGACTCGCTTGTTGCAGACACGATTGGTGCATCGAGAGCAGGCCAAATTCCACGACCGCTAGGAGCGCGATGAACAGCACCGGCAGCGCAACAATGGTCTCCAACAGAATGGCTCCCCGCGCAGCGCGGGGCCAGTGGCGAGTGATTGGAATGCGCGGACCTGACAATTCTTCGAATCCATTCGTTGAGCTGATGTGACCTTAAGGGTTATTTCGGAGGTTTGGCGCGGTCGGGGCGTGAGAAACAAATCGTGATCGCATAACCATGGCCAGGTATTCCCGCATGCACGATCGGTACGACTGTACCCAACCGGAAGGGGGTTGGTTATGCGCCGAGCGATTCGCCAATCGCGACTGTTGGAAAACCCTCCAAAGTTGGCGGCAGAAAAGTACGAGGGTTTGTAGGTAGCCAGCACTCGCAATGTTGGCGTTGCGAATGGATGGATTTTGATTCGGCAACCCATGTCCCGCGACAAAGGACTGAAGCGATGAGTAGCATGAGGCAAATTCTTAAGCGACTGAGGCTTCGGCGACTTGTCGGCTGCACCGCTGGTGGCGTATTCGTTGAGTACCTGCTGTTATTGACGATTGTCGGTATTGGTGTGATCGCCGGCTTGGCCACTCTTCGCAGCGCGTTGATTTCTGAACTGATGGATCTGGCGAACGCGATCGCTTCGATTACCTAGTCGCCTAGTCGGTTTGGGCGATTCGCTTGATCCCGAGAGGATTCTTTGGCAACAAGCCGACGGATGGAACATGGCCAAAGGGAAAAAAAGGAATATCCGTCGACGTGGCATCGAGGTGCTGCAACTGATCCTGGTGATGCCGGTGTTGGTTTTGGTCCTGGTGGCGGCGATTCAGTTTTCGACCGTGTTGGTGGTCAACAGTTCGCTGGCGGCCGCAGCAACCGAAGCTGCTCGCTTGGCCGCGATCGGATGTGGGCAGGACGAAGTATTGGCGGGAATTGCTCCATTCCTCGATGTGCATGGCATCCGCGTCGGTCCCGGAGTGCGACTCGTGCTGCTCGATGAAGCAGGCATCGTTTCGACCGACGGCGATGGCGCATTGACCAGTCCGCATTTAACTCGCTTACCGCCTGCCGACATGTGTCGGGCGGTGTTGATTGTCTCGACCGATGTGACACCGATCCCCAATGCACTTGCAAATTACTGTGTCGACTATGCCGGAAAACAATACGAGCTGTGTGCCGCGTCGCGGAAGTTGTGTACTCCGTGTGAAAGTTGACAATGCGGCCGATGGTGAGAGTTTATGAGCACTGTAATTCAGCCAAAACCGACAGATCGTGCGGAAGCATTGTCCGTCGAATCGCATCGGCTAACGGCCATTCTCGATGATCGTTACGCGCTGCAGTGGCCTCATTGTGTCGTCTGTCTGTGGTTTGTGACGGCCTTTCTGTTCGTTAGTCACGCACCGTTGTTTCATTCCGAAGTGTGGCGACACGCGGTCGCGGGGCGGGCGATTCTGCAAACGGGTACGATCCCGGATGGTCCCTTGCAGGTGCCTCTTGCGGACGGCATGCCTTTCCTGAATTCGGGCTGGTTGTCGCAGTGGATCATGGGACAAACGATTGCGACGTGGGGAGTCGGCGGACTCTCATCGCTGTCGGCCATCGTCGCGGGTGCGTCGCTGCTGCTATGGGCCCACACGTTTTTTCAACGGAGTGGCCAGAAGCGATTCATGTTGGCTGGTGTTTCGTTGATGTTCTGGCTGAGTTTGACTGAGATGACTGCGCCGCAGCCGTTGCTGCTGGGCGGGTTGTGCCTGGCGGCGCTCGTCTGGTTGCTTGCGCCGCTGTTGTTCGAGACGAGATCGATTTCGCAAACTCGACTCGGTTGGCGACAGGTCGGTGTTGTGGTCGTCATGCTGGCTTGGGCCAATCTGGACGGTTCTTTTGTTTACGGCTGGGCAGGACTGTTGGCGATTACCACGGGTCTGTTTTTTACCGAATGGTACCACCAGCGAGCCGCGAGTGGTCTTCAGTTGCGGTTCCTGCAGTCTGTGCGATCGCGCGAGTTGCAGGGTTGGATCTGGACGAGTGAATTCGCCTTGCTGGCGACGTTCCTCAATCCGCACGGTCCACGAATATGGTCGGTCGCGTTGGGGCAGGGCGGTCACTTTCCAATCTGGGCGGAAGCGGGAGGCCAGCTGCCGCTTGTCTTGGCGAGTGCCCACGGGTTTGCCTTTGCCTTGGTCGTCGGTTGCGTGGTGGTTTGCTGGCAGCAGAGTCGCCTCAAGGTGTCGTTTGCCGAAGTCTTCGTGGCGTTGGCAGCCGGTTGTCTGGCGTCATGGTCGATACGATTCTTGCCGTGGTTCGTTGGAACCGCGCTGCTCGTGGCAGCGCGGCACTATCGAGACCTGGCCGAACAGCGAGGTTGGCTGGAACGGCCGGACTCGCACAATCGAGCGACGCCCGTCGAGGCAAGCGAAGCGAATGACGAACCGCGGCCGCTAAAATTTGCATACACATTGATCGCGGCGTTGATCGTCTGGTGTGGATTCGCGCTCTCTCCCATGAGTGCTCCTTTGCTAGGAGGCCAGCAGCGATCTCCTACGACCTGGCACCACCAGGCGACTCCTGTGGCCGTTGCGAAGCATTTGCGACAGCACGGGTCTGACAATCTCGTTTGGGCGCCCAGCTATTGGGCCGACTGGCTCATTTACGATGGTGGCGCTGGCATTCAGCTGTATACCGACTCTCACATCCATCAACTGCCGGGCATGGTGCAGCGTGATTACTCCCAGATCTTTCTCGGCGGCAACGATTGGCAGAGGATTACCGACCGTTACGCGATCCATACTTTAGTGATTGATAAACGACAGCAACCCAGAATGGCATCCGAAGTGATGCGAAGTGGTGGAAAGTGGCGGTTGGCATTTGAGAACAAGGACGCGTTGGTGCTCCATCGAGTGGGCATTTAAACTCCGTTGCGAGTGGAATGGAATCGGTAGATGAACAGGTCGCCAGAAAACATCAAGCAACCGGCTCGGCCCAAGAGCTCGCGAAGAGGCTCCTTTTTGGTTGCTCAGGCGGTGTTGATATCGTTGCTAATTGGGAGCGCGGTGTGGAGCCGTTCGTCGAATGCGATCGGTCGATTCCCGGCGTTTCGTTCGACACCGCGTGTCGTCAATCCGCAGTTCGACTATCCACGCGTCATCAGTGATGCCCAGCTGGCCGTTGTGTTGACAAGGCTACGGCCGCCGGCCTACCGAGATAAACCGAAGATCAATCACGTCGACCATGCCTTGCGATTTTGGGGAGTCGAAGCGACGTTTCCCGAGTCCGATTCCCCCAGCGGCGAAGAGATGCGACGGCTGCTGACCGATGACCAGATGTTCCAGGCTGCGTGGGGAGGCGAGGCTCGGCCGTTGCTCATCCATGGCAGCGATGGGACTCGCGTACGAATTCAAGAAGGCGCTGCTTCCTCCAGTCACGTCGATCATACGTTGGCGACCTTGGCCGAAGTCGGCACGCCGCTCAGTTTTCCCGTCCTGGTGCGTGGCGAGCCTGGATCGAACGAGCTGGCGACGCGCGATGCCGGATCAGAAATCACGCTGCGAGAGATCGCCATTTCGTCGGCTCGGCGGTTCGGGTTGAATCAACGAGAGTATGAATGGAGTTCGTTGGCACTAGCGCTCTATAGTGCCGATTTTCGTCCTTGGGTTTCTGCGGAAGGGCAGGTGATCAATTTCGATCGCATCGCACGGCGGATCATGAGGCAGGATTTCGGGCAAGGTTGTTGTTTTGGTGGGCATCGATTGTTCACGCTAACGATCCTGTTACGACTCGATGCCGAAGAACCCTTTTTCTCGGACCCGGTTCGTCGAGAAGTGCGCCGCCATCTGTTGGAAGCGACAGGACGGCTGATCGCGAACCAATCACCAGCCGGCTTTTGGGACAGAGATTGGCCCGGCGAGCCCATTGGAGTTGACGACACGGTTGGACCCCAAGGTCGCCGACTCTCGGCGACCGGCCACGCGCTGGAATGGTGGGCCATGGCTCCGGTCGACGTCCATCCGCCACAAGAAACATTGATTCGAGCCGCCCAGTGGCTGGTGACCGAGATCGAGACGATGGACGAGGCGACGATCAGAAAAAACTACACGTTTCTCACCCATGTCGGTCGTGCGCTGACGCTGTGGCGAGGCAATTATCCGGCGGCGCTCTACGCCCGGTTGGTACCATCGCAACCCGGCAATTCCGAGCTGGGAGCGAATTTATGAAGACGTTACTGATTGTGGCCGTTGCCTCCACCGAAAAAGTGTCGCCCAGGGTTTGGCCAAAACGACTTTGGCAGGACGATGCTGGATTTGTGGTCTCGCTGGAACTTGTCTTGTTGGCAACGGTGATCGTGCTCGGCCTGATCGTCGGCATGTCGGCTTATCGGGATGCCATGGTGAGCGAGATCGCGGACAGCGCAGCTGCCGTTAGCAGTTTGAATCAGACATTCCAGTACGACGAAGTCGCGTTGAGCGGTACTTTCGGTTCGATCGCGTACGATGCGCGAACCGACGGCAGCCTCTTTAGGGATCAACTCGACTTTTGCGAATCGGCGGCGGGCGATCCGTCGGGCGCCATGGCGATGTGTATCGTCGTGGACGCGGTGACCATTGAACAGGAATAGATGCAGGGAGCGATCAGTGGATAGGTTGCCAACGGATAGGACGCACGTCATCGCCACACTGTGTCGAGACGACTCGGGCATGCTCTCTTCGATCGAAATGGTATTACTGGCGACGATCGTTCTCGTCGGTTGCATCGTCGGGTTATCGGCCTATCGCGACTCGATCATCCAAGAGCTGGGCGACGCTTCGGCGGCTGTTTCTAGCTTGCAACAAGGGTACGACTACAACGAGATTGTGAACCGCGGAACGATCGACAACATGCAGTTCGATTTTCAAATTGCCGGTTCTTCTTATGTCGACAATCTGAATTTCTGCGAGCCGGCAATCCGCGATCCGAGCGGTCAAGCGCCGATGTGCATCGAGATCGTGCCGTTGTTTGACCAAGAACGGTGAGGCAAACAGGGGGGAGAATCAACAGTTGGTGAACGTGAAAAAAGAAACAAATGTGGTTCGACAACGGACCGTGCCGGCCACGCAAGGGGCGTTATTCCTGCGACTGTGGCGGGACTGCCAAGGTACGACCTCGGTTGCAAGCACCATCTTGGTCACCACCATCGTCGCCATGGGCGCGATGGTCGGCTTGGCCACGCTACGTGATCACATCGTGCAGCAATTTGGCGATGTGGCAGTGGGGCTCGATCACCTCGACCAGTCCTATGCCTACAACATTGAAATCGACGGCAACGGAGACGGTGATTTCAATGATCCCGAAGATTGCATCATGCGCGGCCGTTTTGAAGATATTAGCGAGTTGGTCGATGTCACGGGCGATGCGCCGGGTTGTCTGAACTTGACCATCGCCGCCACCGACGAGGGCGCTTAGCCGCGACAGCAGTGCTGTCGCGGGCCGATGGTAAGGCGGTCGGCTTGTGTTGCTCACGCGTCCCACGACTGGGTGGTACGCCGCGAATTGCCCGCTGCTACGTTCGCTTTAACGTGAACAGGTGGCGATATTCCCCAGGGTGTCATCCCGATCAGCCACCGTCGACGAAGTATCAACAGCAGCCGATGCGGAATCGGCCTGGCAAATCAAGACGCACTTACGAGGGATCGAAGGCGCGATGGAAAAGTTTACGGTGGCTCAATTCGTCTTTGTCTTCGCCATTTCTTTGGCTGCGATGGTCACGGATCTGAAGTGGCGACGAATTCCCAATTGGCTGACGGTTTCTGCGATGGTGCTGGGTTTCACATTCCACGCCTTCACTGCGGGAACGGCAGGTCTGCTGTTCGCCGCCGGCGGATTCTGCGTCGGATTCGGTTTCCTCTTTGTGCTGTGGTGTATCGGCGGTGGTGGCGGTGGCGATGTCAAACTGATGGGCGCGCTGGGGGCCTGGATGGGCGCGATGCCGACGCTGTTTGTCTTCGTCCTCAGCGCTTTCATGGGATTTGTATGCCTCTTGGCCGTCATGATTTGGAATGGCACGGCGGCTCAAACCTTGACGGCCGGTGCCACGGGCAGTGGCGGAAGCGGAGGTTCGTCACGCGGTTCTTCGATCCTGAAGAAGACCATTCCGTACGCAGTCCCAGCCGGTCTGTCGGCCTGGTTGGTATTGCTCGTAAAAATGTTCGTCGATAGTTCGCAAGTTTAGGGCCGCGCCGAAATGCGTACGGCGAGATCGTAGCGCAAGAACGACCGATTGATAGCGGCTCACCGAGGGATCAAAACCATGCGCACGAGTTCCGGCACCATCCTCTTGGCATTTCTGGCCGTCCTTGTCGGCTTGATGGGCGTTTACGCGGTGCGAAAAGCGGGCAGTCGCCCTGTGATGGCTCAGTCCGATGCTCGTCCCGATCAAGTGACGGTCCCGCTATCGAGTGTCGACCTCAAGGCAGGACGGACGATCGCACTCGGTGACATTGCACTGATGCGGATGACCAGGGCAGAGATGAAAAAGCGAGGGATCAAGGGTCCTTTCATGTCATCCACTTCTCAAATCATCGGGCGAACACTGAAGGCCGATTTAGCACGAGGGACGACGTTCGACACGGTGCATTTTTATCCAGAGGGTGAAGGGCCCAATCTGGCTACCCGACTGTTGCCAGGCCAGCGGGCAGTCACCGTTGCCATCAGCGACGACAATGGTCTGCTCGGATTTGCAGGTCCCGGCCAGTTAGTAGACCTGATTTTTCAAGTGGGTGAAGGTGACTTCGGCGGCCACAACAACTGGCACCCTCGACTGGGGTACCACGGCTATTCGCACCATAACCAAGTCGCCAACGGCCGGCACTATGGGAATGGAAGTCGCTTCACAGCCGGCGGCAATGGCTATGAATACGAATCGTACCGATCGGCCGCGCTGACGTTGATGCAAGGAGTCCGCGTCCTCGCGTTGGACAAGGATGCATTTGAAGCGACGCGAGCTCGGACGGCCGATCCCCGCGATGATTGGATGCGAGTGACGCTGGCGGTGTCGCCGGAACAGGCGGAAGTGCTGCGTGTGGTCGAGAGCAATGGATCGCTCTCGTTGACGTTGCGTCATCCCGACGATGTGGCGACGGTCGATTTGGTGGATCTGAAAACGCTAGAGCAGGTGTTGCACTTGAAGCGAATTCGCAACCGGGGGCTCGAGGTCTATCGCGGCCAGAGGATGAACAAGATTCGCTTTGATGGTTCCAGCGATCTGAGCCGCACTACGTCCGAATTTGGTGATCGCCCCGCTGCCGATCGACCGCCAGGAGCCCGTCAGGCAGAGCGATTCGAACGGACGGGGCAACCCGACGAACGGCTTCGCAATCCCGATCCGACAGCCCTCCGCACGGCGAGGTCGCCGAGCAATGAGCGCGAGTCTCGGGCCGACGACCACACGAATCTTTAAGCAACCAACGAATCACAACAGCGAAGGCGACCCGATGCTCAAGGAAGAGATCAGGGGCAATGCGAAGGACGCGCTCGAACTCGTCGATGAGCGCGCGTTTCAAGTGCTGAAGCAGGAGATCCACGCGCAGTTGGTCGAGTCGCTCGATCTGGCGGCTGTCGAACACTGGGAAGATGACCTGTTGCAGGACGAAGTGGGGCGACTGACATGGGATCACATTGATGCTCAGCGCCGTGGATTGCCCGAACGAGTTCGTACGCGGCTGCATCAAGAATTGCAGCATGAATTATTCGGCATGGGCCCGCTCGAACCATTGATGCACGACCGGTCGGTCAGCGATATCTTGGTCAATTCGCCGCATGAAGTCTTCGTCGAGCGTCGTGGCCAAATCGAGCCGGCCCCCGTCATTTTCGCCGACGAAGCACACCTGCTGCGAATCATTCAGCGGGTAGTTTCGCGCGTAGGCAGACGAATTGATGAAGTGAGCCCGCTGGTGGATGCTCGCCTGCCGGACGGTTCACGTGTGAATGCCGTCATTCCACCGCTGGCGCTCGGCGGCCCAAAACTTTCGATTCGGCGGTTTCAAACCGAACACTTCGAGCTGCAAAATCTTGTCAAGGCGAACGCGCTGTCACAGGCCATGGCTCAGTTCTTGACGGCCGCCGTTCAGGCGCGCGTCAGCATCATGCTGTCGGGTGGGACAGGTGCCGGTAAGACGACGCTTCTCGATGCGCTGAGCACAGCGATCCCGCCGACCGAACGTATTGTCACGATCGAAGATTCGGCCGAATTGGTGCTGCAGCATCCGCACGTGGTGCGTTTGGAAACTCGGCCCGCCAATGCGGAAGGTGCCGGTGCCTTCACGCAACGGGATCTCGTCCGTAACAGCCTACGGATGCGGCCCGATCGGATCTTGGTCGGTGAAGTCCGCGGTCCCGAAGCGCTGGACATGCTGCAGGCGATGAACACCGGTCACGAAGGATCACTGACGACCATTCACGCCAACGACACGCACGACGCGTTGGCTCGGCTAGAGATGATGGTCGCCATGACGGGGTTTGAATTGCCAATCGAAGTCGTCCGGCAGTACATCGCCAATGGGATTGGACTGGTCGTTCATTTAGCACGATTGAAAGGGGGCGTCCGCCGTGTCACACGTGTTACCGAAATCACGGGCATGGATAAAGCCAGTTATCGGTTGAAAGATGTGTTTGCGTTCCGCCGAGACGGATTGGACTCGGAAGGGCGGGCACGCGGGACATTCGAAGCGACTGGAATTCGGCCTCGCTGCGCAGACTTGTTCTACGAAGCGGGCGTCGATTTTGAAGAATCACTGTTCCAGCGGACAAGCGGGGACTAAGCCGTGGTGACTCCGATAGAAATCATCGTCTTTTGCTGCCTCAGCCTGGCGACTTGGCTGCTGGCGAATCGATGGTCCCAGGCCGCTGTCGGCGCCGGTGACGACATGGTTGCGAAGCCGCATCGGATCCGGTCGCTTCCCGTGCGACGTCAAGATGATGCGGCCCGGTCTCTTTTGCAAAGATTCGATGATTGGTTTCATCGAATCGTAGTGCTGACGACGTCTTCGCGAACGACGCGACAAACGACCTGGATCATCGTCGGTTGTGCGGCGGTCATGGGGACCGCTGTGTTTGTTGCGACCGATTCGATCGGGCCGACCGTGGCCGCTGCGGTGGTCGGTTTGCTAGGCGGGCTATGTGTGCTGGCCTGGTCCTATCGCCGTATGGTTCAGAAGTTTCAAAAACAGCTGCCGCAAGCGATGGAATTGATGGCCCGTGCGGTCCGGGCGGGAGAGAGTTTAGAGCAAGCGGTGACACTCGTGTCGCAGTCACTGGAGGATCCGCTACGGACCGAATTCCGTCGCTGCGTGAGTCAGGTCGAGATGGGCTTGCCGGTGCGAGCGGCGATGGGAAGCCTGGCCGGCCGCATCGACACGCTTGATGTCCGCATCTTCGGGAGCACGATCGCCGTGCATCGCGAAACGGGAGGTAACCTCGCCCAAACGCTCGAGCGTCTATCGGAGGTGATTCGTAAACGGTACGAGTACCATCAAAAGTTGCGTAGCACGACCGGTGCGGGGCGGATATCGGTGATGATCATCGCCATGTTGGGCGCACTCATTTTTGGCTACATGTTTCTCTTTCGACCCGAATATGGTCAAGAGCTGTGGACCGATGCGACCGGTCGCAAAATGTTGATCGTCGCTTTCGTTTCCGAGATGATCGGATTGATCTGGGTTCAAATGCTCTTGCGGGCGGATTACTAGTGATCGATCTCCTCTCACTCTTTGTCTTTCTGTTGTTGGCCTCCCTCACGTTCTTGTTGGGGCGTCGGTGGCGACGAGCGCCGACACCAAAATCCTCGGCCCACTTGCGCACCGTACCGCCGGTGCTGGGGCGTTACACGTCGGTGATGGCAACTGTCATGGGGGCGGGAGAGAAGGTCAGGGCCGAGATTCAGTCCGAATTGGTGCGCGCCGGCTACTACCACAAGCACGCGTTGGATAACTTCTTGGCGACGAGGAATGTCGCACTGATGCTTTGGTGTCTTTGTCTGGCGGGCGGTTTGGCAGTAGGGCTCATACCGGTCGCTTCCACCAAGCTCCTGGCCGTCGCCCTCGTGGTGGCGATTGTCATCTTCGGAGTGCCACGCGTGGTGCTATCCTTGGCGGCCGATGCTCGCAGTAGTCGCATCCAGTTTGATCTGCCCGATGCCTTGGACATGCTCACCATGATCATGTCGGGCGGCCTGACCATGCAGCAGTCGCTATCACGCGTCATTCGTGAATTGGAAGGTTCGCATCCCGACCTGGCCTGCGAACTATCGATCATCCTCAGACAGACCGACACCGGATCATTCGATCAAGCGATGGAGAAGTTCGCTCAGCGAGTCGATTTGCCTGATGTAACGGCACTCAGCGCGCTCATGAAGCACAACCATCGGATCGGCGGTCGATTTGTCGATGCGCTGCGAGAGTTTGCCGACAGCATTCGTCGCAGTCGGCAGATCAAGGCAGAAGAGCGGGGTAACAAAGCGGCCGTGAAAATCTTGCTGCCTGTGGTGTTTTTCTTGGCTCCGCCCATCTATATCTTGCTCTTGGGGCCTGCGCTGTTGGAGCTGCGGGATTTCGTCAAGCAGGAGAATCGTCCCGGTGGGGTCTTGGTTCCTTCCGTCTCTTCCGCTGCAAACCCGAACACGTCCATCCCTGACAGTCGGCCGTTTGCAGCGGCCGCGGTCGCCCGCGAGTTGCGCTAACTCATGAACAGGTCGCACGCCTGTTTGGCGGCAAACGCGAAGCCGTAGGCGAGTACGGTCATGTAAATCAACTGGAAAGCGGCCCACTTCCAAGAGCCGGTCTCTTTGCGAGTGACCGCCTGCGTGGGCAAGCATTGCATCGCCAGAACAAAGAAGACGAGCAAGCTGACGCAGGTCGCTGTGCCAAACGCGGGTGAACCGTCCGACCGCTTGGCCGTGCTGATCCGTTCGATGAGCGAATCGGTGTCCTCCTCGCCCGCTCCGTACAGGATCGATAATGTCGAGACGACCACTTCGCGAGCGGCAAACGAGGCGATCACACCGACGCTCGTTTTCCAATCGTAGCCAAGTGGCTCAAACAGTGGCTGAACCCATTTTCCGCTGCGTCCAAGCAGTGAATATTCTTGCCCCAATTGGGCTCGCAGCAGCTCGGTCTGATTTTCATCTAGCGGCTGTCCGCCGCTGACTTCCGCTTGTGCTGCATTTGCCTGAACGAGCCGATCTTGAAAGACCTCTTCGTCCAATTTCGGATAGGTCGACAGGACCCAGATGCCGATCGAGATCACGAGAATGACCGTGCCCGCGTCTCGAATAAACGCAATACCGCGATCCCAAGCTGTGCGAACGGCATTCCCGAGTGAGGGTGTCCGGTAGGGTGGGATGTCCAGAATCAGCGGCGCCGCGTTGCCAGGCAGGATCGTTAGCCGCAGTGCCCAGGCGACACCACAAGCGACGACCATCCCCAATAAATAGGCGGCTGCGAAGAGCAGCGCTGCGCTGAGTGGACTGTGGGGGAACAGCATCGCCGCCACCATGGCGTAAACGGGCAGCCGGGCGGAACAAGTCATCAATGGGATGACCATGATGGCCGCCAACCGGTCGCGGCGATTCTCAATGACTCGAGTCGACATGATGGCCGGAATCGCACAGGCGTGAGCCGCCAAGAGGGGCACAAAGGCCTGTCCAGGCAGGCCGACTTTTCTCATCCAACCGTCCACAACCAGGACAGCGCGCGATAAATAACCACAGTCCTCAAGCAGCGTCAGCATGAAGAACAGCACGCAAATCTGCGGCAAGAATACGAGCACCGAACCGACGCCACCAATCAGACCCTGCGTGATGAAGTTGCTTAGGTCACCTGCGGGAAGCCACCCTGCCACGGCATTCGAGATCGCCCCGACGCCGCCGTCCAGCAACTCCATCGGATACTGGGCCAGCGAAAACACAGACATAAAAACGGCCAGCATGATCGCGACAAAGACAAAGGGGCCGCAAAGAGCATGAGTGAAAATCTTGTCCGCCAGCACAGTGAATTTGTCGGCTGCTTGCGGGCCGGTTTGCGTGACCTCTCGAGCCAGTGTCGACGACCATCGATAACCGTCCGCATAAGGACAAGCACCGCACGTGTCGCACGATTCATCCGCGATACTAAGCGACGGCAGCTTGCTCGGCGCGATGAGCTCGGCCAGCGAGTCTTGCAGCGCGTCAAACCCGTCGCCGGTCCGAGCGGAAACCGGAACGACCGGGACGCCCAAGCGCAGGGACAGTTTCTTGTAATCGATACGAATGCCCTGTTTGGCCGCGGTATCGGTCATGTTCACGACGATCAAGATCGGAAGCCCAATTTCGAGCGCCTGGCGAACAACGAACAGGGTTCGCTCCATTTGCCCGGCATCCACGATGACCACCATCGCGCTGGGCGTGCCCCGTTCGGGCAACTCGCCTCGCAGGAATTGGCCCGCAATCCGTTCTTCTGGCGAAGCGGCATCGAGCGAATAGAGACCGGGCAAATCGACCAGTGTGACGGGCCGATCTTGCAAAGAAATGGTGGCGGTGCGGACTTCGACCGTCGTCCCCGCAAAGTTGGATGTCTTCGCCAGCAAGTTCGTCAGCCGATTGAAAAGCGATGTCTTGCCGACGTTGGGATTGCCGACCAACGCAATGCACGGGGCCGCGACCGACGACCGATTCGAATCTGGAACAGCAGTGGGCGGCACGGAGGCGTTCATGGTGCGCGAGTGCGAAGCTAGGCACTTGGTTCGACGTGAATGTTTGCCGCCAACTCCGCAGCTACGGCGACGCGACTACCGGCCGCTGCAAGCACGAAGGTGTTCCCCATCTTCTGAGATTGGATCGACTGCCCTTCAAAAATTCCTAGGCTCTTCAGTCGTAGTGACTCGGTTTCAGGCAGATCGAGCCGCGTGATCCGAGCGTTTTGTCCGCAGCAGTCGCTGACGGTTATCGGCGTTTTCATCATTCCACGATTTCTCACGAGCTTGTTGAGAAGCAATCTCAAAAGGCACCTTAGCCGACCCGGTCGGGGATCGCAAGTCAGCTTCCTAACACCATTTCGGCCGATTCGCTGCGGCCGGATCGGTTGGATTCCGAGCGACGGTATCGATTCGAAAAGATGCGATCGCGGCGTCGACCGGGCGGAAATGGCAGGCGTTAAGCGAGCGAAATTTGCGAGTACGCATCCTGACGATTATGCCGGCTGGCGGTTACGGCAAAGTAAGTGCGGCTCGATTGCACGTTCGGTTCGTCCAATCATCATGAACGGGAAGAGCCGGAATTCTCACATTTCGGCACCCTCTCTATCTGAGCGAAGATCATTAGGTGCAATCATGTTCTTATCACTTTGGCGCGACGAGTGTGGCGCAATCTACTCGACCGAGTTACTATTGGTCACGTCTGTTGTTATCGCCGGCTTGGCGAGCGGCTTGACCTCATTCCGTGATGCGGTCAATAGCGAGTTCACCGACATCGCTGCAGCGGTTCAAGAATTGAACCAGAGCTACCTGTATGGCGGCATTCGGTCGCCGAGGGCGCGAACGGCCGGTAGTGACTTTGTCGACCGTTACGACGGCGGCGGGCAAGCGATGGTTTGCGTGCAAGTCTACGAATAGCCGACTACTCGGATAAACCAAAACTCCATTGGTCCGAGTTTCCTAAAAACCAGGTTTCCCCCATTTGTGTTCTCACAGGTAGGTCGGCCGTGGCCGTATCTACGGCGCCGGAAGGGAATGCTTGGGTGGCGATTGGTTGCACTTGCTGTCTGGTTGGTGGCGCGATGGGCTGCGGCTGGCCAGCGAGCGTTGGCAACGAGACGAGCTGACGAGGCGGCTGCGCCGGCACCGCGACGACGGCAGTCGGTGTGGGCGTGGGGGCTGGCGGCGATGGAGCGGCGTAGGCACCCACCGTGGACACTGGCATCTGCTCTTCGTACGCAACCTGTTGCACATTCGTGCCGATGGATGGAGTTGGATTCGGCAGTCGTTGGGCGATCAGGCGATCGGACTCGACCACCGGTCGTCGAAAGTCTTGTCGCTGGAGTCGTGACTTGCTCTTTCCATTTAGTTGCACTAACGCGTTCGCAGCGATCCGCAGATCGCCATCCCGCTGCAACGCTTCGTGGTATCCCTCGATGGCACCGTCGATATCTCCCCGCTGGCTCTTGATGTAAGCGAGGTTGGCCACCGCCTCCGCCTCGGTTCCCGCCACCCGAAAAACGGACAGGCTGTCGTCATAGCGTCCTTGGATGCCCAGCACCATGGCCAGGTTGTTGGCCAAGCGTTTGTTGGTCGGATCGTCACGAAACGCATCGGTGAGCGTTGATTCGGCACCTTGAAAATCACCGGCAACGTATTGTAGGTAACCAATGTCAGTTCTTAGTTCACTCTGCTGATCTGTTGGTGTCTGTTCCATCGCCCGCCGTAGATAATCGATTCCCAGATCGACGCGCCCAGCCCTGCCTTCCATGACGCCCATTCGATGTAGGGCGACCGGGTTGGTTGCTTCATGTTCCAGGACGTACTTGTAGAGTTCACGTGCTTTCGAGGGGTTCTCTTGGCGTTCCGCCAGCCGGGCCAAATTGAGCTCGCGTTCCACCGAAACGGGAGCCGCTTTTGCCGCGAACGGTCGATGAGCTCGCCAAGTGGCGCATCCTGTGAAGGGTAGCGAGAAAATTACAATCAGGAATGTGGCAAAGACTGGTCGCATGGCTTGGTAAGGAGCTTTCATCACGATGTTATTTCTAGTGCCCGATCTCGATGTTCTTAAAAGCCGAATCCACCACCGCCTCCGAATCCACCTCCACCTCCGCCAAAGCCGCCTCCGCCACCACCGTTATTTCCGCCCGAGTTCTGGTTATTGAATCTTGATTGTTGGTACGCGCCGGCCGCTTCGTCCGCATAGAGGCCCGTCGGATAGGCGGGCGCGACGACCACGGACTCTGCTGCGTCTTGGACGCCGAGCGTCACCAGCGCCTCAACGACGACCTCTCGACGATGGCGATCCAGTTCGTCATTGAAATGGACCGGGAACCGATGGGCCGTCTGCCACAGTTTGCTGGATTCACTCCGTTCAATGACGACTTGGTGGTATTTGCCTTTCAACAATTCACTGGCAATTTGTTTGACGTGGTCTTGGCCGTAAGGAGTCAGGCGAAATCCGCGCGCGTACCCTTCGGCGATACCTTGATACTCGTCCCGTTCCGAGAACCCTTCCGGCAGTGTGAACGGCTTGTTGAGCTCGAATTCATGCATGTAGACGATGAATTTGGCCGGCTCGGCATTTTCTTCTTGCAGGCGATTGGCTTCATCGACAACCATTCCAAGCGGCGTCCCCTGAATCGGGCTGCCGGCGGGTGGGTGAGCTCGGCAGCCAGCAAAGATGGCCACGAGGAGGCCCAGGATCGCCGCCATCACCACGGCAACGAAGCTCGAGTAGCGAGCCAGCTCGCTGGGGCCAACTTCCAATGGTGCCATCTGAGAACAATCGCGATTCATCTTTTGGATTCCACGGAAAATGCTAGTTGTTAAGAGTGATCGTCACGTTGCTGTCGGCAATCGCTGACCCGTTCAGTCGGACAAACCGCAAGGACCACAAACGTAATCTTGTTGGCAGCGGCATCGCTGCATGAACGTTCCTACTCCGCGGCCTGCAGAGTTAATGCCTCGTTCTTGAGCCGCCATTTCGGCCCACACCGTGCTGCGGTGATCGAAACCTTCGTAGCCCTCGATCATGTTTCGGCGGAAGAAGTCGTCATCGGTCGGATCGGTGACTTCCATTCCCGGAAGCTGTAGCGGGACCTCTTCGGGCTCCATCGGATGGACAAGTTCCGGACTGACAAGCACGATCAGTTCGGTTTCGGTGCGCGTCGTGTTTTGCTTGCCAAAAAAGCTTCCCAGGACTGGCAGGTCGCCCAGGTAAGGAACTCGCGAACGCTGTCCCCCTTGCTCGTCCTGGATCAGGCCAGCGATTGCCAACCATTGTCCCTCACGTAAATCGACGGTCGTTTCGACCATCCGCCGATTCAGGCCTGGGATCCCATTGACGGTGGCGTCGTTGTTGATCGAGCTGAAAGATGGATTCACTTCCAACCGGACAAGGTCTTTGTCGATGACCGTTGGTGTGAATTCCAGTTCCGTACCGAATCCTCGGAACTCGGTCGAGGCGGCTCCCACGCCGCCAATCCCGACCGTCGTCGGGACGGCAAATTCGCCACCGGCCAAGAAGCGCGCCGGCTTGCCGCTGATCGTGACCAAAGTGGGCTCCGCCAAAATCTTGCCATAGCCGTGGGTCGCAAAGGCTCGCAGGAATAGTCCCACGTCATTCCCATCCAGGATCGCTGTGAAATTGTCGGCGCCGGAACTTGATCCTAAGACAACGTTTCCGATCAGGGCTCGCAAGTCGGCCCCCATCTCGCGCCCCGCTTCACGAGAAAGTTCGGCCACACGCACTTTCAACATGACTTGTTGCACGCCCGGGACATGCAACATGTTGACCAATTGGACACCATTCAACGGGTTGCCATAGCCTCCTCCCAGCGCGCCGCCGTTGCCATTGCCCGAATTGTCGATGATGCCTCGTTGCGCGTGGCTGTCGAAATAGGACTGGTTGCCCGCGTTGTAACCGCCTCGGTTACCGGAGCCGCCTGGGCCATTGTTCCTGCCGAAGCCTTGGCCGCGACGGATCGGGTTAGCGCCGTTCCCATTCCGACCGTACTGCCGACCCAACAAGGACATGATGTCGCGGGCCGCTTTCGAATCCTTCGCCTGTCCCCGCACGATCAGTTTGTCGCCGACCGGAATCAGTTGCACCTGACTGTTGGGAAACAGCTCGTTGATGCGGTCTTGGAATTCGGAATAGCCAAACTCACGCCGCCGTTCATCCGCCGAATTTCCCACGACCTGCACCAGGTAGCGCAGCAAGATCGCGTTGCCATCCGGCTGCGGAAACCACAGCGACAATGTTGCCTCGCCTGTCCGCTTGCCAATGATCTCGATCTCCATCGCATCGAATTCGTTAACATCGACGATGTCAGGATGGCTGATAGCGATGCGACCGATCGGCATCTTCGTGCGGACGATCTTCGACCGAGTCGGATCGACGCGGAGGACTAGTTCCGGTTCGAGCACCTCATGGATGAAGGCGCGTTCCTTCATCATCACGGTTTGATTTGGCTGTTCGAGTTCCGAGAGGTCAAACTGGCGAGGATGTTCAGCCAGCATCTGGCCCGCGACGCGTGGCATGTTCAGCATGCAAGGAACGAAGATCACGCAGGCGATCGCCAACACGTGAATTCGTTTGACAGCGGGGCGACATGCTTGGCGCGTGGCCTGTCGTTTCAGCGGGTGTGTTTCGACTAAATACATAAAACGCCTGCGTAAGGAGATGCCCTCTCTCGCTGAAGTTTTCGGGATATCCAGTAATGCGGAATAACGCGGAAAATTCGGTTGCAGGGGTTTTCACGCACTCCGGCTCTACGCAAGCCGCAAATCTTTCCTATCTCCTTGAAACCCACACTGTGGCGGGGGCTCGCCTACGGTTGTTCCGTTTGTCCCACCAGCACCGCATTTTCCAATCTCTCTCATTGTGTTGGCCGATTCGATGGGTGGCCCCAAGGAGAACCGCATGAGTCATTTCCGCCAGCATTCAAGACGCTTTCTGTTCGCAGCCGCGCTGTTGATCACCTGTCACGCCATCACTGCAGCGGACGACGGTGTCAGCCACGCCATCGTGATGCCGGCTCCAGAGACGGCGATTCCTGCGCTGAGGCAAAGCATGGCGGCGGTCGAAATTCCGACCGTCGTAGCAGAGGACACCAGTCAGGTTGAGCAAGTTAGCACCTACGAAGTCAGCACCTACGAACCATCCTGTGGCTTTGCCAGCGGAACGGCCCCGAGTGGTCTAGGCTGTGCCGGCCAGAAAGGCTGTGGTCAAAAGCCTGCGTGTTGCCAAGGCGGCCATGGATCGGCTGGTTGCGGATGTTGCAGTCATGGCCGCTGCCGCTCGACATGCAAATCGTGTCGATGTGGCCGCGCAAGAGGCCGGCTGGGAATGGTCGCAGGAGAACGTGGACGGCTGCGGGGCCTGTGTGGACGTCTGTTTCACCTGTCCGCAGGCTGGGCCTCATTCTGCCAAACCTGCATGTATCGCCCGCCACCACCGGGGAACTTGCACGGACACATGCCTTACGACACCTGGCGTTCCTACTACTACTTCCGCCCTTATCAAGCACGCCATGTCGACGATTTGAGTCAGAGCCTCAACCACGGCGAGATGGTTTTGGGGCAGCCTTTTTCCAACGAATTCTTCCGCGACCTGCATCAGCTGCACGCGGCCAAAGTCGTACAGGCATCCAATTTGGAATTTGCCGACGTGCGGCAAATGCCTGACTTGGAGCTGCAGTATGACGACGAATGCCATTCGGACCGCTGCGACATCGGTGACGAGCAGCAATGGAACAGCGAGTCGATGCAGTATCACCCTTCAAGCCGATTGTTCGAAGACGATCCTTACGGAGATGTCCATCGACTGTTCGGGGGCGGTAGCGAGATACAGCGCTGAACGCGACTGCGTTAGATTCGTACACGAAGATGATGAGGTCATTTTGGCGCTCGGTTCATTCTTCTTGCCTTGGGACGATTTTGGCGAAGGCAAGAAAGTCGCTAGATCCGAGACGGATTCGAACCAATAGAATTGCCAAATTCACGTGCCAATGAGCTTTGTGCTCATTCGTTCAGCGCCCTGAAGTAAGAGCCTATTCGAAGCTCGTCGAATACCAGCGTTCTATCGACTCTTCACAGTCAAGATGCCACGCAAATAGACTGACAATCGATCTAATCAATGCCCTGTCTATATTTCCGTCCTCTAACGTGGTCGCCTGCGTTTAGAAAACGAAAAAAGCCGCTCAACATTGTGTCGAGCGGCTTTGAGTAAGCTAGGCTGCTGTATTTTCTAACGTCGCGAGATGAAAAGCCCACCTAAGCAGGTGAGCAGAATCAGAATGCCAGACGGCTCGGGAACAAGTGTCACATCGATGTTTAATTCGTAATCGCCCGTATTTGTACCTGCAGTGGCTAAACCAATGTCGTCGCCCACGGCGAGACCGCCAAATCCAGAAAGATTGGAATTAAATCCAGAAGTCACCAGTGTGTAGTCGCCCGCTGGGAGACTCAACGCAGATAGACCGCTACAAAACTGGCAGCCTGGGCCGCCATCGTCGTTGCTAAAAATGAGAGCGTCGGTTGAGTCAAACAATGCAATCTCGGTATCGGTCATGGACGTTCCTGCAGCACCGTTGGTTGAACTGTCGGTCCAGATATCAACCGTCCCGTCCATATCCAGGGTGAACTCGAAAAAATCCAATCCGCCCGATACGTGTGAATTGGTGTCGTCGCTAAACAGACCATTGAGGCTTCCAAGAGCGAACATTCCATCGGTAATGGTCGTGACGGTAGGTGTCACTTCGCCCCAGAACTCGACTGTGAGTGCTTCCCAAGTAGTATCGGCGGCATTTGGGTTGTCGACAGATGTGTCATAGAATTCAAATGTAGTTAGGCCCGCCGGATCGAAACCGCCATCGAGCTCAAATGGCCCGGTGGCACCAGTGATTTCATCGAAAGATTCGGTCGTCGCTGGGCCCGAAGTACTGGCAACGGGAAAGGAGGTCAACGCGTACGTTCCCATCGGATGCGTTGCCGATACCGATGCCTCTCCGAGCCAATTGTTCCCTTCACCCCTAATGGTACCACTGTAGGTGGTCCCCGTTAGATTGTAACCGCCGGTAAGCGTGGTAGAGAGAACAATGTTGTCCGGGTCGCCTAAGCCATCGATCGACGGGATTTCTAAGCCGCCATTGACGGCGATGAAATCAACGGACTCCTGAAGAACGACTCCTGAACCGGGAATGGTTACTGAGGTACTAGCTGCGCAAGTCGCTGCCAGCAGCGTTAGCCCAACGAAAGTGGTGAGAGTTTTCAACATTAGCGTCACTCCAGAAAGCAAGGGGATTGGTTTTGACTAATTGCTTGACTCAAGGCACAAAAAATGCCACTACGCTGACTCTTCACCAAATGAA
>CAYZRS010000043.1:30184-43547 GCA_964480915.1 uncultured Pirellulaceae bacterium | reverse complement strand
CGTTGCTTCGCGGCGGAGGATCAACAGCGACGGACGGTTCGACCAGATGTGAGGTTTGCTATCGAGGATCGTGTGCGCCAGTTCGGCCAACTGCGGCGGGCTGAGGTGATGATGTCGCAGAACGAGTTCAGCCAAATCGTTCGCATCGACGTAGCGGTCCGACTGGCGGCGCGAAGCGCGAGGCGGGGCGGCCGAGACGGTGAGCAGCAGGTCGCCCGCTTCTAAGTTGACTGAGACTTGATCATAGATCGCGTCGGCCGTGACTCCGACGGCCGGGCTGAGGTTGCTGACCAATTCCCAGCCGTGGGGACGAATCACAAAAGCATGCGTTTCTCCGGCGGTGCTCAATTGCAATTCGGAATCGTGAGGCCCCATCGTCGCACAAAGTAGGCTGCTCGCCTTGTCGCCTGATGAGAGCGCCGAAATCGCGTCGTTGATACGATTCAGCCGGCGAGCCGGCTCGACGATCGAACGAACCAACTGAGCAGCTCCGCTCAGACTGGCCGCCGTCAACGCGCCTTCCACACCTTTTTCGTGTGCGAGCCCCATCGTCAATGAGAGCCGGCCGTCCTCAAATGCATAGCCGGTCAGGCTCTCGACCGAAATTGCATCCGACGAATCGGCTTGGCCAGCCAACGCTGCAATCTCCCAACCTTCAACCGACGGTCGGTTTTGCGACGCGTCCTTCTGCCAATTTGAAACGACGGCAACTTCATCTTCAAGCTGCGGTCCAAATTCAACTCGTTCTCGCAGTAAGATCTCGCGTTCCAGTTCGCACGCCAAGCGGCCGGCGACGATCTCGGCCAAGTTCACTTGGGCGTCGGTGAATTCCTGCTCGTCCACGCCGAAGAACCATAACGTTCCCAGCGGCACCGTGGCGGTCGAAACGGGAATACAAATCGCACTGCCGTATTCTTCGGGTGCACTCCAGATATCGAACCGAGCGGCCGATTCCAAGACGACCGCGTGGCCCGTTAACGCTTCTAAATCGGCCTTGCTGCCGCGCAACCGACGTGGCTCACACGTCAGGCGCTCTTCCGGCAATCCCCAGCTGGAACGCAATTTGAGATGACGCGTGTCGTCATCGAGCACGTAGAGCCCGGCCGCCTGGCAGTTGAGCGATTCGGCTCCGCCTTGGAGGACCGCTTCGAGACGTTCGGCCAACAGATGCTGCTCTTCTTCTGGTCGAGAAACCAGTGGGACCGCGGCCGCCAATTCCCCTTCGCTCCGCCAGAGCGCTCGTTGCGTACGAGTCAACTCACCGAGCAGGTCACCGATCTGATCGGCCAACGTATCGGCCAATTCGCGCGCCACTCGCACGTCGGTGGCCGCTTCCGCCACGGCGAATGGGCGGTCCGACGGATCGGCCGTTTCACCGGACTTGCTCTCATCCGGTGTCAGCTGCCAACCGGTAGCCGATTCAAACGCCGAGGAAAGGCCCTCAACAATTTTGGGCACCTTCGATTGGGGTGCGACGACAGGAGTTTGATCGCCGGAGAACAGCTTGATGTATTCAGGAAGTTTTTTAGTCACGATCGGTGTACTTGCAGTTGGTTTGTTGTTGTAAAACCGTCCCTGCGTTTCCCGACGGTGCTCGCGAAAAAATTGAGCCACCGTCGCTGCGTACCATCCGTTCCGTGAATTACGCGTTAACATCAAGCATCGACATTTGCGATCGGAAAATGGAACCTGACTGGCAGCGACGACGTAACTGCTACGACTAGTACGACACGAGTATGATCGCCGACAAATCGTTTCCAGCCGGGAACCAACGAACCACGATAAATCTAGAGGGAGTCGACCATCGAACCTGAAGCACTGATTTTTGATTGTGACGGCACACTGGCCGACACGATGCCGATCCACTTTTTGGCTTGGCGCGACACCATGAACCAATACGGCATCGATTTCCCAGAAAATCGTTTCTATGAACTGGGCGGTGTACCGACGACCAACATCATTCAGATGTTGTGCGCAGAACAAGGCGTCACCATCGACGTGCCGCAGGCGGCCGAGGAAAAAGAGCAGGGCTACCTGAAACAAATGGCCCACGTTCAACCGGTTGAACCGATCGTGGCGATCGCGCGGGAACACCAAGGCAAATTGCCAATGGCTGTCGGAACGGGCTCCTCGAAACCGGTCATGAAACAGACGCTCACACACTTGGGAATCTATGAGCTCTTCGATCATTTCGTCGCTTCTGAGGATACGGAAAAACACAAACCGGAACCGGACGTGTTCTTAAAGGCGGCCGAACTGTTAGGAGTTCCGCCGCAACGCTGCCTGGTCTACGAGGACACCGACATCGGATTGGAAGCGGCCCGTCGGGCCGGCATTCCGTCGTTTGACGTGAGAACGGTACATACCCCCAGACGCATGACACCCGGTTGACCACTGTCTCGTTTGGTTTTCGGTTCACACCGGCATTGGGAGTGGCGACCAATCCTCAGTCGTGAATGGATTTTCACTTGACTCCGCCTTAGATCTGCGACAATAAGTCGTATCAATGAACGACTCTGCGACAGGGTCAATAATATTACAGCGGACGAACGAGAGAGAGACGAGCACAATGGCCCATTCACCGTTGGATTTCGATGTCGAGTCGCTGGAGCAGCGAACGTTATTAGCGGGAGCTGTTCAGGTCTCGGTGGTGGGCGGTAACCTGACCATCAAGGGCGATGATGTGGGTAACTCGCTCAAGATCTCTTCCACCGTCGAGGCGGGCACACTCATGGTTCATGGCCTAGACGGAACGATGATCGATGGCGAGGCGACTCAAATCGTCAGCGGCATCGACCGCGGCATTCGCATCCATCTTAAGGGAGGAGACAACTCGGTCCTGCTCAAGCGTGAAACGTTCACCTCATTCCAACTCGATCGTGGCGTATCGATTCGAGCTGGCAACGGCCACGACGTAGCGGGTTTGTTTGGAGTCGACGTTGGCGGCAAAACGACCATTCAACTTGGCGATGGTGACAACTACGCCGAATTTAGCAATGGGCGGACTCGAGGCCTGAAAGTCACGACGGGTGACGGAGCCGACCTGGCTTACTTGCACAACTCAAATCACCTGCGCGGATTTAACGTACGCACCGGTGACGGTGATGACATTATCAAGTCGGGCTTCAATGAGTTCTTTGTGGCGGCCAATACAATCAAGGCCGGGCAAGGAGACGATTTAGTCGATGTGTCGCACAGCATGTTTAATACGAGCCGAGCGCCACTCGTTGACGGTCAGGCAGGCGAGGATGGTTTCTACGGCCGATACACTTTCGCTACCGGAAATCGAAACACTGGCTTTGAGTACGACTTGAGAATCGGCGAGACAACCGGTCCGCTCGAAACGCATCGAGGAACTCCGATTTACAACGAACTCTTCTCGTACGGAGGAATTGCCGAAGGTGACGCAAGATTAGAAGCCGCAGCCGGCGCCGCAGCGTCGACCCTCATCATCAATGCGTGGGGACAAACGGGCGAGGAGCATTTCAACCTGCTGATCGATGGCCAGGTTGTGGCTAGTTACAACGCTGCCACAACGTGGACGCCGTTTGAGTACACATCAAACGGTCCCCTTACGCCGGATCAAGTCCGCATCGAATTCACAAACGATCTTTACGACCCGGCGAATGGAATCGACCGCAATCTGTTCGTGAATAACATCCAAATCGACGGACCGGTCTATGAAACGAATAGCCCCGACGTATTCTCCACGGGCACCTGGACCGAGGCGGACGGTGTTCAGCCTGGATTCGGCCGCGGCATTGTGCTCAATGCAAACGGGTATTTTCAGTATGGAGCCGGCACTCAACAAACGACCGTGACCGTGCGAGCTCGCGGAGAGACCGGTGCAGAGGCATTTCGCATCGTTGATAACGGAGAGGTCATTGGACAATTCAATACGTTTTCAACATCGTTTCGTGATTTCTCGGTAGGGCTCGATCGCGATGTTTCGATCGACAATTTGCGCATCGAGTTTTTTAATGACTCGGTTACGCCCGAAGATCGCAACCTAATCGTCGACTACGTTTCCATCAACGGACAAATATTCCAAACCGAAGCGCCAACCACCTTCGCCAGCGGCGTGTGGGTCGACGGGCAGATTCAAAGCGGCTTCCTGCAATCTGAAATACTGCATGCCAACGGCTACTTTCAATATGGCAGCACGGCCGCTGTCTTTGATCCTACGCTGCAGAACCTCCAGGCGCTGTTTCCGGATCGAGTCTTTCGATCAAACTTGAGGGCCGATGCTTTTGCGGCAGGTGACGGCGGATCGATCGTGATCGCGACGGAAGCCACGAGCCTCACCAATAGCGAACCAGCGCCAACTCCCTTGGTTTTCAAGGTCGATGCCTTCGGAAACCTAGATCAGTCCTTCGCGAACGGTGGTTTGATCGTCAACTCCGGCCTCGAGAACAGGGTGACTCGTACGGGCCCAACACTAGGACCAGGGTTTCCGCTGTTTGATTCCGTGGAGCTTACCGTAGATGCCAGCGGTCGAATTCTGTTGGCTGGTTCGCAGGTTGGTAATTCCAACCGAGCGGTCGTCAGGTACCTGACCAACGGTCAGTTAGACACGAGCTTTGCCAACGGAGGCGTCGCAACCGTAACGCTTGGCGACGATGCCAGGTTTGACGAGCAACGCGATCTTGCCGTCCTGGACGACGGCAGCATCTTGTCGGTGGCAACATTCTTCCTTCCCTTCGAACAAGGCGGGGGCCAGGGAACGTCCGCTTGGAAGCTGACGGATTCGGGAGCATTCGATACGAGTTACGGCCAATATAGCGGTGTCGCAATTCTCGGCACGCGAGGAAACCAACATGTGATTGATAGCCAAGGACGTGTGCTTGTTGGAACAAACTCGCAACTAAGACGAATCGCTGCCAACGGCTATTTGGACGCCAGTTTTGGCACGGACGGAATTTTTCAAACAGACCAAGGATTTGATGTAGGATTCGACCGGCTTGCCTACTTCGGTGACGGCGGCGGCGCGTGCACGCCACTCTCACCTTTCGTCTCTTGCGACAACACGCTGACGGATCTCCAGGTCGATCAGAATGGAAGCATCCTTCTGTTCGTGCGACAGGAAGACGCGGCTGGCAGATCTTCCAGTATCGATCGCGGGATGCTGCTGCTTGTCCTCACCGACTTCGGGCAACTCAACACAGATTTCAGTGACGACGGGGCAGAAGACGCGACTGTTAGAGTTCTTTAATCGCGGACGTAATGTCCATCACCATCTTCTTGCCATCACCGAACAGCATCAGGCAGTTGTCGGCGGCAAAGAGCGGGTTGGGGATCCCGGCGAAGCCGGGGCTGAGACTGCGCTTGATGACCACCACCGTGCGGCACTCATCCACATCAATGATCGGCATGCCGGCGATGGCGCTTTCCGGGTCGGTCTTAGCGACCGGATTGACGACATCGTTGGCTCCGATCACGATCGCGACATCCACGGTGTTGAGCGTCGGATTGATCTGTTCCATTTCTAGCAACTGATCGTAGGGCACGTCGGCTTCGGCCAGTAGCACATTCATGTGCCCCGGCATCCGACCGGCGACCGGATGGATCGCGTATTCGACGGTTGTCCCGTTCGCCGCCAGCTGATTGGCCAAGTCGCGCACCGCGTGCTGAGCCTGGGCCACCGCCATCCCGTAACCGGGAACGAATACAACTCGTTCGGCCGTATCTAAAATCATGGCCACATCGTCGGGGGAAGTGCGCCTCACGGTGGAGTACAGTGCATCGGCATCGGTATCGCTACCCGAACCCGCATCCATCACGCCAAACAACACGTTCGTAATCGATCGATTCATTGCCTTGCACATGATCTGAGTCAGGATGATCCCCGAAGCGCCAACCAGTGCGCCGGCGATGATGAGCACATTGTTGTTGATCGCAAAACCGGTAGCAGAAGCGGCCAGCCCAGAATAGGAATTCAACAACGCGATCACGACTGGCATGTCGGCTCCACCAATCGGAATCGTTAGCATGACGCCCAGGATCGAGCCCACCACGCACATCGTGAAGTAGATAAAAAAGCTACCGCCCGTGTGAACGCAGGTGTAACCGAGCAGCAGCAGGACGGCCGCCAGGCCCAAATTGAACAGCTGATGATTGGAAATGCTGATCGGTTTCTTGAGCTGCGGCAGCTCTTCCAATTTACCGCACGCCACCAAGCTGCCCCAGAACGTCACGGCACCAATGATTCCCGAAGCGGCGATCGCCACCAGCGAAGCCAAACCAGCATTGTCGGTCTTCAAGAGCTCTGCGCCGGCTACCAAGACCGAGGCTCCACCTCCCAGTCCGTTGAAGAGAGCGACCAACTGTGGCATCTGAGTCATCTCGACCGCTTTGGCGACCACGATCCCCAGCCCGCCACCAATCAGCAGACCGAGTGTGATCAGCCAATAGCCTTGAACGCTTTGGTCAAAGAGCGTCACCAACAGGGCCAGCCCCATACCGGCGGCACCCAGCCGATTTCCCTTCACCGCCGTGCGGGGATGGGACATGTACTTCAGGCCGAAAATGAACAGGCCGGCAGCAATCAAGTAAGCGAATTTAATCGTATTTGGTGACATGAATTCTATTTCTTCTTGAACATGCTGAGCATGCGATCGGTAACCATGAATCCGCCCACAACGTTGACCGACGCCATGATGACGGCAATCAGGCCAAAGAACATGGCCCACTTACTGGTATCGTTCGCCGCCATGATCGCGGCACCGACAATCGAAATACCGCTGATTGCATTGGAGCCCGACATCAGCGGCGTGTGCAGCGTTGGTGGGACCTTCGTGATCAATTCGAAGCCGACAAAGACGGCTAAGGCGAAGATCGTCAAACTGGCGATGAACGTCTGCTCGCGCGTCAACCCGCCATCGTCCGCAACGGCTGGAACATCAGCCACTTCGACGACCTCGGCCGGACTGGCAATCGCCGGAGTCTCGTCGGCACTAGCGACCGGATCGTCGGCTCGACCGCAACCGGCCAACGACCCCAACGAGACCGCCAACAGCATTAGGAAAACAAATCGCATCGTTAAGTATCCTCGGATTTCGAATCGGCGTCGGCGGCGTCGGTCTCTTCTTTGGCTTCGTCCTCGTCGTCGAACGGGATGGTCTCTTCTTTTTCGGCCGGGTCGGGGAGCGGTTCCATACCCAGCAGATCACGCACGCGGCCGTTGGTGACCTCACCCTCATGCGCCATCAGCGTGCCGGCCACGATTTCATCATCAAGATCGATATTCAACTTGCCATCAGCCATCATATTGCTGAGGAAGGTGACGACATTCTTGGCGAACATCTGGCTGGCATCTTTCGGAATCTCGCCAGGCAGGTTGGTCGGACCCAGAATCGTCACTCCATGTTCGACGACCTTTTCGTTGGCCTTGCTCAGTTCGCAATTACCACCGCGCTCGGCTGCCAAATCGACGATTACTGAACCTTGTCCCATTCCTTTGACGGCATCCGCCGTCAGCAGCAGCGGGCTTTGCTTGCCGGGAATCGCGGCCGTCGAAATCACCACATCGTTTTCCGAAGCGATCTCCGCCATGAACTCACGTTGTTTCGTATAGAACTCTTCGCCCATCGCCTTGGCATAGCCACCTTTGTCTTCGGCGGCACCGGTGTCCAACTGCAATTCGACGAACTTGCCGCCCAGGCTTTCGACCTGTTCACGGACGGCGGGCCGCACATCGTACGCTTGCACGACAGCTCCCAATCGTTTCGCCGTGGCGATTGCTTGCAGTCCGGCGACACCAGCTCCGATGACGAAGACTCGAGCCGGAGTAATCGTGCCGGCAGCGGTCATCATGAGCGGGAACATTTTTGGCAATTCGGTTGCTGCCAGCAGGACCGCACGGTAGCCGGCCACGGTCGCCATCGACGAGAGCACATCCATGCTCTGGGCACGAGTAATTCGGGGGATCATCTCGAGCGAGAAGAGGCTGGCGCCGGTTTCGGCGAACTGCCGAACGGCGTCGGGCTCACCCAGCGGATCGCACATGGCGATGACGTTTTGCCCTTTTTGAAAGGTGTCTCCACAATTCTTATTGGCGCCGACGGCTCGAATCTGAGCCACAATGTCGGCCTCGCAACAGGCCGATCGGTCGCAAATCGTGGCTCCTTTGGACGCATAATCCTCATCCCGAAAACCGGCTGCGATGCCGGCTCCTCGTTCCACAAGGACTTCGCAGCCCAACTTGACCAGCTGAGGAACGACCGCGGGGACGATCGAAACGCGGTTTTCACCCGAAAACGACTCTTGTGGGACGCCTAATTTCATATTTCTGGAAGCATCTGCTGGAGACTACGGGTTAGGAAAGCTCGCCCGCTGATTGGGAATTCGGCCTGCCGAGGTCCGGGAAGGCGATTCCGGCAATTCGCCGAGCAAGCTGGAGATTCTGTCATAATTGGTTCGAGGATAATATACCGGACCGGCCAGTTGGCCAGCTGCCGCCCTTGTAGCCCTTCATTTGGGGCTGTAAACTGCGTGATTCGGAGACACCTGTAAGAGCCGCCTGGGCGAGTCACGCTCGGTGGATACCCGCACCGGTTACCAGCCTGAAAAGGCTCAACCGTCGCTGCACGGGTTATTGATTATTTGGAGACTATCGTGGCATCAACGAAGACATTCATGGCGAAAGCTGGCGACGTCGACCAAAAATGGTTGCACGTAGATGCCACCGATCAGATCGTTGGTCGATTGGCGAGTGATATCGCTGTTCGCTTAATGGGCAAGCATCGTCCTACATATACGCCGCACGTCGACACTGGCGATTTCGTCGTCGTGACGAACGTCGACAAAGTAGCCTTCAGTGGCAAGAAGTGGCTGCAGAAAACCTACACGTGGTACACCGGATATCCTGGCCTCCGTTCGCAGACGGCCGGCGATCGATTCGAACGCCACCCCGAACGCATTCTCAAAGATGCCGTTCGTCGCATGTTGCCGAAGAATAAGCTCGGCTACAAAATGCTCACGAAACTAAAGTTGTACTCTGGTGCAGAACATCCGCATCAGGCACAGAACCCTCAAACGGTTGAGTTGGGTAAGAAATCATCCAAGTCAGAAGCCTAAAACTACGAATCCAGTCGAGTAATCAACAATGATGGTCGCAGGCAGTAAAAAAGACAAAATCAACGGTGATGCTTTGGGTACCGGACGGCGCAAGTCGTCGGTAGCTCGTGTTCGCATTCGCGCCGGCAGCGGCAAGATTATCGTGAACAAGAAAGACATCAACGAGTACTTTCCGAACGTGAAAGACCAAGTCACGATTCATCAGCCGCTCGCCGCTTCAGGCCGGGCTGCAGAAGTCGACGTCCTGGTCCGAGTCCACGGCGGTGGAACGACGGGACAGTCGGGCGCCATTCGCATGGGCATCGCTCGTGCCTTGGTTGCCTTCGACGAAGCAACGTTCGAAAGCATGCGTGACGGCAGCTTCCTGACGCGAGACGCTCGTATGTCAGAACGTAAGAAGCCAGGTCTCCGCGGTGCCCGTCGAGGTACTCAGTTCTCGAAACGTTAGTCTTCGAGACCCACCGAATTCAAAACGGCCAAGCAGTGCTTGGCCGTTTTTTATGCGCTTGCCGACCGCTGGGCCACGATTTCGCACGCGCCGATCGCGACTCCATGACAACTCGACTGCATCATTAAATCCAACTGTGGTATGTTCGCCGCATGAGCGAAGCAACTCAAGAACCAGTCAAACCGGCGGCTGCCCACGAACCACTGACGGCCGCACATCTGAAGAGACCACGTCAGCGCCGCGTCCTGCTGCCAATCGTGCTCTTTGTCGTGACTTGCCTGTCAACGTTCTACGCCGGAGCGCTCAACTGGACTCAGTTTCCTATTCAATTGCCGAACATGAGAATCGGCGATAGCCTGCGGTTCGCAATCCTGACCCATTGGGAACAAGGTGTCGCCTACATGGTGGCCGTGCTGGCCATCCTTTTCGCGCACGAAATGGGTCACTTCATTGCCACGTTGCTTTATCGCATTCCGGCGAGCCTGCCTTTTTTTATTCCGTTTCCGTTTTCGCCCATCGGAACGATGGGCGCAGTGATCGGCATGGCAGGCTACCGTGCCAACCGGCGACAAATATTTGATATCGGTATTGCCGGTCCGATCGCCGGCCTCGTCGTCGCGATTCCCATTTTGATCATGGGGCTGAAACAATTCGATCCGCTCGCGCCCAAGTTCGGCCAACTCTCGTTCGACTGCCCGCTGATCGTGAGGATGCTGATGTCGTATCTCCATCCGCAGTCACCCGCGATCACCGAGATCTGGGTCAGTCAACTCAACCCGATGCTCATGGCGGCTTGGGTAGGATTGTTGATCACCGGACTGAACATGTTGCCTTTGAGCCAGTTAGACGGTGGCCATGTGATCTACTGCTTGCTGTTGAAGAAGGGGCATTGGGTGGCCCGCGGTTTCCTGATGTTCGCCATCGCTTACGTCGTGCTTTCCAATGCGATCATCTGGGTGTTGATGATTATCTTGGTGACCATCATGGGCGTTGATCATCCACCGACGGCAAATGATCGTGTCCCGCTGGGCTTGTTTCGTACCGTGCTGGGGTACGCTTCCCTGGCAATTCCGGTGCTTTGCTTTCCAGCTCGCGGACTGATCCAAGATTTCTAACAGGCGACAGGCGATTCTCGGCGCTTCCTCGCCATCACATCACGGCGCCGGTTCGCCTTGCCTGTATTTCGTGATGAGTCCCAACAGAATCAATGCTCCACCAAGCAACGTCCACCACGCGGGCGATTCGTAGTTTGCGGTATGACGCCACACAAGCCACACCCACGCGGGCACCAGAATCGGTTCCAGTAATGCGATGAACGATGCTTCGTGTCCCGTCACCGAGCGGACACCGATCGTGAACAGGACGTACGGCAATCCCATCTGCAAGACTCCGAACATCGCCAGCCACCCAAGCGTCTTTGCGGGCGGCAACGAGAGGGGACCAAGTGTGATTCCCGGATCGTGTTCGGCGCCAATGAGCACCCATGGAGCCAGCAGCAACGCGGCGCCCAAATGGCAAACGGCGACGATCCAAAAACTCTCGAGGTCTCTCAGCGATCGGATGCTGAGAATCACGCCGGCAAAGCACACTCCTGCCGTCAATCCCCAAAACAGACCGATCGGCTGCGTGCCGGTTTGGCTCGCTTGCGATAGCTCGAAGAACAAGATTGTCGCGACACCCAAGGTCCCAAACAGCAGCATCGACCGATCGCCTCGAGTCGACGGCTCGCCCCACATTGTCACGCTCACCAGAAACACCCACAGCGGCGCCATATATTGCAGCCAGATCGCATTCGCTTCGGTCGTCGTTGTCATCGCCAGCAAGAAGGTCGTGTTCATGGCGGCAAACCAGGCGATGGCGGGAAACAGGCGCCAAGTAAACGAAGGGCGCCGCACGAATGGTAGCAGGGCCAACCCGGCGAACAGAGCTCGCCAGAATGCCAGCTGCAAGCCTCGATTTTCCGTAGGCAACGTGTCGATCAGTGGCGCCTTCGCGAAAAACCCACTGGCGCTCCAGAGGACGGTCGCGATCAAGATGAATAGGCGGCCGCGGCGGGAATCGTCCGTGTCTTGGTTGCTCATTCGTACAGCCTAATCGCCGCCGGCGCGGGGCGATACTCGGCTTCCGATTGACACCACACGACGGTTCCATCAGAGTTATCAGTTCAACTAAAAACTGCGCGAGAGTCGAAGTAAGGAAACTACGAATGGAACAGAAGCAGCGCTACGACGCGATCGTCATCGGTGGCGGCCACAATGGATTGGTAACTGCCGCCTACTTGGCCAAATCGGGCAAGTCGGTCTGCGTCCTGGAACGACGCCATGTACTGGGCGGGTGTGCCACGACGGAAGAGCTGTGGCCCGGTTACAAAGTCTCGACCGCCGCCTACGTCATTAGCCTGTTTCTACCTTCAATCATTCGCGACTTGAAGTTGAAAGGCTACGGCCTTGAAATCTTGCCGCGCAACCCCTCATCATTCACACCACTGCTCGATGGACGTTCGCTGACACTGGGTCCTGACGCGGCGATGTGCCAACGCGAAATCTCCAAGTTCAGCCAGAAGGACGCTCACGCCTATCCGAAGTACAACGAACTGTTGGAAAAAGTGGCCGGCGTCTTAGAGCCGACGTTGATGGAGTCGGCCCCCGATCCGTTACCGCTGCCCAAATCGTGGCGCAAAATCGGTCCGAAGAAAAGAATTCGCGATGCGGCCAAAGCATTCAAGCTCTATCAAGCTTTGGCGGGACTCGAAGAGTCGATGCCCGAAGCGCTGGAACTACTCACCGGTGCCGCCCGACCCATCCTCGAACGCTGGTTCGAATCGGAAGTGCTGCGCGCCACCTTGGCGACCGACGCCATCATCGGCGCCTTCGCCTCGATCTCCTCGCCAGGAACGGCCTACGTTTTGCTACATCACGTGATGGGCGAGGCGGGCGGATCACGCGGCGTGTGGGGCTTCGTTCGTGGCGGCATGGGCGGACTGGCCGACTCGTTGGAAAAAGCCTGTAAAGATCTACGAGTCGACATTCGCCGCGAAGCGGAAGTCAAACGGATCGAAGTGGCGGACGGAAAGGCGAAAGGAGTCACGCTCTCCGATGGCACAACGATCGAAGCGCCCGTTGTGGCCTCGTCGGTCGATGCTCACTTGACGTTCGAGAAATTTCTCTACCCGGGCGACCTGCCTGACAATTTTCGGGAAGCGATCGGACGGATCGATTACGCTTCCGCCTCGGCCAAGATCAACATGGCGCTCTCGGAACCGCCCAATTTTACCGCCAGCCCTTCCACCGGCGTCGCCGCCCACCATCACGGCACGATGCATATTTCGCCGACGCTCAACTATCTGGAACGGGCCTACGACGACGCCAAGTATGGCAAACCGAGCGAAGAACCGATTCTCGAATTGACCATGCCAACGAGCGTCGACAACACGATCGCACCCGATGGCAAACATATCATCTCGATCTTCGTTCAGTACGCACCTTACAAACTGGCCGAGGGCAATTGGGACGACATCAAAGAAGGATTCGCCGATCGCTGTATCGATGTACTTGCACGGTACGCGCCGAACGTTCCCAATGCGATTGAGCACCGACAAATCCTCAGCCCGCTCGATCTCGAACGCACGTTCGGGATCACCGGTGGCAACATCATGCAGGGGGCGATGAACTTCAACCAGTTGTTCGCGATGCGTCCCATCCCAGGGTGGGCCGACCACCGTTGCCCGATCAAAGGCCTTTTCCTATGCGGAGCGGCCAGCCATCCGGGCGGTGGCGTGATGGGTGCTTGCGGGAAGAACGCGGCGGATGAGATTTTATCAGAATATTAGACAGCCCTAAA
>CAYZRS010000043.1:0-30084 GCA_964480915.1 uncultured Pirellulaceae bacterium | reverse complement strand
CCGCGAAAGGCGACATTAATCAATGCAACACTACAAAGCGTGTCACTGCTGCGGACAAGTTCACCGTCTGCCGTTGCTCGAACCGAAGCAGCGGGCCAGTTGCGTACGTTGCAATACGACCATCGATCGATTCCGTAGCGACCATGCAGCCGCTTCGAAACGAACCGCCGCGGCCGCACTGGGCGCCTTCATTCTCTATTGGCCGGCAATTCTGCTACCCATCCTGCAGATTGAACGATTGGGCCAACGCAGTACGTCCAGCCTATTGGCCGGGACGATCGACCTCATTCGCCACGGCAGCCTGTTTGTGGGCATCGTCGTGCTGTTGTTTTCGATCGTTTTTCCGCTCGCCAAAATTGTGATGCTGCTGGAACTCAGTTGGCTCAGCATGCTGCATCGCCGGCACAAAGCGCTGACGTATCGGCTGATGGAGCTGGCGGGCAAATGGAGCATGATGGACGTGTTGCTGTTGGCATTCTTGGTGATGCTGGTAAAGCTGGGCACACTTGTAAATTTTCACATCGGACCGGCCGTCATCGCGTTTGTACTGTGTGTCACGATGAGCATGCTGGCCTCTTGGATGTTTGATCCACACGCCATTTGGGAAGACGAATCATGAGCGCCAACGAAGACGCACCCAATTTCCCGGAAGCCAAAGTATCACCAACCGGCTCGGCCGCGAATTGGTTTTCGCAATCGACGGCGATGCTGTGGATCGTCGCGGCGATTTGCTTGGCGATCGCGCTGATCCTCACGTTTCGTTCGTTGTCGCCGGCCGGTGAAGAGATCGTGGTCCACTTTCAAAACGGCTACGGACTCAAGGCGGAAGACCAAGTCCGTTACCGAGGCATTGCCATCGGCGAAGTCGAAGAGGTTGAGCTCGACGAGTCGCTCCACGGCATCAGCGTTGTGCTTCGCCTTTCTGAAGCGGCGACCGAATTAGCACGTGAAGGGACTCAGTTTTGGATCGAGCGGCCAAAACTCAGCTTGGGTGCCGTGCGAGGCCTCGATACGCTCATCAGCGGTCGCTACGTGGCGGTGCTGCCAGGCCCTGAATCGGATATCGCATGTCATGAATTCGTCGGTACCGAGGATCCGCCCGCCATGGTCGATGTGGGTGACGGTGGCTTGCCGCTGACTTTGATCGCCGAGAATCGATTCGGGCTCGAACGGGGCGCCCCGATCACGTACCGCGGCCAGCAGGTCGGCCAAGTCACGTCCACAGCGCTCTCGACCGATGCCATGAAAATCGAAGTGAACGCGGTCATCGAAGCAAAGTACCGCCACCTGGTCCGTAGCAACAGCCGCTTCTGGAACAATGGTGGCATGGACTTGAAAATCGGTCTGCGTGGTGTCGATGTCGACATGGACACACTGTCGTCATTGGCAGCCGGCGGAATCGGCTTTGCCACTCCGCAACCAGCCGGCGAATTGGCGCCGGCAGGGCAGGTTTTTGAACTTGCGGAGGAAGAGGTTGAAGGGTGGCAAGATTGGCAACCGCTACTGGACGCGGGTCGAGAGGCGATTCGAAATCGAATCGACAATCCGGACCCCAACAATCCCGGTATTCTCAACCGAATCCGCTCGCGATTTGGCGGTTCACCACCCAGCGAGACGCCCAACCCGAGCGACGAGCAAACTCCAGAACTCTAATCGACTGCTCCCGATCATCGCGGTTTCCCTGGAGCCGGCGCTCCGTTGCATGTCTCCCTGGAAGACCAGCACCTGCGTCGATGTCACGCATGGAATCTTCAGCGTTCTGTTACCGTCAGGCTATTGGTTAATGATGACATTCTCTCGCACGATCAAGTAGCTATATATTTCATCACTGGGAGCAATCCACACGTCGTCGAACGTCTGCAAGTAGTCCAGAATTTCGGCCGTGTCATCGGCGTGGCCACCATGCGCGAGCGTGTTGTACCAGAGCCCACTCGAAGCGGCCGTGTCGATCTCTGCTTGTATCGCACTCAGACCCAGTTCGTACCGCCAATCGCGACCAACCGGCGCATCAAAATCAAAATTGTCGGGGTCCATAAAGAAGTTGTCACCCGATTCGTTGAATCGGATTCGGTGGCCAGCGTCTCGCATGCCCAGCACGACCGGATGGTAGTCAGATACAAAACAGGGCGCCGCAAAGGAGGTCACCTGATAATCGCCAAACCGATCTTGAAGATGATCCATGACTTGAGTCACCGCCGGCGTATTGGCATCATCGCAACCGCTACTCCAACCGTGCCCGCCGATCGAAAAACCATGGGCTCGCGCTTCAGTCGCCTTCGGAAGGTCAACGATCCAGCCTTCGTCTCGCGAATCATCGAAGATTTCACCAATCAGGAACAGCGTCGCTTCCATGTCTCGAGCGTAAAACTCATCGATCGACGCGTGCAATCCCACATTGTCGTCAAATCCGTGGGAATAGGCCCAGGCCAAGTTGTCTTTCAGACGCGCCGTTTCCACATCGCCAAAACCTGCACAGGAAGTGTTGCCGCGAACGGTAATCGTGTGATCGGTGCCAGCGGTGTTGAATGCGATCGTTCCATCACCGTTGTCCGTGTAGGGAACTTCGCTACCATCGACGATGACCGTGTGCTCTCCTGACTCGCACACATTGGCGTTGACCGTTACCTCGTCGTAGAAGAGCTCGGGAACTTCAGTACGATCGATATCGAATGTGATTTGATCGGCGGCTGATTGGAATTTGTACGTATTCCAGATAATGAAATCTTGGCCGTTGACGAATCCATCACAGTTAAAGTCTCCGGCTCCCCAAGAATCGTTGGCCGTAAACTTGTGAGTATTCCAAGTCACGTAATCTTGTCCATTGACGACGAAATCCAAATTCGCATCGCCATACAATGTACCCACGACGTCCAAGATCATGACGTCCATGTCGCTAGAATTGACTTGCCCATCGCTATTAAGATCAAACGCTACCGAATTCGAACCGGAACGAATCTCTGCGCAGAGGGCATTGATGTCGACAACATTCACGAGACCGTCGCCATCGAAATCGCCTGTCAGACCGTGAGGCTCGCCCGGTATTTCCAGCATCGTGATCGAGTAAGCGGGTAGCGTGATTTCGGCCTGATCGGCAACAAACGCCAAATCAGACGCGCGAACGATCTGATTCGGGTTCGTACCGTCGTAGGTATAGACTTCGGAAACCGCCGAGCCGACTCCAGCAACATTCACGGGGGTGATCTGCGGTGACGTCGATTTGTTCACCAGCATGATGGTCAGCGCGCCATCAGATGCGCGTTCTGAAGCGAACACCGAAACGTCGTCCACATCCGTCGTCAGTGCTTGCAAACTGGTTTCGCCGAACTTGCTTCCCGCGTCTTGTTGTCCGTCATAGTTGCGGAACATGCGGAATGAGTACGCGGCCGGCTGGTCGGGTTCAGGTGGAGCCCACATGGTGGCAAGATCGACTCCTTCTCGCCCCATGATGCCCAAGACATCGGCTTGAGCCAGCGCTCCACTGATATGCTCAACTCCTCCCCAGTTGTATTCGGTGATGGCCAGTTTGGTGCCAGGGTAGTTGTTGTCGATCCAATCTCGCATCCGCGGAACCAATTGCACCTCGTCATCAATCCAAGAGGTATCGGTATAGGTCGGATCGAACAGCGATCGTGTGCTGCGAAGTCGATCTTGCTGAGTCGCCAAGTCACCGGCGCTGGTTAGCGCCACACCTTCGTCCTGAGGGTAGAAATGGATGTCCAAATAATCGAGCAACCGATGTCCGTAGGTCGTTTCGGCGGCAGCCATCTCTTGCAGATACCATTCAAGGAACGGCGTGCCACCATGAGCGTTTCGGTCGAGCGGATTTTCCCACCAAGCGCCATCACCGGCTGCGTCCAAAGCCGAGTAGAAATACGACGTCCATCCCCAGGAGACCGGACCCAGTGTTTCGGCCGTCGGATCGGCCGTCTTGATCGCATTTGCGTAGGCGACCCCTTTGTCGAGTACTTCGTCGTACGACGCGGGGGCCGGATGAACATCACGGTGTGTCGAATTCCAGAGCATCGGTTCGTTGTCGAGCGCGTAGTATTGAACGCCACCATTGGCCGCCGTACCGTGCTGCGAAACCAAGTGGTTCACCCAATCCGCAGCGAACTGCTCGTCGACCGGGTTGCTGGTGATTGTCGGATCGTTCTGAATGAAGTTGCCATTGAGGTCGATACCGTTGCCATGATTGGGACGGTACATGTTGACTTCTTGTTGTGGACCGTAAACATCGACGGGGAACGACCCTTGAATGTCTCGGCTGTTAGGTGTCCAACCGGTCATTCCGATCGTCATGATCGTCTCGGTACCGTTGGACTCGTTTTCATTCACAAACATGTTGGCCGTCGAACCGGCCGGAAGTGCAGAGACGTCAGGCGTATCGGCGGGAAAATTTTCATAGAAAAAGTCACTGGCCAAATTCGTCGCGTCGAGTTCAAAATTGTACCTCGTTGTCGCGTTGCCACCCCAGCGATTAAGCGGCAGATCGATCTCGTCAGCAAAAGCTGGGTCGGCAAAATTCAGCCCGTAAACGCCCTCACTGATTTCGCGAACGACCACCGACGGATCGACCGTAATCGTGGGGCCGAATTCGGGATCGTTCATATCTTCTGGGACAACATCCAAAATTTCGATCTGGTCGACATAGAACGTGTTCTGGGCAGCACCGGAAGCATCTTGGAAAATGAGCCCTCTAATTACCGACGGGGTGGCAAACGGGGCGAAATCAAGCACCACCTCGGTCCACTGATTGGCGTCTGGCGAGATGGTGGCCAGCGTCGTCGTGACTTCGTTTCCGTCGAGCACGTTGACGTTGATCTGCTGCCCGCCGCTGCCACCGTGAACCTGAAATCGCACTTCTTCGTTTGCAGCGACGGCGACTCCGTCCGAGTTGCGAAGATAAAGTCCGGCCCACGCGCCGTTGTGGCTGGCCGCTAATGAATGGGAACCAGAGTGGACGGGAGTCGTGTTGGCAACGTCGACCGACGTGTCCCAAGACCAATTCTGAAACGGAGCCTGCAGTGCATCATCATAGATAACGGCCGCCAAGAGATTCCGATCCTCCAACGTCTCCATCAGCATGCGCCCTTTCGTCGCACGTTTCACGTTCCGTCGCGATTCTTGGCGATTTTTACGATCTGACTTTCGCTGAAAGGCAAACACGGTCGACTCCAATTCTGATCTGCTGATCCGGATTTTCCCCTTGGGCCCGCTCTACAAGTAATGGCGTAAAGCAGCCGCGACCGGCCTCACCGATTTTGCAAATTTAATTTTGGACGCCCGACGACAACATTCACAGCGTTCCGTTGGAACTTTTCGCCTATAATGGCCGCTTACGGCGGAAGATCCCCACTGCTGGACTGATTGCCATGTCGACGCCATCTTCTCCATTGAATCGCAACGCACTGATCCAAGCGGCCGGGCAGGGCGACCGTGAGGCGCTCGATCAAGTCTGGCCCGATCTTTACCGGCAGTTGCACGATCTGGCCGCCGCTCAGATGTCGAAAGAACAAAATGGCGGCCTGCTACAAACGACGGCCATCGTTCATGAAGCCTACTTTCGACTCTCCGAACAGAAGCGGAGCGAATGGCCCGATCGCGGCAGCTTTTTTGCAGCGGCGGCCGTCGTGATGCGACGGATCCTGATCGACAGTGCTCGGCGTGAACGGGCCGTCAAACGAGGCGGCCGCCAATCGAGGCGCACTCTGTCCGACACTCAACTGGGCGTCGACGACCAACGTTTCGAGGCGATCGACTTGCATGAGGCGCTCGAACAATTGGCCCAATTCGCACCCGACCAGGCGAAGGCGCTCGAACTGATGATTTTCGGTGGACTCACGGGCGAAGAAACGGCCGTCGTGCTGGGCGTTTCGCCCGCCACCATCGATCGTAAAGTTCGCCTCGCCAAAGCTTGGCTGCGACGGGAATTAAGCAGTTAGGATTCCATGGTGAACAAGCGGTTAGATTCTGAGACATGGCAAAGGATTGAGGAAATATTTCTGGCGGTCGTCGACGCCGATCTGTCGCAGCGCGAATCGGTGCTCGAATCGCTCACGGGCAACGATGCCGCATTGCGGGCAGAGGTTGAATCGCTGCTGGCTCACGATCACGACCGTACTTTGCCGACGATTCGTCGCACGACGCTCGTCGCTGAGCCGCGTCGCAAGCCGGGCATGTTGGTCAGCCGGTACCGATTGCTCTATCCGCTGGCGATCACTGGCTCGACCGAAGTCTGGTGTGCGGAACTGGTTGATGAGAGCCAGCGAGTCGCCATCAAATTCATGTTTGACGATTCGCCCAGTCGCCAAGATCGATTCGAGAATGAAGCGCACTTGCTGGCCCGCTTGCGGCATCCAAACATTGCCGAATTTCTTGATTGTGCCCGTGACGAGGAAGGACACCCGTTCATCGTGACACGTTTCGTGGCCGGTGCACCAATCACGGAGCATGCCGATGCGCGACAATTGACGGTCGATCAGCGGTTGGAGTTAATGAGCCGCGTGTGCGACGCGATCAAGTACGCCCATCGCTTTCTGATCGTGCATCGCGATCTGAAACCGGCCAACATTCTTGTCACCGATGAAGGGCAACCGGTCGTCTTGGATTTTGGAATCTCGAAAGAGCTGTCGGCGACCGAAGGCCAGATCGCACTCTCGCTCACGTCGACGCAAGAGCGTCCGATGACACCCGCCTATGCCAGTGCGGAGCAGGTCCGTGGCGAACCGATCACCACCGCGACCGACGTTCATGCGCTGGGGCTGGTTCTTTACGAGACGATCAGCGGCCATCACCCATTCTCCGACGCGGCCCAACCCGAGGCGAATCATCACTTCGATCGCGTCTGTCAATCCGATCCCCGCTTCCCAAGCGCCGTCATCAGTCACGAATCACGTCCACTCGAATCGGCGAGCCGGACGGCCAGTCAATCGGCACAGTTGATCGCCGCCTTGCGTGGAGCGACTCCCAAACAACTGCGCCGGCAGCTGCAAGGCAACGTTGACGCGGTCACGATGAAAGCGATAGCCAAGCGGCCCGACGATCGCTATTCGTCGGTGAACGATTTTCAAAATGACCTGCATGGCCTGATCCAAAGACGACCCGTATCGGCCCGCGTCGATCGCGACCTGGTTCGAGCCGCCATTCGTCGCCAGCCCATCCGGTCGCTCGCCATAGGTGCTGCGGTCGCTGCCGGCCTCGCCGCTCTCGTGCTCAGCCTATTTTGGTCGCAGCGTCTCTCGGTCGAACGAAACGTGGCGCTGGCCGCACAGGCAGAGGCCGCTGCGCAACAGCGCCGGGCCACCGAATTACAACAGCAGGCTGCAGCTGGCGAGCAAGAGTTTGCTCAACTCGAATCGACGGTCGCCAGTTTGGCGAAAGGAGGCGTCACGGCCAACGACGTCGCCTTGCCGGACAAACTATCCCTGGCCACGACGATTTCCTTGGCTCGTAACGCGGCCGAATCGGGGTCGGTCGGTTTGGCCCAACAATCGTTGGTGCAAATCGAGGCGGCGGGCGAACTGAGCTGGGATCAACGAGCCAAAGTCGCCGCAACGTACGCTGCCTTGGGCAGACCGACCGCCGGCCTCGGCGCGATGAAGGACGTTCAGCCGGAGCAACTGACGAGACGGTTTGCAGATCCCTTGGATGCGCAGTGCACCATGATCCGACTTCTTCTCGATGCGGGCCAGCTGAATCGCGCCGACGCGTGGAACGATCTCAACATTCCATTCGAAGGTACAACCCATCACGGCCGCCGAACGCTGCTCATGGCCGAGTCGCGCTGGAGCATTGGCTGGTCAGAAGGCGCCAATCAAATCCTCGACCCGGCGGTGGAAAATCCGCTGCGGTTTGGACTCTCGTCCGAGCAGCTCATCGAGGGCCGCCGACTTCAGGCTGAATTGGCCGCCGATGCCAATTCGGATTCAATCCCGTTGCTTGAAATTACCAATCGTCAACCAGCGAACGGGCCGATGGCGGTGGTGCGAGCGAAGGCGCTACTATCCGCGGCAAAGCTCGAAATGGACAACAAAAACTGGCAAGCAGCCGAAGCTCACCTCGGCAACGCCAAAAAGAACCTTTCCCAGTTCAATTTGGATGATCATTTCCTCTCGCTGGCTGCCGATTTTCAATGGATCGTCTTGGCCGATTCACGCACCGATCGGAACGACAGCGATCGAGTCAAAGAGCTGAGCCGCAAATACTGGAAACATGCCGCATCGATTCAGGAACTGGGCACGGTCACGGCGGCAAGAGTCGCCTCCTTCCTGATGCAACAATCGGATTCACCGGCCGATGTTTTTTCCTACTTGGAACAGTTGTCGGCCTATCCGGAATCGGTTACCGCCGATGACTACGTGCAGCGCAATCTTCGTAACCACGAATTCACCGCTTGCCTCGCCATGGAACAATGGCAGCGAGCCCAAACATGCATCGACGCTATTCAAGCTAAAGAGCCCGATCTGTGGGGCGAAGATTCTTTGGAAAATACGATCGCCATCGCCGGTCAGGCGTACGTCAACGAACGGACAGGCATGGGCCAACAGGCAGATAAACAATGGAAGGCCGTTACGAGCAAGACCAAGATTCTGATCAAGCAATTGCCGCCAATCCCCAGCCGAGTTTTTCTCGTACCCGTCGTCGAGGCGATCGACTCGCCGTTCACACCCTACGAGTGGCTGCGTGAATATGTCATGCACCGATTCAATCCGCTTGACGATCAAGCAGAGATGGTTGCTTATAACATCGAATCGTTCGTGGCGAGTCACCCGCAATCGGCCAAGAAACTCATTCTTGAGGCGCTAACCACCTATGATCAACAGCAAGAACATTTCGAGTCATTTGAATTGCGCGTTCTGCGACTCTGCCAGATCGCGGCCGACATTGGCGAGTACGAAACGGTCCGAGACCGAGTCGAGTCCTATCAAACCCACAAAGACCTGAGCGTGCAAGAACGCGCTTTGTGCTGCGTCGTGCTCGGTCACGAACGACAAGGCAAGCGGGCGGCAGCATTCCAGTTTGCTAAGGAGGGAATCGCGCAATTCGATCAGCCCCAAGCGCTCCCAGCGATGATCTGGAAAATCATCGGAGGCCTTGCGGACGAAACTCAGCGAGCGCAATGGAAGTCGCTCGTACCCTAGCCGATTGGAATCATTCCGGCGGCTTCGCGGCCCGTTCCGCGATGATTTCTTGAATCGCAGCGGGCACTTGAAATGCGTCGGCCGGCATGTCGGCGTTAATTTTGATCTCGTCGAAGGCGATGATTTGCTTCTGTTTCATCCCCGGTAATTCCACCATGACTTCGTTGCGGAAGGCCATCTTCATCCCGTTGACGTCACGGTAATCGGCGACGGTCGTTTCCACATCGACCGCACCCATGGGAGTTTTCTGTTTGGTGATCGTCTTCACCATCAGCTTCGTCTCGGCGTCGAAGAAGCGGTATTCGTCATCGGTGCCATCTTTGGGTGTGAATTTCACCTTGTATGTTTTCTTCCCATCAATGTTCTCTTCGGCGACGCTCTCGATGGTACTGTAGTTCGCGGCCGGGTCGATTTCACGAGTCATGTCGGCACGCTTCATCGTGCGTTCTTTCATTTCGCCTTCCAACAACCGTGCTCCCTGAGGCCCAATGTCCCAAGCGACCTCGCCGTCGGTTCCCTGATTCATCGTCCCAGCACCCATTTTGGTGAGGTCGACGATCATTTGAAACTTGTTCGGCTTTGCCTGCTGGACCGTGATTGGCGCTTCGATGTCGCCGGCACCCGGAATGGACATTTTCAACTTGCCAATCATCTGCTGGCTTTTGATGGCGGCTCGCTTTTCCTTGCCCCCGGTGACTTCGAGGTAGTCTTCCAACAATTGCTTGCCATCGGGAAGATTGACTTCGACCTTGGGGACAGGCGCCGTCGCCGTTTCTTGCCCACACAGAGTGGAAGAAATCAAGACGGAACAAAACAGGCAACCAACAGCAGCACGAATCGACATAGATCACTCCTCAACAGAACCGCGACGCACCTTTGCGAACGCTCGCTACCATTTGACACGGTTTTCCGCCGAAAGGATACCCAAATCGCCGCGTCGTCTTCGCTTCCACGAACCGGCATCGAATTTGAGAGATGGAGAGAGGGAGTCTGTCCTGCCTGAGTCCATGTTCGATCATTGAACCGGTCGCTCGAAACTCGACCAGCGCGTCTTTCGGTCCAGCCAGACTTGCGAATCGAGCTGCATCCACGGTTCAGGCTCCACGCCCAAGCCATCAGCGATTCGGTTGATGTAGTTGAAATAGGAAATGATCTGCGTGCAGATGGTGATCTGCTCGTCAGTCCATTCAAATGCACGCAAGGCACCGGTATCTGCTGCGCTCATGTCACCTGGCGTGACGGTCAGCTTCACGGCGAAATCACACATTGCCCGCAACGCATCAGGGAGTGGCAATTTGCGATAGTCCAGCACTAGCTGATCGTGCCAATCGGCGTCGCACAGTACTGAGTTGGCCGACTCCAGACTGAAGTCTTTGGCATGAGACAACGTTCAGTAGTAACAGTCGTTGACGTTGCTGACCACTGTCGCCAGCATCTCACGAATGGCCGGTTCGACCGCATTCGGCGATTTCATCAAGCTGCCATAGAGCATCATCGATGGCTGGCAACTCTGCGGATGCTGGCTCATCGTCCTGATGATGTTGGCCACGCCTCCGGTGCGAGCAATTGCAGCCTCATAGATTTTCTTGAGGATTCCCGTCGCCGACGATTCGCTCACCAATTCAATGAAGGCCATGTCACCAATCCTGAAATACCGGGCAACGGAACGCGGCAGCGGAAAATCGTCGTGGCTGGCGGGCCATCAGATTCGGTCCCGTTGGCGCGGTGATCCTGTTTCTTGCATTTTGTTTCTTGCGTTTTGCTTTTCTCGATTTGGAGAATCGAGTTACGGGGTAACGCGGCTCACCGCAAATCAAACACTTGATCCATTCGTTTGGATACATCCGCCAATCGTTTGGCATCGCCACCGCTCACTTCGGCAGCGGCCCAGCCGGAAAAACGAATGTCTTGCAGCGCTTGGCGGACGCTGGCCCAATCGACGTCGCCATCGCCGATCTTGCAGAACCCGTTTTCCTCACCCCAATCTTTGACATCCAATTTGACGATCCGCTTCCCAAGCGTGCGAATCCAGTCGGCTGGCGGACCGTATTTCTGATGGTTGCCAATGTCGAATTGAACACCGACCCACGGGCTATCCAGTTCATCGATGAACCGAGCCAGCTCGTCGGCCGATTGCCGATTGTCACCATGCTTGTCGTAGAACATTTCATTCCAGACGTTCTCGATCACGATGTAGATGCCCAGTTGAGCGGCCAGTGGCAAGGCCTGCCGGATCATTGCTTGGGAGCGGGGAACGATTTCGTTTTGCGGTCCATCCTTGCCGTGTCCCGGCACCAGTAACACGGAATGCCCGCCGACCTGATGGGTTTCTCGAATGGCAGTCTTCAGGTCGGTCAACGCTTGTTGCCGAATCGTCTCTGCAGGGTCTGTCAGTCGCACCTGCCAATGCGTTGAATCGACCGTGCCATCGATTGGCAAACCGACCAGGTCGGAGGCCGCCTTGGCTGCCACTTTGTTGACTCCACCCGGGCTATCCAACTCGACGCCATCAAATCCCAGCTCCTTCAACAGCCGAAACTTGTCCTCGACGGAACCCTCCGTGCCGACCATGTTCCATTTGAGCGATTTCAAGATCGTGAATGCCTTGCGCCGTGCTGGAGCGGAAGCCCCTGCCGCATCCTCTTTTTCTTCTTGTCCTTCTTGAATTCCTTGTCCTGCGAGCCGCCTGCCCACGAGCGACCCTGTCGCCGCACCACAAACCACCACAAAATCGCGTCGGGACATTGGAACCGTCATCATAGAATCCTCGCTAGGAGAGCCGTCATGAACGAACTGCCATCTTAGCCCATCGGAACCCCGTGGCCACCATCCGAACCCGACTGACGGTCACGGTAGCTACGACAGAGCCGTCACAAGAAAGATCGGTGACACGGCTGTTGCCTTTCTCACAGAATTGCTGCTGACAGAGTACAATGGGCTCTCGACCGCCGAGGCTGCGATTTTGCCGACGGCGCAGGGTGGCCATGAAAATCGACTGGCGAATGATCGACGCCTGCCAAGAATACTCTAGCTAGATTTTTGACGATCACGTTTATCTACGACCGTTACCGGATTGACCAACTTGTATTACGCCGCCGCCTGCCAAACCGCCTTCGATTGCCCTCGGTCACGCGAAGAAATCGGAAATCGGACCGAGCGCATGTGCGAGATGATCGAACAGACGATCACCGGCTACGAGCCGTTTCACGACGTGCGGCTGTTCGTCTTTCCAGAATTCGCTCACGTGGCGCCGATCTTCGATTCGGTTGCCGAGCTGCGCGAGCACTTGGCGGTCACGCTGCCGAACGAACACACCGACCGCTACGAAAAATTGGCCAAGGAATACGGCTGCTACATTCAGACCGGCTCTTTCTTAGAAATCGACGCGGCGTATGACGACGTCGTATTCAATTCGACATTGCTGATCGGCCCCGAAGGCATCCTGACGAAGTATCGCAAAGTGAACACGTGGCTCCCCTGGGAAATCCACGCCAGCCCGCATGACTTTGCGAACTATGCTGACGAGCCGTTCCCGGTCGCCCACACGGAATTGGGGAATTTGGGCGTGGCGATCTGCTACGACTGGCTCTTCCCAGAAACGATTCGACAACTGGTCTTCAACGGGGCTGAGATTTTGCTGCGAGTTTCCGCCTACATGGATCCTTGGGGCGCCACACCACCGACCGATTGGTGGACGCTCTTCAATCGGGCTCGAGCCGCCGAGAACACCTGCTATGTGGTGGCCGCAAATCAGGCGGCCGAGTTATCTCAGTTCCCGCCTTTCGGTTGGCCTGGAGGGAGTCAGATCGTTGATTATGATGGGCGAGTCTTGGCTCAAGCCGATCCGGGCCCCGGTGAAAAAGTCGTCGTCGCGCCGATCCATTTGGCCGCATTGCGCGAAGAGCGAACTCGACGCATCGGGCACGACATGCGAACTCACGTCAGAAGCGAAATCCACACTTACCTGTCGAACCCCAACCTGCAACGGGCGGCCGCACACCCGCTCACCAAAGAAAATATCGCTGACCGCGTCCGTGATTCACGGAAATCGTAGGCAGCAATTTTTTCATTTGAGGTTCCCAAGACAAAACCATCCATTCATCATGGCCAGATTGAAACCGAGCACAAAGCCATGACCGACGCACCGATGCCAGCCCCTGCAAAGAAGAGAGCACGACACCCTGTCGGGCCGCGTCTGAAGATCCTGCTGTACGTTATTTTTGGGCTGTTCGCGCTGTTGGGAATCAACGCGGTCTATCTGGTCGCCATCCGCGCGCTCGAATATCAAACAGGCCAGACGTATCAGAACTTTTTCTACCTAGGCATGTTTCTAGGCCACTTGATTGTGGGAGTGCTGCTGGTGGTACCGGCGCTCGTCTTCGCCGGGATTCATATACGGAATACTTACCAACGAGCCAACCGCCGCGCTGTGCGCGCCGGTTTTGCGCTGTTCGCTGCCGTTTTGATCTTGCTTGTCTCGGGCATCGTGCTGACTCGCATCGAAGGTCTGATCGAAGTCAACGATCCGACGGTCCGCGGAATCGCATTTTGGGCTCATGTCCTGTCACCACTGTTTGTCATTTGGCTCTATATTCTGCACCGATTGGCAGGACGCCGCATTCGCTGGCGAGTCGGTCTTGCCTGGGCAGTGGCCACAGGTGTCGCCGCGCTGATTTTGGTCGTTTTGCAAAACCAAGATCCCCGCGCTTGGAATACGGTCGGGCCAGAGAAAGGCGTGCAGTACTTTTTTCCATCGCTGGCAAGAACTTCCACCGGCAACTTCATTTCCAACAAAGTCCTCCACAACGACAAGTACTGCCTCGAATGCCACACCGAAGCGCATCAGAGCTGGGCATCGAGCGCGCATCGCTTCAGTTCGTTCAGCAATCCGGCCTATTTACTGAGCATTAAGAACACGCGCCAACAGATGATGGAACGGGATGGGAACGTGCAAGGAGCCCGCTTCTGTGCCGGCTGCCACGATCCGGTCCCTTTTTTCACCGGCGCTTTCGACGACCCCAAGTTTGATGATCCGGATTACGATTTGGCGGCCGACCCACAGGCTCAAGCCGGGATCACTTGCACCGTATGCCATGCGATTTCCAACATCAACAGTCCGAAAGGGAATTCCGACTACACCATCGACGAACCGATTCACTACCCCTTCGCCTTCAGCGACAATGAAGCGCTCCGCTGGGTCAATCGACAACTGGTCAAAGCGAAACCTCGCTTTCACAAACAGACATTTCTCAAGCCGCTGCACAAGACGACCGAGTTTTGCGGCACCTGTCACAAGGTTCACCTTCCTGAAGAACTGAATCACTACCGCTGGCTACGAGGACAGAATCATTACGACTCTTTCTGGCTGAGCGGCGTTTCGGGTCACTCGGTATCCAGTTTCTACTACCCGCCCGTTGCGGAAGAGAATTGCAACGACTGCCACATGCCTCAGTTGCCCGTCGAGCACAATTCGGACACACCGAACTTCGCTGCCGCCTTCCGCAAGGACAAAAGCGGCCATACGAATACGAAACTCACAACGTTCGATCACATGTTTCCCGGCGCCAACACGGCCGTTCCTCACATGCTGCGCGACACGATGCCCGATCCAGATCGATCGATCGAAGCGCACACCCAATTCCTCAAAGACTGCATGCGTGTCGATATTTTTGGAATCCGGGAAGAAGGTCGTATCGATGGTGAACTCCAGACGGTCGGGCCCACGCTCCCGACACTGGAACGAGGCAAGACCTATCTCGTCGAGGTCGTGATCCGCACGTTGAAACTGGGCCATCACTTCACGCAAGGCACTGCCGATTCGAATGAGGTTTGGCTCGATGTGAAAGCGGCCAACGGCCAGCAATTGATCGGTCGCAGCGGTGGACGACGCGAGACCGACAACGGAGTCGACCCGTGGTCTCACTTTGTGAACGCGTTTGTGATCGACCGTAACGGCGATCGGATCAACCGCCGCAACGCAGAAGACATATTCGTCGCCCTCTACAATCACCAAATCCCACCCGGCGCGACCGACGTCGTCCACTACAAACTGACCGTGCCGGCAGACGCAGGCGATTCGATCACTTTTGAAGCAGCGCTGCAGTACCGGAAATTCGATAGCGAGTACTTGCAACTGATCGTCAATGACGGACTGTATGGGACTCACGAACCGGGTGAACCGTTCTTTAACGACCTGCCGATCGTCACGATGTGCAAGCAGGCGATCACGTTTCCGGTCGCTTCTGACGAATCGTCAGCGGAAGAGAGCTCATCGCCACAGGCTTATGAGAGCAGCATTCCCGCCTGGCAACGTTGGAACGATTACGGGATTGGACTGTTGCGTAGTGGACAGTTGCGCCAAGCTGAGCGCGCGTTCCAAGAAGTCGAACGCTTCGGCAAAGCGGACGGCCCGTTGAATTTGGCTCGGGTCTACTTGGCCGAAGGTCGCGTCACGACCGAGGCACCCGCGGCGCTCAAGCGAGCTCGCGAAGTGGGTGGAGGTGCAGCCGAATGGTCCATCCTGTGGTTCTCAGGTTTGGTCAATAAACAACTGGGCGAAATCGAAGCGGCAGCCACAAATTTCGAGCAAATCGTCGAAGGCGGTTTTGCTCAAGCGACCGGACGCAACTTCAACTTTGCCAACGACTATCGCCTGCTCAACGAACTGGCCGACACCATGTACCTGTTGGGGCTCCGCGAACGGGGCGAAAAGCGCAAAGCGACTCGATTGTCCAAAATGATGCAAGCCGAGGAATACTATTTACGCACCTTGCGGCTCGATCCCGAAAACGCCGACGCGCACTACGGCATCCGCCGAGTTTATGAAGAATTGGGCGAAAGTGACAAAGCCAAACATCACGATGAGCAACATCAGAAGTACAAACTGAACGACAACGCACGAGACGCTGCGATCGCGCACGCTCGCAAACAATACCCGGCCGCCAATCATGCGGCCGAACGAGTCGTCATCCACGACCTGGGGCGCGCAGGAGCGTTTGATTCCAAGTAGGACGGTCCAAGTGATTTGGGGTGACCTTCATTCGTCCTGCGTACTGTCGCCTTGCGCTCCGCGAAACTAGCGCGAAAACAATCGCCCACATCGATCACGCTGTCTGAGCCGTAACACATGTCGAAGTTCAAGCTGCTTTTGCATAAGCGGCGCAGGGAAGACTGTCTGCCGTTCAAAGCCCCAACGTCGGTTTCTTGGCAGCGACAGTTTGGTCCGCGACCACCGATCCCGGTGTCACCGACTTTCGGCAGGGCTCAACGACTGGACCCGGCCCCGTACGGCCTAGCGGTTTTGATCAGCCTACCCTTCACTCGAAAGAGCGCAGCCCTTAGAAGAACGCAGCCTTTAGCTACTTTTTTCTTAATCTGCGGTCATCTGCAAAATCTGTGGACAGAAAGGTCGGCCAGCTTTTGAGTCCGGTTCTTTCTTTCGCCAATCGTCGAATAGAATGGTAGTTTGCAAAGTCACTGACAACCTGCCCGTTCTAGCGTTACCCCATGACACACGACTCGCTCCCTACAGATGACCAACAAGACGACCAAATCATCGGCACGGCATTCCGCTGGTCGGCGATCGCGATCGGCCTCATAGCCGCGCTGGTAGCAGCCGGCGTTTGGTTCAGCACTCGCCCGAAAACGGTCGTCGAAGAAACGATCGTGAAAGACACGACGCAAATCGAATCGCTCGACGTCGACGAGGCGGCCATTCCCCAGCTGACTTTCACCGATATTACAAGTGCCGCGGGAATTACGTTTGTGCATGAGAACGGCGCCTACGGTGACAAACTACTGCCGGAAACCATGGGCGGCGGCGTCGCTTTCTTCGATTACAACAACGACGATCTGCCCGACCTGCTACTGGTCAACAGCAGCTTTTGGCCCGAGGATACCCGCGTCAAAGACGAAGCGACGACACCTACGACGCAGCTCTATAAGAACTTGGGCGGCGGCCAGTTCGAAAACGTCACGCAGGCAAGCGGACTTGGCCTGAGCGATTATGGACTCGGCTGTGCCATCGGCGACTATGACAACGACGGGCACAAAGACGTTTTCGTCAGCTGCCTTGGTCGCAATCGCTTATTTCACAATGAGGGCGACGGTACGTTCGTCGATGTTAGTGGGTCGGCTGGTGTCGAGGGCCAGATCGCCTGGAGCAGCTCGGCTGGATTTTTTGACTATGACCATGACGGTGATCTCGACCTGATGGTCTGCAACTACGTAGAGTGGTCGCGGCTGATCGATTTCGAATTGAATTTTTCGCTCAATGGAACCGACCGTGCGTACGGACCTCCGACCAATTACAAAGGTGTCTTCCCCTATCTCTACCGGAATGAGGGCGACGGCACGTTCACTGACGTCGCGGAGCAGGCCGGGCTGCAAGTTCTTAACCCAGACACTGGCACGCCCGTCGCCAAATCCTTGGCGCTCGTCTTGGTCGATGTCGACCACGACGGCTGGGACGACATTGTCGTTGCCAACGACACGGTCCAAAATCAGCTCTTCCACAATAACCAAGACGGCACCTTCGAAGACGTCGGTTCGCTGTCGGGCGTCGCTTTCGATCGGAATGGCCAAGCGACCGGTGCGATGGGAATCGATGCCGCCTTTCCCTTGAACGACCGCACACTGGCGATTGGGGTCGGTAACTTCGCCAACGAGATGACGTCACTCTATGTTTGCCAAGATGGAGCCCTCACGTTCGCAGACCAATCTTTGATGGAGGGCATCGGTGCGCCCAGTCGATCGAGCCTGACTTTTGGATTACTGTTCCTCGATGTTGACCTGGACGGTCGAGTCGAGATGCTGCAGACCAATGGCCATTTGGAAGAGGAAATCAACGAGGTGCAACCGAGCCAACACTACCTGCAGTCGGCTCAACTTTTCTGGAACCAAGGCACCGATGCCAAGAGCTGTTACGCGATTGTCCCTGCGGAAAACGTGGGCGATCTAAAACAAAAAATCGCAGGCCGCGGCGCCGCCTACGCCGATATCGATCAGGATGGTGACTTGGATATTGTGCTGACTCAGGTTGGCCGACCGGCCGTACTGCTAAGGAACGACGCCAATCAAGGCGGCGAGCATCATTGGCTACGGGTCAAACTGGTCGGCACCAATTCGAATCGCGATGCGGCAGGCGCTACGATCGAATTGACGACGGATGATCTGGTGATGCATCGTTACATTTCCACAACGCGCAGCTACCTCTCACAAGTCGAATCGACCGCAACCTTCGGCCTCGGAACGAACCCATCACCGGTGAACCTCAAAGTCACTTGGCCGGGCGGGCAAACGCAAACGCTCGATGCTGTCCCGGTCGATCAATTACTTACCATCACGCAGACAGACGACTGAACTGGTCGTTTGTTTCCCACCGTTTGTGAATCTGGTCGCCACCAACATGTTGGTTCGAAAAGCAAACACGCCGGAAGACTTGATCCAAGTCCACGATCTACTATTGGAATACGGCGAGTTGCGAAATTTCGATGAAGCGCTGGGCAACTATCGCGAAGAATTGGATCAGTTGCCGGGCCGTTATGCACCGCCAGACGGATGTCTTCTGTTGGCGTGCGACGACAACACCGGATCGGCCATCGGATGCGTGGCCTACCAGAAATTGTCAGAGCAAGTCTGCGAGATGAAACGCATGTTCGTGCGACCTTCGTGTCAGCGGCAAGGGGCAGGGCAGTTGTTACTGAACGCACTGATCGACAACGCCCGCCAAACGGGCTATCAACACATGCGACTGGACACCCATCCGAGCATGGATGCCGCAGCTAGGCTCTACGAGAAATCTGGATTCGCGCCGACGGAACGCTATAACTCCAATCCAACGGCCGGTATTCGCTTTTTCGAGCGTCAACTTTAGTCGACAACTCTTCCTGCGGATGACCTAGCTGGGGATGGCCGCCCTCTTACATTGGTCGCCGCTTTGGCTGACGCCGAACGCTTCGTCGGCTGGGACAATCAAGCCTTAAGAACCGTTTGGCACGCTGCCCGCCCCCCGGCTCAGTGTGATAATGCGATTGATGCCCTCGCACGGAAAAGACTCTCGGGAACCATCCAACCACTGCACTTCGATATGCGAAACCGACTCCGCCTGACCAAGTCCGACGTGCACTCGCCCATCGTTGGACGATAAGTAGCTGTAGTGTGGATTCACATCGCGGCGAAGGGTGCGCTGGCCGATCTGAAAACGGAGTGTCGCCCCGACCGCATCACGACCGTTCGCATCCTTGGCTCGAACCAGCAACCAGTTGCCCTCGCTGACATTCTGATTCAAAAGCAACTCAGCCGGGTCATCTTTGTTGATCACGACGATGTCGATCGCACCATCGTTGTTGAGGTCCCCAAATCCAGCCGCACGGCTGGTTCGAACGATTTTCGGCAGTGCTCCGGGCTCCGCCAGTTGAAATTTTTTGCCATCGCCAAGCAGTAGAACATTCGGTTCCGCATAAGGGTCCGATTGACCTTTGGGAACCGAGTCGGGCAAGGTCACCCGTCCGTTGGCTTGAAACAGATCCCATTGGCCGTCGTTATCAAAGTCGGCCCAACCGACGCCGAATCGAGTAAAAGATCGGGTCGAGGTACCCAAACCAATCATCGGGGTGTCATCCACAAAAAACTGCCCTTCATTTCGAAAGAACGAATCGGATTGCGCCTGCAGATTAACCACCAGCAAATCCATATCATCGTCACCATCGATGTCGGCAGCGCACGTGCCCATGCCGGCTTTTGCTTTGCCGTTTTTGTCGACCGCGCAACCGGTCAGCATGGCTTGGTCTTTGAATCGACCTTCGCCTTGATTTAGCCAACATTGATTGTCGACACCGTCATTGGCAACAAAGATATCGGTCAACGAGTCACCATTGAGGTCGCAACAAACAACACCCAGCCCGTTCCCGAAGGCGGAACGAATGCCGGCCTCTGCCGAAACATCAGTGAACCGACCATCACCTTCGTTGCGGTAGAGCACATCCGACTGCGGACTGGAGTAGCTAGTCGGATTGCAATAGTCGGGCTGACCGGCGCCGTTTCGACAACGCAAGTCGCCGGCGAGCGACCACTGGATATAGTTGCAAACGTACAGATCCAAATCGCCGTCGCGATCGTAATCGACGAATGCAGCGGAGGTGCTCCAACCTTCATCACCGACGCCGGCGGATTGCGTGGCATCGACAAACTGGCCATTCCCTTGGTTCAGCAGCAAGACGTTGGCACCGACGTTCGTGACATAGAGATCGATATCCCCATCGTTGTCGCAGTCGCCAGCGGCCACTCCCATTCCATATCCGGTATCGCCCGCGCCCGAATCGGTCGTCACATTGGTGAAGTTGGCAGTCCCGTCATTGACGTACAATTGATTGGCACCCATTGGGCCTGGTGCACCCAATTTGCCACTTTGAACGCAATAGATATCCAAATCGCCGTCACCGTCCATATCGAACAGCGCCACACCGCCCCCCATGATTTCCGGAAAGACGTGCACCTCGTCATGACCCGAGACGTGACGAAAGTCGAAGCCAGCGGCGACCGCCCGTTCAGAAAACCATGGTTCGATAACGGATGAAAGCTGCTCAGAATCCGATCCAACGTCGACCGCCGGTTCATGGGGTGATGAACAGCCGCCGACGAAGAACAAACAAACCACCGCCCAACGAATCCAAATCAAGGTGAAGACTCCGAATCTAGGGCACGTAAAACGCTGTCAGCCAACCGCGCCTCGGCCGGCGCGCAATTGGGAGACGTTTTCGCCTGCTGAGCAAGTTGCTTCGCTTCATCCGGTTTGTTCAGTTCTAACTTGACTCGCGATAGCTGGCTTAATACCAGCGACGAGGGGCCGAGCGATTTGAGCAGCGCTTCCAGACGCACTTCGGCAGCCGTCCAGTTGCCCAACTGCATTTCCAGTAGCGATGCTTCCACTGCCCGCGCCGGGACGCGGGCATCCAATTCGAAAGCTCGATCAAAAGAGACGATCGCCTCGTCGGGTCGGTGCAACAATTTCAAAATACGGGCCACGACCTCATGAGCACCGGCCGAATTGGGGCGCAGCTCGACCGCTTTCGAAGCTCGGGCAAACGCCACATCCAAGTCTATCGATTCTCCATCGACGGCTGCAGCCATTGCGGCCGAGGCATAATTCACATTCGAGCCATAGTGCTCTGGATTGACCGACAAGGAACGCTCGAACGTGGCGAGACTCTGATCGTATTGCTGCAGTCTCATGTAACAAAGACCGAGCAAATTCCATCCCCGCGATTCGCGAGGATCGGCCGCAACGACTTTCTCGAGAATCGGAATTGCTTCGGTGAATTTCCCTTGCTTCACAAGATTGCCGCCGACCGACTGTAACTTCGTTAGGCCGGTATGCAATTTGGCCAATTCGCGAGTCCAATCGTCACGCCACGCAGGGCGGAAATTTGTTGCCTGCCCCAATAGTCCCTCGGCTTTTTCTAGTTGGCCCATTTGGCGATACGCCGTGCCGAGCAGAAATTTCGCATAGGTCCCGTTCCTTGTCGCTTCCAAATTTTGCTCGCCGATCAACTGGATCGCCTCTTCGTTCTTTCGTTGAGCAAGCAGAACTTTGACTTTCGCAAACCAAGCGGACGAGTCCTGTGCCGCCAACTTGGTCGCCTCATCGGCACGCGTCGCCGCTTTCTCAATTTGGCCCACATCGGTAAGCCACATCGACTGTCTCCACCTGGCGGCTGCAAACTCGGGCCGATGCTCGATCGATTTTTCCATCGACGCAATGGCTGCGTCCAGATCGCCTAATCGCTCGTGGCAGACCGCATCACGAAACCAAGCTTCCGCATGAGCCGGGTTGCGCTCTAGCACGAATCGATACGTTTCGTTGGCAACATCGTGCAGCGAGTTCGCTTCATAGACTTTGCCCAGCAGCAACCAGCGATCCAAGTCGTTCGGTTTTTGCTTCACCGCAGCGGTCGCTTTTCGAATCAGCTTGACGACCTCGCCATCGATCGTTGACAAATCGTCCGGTTGAGGTGGCTCCGAAGCCAATTGAGATTTGCCAAACTGCATCGCAGCGGCAGCAATGAGCAGCCCCATCACGAGCGGCCAGCGGGCCCTTTTCCAGTCCATAGGGGTGCCTATTCTTTTCCAGCGGCCAGGCAAGGGCCCTGATGGGCCATTGCAATCTTGAGTCCACAATCGACGAACTATGTGTTCTTCAACACCATCTTATTAGCAACTTGCCGACTCTGCAGTCCCAGATTCGCAGCGACCGCCCGATTCTGAACCCTTCCGACGCATGACGGAGTGCGGGCCGTTTGATATAAAGCGAGCTTGCACCCGAAACCTAGGCGGAGAACCTTGATCGATGATTCAATACCGATGGCAGCGCTGCCTCCTGCTGGGAATGCTACTGGCTTGTTTGTGCCAAAGCACCGCCCACCCATTGGCAGCACAGGAACAAACGACCGCAACGGCGACAACTGTCGAGGTAGGCGACAAAGCGCCCGATTTCTCCCTACCTTCTCAGGATGGCGAATTCCAGTTGAGCGACCACTTGGGCCACAACGTCGTGGTGGTTTTTGTTCGCGCTCATTGGTGACCGTTCTGCATCCGGCAGCTGGTTCAGCTCCAAGAAGAAATCAAGTCTTTCGAAGATGAAGATTGCCGTATCGTGGCCGTCTTCCGAGAAGAGAAGGACGAGGACGGGATTTCAAAGACACTGACAAAATCGAATGCGACTTTCCCATTGGTGGTCGATACGCCGGCTGCAGCGACTGCCGCATACAGTACCGAGGGCTTCCACACGTACATCATTGATCCGGCTGGAAAAGTGATTGCCGATCTTCCCGGCACCAAGATGAAGCGTCCTAGCCCGAAGAAAATTCTGGCGGCGCTGAAGAACGCCAAACAGGCGCCAGCCAACAAGTAGGTCCGGTACTTGCCTCCCCTTCCTTGATCATTTTCTGGAGTCTTCCTCCATGCGTCACCGATTATTCCTATCGCTCTTTTGCCTTGCCACCACCATGACAACCCATCCCACTTGGAGTCGCGAATTGGCTCCTTATCCAGAATCGAAACGAATTGACCATAGCGATGACTACCACGGTCAACAGGTCGCCGATCCGTATCGTTGGCTGGAAGACGATGTTCGCGAGTCACCGGAAGTGGCGGCTTGGGTCGAGCAACAAAATGAGGTGACATTCGGTTACCTGAAACAAATCGCCTCGCGGGACGCGATCGAGGCACGTGTGACCGAGCTTTGGAACTACGAGAAAATTGGAGCGCCGTCCAAAGAAGGTGGGCGTTACTTCTTCAGCAAAAACGACGGCCTGCAAAACCAAAACGTGCTCTACACGCAAGATTCGCTCGATGCCGAACCGCGAGTACTGCTCGATCCGAACAGTTGGTCGAAAGATGGCACCATGGCCATGTCCGGATTCGCCGTTAGTGACGATGGCAAGTACGCCGCCTATGGTATTGCCGATGCCGGTTCTGATTGGAACACGTGGCGAATCATGGAGATCGATTCTGGCAAGCTGCTGGATGAGGAACTTAAGTGGATCAAGTTCAGCGGGGCCTCTTGGTCGCATGACAGCAGTGGTTTTTACTACAGCCGCTACGACGAACCGAAGGAAGACGCCACCTTCCAATCGTTGAATCTGAATCAGCAAGTCTACTTCCACAAAGTCGGCACGCCGCAAAGCGAAGACAGGCTCGTTTATCGCCGACCCGATAACCCTGAATGGGGATTCAGCACGGAAGAATCAGAGGACGGAAAATACCTCGTGATCACCGTCTGGAAAGGGACCGACGACAAGTATCAGGTCTATTACAAGAGCTTGGCGGACAAGGAAGGCGACTTCATTCCTCTGATCACTGAATTCGAGAACGAGTACACGTTCGTCGGCAATGACGACCAAGTGTTCTACTTCAAGACAGACAACGATGCGCCTCGCAGTCGAGTCATTGCGATTAATACGGCGCAACCCGATCCGGCGAACTGGAAAGAAGTGATTCCCCAGGCGGCGGAAACGCTGACCGGCGTCGGCATCGTTGGGGAACGATTCGTTGCGAACTACCTGAAAGATGCGCGCTCTCAAATCAAACAGTTTCAGCTGGACGGGACGCTCGAACGGGAAATTGAATTGCCCGGCATCGGAACGGCCAGCGGCTTTGGTGGCAAACGTGACGACAGCGAGACGTTTTACTCGTTCACCAGCTTCACGACGCCGCCAAGCAGTTACCGCTACGACATCGAAACGGGAGAAAGCGAGAAACTGCGTGAGGCGAAAGTCGACTTCAATTCGGACGACTACGAAGTAAAGCAGATTTTCTATAGCAGCAAGGACGGCACGAAGGTCCCCATGTTCATTGCCCACAAGAAGGGCATCACATTGGATGGTTCGAATCCGACGCTGCTTTACGCCTATGGTGGGTTCAATATCTCGCTCACTCCCAGCTTCTCTGTCAGCCGCCTGGCTTGGATGGAACTGGGAGGCGTCTTTGCGATGCCCAATCTGCGTGGCGGCGGCGAGTATGGCGAAGAGTGGCATGTGGCCGGCAAGCTGCACGACAAACAGAACGTGTTCGATGACTTCATCGCGGCGGCCGAATGGTTGATCGAAAACAAGTACACGAGCTCGAAGAAACTGGCCATTCAAGGACGCAGCAACGGCGGCCTGCTAGTCGGCGCTTGCTTGACTCAACGGCCCGATCTTTACGGAGCCTGCCTGCCAGGCGTGGGCGTGATGGACATGCTCAGGTTCCACAAGTTCACCGCCGGCCGGTTTTGGGTCGATGAATACGGCAGCAGCGACGATCAGGCTCAATTCAAAACGCTGCTTGAGTACTCGCCATACCACAACGTAAAACCGGCAACCGCCTACCCGGCGACGATGGTGACGACGGCCGATACCGATGATCGAGTCGTGCCGGGTCACAGCTTCAAATTTGCGGCCGCACTGCAAAACGGCCATCAAGGTGAGAACCCGGTGATCATTCGGATTGAGACTCGTGCCGGACACGGCGCCGGCAAGCCGACCAGCAAGGTCATTGAAGAGGTCGCCGACGAGTGGGCATTTCTGGTTGACAATTTGGGCTTCGAACCGAACCTTCGTTAGCATTCATGAGAACCGCGGCTCGCCAGTGACGAGCCGCGGTGCTTGCTTTGCCGTTGGCTCATCGAGTACGTCTGCGTAGGGAACGTTTGCGCAGGGACACCAGCGCAAGTGCCACACATCCCATGGGCAGTCCGAGTCCGGCCGGTTCGGGGACCGTCAACGTAATATTGACCGTCCCCACATCAAACGTCGCCTCGCCATCTTCCACGATGTATGAGAACGAATCGACAGTTCCCACGGGAACAGACCCCACAGAGGGTGCTGCGTAGCTGAACGATCCGTCAAGATTGAGCGTCACATTTCCGAGCGTTGGCGAGCTCAAGATTGAAGCAAATAGCTGATCCCCGTTCGGATCGAAATCATTGCCCAGAACTCCTGGCGCCACGACGTCCAAGACGCTACCGAGCAACGCGTCGTAAGAATCATTTTGGGCCTCGGGAGGGTCATTATTGCCGCACCCCAAACAGAATGGGAACGGTTCGACAACGACAGTCCCGTCATCACTTGCATAGGTCACGTTGCCAAAGTCGGAGGCACCCAAATCGGTTGGATAGACGGCGATTCCCATTCCAGGATCTGGGAAGTCAAAAAAAGGCGGCACATCGACGGGCCACGCCTGTTGCGCACCCGTACCGTCAATAAAATACTCACCTATGGAACCGACGAACCCACCACCAGACAGGGGGTTCGTTCGAATCCACTGCGTCGCACCGGCGCTGTAACCAACCGTCCATGTGGATGCACTGGCCACATCGGTGCCGGGTAAGTTATCGCCATCACACAACGTGCAGCCAGCGACACTCACGTTAGGCCCTTCAACAAAAATGGCCACGAGATCATTGATAAGATCGGAGCGTTCAGTATCTACGGTAACAATGCCGGTGATGGGATCGTAATTGACGATCTGTGCAGTGAGTGCCGGTCCATTCCAAAACCCAGTTGCAACGACTAGAAGAGCAGCTTTGAACTTCCAATTCATGGGATCACCCTCTCCAAAAGAACAGACAAAGCGTCGTCGTTGATCAGCAGACTCGCTGACGTCGATGAAACAACACCAGCGTTCCAAGACCTATTAACATTACGTGTCCGATCGGCTCTGGCACGGTCAAGGTAATGCTCACGGTCCCCACATCGCCCGCGGCAATAGCATAGTCCTCAACGATATATGTGAACGTATCGATCGTTCCAGCTGGCACCGAACCGACGGCGGGAGCCGTGTAGCGAAACGAGCCATCGCTATTCAGAATTACATCCCCTAGCGCTGGCGGGTTCAGGAGTGAAGCAAATATCGGATCCCCATCCGGATCGAAGTCATTGCCCAGGACACCAGGAGCCATCACCTCCAAGACGGTACCCAACATCGCCTCATACTCATCGTCTTGAGCTTCCGGAATTTCACCGCAGCCGGCCAAAGTGATACACAAGCGTTCGGTTACCACGGTCCCATCGTCCGACGCATAGGTTACGTTGCCAAAATCTGCAGAACTCAAACCGGTTTGATAGACGGCGATTCCCAACCCTTCTGCGGGAAAATCGAGGAATGGCGGAAAATCAAGCGGCCAATTTTGCTGGACACCCTTTCCGTCGATGTAAAAATCTCCGATGGAACCAACGAATCCGCGACCTTGTAGTGGATTGGTTCGTATCCACTGCGTCGCGCCAGCGCTGTATCCAACAGTCCAAACAGACGCATCCGCTAACGCATCGGTGCCCGGCAAGTTCATCCCGTCGCACAAATTGCAGCCACTGACGCTCACATCAGGGCCTTCAATAAAAAGGGCAACCAGATCGAAATCCAACGTATCTACCGAAAGAACTCCGGTGCTCGGATCGTACGCAAAATTCAATGCTTGAGCCGTCGACAGGCTCGCCAGCGTGAGCAACAACACAAGGGCAATTCGCTTCATATTCATTAGTGATCTTTCCTCTGATAAATGAGCCCTAAGCAAAACACCAAGACAGATCATTCCATTAACTGGAGGCTGTCCTAGGTTCGACGCCTCCGACAGAAACCAAAGGCGACGCAACCAAAGACTGGCAACCACCCGTTGGGTTCCGGTACCGTCAACGTAATGCTGACGGTACCCAAAGAGCCAGACCCACCACCGTCATCGACGCGGTAAGTGAACGAGTCGATGGCTCCAGGCGAAACAGTACCAAGTGACGGCGCCAGGTAAGAAAAGGAACCATCCGAGTTTAGCGCGACATCGCCCTCAAGAGGGCCTTCCACTAAAGTTGCGAAGATCGGATCGCCTTGAGGATCGAAATCATTACCCAGCACGCCCGGCGCTGACACCTCCAAGACGCTCCCCAACGCGGTTTCATAGAAATCGTCCTGAGCTTGGGGACCAAACTGACTGGCATTGCAGTGACCAAACACCACCGAACCGTTGCCACCGCCGCTGCTGCCAGCATCTGAAGCGAAGGTCGCTTCACCGAAATCAGAGGGCGTTAGGCCCGGCCCATAGTTGGCAATCCCAGCGTAAGGATCTGGGAAATCGAGAAACGGTGGAATGTCTTCGGGCCAGTCTTGCGAGACTCCGTTCCCATCAATGAAAAACTCCCCAATGCTGCCGACGAACCCTCGGCCCACCAATGGATTCGTGCGGATCCATTGCGTCGATCCGGCACTACGCCCCACGGTCCAAGTGGAAGTTCCCGCCAACGCATCGCTGCCCGGCAGGTTCATCCCGTCGCACAACTCGCAGCCAGCAACGCTGACGTCGGGCCCGGTGATGAAGATTGCGACGATATCAGTCCCCTGAGTATCGACACACATGACACCTGAACTCGGATCGTAAGTGGCAATTTGAGCAATTGCCACCGTAACCATGAGCTGCGCCAAAACAGTGGCAACGGCAATTCGTCTGAAGTTCACGGGATCATCTCCTCCCCAAGTCACAAAAAAAGCTTCGCGTCCGCTCTAATGGCGGTCACGAAGCTTCGTGGGTTTGGGGTTGTTTCATTGGCTGACCGCCATTAGAGCTTCGCTCGCACAGCAAGTCAAGAAAACCAGACGGAAAGAGATCAGCGAGAAGCGCCTGATCGCAGTTGTCGCGAGTTTCTTGCAGCTTGACGCCAACCTAGGCCCATGAACATCATGGCTACGGCTAGGCTAAAATTCCCTACCGGTTCCGGAACCGCTGCCAATGTGCTCGGAATCGTTCCTGCCTGCAGCGTGGCAATCCCGCTGCTTTGGAATTTGAACGAATTCCAAATCAGGAAGTCGGCACCGTTCACACTGCCGTCTGCGTTGAAATCACCCGAACACCAGCCAGAGCCGGGTGAGAACTTGTTTGTATTCCAAACGAGGAAATCCTCCCCATCAACGACGCCATTCAAGTTTGCGTCGCCCGGCAAGTAGCCTTGGCCTGAAGCCAAATTCAACGTCCCAGCATCTGTTAACCAAATGCCCAGGTCATCGTTGTCGACCGTGCCGTCAAAGTTCAAATCAAACTGTGTGGCCGTAGAGCCTTGCACAATGGCCGTGACCAGCGCATCGATGTCGGCACAGTCAAAATCGGAATCGCCATCGAAGTCGATATCACGGAAGTCCAACACGGTCAGAATGGTCTCTCGATTCTGACCACCGGTCGATCGATCATCGAGCGAAAATTGTACGCGGTTGAATTGATAGTTGTCCCAGAGATTTCCTATCCGATTGCCATCTTCCACGTAAGTCGCCAAGACGAACTCATCGCCAACAACAGGCAAGAAGCCGTCAATTAGTCGAGCCTGCAACACGCCCTGCCCGAAGAAATCGCCCGTCGCGGCGAACGAATCGTGCTCGGTCCCGCGCGCGTACCCACCCAGCTCAATCACAGTGAAGGCATCTTCGATGAGCAATCCCGGATCGTCCATGTTGAAGTCGCCCGTAATGCTGAGAAGCCCCGCTTCCCCATCGGCGTCACCCGGCAACAACGTTCCCGAAGGCATATAGACACCACCCAGAATCGTTCCGCTGCCTCGTAGCGTGCCGCCATCGATTTGGACACCAGCATCCGTCGTATCACCCACAACAGGAAACGTCGTCGACCGAGCCGTTGCGTCTAGCGAACTTGCGTTGCCGACCAGTAATTCACCGGTGCTGACTAAATGCAAACCGCTTCCGGTCAATTCCAGGCTGGCTCCTTCATCTAGCAGGATCGAACCGTTGTTCGTTACCAACGCACTGTTGGTGTGGACTCCGCCACTAAAGAGCCCCAGCACATCGTTGGACGCGGCGGCTCCGCTCGCTTCGATGACCCCGTCGTTCACCGCGACTTCAAATCCAACCGGGGCAATATTAAGCGTCGCACCGTTACCGGAATCGATGGCTCGATAGGTTCCAGCAGTCACGGAAGCGCCTGCTATCTGTGCAATGGTAGGATTCGACACGGCCGTCACGCTGCTGCCATCGAGCGCTTCGATCGTGCCGGTGTTTGAGAATCCGCCGGCACCGCTTCCGCTGAGCACCAACTGTCCTCCGCCCGCTGCTCGCAACGTACCGCTGTTGGCGAACGAGTCGGCACCATTGTTTCTTGGATCAAGTGTCAACGTTTGACCACTGACGTTCGCGACAATCAATGCTTCGTTCGTGATCGTCGCCGAATTGCCGCCAAGATTTCCGCGGCCCTGAATGGTGTTATTCACATTCGTCAAACGGAAATTGCCGACCGAATTGATCTGAGCGACGCTGCCACTCATCGTCAGCACACCGCCACCGGTGAGCGTCACGTCGGTACCCAATTCAAAGTCACTCTGATTTCCGAGCGAATCGAGCGCAATACTACCCGTATTGGTAATCGTCCCGTGCATGCGGGCATCGGCGTTGTTGCCAACCCGGAAATCTCCGTTCAACGTCA
>CAYZRS010000042.1:41356-44407 GCA_964480915.1 uncultured Pirellulaceae bacterium | reverse complement strand
CTAGCTCGACGGTATCGCGTCCCTCAAGAACTCGAGAATTGCCTTGTTAGCCACTTCGGGCTGCTCCAGCGGTGCCATGTGGCCAGCGGACTCAATCTCAAGGTAGCGAGCCCCTGGGACGCCTTCAGCGACCTGCTGCATCTCCGTCGTCGGTGTGATGACGTCGTGTTCGCCGCAAACGAGCAGCAACGGTAAGTCCAGCTGGGACAAATGCCGACGAAAGTCGGTGCGGCTGGCCATCCCCCGCTGGTAGGCGGCGATCGTTGCCGGTTCGCACCCGCACATAACCTGGCGGGTGGACGCGATGGCCTCGGGCCTGTTCGTAAACGTCGTCGCCGCAAACAGCTTTTGCAACATGCCCTCAGCAAGTTCGTCCAATTCGGCCGTTCGTTGCTCGACGGGCAGCTCGTCGAATTTTGCCGCCATCAACTGCCGCCCTTTGGCGACGGTTTCCGAATCGGCCGCCGCTCGCGTATCACACAAGATCATGCTCGCAAGACGATCGCGATGGCGATGCCACATTTCGAATCCGATGTACCCACCCATCGAAAGCCCACAGTAGGTGACTGGCGACTCGACATGCAGCACGTTCAGCAGTTCGTTCAACTCATCGGCCGCTTCGCCCATGGTGACGCAGCCAGAGGCCGGTGAACTGCCGCCGAAGCCGCGCAGATCGGGAACGATCAAACGATAGTCGGTGGCCAATGCGGCGCATTGAGCTGACCACATTGAATGATCCAACGGAAAGCCATGCACGAACAGAATCGGAGGCCCATCACCCAATAGGTGGACTGCCAAGTCTCCCGACCCAACGTCAACCAGCCGCTGCTCGCTTTTTGGGAAGTTGGTCATATCGATTTCTCGTCGTCCGCAGTTAAGGGTTTGGCTGTGAATCGGGTGCCGACTTGGCGTCGATTTCGTGGGAAGCAGCGTTTTGATTCGCGGCATCCCGTTCCTCGATCGCCGTGAGGATGAGCTTAAGCTGACGTTGAATCTGCAACTCGAAAGGAGCCCTTTCGACAGCCATTCGCTGGTACTTGGCGGCTTCCTCTAGGCGACCAGCCCGATAATAGCAGCGTCCTAACGTATCCAGAAAGCCACCATCGCCCGGCGCGAACTCCAGCGATTTGTGACTGTTGTGAATCGCTTGGTCAATGTCGCCGATGGTATTGCCAACCAGCCACGCATATTGATTGTTGATAACGGCCAGTCCTGCCCGCATTACTTCACGCTGAGCCAGGTTGTCCTGCAGCTGTTCGTAGGTGCGATACGCCACCTGCAGCTGGCTTCGGTAATCGGCGTTGACCTCCCGGATTCGGCGTTCGGTCTTTGCCGTCCACTCCGGTGTCGGTTCGGCGACGGTATGCATCGCGATCAAGATGTCGACATCGTCCTTCGCAGCTTCCAGTCCTTTGACCAGTTCTTCTTTTTCTAGTCCGATTTCACCCTGATCGCGGTAATGGCAAGCGCGGAAAAACGCCGCACGCGCTCGAGTATCGGCAATTGCCTTCTCCGCCTGCAATGCTCGCGTCTGTAATTGAAACTCACGGACCTTCTCTTTGTCTCGCCGATCTTTTTTGTCCAGCGTTTTACCAACAAGAATGCTGTCCAGTAGGTCGGCCGCTTCTTCCTCTCGCTCTAAATCGTGTAACAACTCGCCCAGCCTTATCGCACCCCGATAGTGAATCTGTTCCGTAGGCCCGCTCAGTTCCATGCACTTACGAAACTCGGCTTCCGCCCATTCGTACATGCCACGATTGCTCTTGAGATCGGTCGCCAAATCACAGCGAGCTTCCGCGGAAAGGCCTTCGAAATCTAACGCTTTGGCTGCGGTTGCGGAGGCACTTTCATGCTTCCCCAATTTCTTCTCTGCCTCCGCAAGGCCGTAGAGAAGTTGCGGATTGGACTCAATGGTTTTCCGCTGGGTCTTGGCAAAGTCGGCAATCGATGACCAAGCACGACGTGATTGCAACCACTTGAACCAATTCAGTATTTCTTGTTCGGAATCTAATTCGCTCGACAACGCAGTCACGAGCTGAGCCGCCGCCTCTTGATTTCCCAGCACATTGGCCGTATCGATCGCAACCAAACGCAACGCAAAAACGTACTCGGTTCGATGATCTTCCGATTCTTCCAACATCAGATCACGATCGGTTTCATCCTCGATCAGCTGATGCCATTGCTGCAGAGCAGCCGGTTCACGGTTCGCTGCCGCGACATAATTCCGCAACCATTTCACCGCCGTCCGCTCACTGAAACCGATACCCGTAGACACCATCGAGACCATTTCTTCACGAGGCTTTTCCATCTCAATGGGAAGCGACACAACTTGCAACGCGGCAAGTCGTGACAACCGTTCATCGGCTTCGAAACGAGCAATCCTCGCCAATCCGTCGGCACCACTTTCCGGCAGAAGCTTTGCCAGAACTTCTTCGATCCGACGTGTCCGTTCTACCCTGTCTTGGTCGTGGTAGGTTGCCATCCATGGACCGATTTCTTCGCTGACACCCGTCGTCATGAAGCGACCTCGGAGTGAATCGACGATGTGACGCGAACGCAAACGGACTTCGATGTCTTTATCGTCGCGGACCCTGAGCAGCGTTTCGTACGCGGCGAGCCCCATTTCTGATAAGCGAGCCTCCGCTTCCTCGCGGACCTGAAATTCATCCGCTCCCAGGTCGGTGACAAGCGATTCGATCTCGGCCAGCAGTTCGGCCGTCGGTTTCGATTCCGCGTCTCCCGACTCCTTGGCGACGACAGGAGTCCCCGCCCAGGCAAAACAGACCGCCAAGACAAGTGCGCAACACCAGTTCAAATTGCCATCGGCCGACGCGAGTGCTTTGATTTGTTTGCTCATCGACTTCTCTTTGTAGGCAGCAGCGGGAACTTCCTTCTCTCAAACATACCTGGATTGAACGACTACAGGCAAGTTTGTTCTCGCGTCGAGCTGGCACGGCAACGCTCGACGTCGTGAAGCAGGCCTGACAGTTGGGCAGAACGTCCGCAGCGGCGGAAGAAAGGGGAAAGTGCCAAGTGCCACCCAAGTGCCAC
>CAYZRS010000042.1:0-41256 GCA_964480915.1 uncultured Pirellulaceae bacterium | reverse complement strand
CCAAGTGCCACCCAAGTGCCACTATTGGGTCGCTTCGGCTTCCATGTGCTCGATGTACTGACGCAGACGTTCCACTTCGTCCGAGACATCCTTCAACTTCAACATGTTGTCGACACGTTTGATCAATTCCAGCTTTTGCACCGGCTTTGAAAGAAAGTCATCGGTTCCAGCCGCGACCGCTCGTTCGATATCGCCTAACTCATTCAACGCCGTAACCATCAGCACCATGATACGCTTCGTCGACGGGTCACCTTTCACTCGCTCGCAGACCTCAAATCCATTGAATTTGGGCATCATGACGTCGAGCAAGATTAAGTCGGGCTTGAACGAAGCGACTTTGTCGAGTGTCTCTTGGCCATCGACCGCGTATTCGATTTCGCAATCGCGACCAGCCAAATAGGCTTCCAACAATTCCACATTCGCTTGATTGTCATCGGCAATCAAAATTCGATCTTTATCGGACATTATTTCACCAAGAGAAAATTCACGCGCTACGTCTTTGCTACGTCTGCATCACGCCTTTAGACGGTTGCCGCATCCGCACTAGGCACGGGGAAATTTGTACAAAGTTGTTCCACTTCGCCACGAATCTTATGGAGCACCTGTTCGTCGTCTGGATGCTTTAGAGCTTCCAAAATCCAACCGCCAATCGTTTGCATTTCGGCAGCCGCCATTCCACGCGTCGTCAGCGCCGGCGTACCGATGCGAATTCCGGATGGGTCCATCGGCTTTCTCGTGTCAAACGGAATCATATTCATGTTGACCGTGATCCCGCACTTGTCGAGCGTGTGTTCGGCGATTTTCCCACCGATACCAAGCGGCGTCACATCGACCAGCACGAGATGATTTTCAGTGCCACCACTGACCAATGACAAGCCACCTGCGGCCAAGACATCGGCAAGTGCCTTGGCATTGTCCATGATCGCTTGCCCGTACGTTTTGAATTCGGGCTTTAACGCTTCGCCATAACAGACCGCCTTACCTGCGATGACGTGCATTAAAGGTCCGCCTTGAGTTCCCGGAAAGATGCTGCGGTTGATCCTTTTCGCATCATCCTGACGACAGAGGATCATTCCACCGCGTGGGCCTCGCAACGTTTTATGCGTGGTCGTCGTGACGAAGTCGGCCACCTCCACCGGATTGTCGTGCAGTCCGGCCGCAACGAGACCTGCATAATGAGCCATGTCGACCATCAGCAGCGCGCCAACTTCCTTGGCAATTTCTGCAAACTTGGCATGCATGATTTCGCGCGGATAGGCGCTTGCTCCTGCGACGATCAACTTGGGCTTATGCTCACGAGCCATCTTGGCGACTTGGTCGAAATCGATGCGATGCGTGTCGGCCGTCACACCGTAGCTGACAAAGTTGTAGAGGATGCCAGAGATATTCAATCGCATGCCGTGCGTCAGATGGCCACCGTGTGCTAAATCGAGCCCCAGGACTGTATCGCCATGATTCAATACGGTCAGATAGACACCCATGTTGGCCTGTGAACCTGAATGGGGTTGGACGTTGGCAAATTCGGCACCGAACAATTGGGTCGCCCGGTCTCGCGCCAAATCTTCGACGACGTCGACGTGCTCGCACCCACCATAATATCGCTTGCCCGGGTAGCCCTCGGCATACTTGTTCGTGAGCACGCTACCCATCGCCTGCATGACGGCCACGCTGGTGTAGTTTTCGCTCGCAATCATCTCCAGGCCGGTCTGCTGCCGCTGCGATTCTGCTTGGATGGCGGCCCAGACTTGAGGATCCGATTCAGAAATGGATGACATGACGAGACCTTTTCAAGACCTTATTCGGGGGCGTTCGGAAGCACGAAATCAGCCCAACATCTTTGCACAATTATGGCCCGCTTGCCACGGGCGAACACGGTCCGCAGCCCTGGAGCGCGGTTCATTGACCACCCTCTTGAGCTTTGTCCCGCGACACACTCGCACCGGCCGGCTTCACGGTGATGGTGACTTGCCCATCGTTGTCGGCGTAACCACCCACCGAATCATTGACTTTCAAATACAATGTGCCGCTGGCACTCGGCGTGAGCGTCCGCGACACTCCCACTGTAAAGGGAGCATTCATGCTGGCAACTCCAGGACGTGGCTCATCAGGCCGCACGCAGCCTAACAGCATCCCGATCGGACGCCCGTTGACGTACTCGATCGAGATTCCGTTCGCTTGCGAGACCCAGGCTGGTTCTTGCTTGCGCACGACGTATTTTCCCTCAGTCGTAATCAGATAGGGCTTGCCACCTTCCAAATACAAACCGGTCGACTGCCAGCCCCGATTCGCGAGGAGATCGAATGAGCCGCCCTGGCTGGTCAGCGGACGTCCGGCCGAATAGCTGACGGCATTTCGGGCGAAGTCGTAACCATAATCCGCACCGACAACAAACAGCTGCCATTGCTCATCGAGTTCACGTAACTGGCCCACAATCTGCCTCTCGAACTCGGCAGTGAATTGCTCGCCCGACAGGCGTGCTTTTTCTCGCAGCCGACGAAACTTCCCGCGATAGTTTGGATGCCCATCGAGAAACGCAGCCACTGCCCAAGACCAAGCGTAGGCATCATTTTGCAAGAAGGCGCGGGTATCGAGCCGCATCACCTCGCGAATCATCAGCGCACGCGAAGCGGCAAATTCATCTTGGATGATCTTGATGCGACCCCAGTAGGGGACCTCGGTCTTATCTTTCGGCATGTAGCCGACAAGCAAGTTGCCAAATTCCCATTTGTGAGTCGCCAACAATTCGGCGATCCCTTCGCTGTACCAACTCGCACCGGCCCCACCCAGGAACTGTCGCATGAAACCATGGACCCCTTCGTGCAACACAAGATGGCGCCGATAGTAGTCGCTCGGTTGGTTGTAAGCCCAGAAGTTCGTGCTGCGCTGATACCCATTGATAAACGGCGGCAGATCGGCCGGCAACAAGCCGGCCTTTTCAAACTTGCCTTTGTCGTCGATGAGGAATCCGGTCAGTTTCCAGCCTTGCAGATTAGAAGGCTTGATCGCGAAGTACTTTGCCCACAGTGGAACGGCCAAATCGAAGACACGCGGAATTTGATCGACACCACTCGATTTCGGAATGTCGGTGAAAATTTCGACGTGTTTGCCGGTGAGCTTACGAATCCCGTGAGCCGCCACCTTCGCCTCGTCGACCTCGACCGGCTCGGCCGCCGCGCTCGCCGTCCAGGCGTCAGCCTCAGCAGACGCCGCCGATTCGCCCAACAGCAACTCGGCCAACGGGCTATTGCGCTTGGTCTCTGGTTCTTGAGCCTGCAGCGCCGGACGGACTGCCCCAACGGCGCTAATCCACGCGCCCATGAGACAGACGATCGACCGTTGGACTAGAATTCGGGTGCGTACCGGTCGACACGGGTTCGTGGAAATTACGAATGGATTCATACGTGGGTCCTTACTTGCCGCCAACTAACCCCTGGATTTTATCGCAATCCGGGCTTGCGCAGATAGCTAGATAAGAGATTCGATCATGCGAACGGACAATCACCGATTTTTGGGCCTTCTCCGCGACTTGTTGCCAATAACGACCTGCACGCTGCTGCTTTCGATCACTGGCTGTTGGCAGTCCTCGCCCGATCGAGTCGTCGTCTATACGGCGTTGGATCGAGAATTTTCGGCTCCTTTGCTCGAATCGTTTTCACAAACTTCAGGGCTTACCGTCGACCCAAAATTCGACGTCGAGTCGACGAAGACGGTCGGGCTGACTCAAGCGATCCTCGCCGAGGCGAAACGGCCGCGCTGTGACGTCTTTTGGAATAACGAGATCCTCAACACCATCCGATTGCAGAAACAAGGTCGCCTGCTGCCTTATGTATCGACTGCGGGAGCCGCCTATCCTGAAGCGTATCGAGACCCGCAAGGGTATTGGTATGGTTTTGCAGCCCGCGCCCGCGTTTTGATCGTCAATACGCAGCGCGTCGACGAGGCCTCTTACCCAACTTCGATCTACGATCTTGTTGATGAAAAATGGCAAGGGCGCATCGGTCTGGCAAAGCCGCTCTTTGGCACAACCGCGACACATGCGACGGTCCTTTTCCACCTATGGGGCACCGAGCGGGCCACCCAGTTTTTCCAAGCGGCGAAGAACAACGCCCAGATCATGGCGGGCAACAAACAGGTCGCCTTGGCCGTTGCCAGCGGGCAGCTCGACTGGGGAATCACCGACACCGACGATGCGAATGTCGAACGGCTCAAAGGCAGCCCGGTTGCCATCATCTATCCCGACCAAGCCGACGGAGAAATGGGCACGCTCTTCATTCCCAATACGGTCGCCATCATCGCCAATTCGCCTCATCCGGCGGCGGCCAAACAATTGGTCGAATGGGTGCTCTCTTCGGAAGTTGAAGCGACGTTGTCAGCAGGACCGAGTGCCCAGATACCCTTGCGCCCCGATGTGCCGGCAACTGCACAGGTGAAAACGCCAGGCGAGATTCGACCGTTGAGCGTCGACTTCGGCGCGGCGGCCGACAGCTGGGACGAAGCGGCGCCGGTGTTGCGTGATCTTTTCTTCCGAGTTGGCCCGTAGCAATTCTCTTGTCTCTTTTCAGAGACAAGAGACTCCGGCCTTGAGACGGCGGTCATCCTGACGACCGTCATCCTAGAGGCGGCGGTACTTCTTGGGACCGCGGCCGCGGCCATAGAGTGGCTTCGGGGGCGGCTCTTTCGGCAAACTGCTGTCCCTTTCCTCAGGCGGCCTTTCGTTTTCAACGAATGCCATCGGATCGAAGCCATCAATCGTCGACTTCATCAGCAGCTTATCGATTCGAATTTCGATCTTTGTCAGTTCTTCTCCCTGCTCCAGCGTCACAAACGTGTAGGCGACACCTTCACGACCCATGCGGCCCGTACGGCCAACTCGGTGGACATAGTCGTCGGAGAACTGAGGCACATCGTAATTGATGATGTGCGAGACGTTGGTGACATCGATGCCCCGGCCGATCACATCGGTGGCGACAAGAATGCGAACCGTTTCATCTCGGAACTGCGCCATCGTTCGGTTGCGAGCTCCTTGAGGCATATCGCCGTGCATCACGCCGACCCCCTTCATGATCTTGCTCAACCGCCGATATGTCTTGTCGGTTCCATGTTTCGTGCGGCAGAAAATAATCGCCTGCTGTGGATTTTCTCGTTCCAGCAATCGCTTGAGCAGTTCAAACTTCAACTTCGGATGGACGGTGAAGTAGTACTGGTCGATCGTACTGACAGCAATGTCTTTTTCCGAGAAGTCGAGCGTGATCGGCTCGGTCATGTACTTCTGTGCCAACTGCAAAATCGTTTTGGGCAACGTTGCACTCAGCAGTAACGTCTGACGAGACTGAGGGCACTTCCTCAAGATTTTCTCAATGTCCGGTCGGAAACCGATGTCGAGCATCCGATCGGCCTCGTCCAGGACGACGATGTGCAGCCCGCTCGTGTCGAGTGCTCGCCGCGCAATGAGGTCGAGAATTCGGCCCGGCGTCCCAACGACAACCTTGGCACCCTTATTCAGTTTCTCGATCTGGGCACGAATCGGCTTGCCACCGTACGCGGTAACGCAGCGTAGATTCAAACCGTAGGCCAGCTTACTCACTTCACCTTCGACTTGGACCGCCAATTCGCGAGTCGGGACGACGATCAGTGCCTGGGGCTGGTTCACATCTGGCTTCAGACGTTCCAAGATCGGCAGCACAAAAGATGCCGTTTTGCCAGTACCGGTGCGCGCCTGTCCCAACACATCCTTGCCGGTGACGGCATGAGGGATGACGCCCGCTTGGACTGGGCTGGGGACTTCGTAGCCGGCTTTTTTGATGGCAGCGAGAGTGACGTCGGACAACCCTAAAGTATCGAAGGATGCTTCTGGATCTGAATTTGCCGCCGCCGGTTTAGATTCACTTTGATTAGAGTCTGACACAATTCCTGCTCTGAACTGTCCCTGGCCGGGACGTGGCGCCGCAACGCGAAATACAAAAACGGACCGATCGGTTCTTGCGTTGGGCCACAGCGTGAACGATCACAATCGGCGGGGAGAATGATGTTAAACTGTATCGCTTGCGAAAAACAGGGTCAACGCTGAATCTGCCACCAGCGCAAGCAACAGGCCGGTCCGCCAATCGACGTCCGGCCCGAATTGTCTACAAAATGAAAAAAAGAAGCGGATCTATCGCTTCTTCTTAGCTTTCTTCTTTGCGACCTTCTTCTTGGTCGCTTTTTTCTTCTTCGACTTCTTAGCTACCTTCTTCTTGGCAGCTTTCTTCTTGGTCGATTTCTTCTTGGTCGACTTTTTAGCCTTCTTCTTTGTGGCCTTCTTCTTGGTCGACTTCTTGGCCTTCTTCTTAGCGACCTTCTTCTTGGTCGACTTCTTCGCCTTTTTCGTAGCTTTCTTTTTCTTCGCTACTTTTGTTTTTTTTGCCATTCGGATGGCTCCTTTGCAGGGCACCGGGGTGTCTCAACGCATTTCCCCTTGGTACCCAGGTTGGGGAAAGCTATCCGTGACAGAGGAACGTCCACAACATGTCAACGTTCAAGTATTGGTTGAGCAACAAACAGAATGTTCACCAACCGTTGTTGGTTCATCTTCCACTGTTTGCCCAGATTGCAAGATTGAACCAACTTTCGCCTTCATTCGTCAATACGGGAGACCAAACTTTTGACAAAGTTATTTTTCTGGATCACAAACAAGAACAATTCAAGAACAACCGGCGCTATTCGTAGGAGTCACTTCGTTCTCCATTTACCGATTCGCAAATTTGTTCGCCAATCAACTCGCCATCAGTTGGCCATCAATTCGCTCACGATCGCATCCCATTCCTCTTGCAGCGAACCATTGGGCATCGTTCGCTGTGCGCGGCGATACCAATAACCGGCGTTACCAGTATCCCCTTCCTTCCGATGTAGGTAGGCGTGCACCCAACTGCCGTCGGCCGATTCGATCTCTTGAGCAATCTCATGGGCCCTTTGCCAGTCTCCTTTGGCATCCCACCACATCGCCTGTACGAGAGGTGACCAGTCGTTATTCGGCGCATCGTGACTCAGGGATGCTTTGATTTGTTCGAGCTGCATTGGGGTTCATTTCTTCTGTACCAGTGTTCAAAAACCTGAAGAATCCTCGACCTAAACATCCTCAACGGGGCCGAATCTGGCAACCGCCAGCGGTGTAAAAGTCGCTCGAGATCGCTGCAAACGGGACTCTGTTGGGTTATAAATGTCCGGATGAATCAAGCGCAAACAATGCTCGTCAATTTGATCTCCACGAACTCTTTTTCGCCAAGCGAGATCCAGCAACTCTGTCAGGACCTACCAACGTCCAATGATCAGGACATGCTGCTGTTCGTTAATCAGCTCTGCCAGCTAACGAGCGTCGGCGAGACCGATCAGGAGGGTTGGGAGCTCATTCTCGCCAGCTGCGAAGCCTGGGCAAGGCAACGAGCAGCGGCTCATCCGGGTGTGCCATTGATCGAATCGACCGCCGAACTCATGGGGCGGCTTTATTCTCAGGTCGGGCCTCACCAAGGGGCACGCTATCACCTGCTGTCGGCTTTGGCGGCTGTTGGCCAACCGCCCGAACTGGACATCCTCTGCGGTTTGATGAAGAACGACCCGCCGCAGGGCTTAGCCGCTGCCACGGCGCCATTCTTTCTTCTCCTCCAGCCCCACGTCGCCGTCGACAGACTATTTCCAGAGTTGTTCGAGTGCCTGGACAACCAAGACGTCGCCATCGCTGTTCTGGAAATAGCAAACCATCTCACGCGCGACCAACGGGTGCCGGTCCATCCTGGCACACCGCGAATCGAACAGCTGCTAGGGCTCCTGGGTGGCGTCACTCAGCAATTGGAGCTGCTGCAAAATCAAGCGATGGAACGCTCCGTGGAAGATAGCGAAGAACGTCGTAAGACCGTTTCTAACGGCATCTCGCTGGCCGTCGCGCTGTGCGATTCACTGGGCCTCGTGGGCGATCAACGCGCCGTTCGGCCGCTGAAGCATTTGATGGATATCAAACACCGTCGCGTTCGGGTCGAAGCGGCTGCCGCCATCGCCAGGCTCGGTCACATTGAAGGGAAGAATGTTCTGCGAGATTTGGTCGCCGAACCGTCGGTTCGCCTGCGCGTGCTGGCTTACGCCGAGGAGCTCGACTTCCTCGATTTGATCGATGAAAAGTACTCCGACCCCGCTTCGGTCGCCGAAGCCGAGCTCGTCACCTACTTGTCGCAGCCCACCAACATGGGAGTCCCCCCTTCCGCTTGCGAGCTGGTCGACATGAAAACACTCTACTGGCCCGGCTTCGAGGAACCCCGCAACTGTTACCTGTTCCGCTATACGTACCACGCTGCCGAACCGGATGGCACGCTGAGCACGTTTCGCAACCTGGGAATCGCCGGACCACTGATTCACGCGTTCCACGTTTCGATCGATACCTTGGTACCCAACGATGCCTATGCAATGTTTGCCGGCTGGCAGGCAGAACACGAAGATATTTTGCAGTTCGAGATCGAACACGTTGATCCGTCCAGCCTCCATCCGATACTGGTCGAGCACCGGGACCGGATCGAAGATCAGGACTACTCGGCCGTCCAACCGCACATTCACGGCAAATTTTTCGGCGATGACATTCTGGTCGCCCGCTGTGAACGGGAAGGCGAAATCGGCACGGTCGTTGTCGACCCTCAGCAAGAATACTGGTACGCCGGACAAGCGCCCCCTCAAGGCTACTGCATCTACAAGGGACACCGCCTCCTGCAAGCATTTAATGGCGACTTCGACGTCTAAAGCCATCGAAGGATGCCGGCAGCGGTGCCGTGAACTTCCCGCAGTAACGTTGGATCGTTACTCGCCCAGGTCGACGTTGCGAGCCCAGTCGAGCAACTGTTGAAACTGCAACGCAAAATCGGCTTCGCGAACTCCTTGCGGCGATTTGAAAAAGCTACTGAGAAACGTCAGTAAGCCCCGTTCGCCACTTTGATGAGCTTTGTGACAAAAGCGGGCCAGATCGAGTACCAGCGGCGCTGCCAGGATGGAATCGCAGCCCTGCCACGTGAACTGCAATTTCATCGGTGTATCCAAGAAGCCTTTGAAGTGAATGTGATCCCAGGCCGTTTTCCAATCACCGAGGCTCTTGATGTACTCGATCGACACCAGCGACTGGGGGCTGTACCCCAGAATCTGCGCCAGTGCTTGATCCTTGCTGCGAACTTTCGTCTCTTTATTGAGCGGGTCGTCGAGAATTTTGCCGTCCAGGTTTCCGAAAATGTTGTGCCCCACCCAGCTCATGACCGCCAGGTTGCGATGAGCAAACATCGGCGCCAGGACCGTTTTCAACAGCGTCTCACCCGTTTTGCCGTCGTGCCCCATATGGCACGTCTCACGAAGTTCGGCCAATTCACAAATCGCCGGTGTGTCCGAACCGACCGACGGAGTGAAATTGATATATGGATGTCCCAAGTCGAGGGCGGCGATCGCGTAGATCGAACTGGCACCGAGCGTGCACTTGCTCGATGAGAGCTTCTTCTTCAGTTCGCTCCACTTTCTCGGCAGCGATTTGTCATCGAAAGGTGGTTCGGTCGACGCCAGGTTGATGACGATGACTTGGTCCAATTTATTGCGTTTCGAAAACTCCTTGAGATCGGCCTGAATTCGATCGACCGCTTCCTGTGCCTTTTCTTGTTTTCGTTTGAGCCGCGTGTCGGCCAGATCGGTAATCGCATCGCCCACGTTGATCAACGTGCCCGGTTTTAGGTTCTTCTCGATACGCGTCAGCTCACGTCGGCAGGCGGTCACCAAATCGGCCGACAGGGCATTCTGAGCCACCAATTCCTGCGCGGTCTCGACCAGGGTCGCACTCCGAATATCGTGTCCACCCACGGCGAAGGAGTCCCAAGGCAGCAAATCAAGGTGCGTGAAAAACGGCAATTCGCTAACGAGTCCCGTCGGCCCGATCCGTCCTTTTTTCAAAGCCCAAAGCCCGACGATGGTGGTCGTTGCGACACCGCCTCGTGCGCCTACGAACCAGATTCCTACTTTTGATTTGGCCATGAAAAATCGTCCTCAGCGAAGTTACCGTCGATGGAATATCGTAGAGCCATGCGGTGTCAGGGGAAGCGCCCCCAGTAAATTCCTGGCAAATGCCGCCAAGATCAATCACACCTGTGGCAACGAACTTTTCCCAGTTACGATAAATGTCAGTCCGCTTTGCCCCCTACTGAGAAACCAAGATTCCATGTTTCAATCCGTCAAACCAGCCGCCCCAGACGCGATCCTGGGCCTGAACGAAGCCTTCAAGGCCGACTCGAATGCGACCAAGGTCAATCTCACCGTAGGCATCTACGCCAATGCCGAGGGCGAAACTCCCATTTTGAATTGTGTCAAAGCGGCCGAACAAAAGCTGCTCGCAGAAGAATCGACAAAGCGATATCTGGGAATCGACGGCCACCCGCAGTATGCAAAACAGGTCCCCGACCTGCTGCTAGGTGCTGGGCACGCCGCCATCGCTGCCGACCGCGTCGTCTCGGTTCAGACGCCAGGAGGAACCGGCGCACTGCGAGTCGCTGGCGACTGGCTCGCGACCACCTTCCCCGAATCGACCGTCTGGCTCAGCACTCCGACTTGGCCCAACCACCCGAACATTTTCGCTGCGGCTCACGTCGAAACGAAATCGTATCCCTATTACGACACGCAAAAGAATGAGGTCGACTTTCCTGCGCTCTGCGATTCGCTGACGAAAGTACCTGCGAACGACGTTGTTCTGCTGCACGGATGCTGCCATAACCCGACCGGTGCCGACCTAACGGTGGAACAGTGGCAGGAGATCGCAGCAATCCTGAAGGCACGGCAAGCGTTACCGCTTGTCGATTTCGCCTATCAAGGGTTCGGCGAAGGTATCGAAGAGGATGCCGCGGGCCTGCGAATCTTGGCCACGGAACTCGACGAACTCATCATCTGCAGTTCGTTCTCGAAGAATTTTGGTTTGTACCGTGAACGCGTCGGCGCGCTCACCGTTGTCGCTGGCGACGCGGCAGCCGCCAGTGCGGTACTCAGCCGATTAAAGAAAAGCGTACGCGCCAATTACTCGAATCCTCCTTCGCACGGCGCCTCCATCGTTTCCACCGTGCTGAGCGACGATTCATTGCGAACGATGTGGCTGGAAGAACTGGCCGACATGCGGACCCGCATCCAGAGCGTGAGAGGCCAGCTGGCGTCCATCGTCACGGCGATGGATTTTCCGGGCGACTTCGAATTCATGAACCGGCAGCGTGGCATGTTCAGCCTTACCGGCCTAACACCTGACCAAGTGCAGCGACTGCGCGACGAGCGTTCGGTCTATATCGTCAATAACGGCCGCCTCAACTTGGCGGGGCTCAACGAGCAAAATGTCCAGTACGTGGCCGAATCGATTGTGAGCTTGCTATCGTAACCGGCACCACCCTTCGGGACTTCACCCAACATTCAAATCTGGCGAATCGGGCGATACACTCGCCAAAAGCGCAAAGTATATATTGAGAGTAGGCAGAACTGGCTGATTGCTGTTCTGCACATCGTCAAAATTGAGATACGCTAGGAACTTGTGCGGCTCATCTTCCCTTCGGCAGCCGCCGCCACGAATCCATCAAACCATCAAATCATCAATCAACGGCAGGAGTCGACTGTGCTCAAGGTACTGTTTGCAACCAGCGAGGCGGTACCGTTCGCCAAGACGGGCGGATTGGCAGATGTTAGCGGAGCGCTTCCAAGCCAACTGCGTCAACTGGGCCATGATGTTGTCGTCTTCATGCCAGCCTATCGATGTGTCTTCGAAAGTGGCTTGCCGATTCGCAAGCTGGATATCCATTTCGATGTACCGGTTGGAAATCGCGCCATCCATGGGTCCATCTGCGTTTCAGAAATGCCGAACTCGGATGTCCCGATCTATTTCATCCATCAAGAAGAGTATTTCGACCGCGACCATTTGTACGGTGAAGGGGGCGTCGACTACCGCGACAATTGTGAGCGGTTCGTTTTCTTCAATCGGGCGGTCCTCGAAGCGATCCGTTTACTCGATTTGGATATCGATATCATTCACTGTAATGATTGGCAGACGGGCCTGATCCCGTGTTATCTCGAGGCCGAGTATCGGGCCGTCGCGCGGTACGAAAAAATCGCCACGCTCACTTCGATCCACAACATGGCCTACCAAGGTCAGTTCTGGCATTGGGATATGTTGTTGACGGGACTCGATTGGAAATACTTCAACTGGAAGCAGCTCGAATTCCACGGCGACCTGAATTTGCTAAAAGCGGCGATCGTCTTTTCCGATTCGATCAACACGGTCAGTCCAACCTACGCGGCCGAAATCCAATCGGCTCCGCTCGGCTGTGGCCTGGAAGGCGCACTGTCACAAAAGCGAGATGTCCTCAGCGGGATCCTCAACGGTGTCGACTACGACCAATGGCACCCGCAAAACGACCAACACATCGCCGAAACGTTTGACGAGAAGACTTGGAAAACGGGCAAGGCGGCTTGCAAACAGGCGCTGCAAAAATCGCTCGGATTGTCCGAAGAGCCCAAGACGCCGGTCATCGGAATCGTCAGCCGACTGGTTGAACAAAAAGGGATCGACCTGATCCTCTACATCATGGAACGTTGGGCTCGATACGAAAACGCGCAATGGGTTGTGCTGGGTACTGGGACGCCGGAATACGAAAAGCAGTTGCGGCAGCTCGCCGACAGTTTCCCGACGAAAGTGGCGGCGAAGTTAGAATTCTCCAACGCACTAGCGCACCAGATCGAGGCGGGGAGCGACCTGTTCATGATGCCTAGCCGGTACGAGCCGTGTGGGCTGAACCAAATCTACAGCCTGGCCTACGGTACGCTGCCGATCGTCCACAAGACTGGCGGGCTGGCCGACACCGTTTTCAATCTTACGGAACAGTCGGCCAAGAGCAAAACCTCCAACGGTTTCGTATTCGAACCGTTCAATGTCGAGGCTTGCGAAAAGTGCCTGCGCACCGCGCTGGACGTCTACTTGAACCAAACCGAGCTGTGGCAGCAACTCGTGGAAACCGCGATGGCACAGGACCATTCATGGCGGGCGAGCGCTCAGCAATATTCCCAGCTCTATCGGGACACGATGGCTCGCCGAGCCGCCGAGCGAAAGCAAATCGTTCGTGCCTGAGTTTCGCTACGATCCGGTCTCGGGCCGGCAAGTCATCATCGCACCCGAACGACTCTCACGCCCCAATGCCATCTCGGCTGCCGCCTGGGACTATGACGACGCGGCGACCTGCCCTTTCTGCGCCGGACGCGAAGATCACACGCCGGCACCGCTGACCGTCCTGACCACCCGGAATGAACCGAGTAAATCGACAACCGATCCGTGGCAAGTTCGGGTAGTCCCCAACAAATTCCCGGCCCTGCAGATGGAACCGCTGCCGATTTCCGATTCGAACGAACTCTTGCGGGCGCGCGCGGTGCGGGGACAGCAAGAGGTGATCATCGAATCGCCACTCCACATTCGATCACTGACCGAACTTTCGATCGAGGCAGCTTCCGCGGTTGTGCGAACTTACCGAGATCGCCTGTTGACGGCGGCTCAGGACGGCCGGTTCCAGGCCGGGCTGCTCTTCAAGAATTACGGCCCCTCAGCAGGCGCATCGCTGGGGCATATCCACAGCCAATTCGTCGCGTTCGTCGAAACACCGACCGAATTGGCTTGCGAAGCCGAGGCGGCAACGCGCTATTTCGGCGCGCACCAACATTGCCTGTTTTGCGCGATCCTCACAACAGAAACAACACTCGAAAATCGTGTCGTTGCGGCGAATGGTGCTTTTGTTTCATTTTGCCCCTTCGCCAGCCGTCTGCCATTCGAGCTGTGCCTGATGCCTCGCCAGCACCAAAGCCGCTTCGAACTGCTCACGGACGAGGAATGTGCAGCATTGGCCACATTTCTGCAAGACAACTTACGTCGCTTGGAAACGGCGATTCCTCATGTGACTTACAACTTCTGGGTCCATTCGGCTCCGTTTGACAGCGCCGAAAGCGACCATTATCACTGGCATATAGAGTTGCTGCCGCGCATCGCCGTGGCGGCCGGTTTTGAGCTTGGATCGGGCCAACTCATCAATCCCGTATCACCCGAACAGGCCGCACATCGGTTACGCGCGTGAATTGGTCTCACAAACTGACTTTAACGGCCGCAGATTGGCCGAAAAATCAGAGTTCAACAACCGATAAACAAAACCTACGGTCGCGTCGTCTGCGTCACTGACTTGCCGTACATCCTTGCCCAGGCAAACCGTTAAACAAGCTCGAGCCCACTATGCCCAACCCCGTACGCCTCTGTTTAGCGCTTCACAATCACCAACCGGTCGGTAATTTCGACGGCGTGTTCGAGCAGGCTTATCAAGATAGCTATCTGCCGTTTCTCGAGATTTTTGAAGAGTACTCTGATCTCAAGATTAGCCTTCACACCAGCGGACCGTTGATGGAATGGTTCCACGAGAACCATCCCGAGTACTTGGATCGCGTGGCGGCACTCATCGCGGACGGGCGCGTTGAGATACTCGGCGGTGCCTTCTACGAACCGATCCTAACGATGATCCCCTCGCCCGATCGGCGAGGCCAAATCGCCGATTACTCGGCATGGCTCGGATCGCGACTGGGAGCCGAAATCCGCGGGATGTGGATTCCCGAACGCGTTTGGGAACAATCGCTCACCAGCGACATCGCCGCTGCCGGTATTTCTTACACGATTCTGGACGACTTCCATTTTCAAAACGCGGGGGTCGACGGCGATCAGCTGTTTGGACACTACGTTACCGAAGATGAAGGACAAATCCTCTATATCTTTCCTGGCAGCGAGCGGCTCCGTTACCTAATTCCGTTCCAGCCGGCCGACGAAATTGTCGGCTACTTGCGACACATTGGCGAAACGCAGGAGAACGCCGTGCTCGTCTTTGGCGATGACGGCGAGAAATTTGGTACCTGGCCCAATACGAAAGAACATGTCTACGGCAATGGTTGGTTGCGCCGCTTCTTTGACGCGCTAAGCCAGAATAAGGACTGGCTCTACACGACCACCCTTTCGAGCGCGTTGGAGGATTTGCCGCCGGTTGGCAAAGTCTATCTTCCCGAAGGCAGCTACCGTGAAATGACCGAATGGGCTCTGCCACGCGAGAAACAGGCCGATTTTGATCGCCTGAGCCACAGCATGGAAGAAGACCATCGTTGGCGTGAACTGAAAACGTTTGTGCGAGGCGGTTATTGGCGCAACTTCAAGGTGAAGTACACCGAAACGGACGAGATGTACAGCCGGATGATGGCGGTCAGTAAACGACTGCGACTGGCCGAACAGGCGGGCCACGACCGAGGCCTGCTCATGCAGGCGCGGCAAGAACTCTATCGGGGCCAATGCAATTGCAGTTACTGGCACGGAGCGTTCGGTGGCGTCTATCTGCCCCACCTTCGAAACGCCATCTACAAACACCTGATCTCGGCTGACAACTTGCTCGATCGCGCCGAAAATCGACCGATCAACTGGGTCGAGGCGACGGCGGACGACTACAACTTCGACGGCAGTCAAGAAATTCGCGTCGAGAACAACAAGCTGATTTGCCTGCTCGCGCCGAAACAAGGTGGCCAATTGTACGAACTTGACGTCCGTTCGATTTGTCACAACCTGTCGGCAACACTCACACGCCGACCCGAAATTTATCATCAGAAAGTGCTTGCCGGTCCATCTGACGCGAGCGGTGATGTGGCCAGCATTCACGATCTGGTCGTCTTCAAGCAAGACGGGCTCGACGAACATCTTCAATACGACACGATGAATCGTAAGAGCCTCGTCGACCGCTTCTACCACGAAGGCGTGACGCTAGAAGGCATTCGCGACGGGAATGTGGGTGAGAAGCTGAGCTTCTTCGGCCAGCCCTATGAAGCCCGCATTCGCCGCAAAGAGGGTCGGGCCCAGGTGATGCTGACCAACTTCGGCGAATTGGATGGAAATCCGATCAAATTGACGAAGGGAGTGACTCTCGACGCCGGCAGCTCTGTGCTAGAAATCGCCTACATGATCGAAGGCCTGCCACAAAATCAGGGCTTCCTCTTCGGTGTCGAGTTCAACTTTGCCGGCCTGCCTTCCGGGCAAGATGATCGCTATTTTAGCGACGCCGACGGTAACAATCTGGGCCAATTGCAGACCGAATTGAAACTGCACGACGAAACCGATTTGAACCTGACCGACGAGTGGCTTGGGATACGTTTAGGATTCAGCGTGGCTCAACCAGCCACCTTCTGGACGTTCCCGATTCAAACCGTCAGTCAATCAGAGGGTGGATTCGAGCTGGTTCACCAGTCGGTCTGCGTGCACCCGCTGTGGCATGTCGTCGGCGATGAGAAAGGTGTGTGGAATACCACCATGCGTTTGGATGTGGATACTTCGCTTGCCGAATCACGTCTGGAGCAACAGATTGCACCACCGGCAACGGTGACGACTTAGCTTGCGGCCGTTGTCGTTCGGCGTTCGTCATACAGCGATCTGAATGGCGCGGGACGGTTGGCAGGACTCGATTCGGAGTGTCGAGCGACTCTTCGCGCCTAAACGAGTGCATTCCAATCGATCGCCGTATCGAACTCGGTCTGGCCGAAGCGTAAGTGACCCAAGAGCGGCACGGAAAATTCTCGCTGGCACCAATCCTGCAGTTGGTCTCGATTTGATCGTGAGCTCAAGTCGCTGCGCTCCGTCACATCGGACAGCACGACACCGGCCACGGGCAATTCACGCCGGGCGGCGGTACCGAGCGTCATCAGCGTGTGATTCAAGACGCCCAATCGGTTTGCCGCGACAACGATCAGTGGCAAATTCAACTGACGGGCCACGTCCGCGTTCAGTTGCGTCGCACTCAACGGCGAAAGCAGCCCCCCTGCTCCTTCCACCACGACCAACTCGAAATCGTTCCACACTTCGATTCCGCTCAGCAACAGGCCGTCGTTAATCGCAAGCCCGACCTCGGCGGCGGCGACCGGTGGAGCGAGCGGAGCTTCAAATCGCTGAGGGCAGACGGCTGCCAAAGTCAGCGGCCGTTCGGCCGCATTCCACAATTCGACCGCATCCTCGCTCACAAGCGATTCGCCATCAACAAGGCAGCCACTGGCCACCGGCTTGTAGACACCGACCCGCACCGCAGCTTGCCGGAGCGCGCGAACGATCGCCGCGGCGACATAGGTCTTGCCAACTTCCGTGTCGGTCCCGGTAACAAACATCCCGCGCATATCGAATCCTGCCAGTGCCAGCGATCGTTAGATCATGAAGAACTCTTCGACCGCGTCGCGGAGTGATGCGACATTCGCTTCGTTGCCAGTCCAGCTGAGGAAGGCCTTATTGACGCGACAGACCATGACGTCGACGCCGTCGATAATTTGGCAGCCGACCAGAGCGGCCGATTCTAAAAACTCGGTGCGAGGCATCCGATAGGGCAAGTCGATCGCAATCGTTGAAGAATTTAGATGGGTGGCCAATGGAACCGGGTCGGGGACGTAGTCATCCGAATCTTCAAGGTGCCCTGCGTGAATGACGATCTGAGCATCCGGCTCGAAGTCAACATTGTGGGAAGTACGTTCGAAAGCAATCTCAGGCTTGGCAAATTCTTGCAGCCGCTCGACGAGCGCCTCACCGTGGTCTGCCGCCGTGCCGGCGATCACCAACCGAGCGAGCGATGTCTCGGCCAACGCTCGGCAAATGGACTGCGCTTCGGGCCCGGTGCCACACACAATCGCGGTGCGACCGGCCAGGTCCGATTCGATCGTCGCCATGACGGCCGCACCCAGCGTGTGATCGCCGATGAAGCGGCCGTCGTCGTCTCGAAAGATCGAATCGACGCGGCCCAAGAACTGTGCCGTGGGCGACAGTTCGTCGAGCAATTCGCAGACCGGTTCATTGTGAGGCGCAGCGATGACACCGCCGCGAAACCCCATCGCCCGCATCCCTTCGATAGCACCCGATAATCGCTCCGGAGTCACATCGACCGTCAGACATCGGGCATCGACGCCCGCATCACAGAAGGCGCGTTCCATAATGAACTGCGTTGGGTTCCCCGCAATCGGGTGCCCCAAACAGCCAATGATTTCTTGCAACGATGAGTGTGACAATTTTGCCGTCGTTATTGTGAATCGCGTAAGGGAGCGATGGTTGATTTTGGTTCCCAGAACGTACCCCATCGTACAACGTTTCCCCTACGCGACAAACGCAAGTTTCTCGATGGAGCGCCGCTGGCAAGCTTTGCGAATCGGTCGCCTCGGCTCATGACCTGGACACTACAGCTCGACGATGGGGCTCGTACGCCGAGCAACAGCCGCCGGCCCCGCACGCCTTGCCTGAATCCGCACATAGGGCGGCACGAAGTAACAGCGATGTCCGAACGAGCCCACGGGCCCATCGGCCACCGCATGAAACGGCTCGACAAAGCGCTCGACGACGAAACCGACGCTGCACATACCGCCTAGAATCGCTTCGAACGTATGGACGTACTCGGCTGTCCCTGCCTCGCGCAGCCGATTCGGCGCATGCCCGACCGAGGGGTGATTCGCATAATAAGGCCGATCGATCTCATACTTTCCATGCGCCCCCGGCGTTAACGTCGTCTGCAAATTTTGCGGCGTCTTGTGTTGGCTGACGTACAGCCCGTCAGGACGAACAACTCGAGCCAAACCGTGGAACATGCTTGCCAGCGACGGAATGTAGCAGGTGCTCACTGGCTGAATCACAAGGTCGAATTGAGCCGTCGCAAACATCGACAACTCGTCCATCGACGTCTGCACGGTCGTCAATTCAAGGCCCCGATCGGCGGCCACGGCACGATCGATCGCCAACTGTTCGGCACTGATATCGACGACCCACACCTGGGCTCCGGCAGCCGCATAGAGTGGCCCCTGTCGGCCACCGCCGGCGGCCAAGCAAAGCACCTTCCAAGCCCGAATCGAGCCGCCATACCAGCCCAGCGGATCGATCGTCGTCAGCGGGTCGACGAATTCAGCGTCTGAGGCCGGCTTCGAAAATCGATGCCCGGCGGTGGCCATACGGTCCCAAGCTCGCTCGTTCCGGTGATCCGCGTTCATTTTTCGTTTCGGTTTCCGCGTATTTTGGCTGAAAGAGGGAGGACGGAAAAATCGTACGATTCGAATCCTTGATTCGACACCGGGCATCTGATAAAAACTGCGGTTCGTGTGCTCGGTAGTTGTTCGTAGTTTGCTTGAACGGACAACGAAAGGGAACTCCGGTGAAATCCCGGGACGGCCCCGCCGCTGTGACCGCATGTTAACGACCGGTTCTATTCAATCTCTGTGATTGCCATTGTCCTAAGGGACGAGAAGGCCAGAACGGTCGGTGCGGAAGTCAGAAGACCTGCCAAGTACGTGTTGAGCAGTTGCTGCGAGGGACAGCGACCGTTCGAATTTGTATGGGTGTTTGCCGGCGAAGTGAGCCCCCATGATCCTGCGCCGACCCTTGTCGACGGCAGACCCATTGTCGCGCCATGCATTCATCCAATCGCTCCCGCAGCGCTAGGCCCGCTCGCTGCGCCGGCTTTACGCTCGTCGAACTCCTGGTCGTCATTGCCATCATTGGAGTCTTGGTGGCGCTGCTGCTGCCCGCGGTCCTTTCGACACGCAACTCGGCCCTGCGAATCCAATGCGTCAACAACCTCCGCCAAGTCGGTCTGGGACTGAACATCTACCACGGTGCCCACAATGAATTTCCACCCGGCGGCGTCGAATGGCGGGCGCATGAGAATCATACTGCCAGACAACTTGCCTGGTCGGCCTACTTGCTTCCCTTCATCGAAGAGCAGGCGGTTTATGAGCGGCTCGACCTCGAAACACCTTTCGACAGCGAAGAAAACGCGGACGCAGCCAGCTCGATACTGAGCGTCTACATCTGCCCCGTCAGTCTGCGCGGAGCGCAGCTGGTGGATGGTCGCGGCCCGTGTGACTACGGCGGTATCTACGGCGAACGCATCACCTCCCGCAACGATCCACCCAAGGGAACGATGCTGTACGACCAGCCCATTCGCATTCGCGAAATTACCGACGGCACGTCTCACACGCTCATCGTCGCGGAAGATTCGCAGTTTCGCGACGGCCAATGGATCAACGGCCGCAACATTTTTGATCAAGCCTTTGCCATCAATCAGGCTCCCAGTTTTGAAAACGACATCCGTAGCCAACACCGAGGTGGTGCAAACGCCGTCTGCGCAGATGGCTCTGTTCACTTCCTCGTCGACACCACCGACTTAACATTACTCGCCGGACTGTGCACTCGTGCAGGTGGCGAAGTAGCCAATCGTTAGGAGACAACCCACCATGCATAAAACGACTTTCCTCGGGCTCACGCTCGTCTCAATCTGTCTTGCCGCCTCATCAGCCTCAGCCCAAACGGTCGTCGATTTTGAGGATTTGCAACTCGGACCAGAATCGGTCGTGCACGGCGACCCGTCACAGGCGCCCTTCGTCAGCAACTCGGTCTCGTTCAACCGCACCTGGTTGACCAGCTACGATTGTTGTCCCGGCGCTTGGGCGTACAGCAATCAAACCGATTTAACCACAGGCGGCGCCGCCAATCCCTTTTCTGCCTACGCCCTGCCGGGTGGTGGCGGAGCCAACGGATCGGCGAACTTTGGAATCGCCAACAACTTCTTCCTTGGCGACGCGGTCGCCACTTTGCCGGCCCCAACAAACATCGAGGGTGTTTACGTCACCAACACGACCTACGCCTATCTGGCGGTCGCCGACGGCAACGATGGCCAAGCGCCAGGCCAGCCACCTCTATTCGTCAAAGGGCCCTTCGCAGCGGATGACTGGTTCTTACTGGAGTTCATCGGGCTTGATAGTGCCGGTGCAGAAACAGGACGCGTCCCCTTTTACCTGGCCGACTTCCGCAACGGCGCCAGCCAGATCATCGACGACTGGACCTGGGTCGATCTCGCGGGGCTCGGCAACAACGTGAATTCGATCGGATTCGAACTCTCATCCACCGACACCGGCATGTTCGGCATGAACACGCCCGCCTATTTTGCCATCGATGATTTGACGCTGACCAATCTTGCCGGAGATTTCGATGGAGATTTCGTCTATTCGTGCCAAGACGTCGATTCGTTGGTGGCCACGATCGCCAGCGGAACGAACGACGTAACGTTTGACTTGGACGGCGACAACTTGGTCAACCAACAGGATCTGGCCATGTGGCTCGCGACGGCCGGCAACGCGACAGTCGGAGCAGCCTTCCTACCGGGCGATGTGAATTTGGACGGCGCCGTGGATGGCGACGATTTCGTGGTTTGGAATGCTCATAAGTTCACCGACAACGCCGCCTGGTGTAGCGGTGACTTGAACGCCGACGGAGCGGTCAACGGAGTCGACTTCGTAGCTTGGAATACTTACAAGTTCCAATCGTCCGACACGTTGGCGGTCCCCGAGCCCCGTTCACTGATCTTCGCAGTTGCTTGCGTCATCGCATTAGCCGGCCGCTTGCGGCGCACCTGTTCCGTCACGTAGCCAAGTCTGTTGCAGACTCGGGCGGTCAAAGACCACAGATATCCGCATGGTGTGACCACTGACGCGCAGGGCGAAGCCGAGAGCCTTCCCGCCTGATCGTCTCACCGGTAGCCGCCGGCGCCCGCGTCTGTGACGGCGTCCGTTTGCGGCGTGTGAAGCACGACGCGCGGACACCTCCGGCCGACGGTTCAACGAACGGGACGCTTCGCATCCGGCTGAACCTGACACGCGCGTTGCCAGGCAATCATCCGCAAAACCGGCACAAACGGCAATCTTTAAGGCGACTTGGGGCAAGAAAACAACACGCCGGCCACCCGCAAGGCAAATTCTGAACGTAAGGTTTCGCAACGAGGTCGAAAGTCGACATCCGATTTGCTCGCTGCCTTCCCACGCTTTGCGGTAAAACCCATGAATCATACTCACTACGTCTCCGTCATTACGCTTCTCCTCTGTGCCGGGATGACTGCTCCCCTGTGGATCGACTCCCAGGAAGAACAACAAGCGGCCGCCGTAGAAACTTCACCCGCCGCGCAGGAGTTAACCGCACGTCATCCCGACGCGGCGCTGACTCCGGAACCGGAAGACCGCTTGGCTTGTGGGCTCGGCATTTTGTCGCGGCTGCGCAACCGAGGTGACCGTTGTGTCGCCGTGCCGCAGTACGCCTACCCGGCTTACCAGCAACAACCGGCTTACGTTTACCCGCAACAGTGCGTTCCCGTTCAGCCGCAATGTGCTGTACCGACGCAACCGATCGTCACCCAACCTTACCAGCAGCCCTACGTGCAACCTGCACAGGCAGCTCCTCGCGGTGGACCCTGCAATTGCCAAAGCTGCTGCAAAGATTTTCAGCTGACGCGATGGCGAGTTGTTCCATTCACACAAGAAGTCACCGAGGACTACATCGACTGCGAAGTGGAAACATCCCGATTCTGCGATTCGAATTGTGATTCGGGGGAATGCGTGGAAACGATCGGCATTCAAAATCGCAAGCGACACGTAGTGAAACAAAAAACACGCACATTCACCGTCACGAAGTTAGAGCAAGAAACCGTTATCGAGAAACGCTGCATGGAATGCGGTTGCGTTCGCGACATTGAAGTACAAGTGACCCCCACTGGCAATTACCGCACTCAAAAGCCTGTCTTAGAAAACAAACGCGAGTTGCAAACGGTTGCTCCGCCGCGATTGGACAATGCGACTTTCGAGCCGGTCTATCGCCAATCCCGTCAACTCGATTGGAAGTCGGCCGACCAGTAATCGTCGAAGAACCGAACAACCCCCGACACATCGAACACGAGGGGTGTACGAAAAAACGCCGCACGAGCGAAAGCTCGTGCGGCGTTTTCGATTTATGCTGCTGTCCGCGTTAGTCGAGGAATCCGACCAACTCTTGGCTGCGGCTAGGTTGCTGCAACTTGCGAACCGCCTTGGCTTCAATTTGGCGAATACGTTCGCGAGTCACTTTGAAGATGTGACCCACTTCTTCTAACGTGTAGCTGTAACCATCGCCTAGGCCGTAGCGCAGCTTGATGATTTCACGCTCACGATAACTGAGCGTCTTCAACACGTTGTTGATGCGGGAACGAAGCATCTCTTGCGAAGCGCCACTTGATGGATTCTCGGCACCCGAATCGGGTAGCAAGTCGCCAAACTGGCTGTCTTCGCTGTTACCGACAGGACGATCGAGACTGATCGGGTAACGGCTCATCGCCAACACGCGACGCGCTTCATCGACCGTCGTTTCGGCTCGCTTGGCCGTCTCTTCCATCGTCGGTTCGCGGCCCAGTTCTTGGAGCAACTGACGAGCCACATTGCGAACGCGTGACATCGTTTCGACCATGTGAACGGGAATACGAATCGTTCGGCTTTGATCGGCAACCGCACGAGTGATTGCTTGGCGAATCCACCAGGTCGCGTACGTGCAGAACTTGAAACCGCGACGATACTCGAACTTATCAACGGCACGCATCAATCCGGCGTTCCCTTCTTGAATCAGATCCAAGAAGCTCAGTCCGCGGTTGCGGTACTTTTTGGCGATCGATACGACCAAACGCAAGTTACCTTCGGACAATTCCCGTTTTGCTTGTTGGTATTCCGAATAGGTTTTCTTGAGGAACTTCACGCCGTTCTTAAGGCTCTTGGGAGTTTCCTGAGTCGCCATCAGAATGGCGCGATACTCCTTCAACAGTTCTTCACGGGCGTCAGCCGGTTTCTTCGCCCGTTTGTGCGAATCGATTTGTGACTTGAGCTTATTAGCCCGAGCCCCGTACTGTTCGAACTCAGCGATCAAAGCTTCCAAACGCTGCGTACGCAGGCCGAGCTCTTCGATCAAACGAACGGCCCGATGTCGACGACGGCCTAAACGCTTCCAAGCGTCTCGTCTGGCTGCTTTCTTCTCCGTCTTGTTAAGAGCCAACAAGTAATCACGACGATTGTCCTTCAAGAGCTGCTCAATCGTTGCCAAGTTGTGAGGCAAACGACCTAAGATCTGCTCTTTCTCCAATCGATCGGTCACAGAGACTTGAACCGTTCGATCGAACGGCAACTCGCCACGATGCACTCGTTGCAAAATCTTGAACGCGTGACGGATGACAAAGTCACAAGCAAGCAAACGATGACGGAAGATTTGACGAGTGTCTTCGATCGTTTTGGCGAGTCGAATTTCCTCCTTTCGCGTGAGCAAAGGAATCTCGCCCATTTGAGTTAGGTACATGCGTACCGGGTCGTCTGACCACGATTCCGAATCGGGAACGACGGCCTCTTCTTCGTTCTTCTTGTTAGCAACCGCATTCGCTGCCAACTCGGCAGTGACGTTGGTTTCATCTGTTGCATCAAACTTCGCGCGGGAACGGGTACCCTCTGCGTCGTCAGCAAACTCTTCTAGCAAAGTTGTATTGTACAAGTCGAAACTCCTACGGACTTCAGAACATGGTCTGTCTAGTTCCGCCGGGGTTGTTCAATCTGGAGGGTCGGTGTCGCGGGGCCCGTAATTGTCATCACCCGCTGTCAGCCACTCGACGCTCCGGTCGCACCCCCGTGCGTTGACCAGATGTTATAGACGGCAAACTCTTACTTTATTTTTTCAAGATTCGGTTCAAGTAACGAAATTCTACCACCGACAGTAAACGACGAAGCCGGAAACCGATTAGTTGGCAGAAGATAGCGCTCGCAGCAATTGGGATATCATGCAACTGCCATCCAACTTTACCGGAACCGTACGGTCATCTCCCTAGTGGAAAAGAATCAACCAACTCGACACTCATTCAACAACGCGATAGGCATAACTCGCGTTACCCAACACACCAGTGTCGGAAGGACATCCTGTGGTCGTCGTGCGTCCTTGGATTCCTCAAAGCCGTGTATCGATGCCCTCATTCCCTCGAGCGATGAACACAGCTGAAAACCGTCACTGCCAAAAACGTCCTGCGGCAAGCAATGAAAGTCGCCCCGACGCCACTTGTCATAGGGCCGTCTTGAGCTCCCTAATTTTAATCCGCTGACCGTTACGGTCTAGTGGCAGAGGCGACCAAAGGTCAGTTTCAACCGTTGCCCAGCTTCGTTGGCGCAAGTAGCATTGCCTGCTATCACGTCATACGGTTCAGATTGTCTACAAAGTCATCCCTGCAAAAAGTTCACGACCTAAATTGCAAGTATTTGCTTGAATATGAGCGGAAAATACCAACTTCCTTGCCAATGTGGCCAAACGATCGACATACGTACCACCCAAGCCGGGGAGGTGGTTGGCTGCGCAAATTGCGGCAAAGAGAGCACCGCACCCACAATGCGGGAGATTCGGCAGCTGCCGGCGGCCGCATCCACCAGCCGGCCACTTGGGCAAAAGAAACATTGGAGCACTGGCCAAGGCATCCTGTTTGCCAGTGGATTGGCGATCGCCATGATCGGACTCGTCGCGGCTTCCTACTTCGGCTGGTACTACTTTCTGGCCAATCAGCGCGCCGTCAAACCTAATTTCCAGGATGCCGTCTTTCAGCGTGACCTATCCACGATCGATCTCGTCGAGTCTTGGAAATTGTGGGCAAGTCAATTTCGTGATTTTGAATTTACTTCGCGCAGGACACCTGACTACATCATCATCCGTGATTTCGCCGATCGGCTGGGGAAGTACATGATGATCGGTATCGTGGCGACCATCTTGGGAGCGCTGATGGCCGCTTCGGCTTTTCTGATCGGCGGTAAGTCGACAAGAGCCGGCTAGCGCACATTTGTTGTTCGGCGTCGCCAGTGGTGGTCGCTACAACAGCACGGTTTTCGATGGCTGGCCGGGTTCTTCCCTCGCCAAACGGGGTACGGCATACCCGGGCAGGAGAACCCGCATGGCTTCGATGAAGGCTCGTCCTTCTGCCTCACTGACTTCAAAATGAGCCGCCCCGGCGACGCGATCCAGGAGATGCAAGTAATAGGGCATCACGCCCAAGTTCACCAAAGCTGTCGATAATTGAACCAAAGATTCGATCGAGTCGTTGACCCCTCGTAGGAGGACACTTTGGTTCAACACCGGAATCCCAGCATCGATCAGTCGCCGTAACGCGGCACCCACCGCCTCGTCTAACTCGTTGCGATGGTTGGCATGGACGACGAAGAGACTGGTCAGACGACTCTTGCTCAGCAGCCTCACCAAATCGGGTGTCACACGCTGCGGGATCATGATCGGGAAACGAGAATGGAACCGCAGTCGTTTGAGATGCGGTAGCTCGCTCAATCGGTCAATGAGCCAAGCCAATAGTTCGTCACCCAGCGCGAGCGGGTCACCTCCACTCAAAAGCACTTCGTCAATCTGAGTCATCGTTGCCAATTGTGCGATGGCCGGTTCCCAAGCGGCCCGCCCTTGCGGAATTTGGTCGTAGGCAAAGTGGCGTCGAAAACAGTAGCGGCAATGAACGGGACAAGTTCCTGTTGTGACCAAAAGAGCGCGGCTTTGATACTTCTGAATCAACCCGGCCGCCGGTTGAGCCGCCACTTCCTGCAGTGGGTCGGCCGTGAATTGGGCGACCGATTCTTGCTCGGCTGCTATCGGCAGGACCTGCAGTAGGAGCGGATCGGACGGATTGCCTGGCTCGATACGGGACAAATATTCCAGCGGTACAAAGAGGCCAAACTGGTCCGCGGCGGCAGTGGTCAGATCGCTCTCATCAGTCGGCAGTTGTAACCGATCACGCAATTCGGCGACCGTTCTGATGGCCGCTCGCATGGCGGCTCGCCAATCAAGTTTGTCGTCACGGAGGCCAGAATCGCCTTTCGTTCCCCGCTTATTGGTCGATAGAATGCTCACTCTGATACCACCATCCAATCCAAATCCTATTCACGACACGGAAGACCCACCTTGGCCAGTTATAACACCAGCGATTTCCGCAAAGGGCTAAAAGTTCAAATCGACGGCGAGCCCTATTTGATGTTCGAGTGTACTTTTGTGAAACCGGGTAAAGGCAACGCTTTTTACAAGGTGAAACTTCGCAATCTAGTCCGCAATACGGTTTTGGATCGAACGCTCAAAGGGGGCGATACGCTCGAAGCGGCCGATGTCGAGGAAGTCGGGGTCCAATATCTGTACAAGCAAGGCGACACTTTCGTCTTCATGGACCAGAAAAACTACGAGCAGTATGAACTCTCGGCCGACCAAGTCGATGACAACTGGAAGTACCTGAAGGAGGGACTCGTCTGCTCTACGGTGCTGTACGACGGCAACCCGATCACGATGACTCCGCCTAATCACGTCGAGCTGACGGTCGAGTATTGCGAACCGTGCGTCAAAGGAAACACGGCCACCAATGTCACCAAGCCGGTCAAGGTTGAAACGGGCGCCGAATTTCAGGCTCCGGCATTCATCGAAATTGGCAACGTGTTGAAGATCGACACACGGACTGGCCAATACGTGGAACGGGTGAACACCAAGTAATCGATCCCCAACCGCCCAGGTCATCCCACGACTGCAGACGAATGATGTTCCGTGAACGATGACTACCAGCCTGGCACGTCGCTGCGGTATTTGCAGGCGCGACATGATCTTGTGAAACGAGTCCGTTCGTTTTTCGACGAACGGAATTTCCTGGAGGTTTGCACGCCGGTGCTCTCGGCCGATTCGGTGGTCGACGAGCACCTCGATCCGCTCCGCGTGACCTGCTATACCGACCCCACGAATTGGGAAGTCGGACCGGTGAGGTACCTGCAGACCTCACCCGAATTTCATATGAAACGACTGCTGGCCGCCGGTGCCACGGCGATTTACCAAATCTCGCACGTCTTTCGCGCCGGTGAAATAGGACCGATTCACAATCCTGAATTCAGCATGGCCGAATGGTATCGGGTCGGCGATGACATGCAGGCCGGCATGCGATTGTTGTGTGACCTGATCGAATCGGTCGCCGAGTGTGGGACGATTGAGAAGATTTCTTACCGCGCTGCGTTCGAGTCGATTGTGGGGCTCGATCCACACACGGCCGACGAGACCGCCTTGCGGTCCGCGATCCGACACGACGATCGGCACGAATCCTCCACGACGTTGGCGCAACTGACCCGCGACGACTGCATCCACAGATTGTGGTCGTTTCGCGTCACACCCGAAATCGATACGAGCCGGCCCCTGCTTGTTTTCGATTTCCCTGCGACTCAGGCCGCCCTGGCTCAAATCCGCGATGACACGCCGCCGGTGGCCGAGCGGTTCGAGCTCTATTGGCAAGGTGTCGAGCTAGCGAATGGCTATCATGAGCTGCTTTGTGCGGACGAGCTTGCTCGGCGCAACGGAGAAATCGGGCGAAAACGGGCCGCCGCCGGAAAAATGCAGCTGCCGATCGAGAGTCGACTTTTAGACGCCATGCGATCCGGCCTCCCTGCCTGTGCCGGCGTGGCATTAGGGATAGACCGACTGCTGATGCTGCTTTGCGGCGAGAAAACCCTGCAGAACGTGCTCCCTTTCGATTTTTCGCGTGCCTAAGCGGGTAGCGACGGGGCCAGGAATTCGAGCCAGTGGCCTGAATAAAGGCCGATCCACCTAGACCACGCGCCATGACCAGTTATGATTCTGGTAGTTCTGTTTTAATCCTTTACCCAGGAGCCACCTTTTGGCCAAAGAAGAAGCCCTCGAAGTAGAAGGCGTTGTTACCCAAGCGCTTGCCAACACCCGATTCCGTGTCCAACTGGACGACGGACCTTTGGTGATGGCTCACGTAGCCGGCAAAATGCGAAAGCACTTTATTCGTATCGTCCCAGGTGACCGCGTTCGCGTTGAATTATCTCCCTACGACCTGACCAAAGGCCGTATCACTTATCGAGAGCGATAATCGCTTATCGCAGGTGGCCGCGTGGCGAACTCAAGTTCCGCTGTGGCCATGCAGAGCCTCGACTTCTAGAATACGGGACCAGAATTTCTTCTGGCCACCGCGATTAAAATCCACGGATCGAGTCCACTCGAATCGCCGTGACGGCTTTCGCCGCCGCCGTACGAGATTGGATGTTTTTTGACTTGAAGGAGCACCCCATGCGCACGCTGGGAATCAGTCTTACTCTTATTGCCTTGATCTTGTTCGGGCCTTTCTCTTGCGAAAAGGTCTCGGCCGAAACCAAACCGGTCCTCATCGTCTCGGTCGCATCGGTCGAGGGACTACTGTCCGATGTGAATTACTTGGCAACCGCGACCGGCAACCAGCAGTACGGCAGTATCGCCAGTGCGGTCGCGGCCGGCTACATCCAAGGACTCGACGAAACGCGACCCATCGCAATCGTTGTCCAAAGTGACGGCGACGAAGTCAAACCGTTCGGGATGCTACCGATCAAAGACCTCAAACAGTTTCTCGCCGGACTCGCACAGCAACTGGGGGAACCGCAAGATGCGGGCGATGGCATTTTAGAACTGGCCGGACCGACAGCCATGTTTGTGAAGGAGCAAGACGGTTGGGCTTTCGTGGCGACATCGACGTCCGATCTGAAAGACCTACCGGGCGATCCAACGAGTATGTTGAAAGGGATCGACAAAGATTACGACGTCGGCGTGCGCGGCTACATTCAGAACATTCCACAGAGCTACCGCGATATGGCGCTCGAGCAAATCAAGGAAGGTGTTCAATCACAAATGGACATGCTTCCCGAAGAGGGCGAAAACTTAGAACTGCAAGAGTCCGTCATCAAGAATCAGATTCGCCAGTGGGAAGCGATCTTCAACGAGATGGATTACATCCAATTGGGATGGAACACCGATCAATCCAATAAAAAAGTGGCAATCGATACACGCGTCGTTGCGATCCCCGGCACTCGATCAGCGCGTCAGATGTCGGGTATTCAAGACACGAAGACCAATTTCGGCGGCTTCTATCAAGAGGATGCGGCGGTCAGCATGCGAACCGCCGGTCGGATTATGCAAGAAGATATCGATCAAGCCTTGGCCATGTTGCCACCGCTAAGAACGAAACTGATGACCGAAATTGACGATACGGACGATCTGCCCAACGATTCGACGCGCACCGTCGCCAAGCACATGGCTGATGCCATTTTCGACATGCTGGAAGCGACGCTCCGTGATGGAAAAACCGACGGAGCATTCACGATGTCCTTCGAAAGCGGCTCGCCCCAGGTCATCGGCGGCATGCACGTTGTCGATGGCGGCAAATTGGAAGAGTCGTTGAAAGAGTTGGGACAAATGGCCGGTAACAATCCCGAATTTCCCAAGATGGAATTCAACGTCGACCAACATGCGGGAGTTCGCTTCCACAAAGTCACGATGCCGGTCGAAGAGGAGGAAGCAGATGCTCGCGCCGTATTCGGCGATTCGATCGAACTGACGATCGGCGTCAGCCAAGAGAGCATCTATTTCGCTATGGGCGACGATGTGGTTGCCAAAGTTCGAAAGTCGATCGACGCGTCGCAGAAAGACCAAGCCGTGACCCCGGCCGAGATGTATGCGGCTCTAGGACCGATCCTAAGTTTTGCCGCCAAGGTCTCCGACGAAGAGGTCCTGAATTCCATGGCCGACGAACTAAAGAACGTCGGTGACCAGGATCGATTCGTGATGACGGTCGACCCAATCGACAACGGCGCCGATTATCACTTTGAAGTTCGCGAAGCGATCTTGAAGGCGATCGGTGCCGGTATTCGTGCCAAACAGGCCGAAGCGGTCGGCGCTGGCGGATAAGGCTCAGCCGGTAACGGCCACGGACCACGATGGACCGTCGACCCACGACCGTCTAAAACCAGCGGCGGGCGAATTTGGATGAATTCGCCCGCCTTTCGTTCACCCTCACTCGTTCCGCCCAAGCGGAATGGCAACCGTCCCTAGCCCCAATGATCCGATGAGTATCGCCGCCAAACCAGCTCGCACTTTACCTTTTGACCTCGCGTTCGTTCAGCAACTGACCGAAAAATACCCGACGCCGTTTTACATCTACGATGAATCGGCGATTCGCGAAAACGCCCGCCGTCTGATTCGTGCGTTCTCTTGGTGCACCGAATTCAAAGAGTTCTTCGCTGTGAAAGCGACGCCCAACCCACACATCCTCAAGATTCTTCACGAGGAAGGTTTTGGTGGTGACTGTTCCAGCTTGATGGAACTGCTGCTTTGCCAGTCGGTCGGGGTCGTAGGTCAGGAGGTCATGTTCACGTCGAACAATACGCCGGCCAACGAATTCCAAGCAGCCTACGATTTAGGTGCCGTCATTAATCTGGATGACCTCACCCACGTCGAATATTTGGCCGAGCGCGTCGGCGTGCCGGAAACGATTTGCTTCCGCTACAATCCGGGCCCGTTGCGTGAAGGCAACGCAATCATCGGTCAACCGGAAGAAGCCAAGTACGGTTTCACGAAAGAACAATTGCTTGCTGGCTACCGACGAGCGAAAGAACTGGGAGTGCAACACTTTGGCCTGCACACGATGGTCGCCTCGAACGAACGCAACATCGAGTTCTTTGGCGAAACGGCCGAGATGCTCTTCACGCTTTGCGCGGAAGTTTTGCAACAGACAGGCATCCGTGTCGAGTACGTCAACTTAGGTGGCGGCATTGGCATTCCTTACCGACCGGAGGAAGAAGCGGTCGATCTGGAGGCGCTCGGACAAGTCATCAAGCGTCACTACGATGCGATTGTGACGCCGGCCGGACTCGATCCGCTGGCGATCTACATGGAAAACGGCCGCATGGTGACTGGACCCTTCGGCTATCTCGTCACCCGAGCAATTCACTCGAAAGAGACCTACAAGAATTACATCGGCGTCGACGCCTGCATGGCCAATCTGATGCGACCCGGCATGTACGGCGCTTACCACCATATCTCGGTGCTGGGGAAGGAAAGTCGGCCCGCCGACCAGCGGTACGACGTCGTCGGCTCGCTCTGCGAAAACAACGACAAATTCGCGATCGATCGCGAACTACCGGCGATCGAAATTGGCGATTTCTTGGCAATTCACGATGCGGGAGCCCACGGCCATGCCATGGGATTCCAGTATAACGGCAAGCTCAGATCGGCCGAATTGCTGCTCCAGCAAGACGGTACGATTCGGCAAATCCGCCGAGCCGAAACCGCGAGCGACTATTTTGCCACGCTAGACTACCCTGGACTCAACGAATCGGCCCATTCGACCGAACTTTAAGATATTCTGCAGTTGTCTGTTCGGCAGCGAACAGCGCTAGACCCAGGTTAAACCGGTTTTATAATGACGGTTGATCCATTAGCCGGAATTGCTGAACGATCGATTCGCAAGCTGGCGACCTAATCCCAGGAAAGACACGAACGCATGGCGAAGAAGGGCCCACGAAAGAAAGCTCCCAAGGAGTTGGCGGTAATCAATGCCGACAACTGCACCGGCTGCGAATCGTGCTTGGAAGTCTGTCCGGTCGACTGCATCGTACTGCACGAACGGGGCCACGGCGTGAAAAGCGTCCAAGCTTGGTGCGAAATCGACCTCGAGCGATGCGTCGGTTGTGAGGTGTGTGTCCACATTCCACAGAAGAAGACGAATCCGTACGAGCTGACCGTCTGTCCCTGGAACGCAATCGAAATGGTGCCGACCGAAAACGTAGCTCAAGTCGTCGCCATGATTGGCGGACCGCCCGAGTACATTCAAGAGAACTGGGATCGACTCGTAGGCACGGCTCAGGCCATGGCCGAATTGCGAGCCGGCAGCTAGTTGCGACATCGCACCGGAAGCAGACGAAGCGGGCTCAGCAATCGCTCCTGCGCTGCCAGGTAATCCTGCCAACCGATGTGCCTACCGACCTGCTTCACTCGGCACTCGTTTTCTCAGCGCCTCAAACGCCGCTTTCGCTTCCGCTCCGCCCCATTCTGGATAGAGCACGTTGGTCATCTGCAACAGCCGACTGGCGCGATCCATTTCGCCCAACTTCATCCACGTTTCGGCCAATAGCAGCTTGGCACGAAACCAAGCGGGCGTGCCCTTCTTGAGCCCACCAATTAGCCGCTCACCAATCGCTTCCGCTTCGCGCAGTTCTGATTTCGAATCTGTTGCCAGCAAGCAGCTGGCCAACAACCATTGGTCGGCGGCCGTCTGCGGCGACGCGGCGACGCACTTGCGAGCCGCATCGATGCTGCTGGCAACCTGGCCCAAATCACGCAGCGCGGCCGCGCGTTGCCTTTGCCAGTCGATCGCAGATTCAGTCTGTTGATCGACAAAATAGTGTTCGACCAATTCCAGTCGTAACTGAGCCACCGCCTGCGAATCCCAGCCTGACATTCGATCAAGCGTCTCCAAAGCCAAATCGACCTCTTCGTTCGATTCCAGGTTGGCGAGATGCCGTCTCGCTTCGGAATTGTCGCGGTTGCCAACCGCGAGTTCACACAGCATGAGGCAGGCTTGCTCGAATTCAGGAGTCGAAGTCGCCAACGTCGAGGCGGCGGCTGCCAATTTGGATTTCGATGCGCCAGCTACTCTTGGCGAGTATTCCAGCTGCAACCTCAATCCGGTGAGCAGACTGTTGGTATGTTCCGCTGCGACCAAACGGGCGGCCGCTGCAAGGACATCCTCCGGTTTCGTCGAACCGTTTTTGATCGCCCGGCGAAAGCAATTCACCACGGACTGGGCGGCGGGACGACTTTCATGGCGCAGGAGTTCTTTCACGTGCAGCGAGGCGGCCCGCGGCCAATCTTGTTGCTGCTCGGCCAGCTTGGCCTGCCAAGTCCGCGCCGTGTCGGCCGTCGGCGACGCAGGCCAACGACTCGTGTGCCCTGCCAATAGCGCCGCGTAGGCCGCTAACTGATCAGGCGTATCTCGGGCCGCCTGGGCCGCACTGCGCACGGCCATCAGATGAGCTTCCGCCGCCTCCTGTTGATCGGCAGTCAGTGACGCCAGTTCCAGATACCAGCGTCGTGCTTCATTCCACCGTTGTGCCTCCCAAACGATGGCTGACGCTTCTCGCGCCAATTGTTCCGCCCGAGACCGATCATCTGCTTCCGCCTGTCGCGCCGCACGCATCAACTGCGCAGCTGCCTCGACCGGCTTTCCCTCCGCCAGCAGAGAGCGACCAATCGCTGCTGTTAATTCACTTGGTGAATCCTTTTCCCGATTCTTCCCCTTGAGATCATGGATTGCCGAAAACTGCAGCAATCGTTTCTCGGCGCGACGGCGCCACCAAGTGCCGAAGTTGGCTTCCATTTGCGGTAATGTCTCGGCTGCCTTCGATTGCAATGACTTCGACAAGCTCTGATCGCCAGCGAGTGCAGCCTCTTCGGATAGTCGCAACAAGGCATCGAAGCGAGCGAGCGCCAACTCGGGCGAGGCCGCACTCGGTGCCGCACTGATCGATTCGCGAACCGCATTCCATTTCTTACGATCCAACGCCACCCTCAACTGCTCGGCCGCCACCCACGACTCCACGCTGCGTGCCGACGGTGCCGAGTTCAGCTCTTCGATCAACTTTTCCGCAGCGGGCCAGTCTTGGCGCAGCCGCTGGCATTTCACAAGCGCCACCCGTGTTTGCCACCAGGCCCGGTCGCTGAGATCTCCAGGCGATATTTTTTCCAGTTCGCTCCGCGCCTGCGCGCAGGCGTACGTGCGGTCGGCCGGTCGGACTTCGTCGGTTTCCGCCAGCAGCAGGAGAGCTTGGGCACGCCGTTGCCGAATCGAAGCACGGACGGCTCGCAACGCCTTTTCGTTCAAATAGCCGTCTTCATTCGGATCGGACGACCGCTGGGACCTCAATCGGCTATCCGTTTCCGTTCCCAATTGCTGCAACTGTCGCGCTGCCTGTTGCAACTGCTGGCGAATCTGGGCCGGCCGAATCCGAACTCGGCCCAGCATTTGTTCTGCTTCGGCAATCTGAGCCGTCGCCAGCTGCAATCGGACCAAAACGCTACGTGGCGAGGCCGGCTTCTCTTCGAGGTAACCTTCACCTGCGGAACGGACCTCCGACCATTCCCGATCGACATTCGCATCATCGGCGCGCCGAGCGCGCTCGGTCAGCACATGAATCAGATCGCAAACGTAACTCGATCGTTCCGTTTCGTTCAAATCGGCAGCAGTCAGACTCTGCCGGCACACCAGCTCTGCTTGGTCATAGCGGCCTTCGGACAGCAATTTTGACACGTGGGCTCGATTCGCACCGACTTCGGCAAAGGAGGCGCTTGTGAATAGGCATATCCCAACAAGCGCTGTCCACACCCTGCTTCGTAAAGTCATTTGCATGGCCAGGGTCTGCTTTCCACTACTCGACTGCAAAATGGACCCGATCAAAACCGGCCGCTCGTGCCACATCGTACGCTCGTACGACCTGAGCCAGTGGTACATTCGCCTGCGGGTCGATAATCACCGGCACTTCGGTCCCAATTCCGGCGACGGTGGCCAACAAATCTTGCAACTGTTGAAAACTGTCGAGGGCTCTGCCGTTGACCGCCCACTGGCTTCCAGACTCGGTTTTCGAGATCGCAACGATCACGGTTTCCAGTTCGGCCGGAACATCCAGCGGCTTCGCATCGCCCACACCGGCCGCAGCTGCCAGCGAACTGGGCAGCAACTGTTCCTCGACTTGAAAGCTGGCGGTCCACACGAAAAAAACCAGCAGCAGAAATACGACGTCGATCATCGCCGTCATCGGTGTCCTGAAAGAAGCGCGGCGCGGCGATGAAAACTTCATGGTTGTGCCTCGCGCTGCGGACCGGACGCGCGACGGACGGCCAAGTTAACATCCCATACTCCCGCTTCGGCGGCCGCTTTGAGCACCGGGGCAACGCGGGCATACTCGACTTCCTGGTCAGCGCGAATCCGCAGCTCCAGCGTCCCCTTCTTCTCGCTCGCTCCCTTCAATCGATCTGCCAGCTGACCGATCGGCAAGGGCGAACTGCCAAGCAGCAGCTGATCTTGCGAGATATTTAGCGTGACTCGCTCGACGTCGCGATCGTCGGCGATGCCGGTCGTCGCCTCGGGGAGCGGCAGGTCCAAACGCGTTTCGCGCTGCGCGAGATGGCTCGAAACGAGAAAAAAGATGACGAGCAAGAACACGACATCGATCATCGGAGTCATGTTGAACTCCAATCGCTCGGCGCGCAACTGGCTGGGGACACGCATGATTCTAATCCCTGCTGGCTGGCGGCGGTTGGTTCGGCACATTCGGTTTGGTCGTCCCGCGTCTCAGCGGTGACAGCGCATGAGCCGCTTCGTCGGTCGCGTCGGCCACCAAATTTTCGACTCGATTGCGAAAAATGGCGAACGCACCCAGCGACGGGATGGCAACCAGCAACCCGGCGACCGTCGTCACGAGTGCCTGATAAATCCCTTCGGCCAAATCGGCCGCGCCGGCTGCACCCTGCGTCGAAGCGACAGCTCGAAATGCAAAGATCATCCCCGTCACGGTTCCCAACAAGCCGACCATCGGGGCGATATTTCCGATCACCGACAAATATTCAATGCGTCGGAAGAGCCTGGCCGCTTGTTGCGAGGCTTGGTCTTCCACCGATTTTTCGATCGCCGCCCAACCAAACTTTCGCTCGGCAATTCCGCTGAGCAGGATCGACCCTAACAGGCTAGGACGCTCCTGACACTGCTTCTCGGCCATCGCCCGCTGTCCAGTCGCGAGCGACTTGTGGACAACATCGCTCAGCCCTTGAGGGACAATCACATCCCGACGAATCGTCATGGCGTGGTCGAATACCAGGTAGGTCGCCGTCATCGAAAGAGCGAACAGTGTGAACAAAATCGCCAAGCCGACCCAGCCGCCAGCAAAGATGATCTCACGCAGGCCTCCCGTGGTCGCCGTTTCGGCGACAGTTTCGACCTGGGCTAAAAGTGTCCAAGGTATCAGCAAGGTTCTCTCACGTTCTTTGAAATTGCATTTTCGGAAAACGACCGACCAGTATCGGGAAGCCGATCAGCGGGCAGGCAGCTGACGAATATTAATGTAGCGGTATTGGCCGCCGTTATCGGCCGCCAACCGAGCCAAGAAATTATTCGAGGAACTCTGCGGCCCGACGCCAAACTCGATCGCGTGGATGGTTGTTCCCGAGTTCCGGCGGCGAATCGATTTTAGTTGAGTCGTTGTCAAAGGTGGCTCGTCGGCATCGGTCAGGAAAAAAATGACATCGGGAGCCATGTCGAGCGCCAGATTCAATGGTTGGACGTGATCGGTGCCTCCATCGGGATCGATACCACGCACGAACGCCGTCGCCAAGTTTCGACCGGCTTCATCTGCCCAAGCCAACTTCGCTTTCCCGCCGAGCGGATTGAATAGCTCGATGCCATCATCGTAAAAAATAATCTGGAACTGATGGTGCGGTTTCAGGTCTTTCAGGCTGGCCAACAGTTCACTTTTCGCGGCACGGATAGGAGTCCCACCGTGCCCGCCCATGCTGCCCGAACGATCGAACACATAAACGAACCGCGATCCTTCACCACGGACACCAAACACCGACGTGATCGTCGATCCACTTTCGCCGAAGCGATCCCGGCCGGGTGCCGTCGACTCGGCCAGGCTGGGGCCGACATCTCCAACTCGTAACGAACCACTCCCTTTCAAGTCGGGCAAATCGCCGCTCACATCGACCGCCAACTCCTCGGCTGCCGGCAAATACGCCGAGGAATCAATTGCGTCGGGGCTCCCTTCGGCCAGTTCGCCCTCTTCGTAAAAAAATCGCCGTTCGTCATTCTCCAGTTTGACCAGCGCCACGCTCACATCACGGCCCGCCTGTTCCACCGTTCCTCCCAAGCGCTGTCTCACCGTGATCAAAACCGTCGACAGCAGCAAGAGATGCAGGATGATCGAACAGAGCCAAGCCAGCTGGTGGCTGCGATGAGAGTTTGGAGACGTCATCAAGTGGCTCGAACAGAGAAAGTAGCAAGGAGGCGAGTTCGTTCACTCGATTCTATGGCCGTTCGCAGATCGGTCGCAAGCAAGCTGACCGATTCGGCATTTCACGTCGGGTCGCGACGGGGCGACGCGCTGCCTATAATCTGGAATTCCACCTGCTTTGGAGTTTGTTCCTTGCGCATTGTTCCCTACCCGCATCCGACGTTGCGGCACAAATCGAAACCGATTCGTCGAGTCGATAAAGAACTTGGCAAGATCATCGAACAGATGTTCGAGCTGATGTACGAAGCCAACGGCATCGGACTCGCAGCAAACCAAGTCGACCTGCCCTTCCGACTGTTCATCGCCAATCTGGCCGCCACCAAGGGCGAAGGTGAAGAGCTCGTCTTCATCAATCCAGTGGTCAGCTTGCCGCGTGGCAATGAAGAAAAAGAGGAAGGCTGTTTGAGCCTTCCCGGCGTCTACGCGCCAGTGAAACGGCCAGAAAAAGTCCACTTCTCTGCCTACTCGCTCAACGGTGAAGAGATGTCGGGCGACGTCGATGGATTGCTGGCTCGAGTCATCCAGCACGAGACCGATCATCTGGACGGAGTCCTCTTCATCGACCGCCTGAGCAAGAGCTGTTCGATGGAACTTGAAGCGGAACTGGGCGACATGGAAGCGACGATGGAAAACTTGCTCGAACAAGGCATCCAACCGACAGCGGACGAGGTTGCCAAGCGCCTGGGCGAATTCGAAAACAAGTACTGCTAATCAGGCGTCCCAGCCACACCAGTTGAGCAAAGGTCAGCGGATGCGAATTGTCATGATGGGAACCGGTGGGTTTGCCATTCCCAGTTTCGAAGCGATCGTCCAATCGAACCACGACGTCGTCGCACTCTACACCCGACCGACGAAAGTGCCGGCGCGCAAACGTTCGAAGCCGCCCCGCAACCCCATGCGCGAAGCGGCGGAAGCCTTGGGAGTCACCGACATTCGCGACCCCGATTCGATCAATGACGATGCCGTGGTTGCCGAACTGAAAGCACTGGCCGCCGACCTGTTCGTCGTCTGCGACTATGGCCAAATCTTATCAGTCGACGCACTGGCGGCCGCCAAGCTGGGCGGCATCAACCTGCACGCATCGATCTTGCCCGCCTATCGGGGAGCCGCGCCGATCAATTGGGCGATGTATGACGGCCAACCGACCACTGGGATCACCGTCATTCACATGACGCCACGCTTGGATGCCGGCCCGAGCCTAGAACAAATCGAAGTCCCCATCGAACCGACTGAAAACGTCATCGAATTGGAAGAACGGCTGGCCATCTTGGGGGTCGGCGCCGTCCTCCGTTCCATCGACCAATTGGCCGCCTGGGATGGCGAGCGCCCGATTGGCAAGGTTCAAGATTCGAAGAAGCGAACCAAGGCGCCGCGACTTCAAAAAACCGATGCACTGGTCGATTGGTCACGCACGTCGCAGCAGATCTTTGACCAGGTACGCGCCTTCAAACCATGGCCGGGGACCTATTCGTTTTGCTATCGAACCGGCAACGAACCGTTGCGTGTCCAAATCGAAGCCGTGTCGATCACCAACGTCGCGCCGGGCCAACCGGGTGAGTTTGTCGCCGACGAAGAGGGACGATGGGATCGAGCGCTGCTCGTATCGACCGGCAACGGCGTCGTCCGTCTCGACCAAGTGAAGCCAGAAGGCCGCAAATTGGTCAGCGACAAGGAATTTCTCAATGGTCAACCGATCCAAGCCGGTGATCGAATGCAGGGGCCGACGGAATCGTCATGACAGACGGTCGAGAACGGTGATGATCCCTGCGGGGATTCTTCCGCTGTTTGAGGGTGAAGGCAGCGGCTTGGGCGAGACGATCTGCCAAGGGCCCGCTGACGCTCGATTCGCCCGAACCAGATGTCGTCTGCGGAATCGGGCCGCCGTTTTCTCCTAAAACGAGGGCCAAACGCCCTTTTCCAGATTCTTTAGGAAAAGCATGTCCCCCCAGGAGCGCGACTTCCGCATTGGTTATCAGAGCCAACACGCACGGTTCAAAACAAAATAACTCGCACGCCGAAAGAACCTGATCATGTCCAACACAAACGCCATCCTCGCCCTCCTCACGATCGTCACCGCCAGCAACGTCACACTCGCACAAACCGTCGTGCCTGGTCCCGGCGGACCGCGAGTCATGCCACCTCAATCACAACAATACATCCCACCTTCTCAAGGTCAGTACCCCATCTACGTCAGCCCAAACGAAATCACAGGCATCAATCCTGAAACCGGCGGATACGACACCTACAATCGCCAGATTGACAACACCGTCTACCAAGTGGGCCGAAACGAAAGCCAGAACAACGGCACGAAGCGTTGGGTTCGCCGACCGATCCACAACGCTCAAGGCCAAGTCGTCGGATACCAAGAAGGCTACGTTTGGATCAACTCAATCACCGGTCAAGAACATGGCGAACTGACAAACTACACGCCCAACGGGCTCGGTGGCGTCAACAACCAGCACCAATCCAGAAGCGTCCAAGGCGGCGGTGCAGGCGGAGTCCACAGGAACGTTCAGTCGTACAGCATGCAACCTGCCGGCGGAGTCCACAAGAACGTGCAATCGAAGTTGTAGGAGACTGAGCCAAGTCAAAGTATGAAGCCGAGCGGAAGATTCCGCTCGGCTTTTTTCGTTTGTTGCACTGGATCCGTCTCACTCGAATAGCGTCGCCAAAACGAGTTTAGGGAAACGCGGCCAGGATCATGTTGAAGGGAGTTTCGGCGACGCGACGCAGTTCGCGAAAACCGGCGCGCTCCACGATGACTTCTCGCAACTTGGCTTCTCCCGCCTGTGCACCCAAGGCCAGCCCTTCCTCTTGTGCCAGCGATGTCGGTACGCAAACCATGGTCGAAGCGGAATAGTACAAACGACCGATCGGATTCAGGTTGTCTTTTAGCTCGTCGGCAGCCATCGGCTCAACAATCATGCAGGCTCCGCCGTCGTTCAACGATTCTCGAATGTGTTGCATGGCACCGACCGGATCTCCCATATCGTGCAGGCAATCGAAGATCGTTGCGATGTCGAATTTATTCGGTAGTTCTGTGGCCTTCGCGACTTCAAAGCTGACGTTGGCCAGCCCGTGCGAGCTGGCATGCTCTCGCGCCGCTTCGATCGAAGGTTCGTGAAAATCGAGTCCGGTAAATTGTGACTGGGGAAACGCCTGAGCCATGATCGTCGTCGTGATTCCATGTCCGCAGCCGATGTCGACAACCGCCGCTCCCTGCTGCAACTTTGCCTCGATCCCATCAATCGAAGGAAGCCAGTTTTGCACCAGATGATTTTGATATCCTGGGCGAAAGAACTGCGCAACAGCACAAGACAAGCAAGTCGACTGGTCTCCCCACGCTACTCCGGCGCCCGTGCGAAAAGCGTCTGCGACAAGCGCTTCGTTCTGCTGAAACGCAGCGGCCGAACTAAAAGCGGGTGCGAGATAAAATGGACTGTCTCGGTTCGCAAGAAC
>CAYZRS010000041.1:0-45632 GCA_964480915.1 uncultured Pirellulaceae bacterium | reverse complement strand
GATTTGAGATTTGAGATTTGAGATTTGAGATTTGAGATTTGAGATTTGAGATTTCAGATTTCAGATTTCAGATTTCAGATTTCAAATCTGAACCCTAGAACCCAAGCCGGTCGATGCACCGCCGGAGCTGATCCCAAGGCTCTGACGGATAGGCGTCAGGCGACAATGCCGTTCGCAAAGCACGCAGGTCATCAATGTCGTCGACATCGGATCGGACGTCCAAAGCCGACCAGCGAATGTCCTGCGCTTCCAGCCGGCCTATCGTTGCCGGCCAGACGTCGGGAGTGCTCCATCGCATCCCTGAAAACAGATCAGGCATCGGATCGCGAGCGCCGATGAGGTAGTAGCCTCCGTCGTTGGTCGGGCCGAGTACGACTTCATGATCGTCCAATCGGGCGAAGGCTGTTTCCAAGTCGGCCGTATCGAGCAACGGACAGTCCGATCCGATCAAAAGCGCCTTGGTCATCCCTTGGGAGAACGCCGTCTCGAAGTAAGTTTGCATTTTCGTGCCCAGGTCGCCGGTCGCCTGGACGGTGATCGTCCAGTGTTCGCCAAAAGTCGCCTGGAAATCTGGCTCGCGGTCAGCGGGCCAGATCGACAAAATGCGTTCCGCATCGCTATGGCTCAGCCGATCTGCTAACCCAAACAGCATTTCTCGATAGACTTCGGCTGCCGCCTTGTCGCCAAGACTCTTGGCGAGTCGCGTTTTGACGCGGCCCGGTTCCCAATACTTCGCGAAGATCCCAATCTGATTTGTGGCGATGATTGAGATCCCTTCTACGCGTTCTTATTCTTCAGCAGGCGTTCGAGCAACAAGCGGTTGATGCGGCCGCGAAAACGGACTTTACCGTCAATTTCAACCACCGGTACGCACTCGTTGTACTCGGCCAACAGCTCCGGCTTCTGGTCAATGTCGACCAATTCGGCATGCAGACCGAAGCTCTGCAAAACTTCGTTGGCTTCCTCGCAAAGATGGCAACCTGCGCGAGTGTAGAGGATGACGTGCCGATCTGGCTGTAGCGCGGCCAACGTAGTGCCTTTCCATTGGAATATCAAACCAAATTCGACGCCAGGCAGTCATTCCCTTCGCCAAGCGTCCGCTTCCTGGTGCAAATTGTACATGTATCCTCTGCCGCGTGGCACCGCAGGAACCTTAAGTTCCGCCGCATCGCGTCGGATGACAGCGTGCCGCAGATCCATCTGTCGCGCCACGATTGAGAGCGCAGATTGGCTGGCGATTTCATCGTGTATCGGCATGGTTGATCAACTCTAGGCAGCCATGACTTCGATGGAAATGATGTTAGGTATCGTCACTGTGGAGACAATTGCCAGAGTGTGCAACGAGTCGCTGCCGGCGCCTCCACGAATGGTGAATTCGTTAAAGAACGACGGTGGAGCCGGACTGCCTGCAACGACATCCGTTGCTGGGTTGAAATCGAAATCGATGAGATCGTCTCCTCCGCCCATGTTAAATTCCGCGTTACCCAGGATGGCCGTTTCGCCCTGGATTTCCAGCGAATCATCGCCACCAGCCGTACGAACTTCAAGGCTCGATTCGAAGACGGTGTACTCGTTGTTCGTGATGCGGACCATATCGTCGCCATTCCCGGTGTTGACGTCGACCTGTCCCATGAAATTCGACAGGAACATCGGTTGCGTCGCATCGAAGACAACGTGCGTACGGCCGGCGCCTCCGGTAATCGACGTGTCGCCGGCGATGACCACCGATCCGATCAAGGCGAAATCGCCAACGGCCGCGTTGCCGGAAACGGAGCCCGTGTTGATATCAAGATCGACGAACGAACTATGAGAGACGATGATTTGATCTTCGCCCGCGCCGGTCCGCAGCGTCGCGTGGGTGCCACCCGATCGCTGCAGCGAAATTTCCGTTTCGCCTCCGGAACCGGCTAGGTGCATGTCCGTTGCGAACGTGTCGCGAAGCACGATTTGATCCAGCTCGCTAGCGGCCGCTGCTCCGACGTTGATGTCAAGCCTGTCTGTCGAGACCCGATCGACTTCGATGTAATCGCCCGCCTGTCCGCTGCCGCCGATGATTCTTGTGTTGCCGTGAACCTGCGAATAAATTTCGAGGAAGTCGGGAATGGGAGCTCCTTCCATGACGAACGTATCGCGGCCGGAACCAAGATTCACGTCGAGGTTGCCTTCGATATTAAGGAGTCCTCCATCGAACCACGTAACCATGTCGACCACATCGTCGCCGCCTCGCATGCGAATTCGCAAATCGCCGACCAGATTGGTCTCACTCAACACGCCCCCGAGCGGTATGGCGTGGTCGGTGTCGATTTGACCATTCCATTCGACCAGCGTTCCGTTGTTTCCTTCGATGACGACTTGGAATTGACCGGCCAAGTCGTCGATGTAGATTCCGATGTCATTGGCTTCGTTGTCACCCAAGACCACAAGATCACCACCCGGATTGACATCAATTTCGACGAGACCGGCGAGAAGCCGCCTCGATTCCAGGATTTCCATCTGTAAGTGCAACGGTTGTGGTGACGAATTCCGCAGCAGCGAAGATACGGGCTTTTGGACACGTCCGATCATGATGACTTTCCCTAAAGTGCCTGTTTGCCATTGGTTACGAAATCTGGAGTGGACTCCTCCTTGAAAAAGCGAGCCAATCCTTGGGAACTCACGCGCAGCGATCGAAAATCCGATAAAATTTCTTCCATCGGACACAGCCCATCAACTCGCGAGCCCGTCACGTGTCTCAAGATTCCGAACAAACGCTGGTGGAAGCGGCCGTTGCTGGTGATCGAGATGCGGTGTCGCAGTTGCTCGAGTTGCATGGCGAGCCACTCCGGCGTCGCGTCCAAACGAAGATGGCGACTCGGTTTCAATCGCTGCTTGATGTCGATGACGTGATCCAAGTCACGTTCTTGGAAGTCTTTCTGCGCATCGGTCGCTTCGAATATCGAGGAGATGGATCATTCGAAGCTTGGTTGCGTCGCATCGCAGACAACAACTTGATCGACGCGATTCGTTCTCTCGAAGCGGGCAAGCAGCTTCCGCCGGAAAAACGAATCACATTGCCAAACGGGGGCCAGTCGTCGGTCGCGCTGCTCGACTGCATTGGCTTTACTACGGGAACGCCCAGCCGCCAGGCCATGGCGGACGAATCGATCGAAATACTGCGCCAGGCGATTTCTCAGTTGCCGCGTGACTACGGGAAAGTTCTGACGCTTTATGATTTGGATGGCCTGTCGATTGACGAGGTGTCGGAGCAATTGAGCCGGTCGGCAGGCGCCATCTACATGCTGCGAGCTCGGGCGATGGATTTTCTGCGCGAATCGTGGGGTGGTCAGTCGCTATGAACGCTGGTTTGGTTTTGAGATGAGCCGCCGGCAATACCAAAACACATTTTTAAAAAAAGGCCGCCGTCTGTCCCGTGCATGAATGTTGGTCGTGGGGACTTCGTCGAGCAACGAGCATGGGCAAACCAAAACAGACGCCGATCGCCGATCTAATTGCCGACACACGAGAGCAGATTGCGCTGACGCCGGGGCTGCGTGGTCCGCAGCAAGACGCGATCCCCGGTTACAAGATTCTGCGCGAAATTCACCGTGGCGGCCAAGGTGTGGTTTACCTGGCTCATCAGTTGGCCACGCAACGTGACGTAGCGATCAAAATGATGCGAGAAGGCCCGTTTGCTGGCAGCGGCGAGCGAGCTCGCTTCGAACGGGAAGCTCATATCCTGGCATCGATTAAGCACCCGAACATCGTCACGATTCATGACAGTGGTAACGCCGCCGGTAACCACTTCTTTGTGATGGATTACATACCGGGGCTGCCGCTGGATGCCTGGGCCGACGACTTGCGCGGTGGCGACGAAAGTTCTTTCCGCGGTCTGGCCGCTCGCAACAAGACTTCGCGACTCATCGAAACATTGACCAAGATTTGTGATGCGGTCGCGATTGCTCACCAACGGGGTGTCATCCACCGTGATTTGAAGCCGAACAATATCCGCATCGACGCAGAGGACGAGCCGTACGTATTGGATTTTGGGCTCGCCAAATCGATCGGAAATGATGTGGAGGGCGACACGCGCGGAGGCCATTCGATCACCGCGACAGGCCAGTTCTTGGGCACCCTGCCCTGGTCCAGCCCAGAACAGGTTTCGACCGCCTCTCATGTGGCCGACGTCCGCAGTGATGTCTATGCCCTCGGTTTGATGATCTATCGCGCTTTGACTGGCCAGATGCCCTATCGGATCGATGCGGCGCTAAGCGACATGGTCCAGGTGATTACTCAGCAAGAGCCCGTTCGACCTCGTGTTTACGCCTCGTATCTCGACCGCGATTTGGAAACGCTGACGCTGAAGTGTCTTCACAAGGATCCGGATCGGCGTTACCAGTCAGCTGGCGAGTTGGCAGCCGACCTGCGACGTTATGCCAACTGCGAACCGGTTCGGGCGCGTCCTGACAGCAGTCTGTACAGTCTGCGCATGTTTGCTCGCCGGCATCGAGCATTGGTCGTGGGGACGGTCGCCTTCGTCAGCATGCTCGCGGCCAGCAGTGCGGCTCTTTCTTGGCTGTACATGAAGGCGAGGCAGAATGAGCAACTGGCCCACAGACGGGCGCAGGAAACAGAGCAAGTCGCCGATTTCCAGAATGCCCAACTGGCTCAGATCGATCCAGAAGCCATGGGCGTTTTTCTGCGTGAGCAATTGCTCGCGGGCGTTCGGGAGGCAGCAACGACAGTCGATCAAGAAGCGGAATGGAACGCGGCGGCCGATCCTAGCAGTTCCCTGTCGGCAGGTGTCCCAGGTAATGCCCACGTCACGACGGCGAGCCCGTCTGCGGAATCGTTTGCTGGCGCCAACTTCACCAACGTCGCGATGAAAATGCTCGAGGAGAAAATCTTCGCGACTGCGATTTCGGCGGCGGAAGAACAATTTGCCGATCAGCCGAAATTGCAGGCTCAGTTCCTGCAATCGACGGCCGAGACAATGGCTCATTTAAGTCTGTTCGATCGAGCGCTGCCGGCTCAACGACGGGCACTTTCGATGTGGACAGAATCATTGGGAGCCGATCATGCCAATACGCTCGACGCCCAAGTCGACTTGGCCTACTTGCTGCTTGCGAAAGGGCAGCATGAAGAGGCAGAGTCCACCATCCTCCACGCCGCTGATCGGCTTACGAAAATCTTGGGCGACGATCATCCGGCGACGTTGGGAGCCATCACGATCAAAGGGGCCGTGCTGAGAGAGCGCGGGTTCTATGATGAATCACTTGCTTGCTTGCAGGCGGCTTTGGCCGGATTCCGTGAAGTGCTGGGCGAAGAGGCGGCAGAAACGCTCGAAGTGACCGGACAAGTTGGCGAGATCCTGCAGACGATGGAACGTTTCGACGAAGCGATGGATCATCATCAGTTGGCGCTCGACGGACAGCAGGCACTCTGGGGCGCAAATGATCCGCGAACGACGGCGACGCTTAATAACATTGCCGCGCTGCACTCACAAACCGGCAACTTCGAAGAAGCGATTGGCCGCTATCGCGAATTGGTAACGTTGCTCGAATCGCAATGGGGTGACGAGCACCAGAAGACGCTCGCGGCGCGGGCAAATTTAGCCAAAGCCCTCGGTTCGAATGGTCAGGTGCTACCTGCGATTGTCTTGTACGACAAAGTCTTAAAGACGCGCCAACGAGTGTTGGGTGCGCTGCACATGGACACGCTGAACACGTTGAGCGGTTTCGCGAGTGAGTTGGCAAAAACTGGCCAGAAGGATCGCGCTTTGAGCATGCAAAGCGAGGCGGTAAGCGGGTTTCGTGCAACATTGGGCAACCAGCATCCGCATACGATTCGCGCGATCAACGGCCTGGCGTTAGCCCATCAATATACGGGAGATGAAGAAGAGGCGATTCGGCTGTTTGAGGAGGCGATCGCCGGCAACCGTCGTCTGTTGGGAGACGACAATACAGAAACTCTGCTGGCGATTGGTAACTTAGGCGTGCTGTTGCATTCCCGAAAACAAATCGAACAAGCGGAGGTCTTGTTGAAGGAAGCAGCCGAAGGGATGCAACGTGTCCTCGGGCCAAAACATCGCCATACGAATACGTTCCTCCGCCGCTATGTTCGTCTGCTGCGAGACCAAAAGCGGTATGACGAAGCTTTGCCCATCGCCCAAGAGGCGTTGGAGGCCGCGCTCGAAATTTACGGTGATGACCGCCTCGATCCCCAAAATGCAAAAATGTTGGTCGGTTCGATTTACAAGGCCAAGCAAGAATACGAGACTGCCCTCGCCTACTACGAAGATTCGACCGCCGGCTACCGTCGCATTGCCGGGGCGCGGCACCCTTACACTCTAAGTTCGATCCGGTTCCTGGGGCTCTTGTTGGAGACCATAGGGCAGACCGAGTTGGCGCTCGAGTTGTTCGAGGAATCGTACAAAGGTCGACGGGAAGTACTCGGGGAGCAAGTGACCGATACGCTCGCTTCGGCCGGCAATGTCGGCTTAGTCTATTCTCTGCAAGGTCGCCTTCAGGAGGCCGTGCCGCTGCTCAGCAAGGTTGCGGATGGCCTCGATGGTGACGAGGAATACCGGGATGTCCGTTTGCGTGTCTTGAAAGAACTTGTACGGCTGTCCACAGAAGACGCTTTGGAACAAGACGACTTGGCTGACTTGCCGAGTGAATCGGAATTGCGTAAACAGTTGAACGCGATGCAAGAAGCTGCAAAGGAACGGTATTCCGATGAAGTTAACAACACCGATTGAATTTCTCCACCGTTCGAAGACCGCGATTCCTGCTTTGGTGGAAGGACTGAGCGCAGAACAGTTTCGCTGGAAACCACCTTCCGGGAACTGGTCCGTTCTCGAGATCATGGGGCACCTCGTCGTCGAAGAGACGCACGACTTTCGGAAGCGAGTGCAAATGACGCTCGCCGATCCGACTCAAGCTTGGCCCGACTACGACCCGGAAGGAATCGTCGCTGCAGAAAACTTCAATGACAGGAATCCTCAGCAAGTCATCCAGTTGTTTGTTACCGAACGCACCGCATCACTTGCGTGGCTCGAAAGTCTGCAGGCTCCCGATTGGGAACGGACGTATCAGCATCCTCGCATGGGGCCGCTGCGGGCGGGCGATCTGATGACGTCGTGGGTGGCACACGACCAACTTCACATTCGGCAGATCGCCAAACGATGTTTCGAGATGATCGCGGCTGCGGGCCGGCCGTTCGCCACGGACTACGCCGGCGATTGGACCGCCTAAGACGGCTGAGGACGATTCAGAACGGCTTGGGACGACACGCGGCGACCTTTCCCTGCCCGGCACTTCAAGGCCGTTTTCAACGCAACGGCGAACCCTCATTGGGCGCTCCGCAGGCTCTCGCCTGCTCATTTCCCGGCCTAAGCGTCTCGTTGTAACGTAAGTCCTTTAAAGGCAGTGGTTTGTGTGATTTCCCGGAGAAAAGGCCCCGTTTTGACGTGTCGCCGATTCTGACATTATGAATGCCGTAAGTGGTTTCATAGTAAAGGTTTGTGGTTTTACGCTTGAATCTCCACCCTCGGTGTAACTAGCATTGATGTATGGGCAGTCGGTCGAAGCACCGCTGGGGGCCGATTCGTTCCTACGTCTGTTTCGTCTTATCGCAGAAACCTTTTCGCAGTAATAACTTATGCACTCGCGCAAGATCAACTCGCGACTTCGAACGTCGGCCAACATTGTTGCGTTGGCGAAGTCTGCCAATTTGCGCACAAGTCGACGTCGAAGAGGTGCTGAACTGTCTGCCGGCGAGCCATTCGTGCCGACCGAAACTTGGTATGAGCCGAGTGAAACTCCCGTCGAGGGGTATGAAGTCGTGGTTCAGTCGCCTGGTGAGGGCTACGTCCACGCGGTAACGGCGGCCCAGATTCGGGATCGATTGAGCCAGTTGCCCGAATGGATGCTGCAGCCGTTAGAGGTTGTTCAGCTGAGCCAGATCACTCGCAAGAAACAGACGTTCCCTTGCTATGGAATGCAATGGGCATCCGCGCTGTACCTCTACCCGATTGAAGAGTCATTGGTAGAGGAATTCGATCGTCCGCCCAAGCCGATCGTCTACAACGAGGCCAAAATGTACGGTGGCCGCTGGTCTCAATTGGCTGCCGACCATTGGCAGTTGTTGTGGACTCCGAAGACGCTCCGCGATTTCTATCTCAACAACATCTTGATCCACGAGTTGGGGCATTTGCTCGATCAACGAAACACGAGCTACACCGACCGAGAACGTTACGCCGAGTGGTTCGCGATCGAGTACGGCTATCGCCGCAGCCGCCGTTTGGCAAAGACGCTTCAGCGCCGCGTTCGTCGGCGGCACCATGCTTCTTAGCCGTTTGTGCTGTCACTGCTGGCGGTTTGTTCCGAGTGTCATGCGTGCGAGAGCTCGCATCTCCCACGCTGGGAAGCGAGGCCTTGTGACTCACTTGCCGCTGGGGCTAAATTGAACAGATCGCACTTCTGCCCAGTTCGTCTCGAATGGTACAGTTCCCGCCGACTAAACGCGATTTATTCGTCGGAGACTCCCTGTCATGCGCTACGCGCTGTTGATGCTATTTTTGTTCTGCTTGGGTTGTATCCCAAGTCCCAACAAACCGCTGGGAAGATCGGCCGCCGATGCGCCGCCGAATCCGGCAGCCGACTCGGCACAGGACGCCGCTGGCGTGACCGAAGCAACACCGCGTGAAACGGTCGAATCGGAGCCCTTTTCTTTTGCCCAAGACGCGGCGACCGATCGGGCTGCACCGGGCACTGCCAGCGCGGAGACCGAGCCTGCGTTCTCGCTGCTGGAACCGGCTGGGGCGACACCCGCAGAAGATGGCACGTCAGAACCGGCTGAAGTGAGCCTGCCGCCGGCGGCTCCGCCTGCGAATGATGAATTGCTAGAGAGGCCTCGCGACTTGTTGGCCGATCGACCCAATCAGACAACCGACGCGGAATTCCCCTTGGCCTTGGCTCCGCCTGGAACGAATGAGGCGCTGCCACCCATCTCGTCACTTCCGATCGATTCACCCGTTGCCAACGATCGAGTCGATGGCGACGAAGTACCCGTTACCAACGCGCCGCCCACGGCGTTGATTCCTCGACGTCTCTTGTTCGGAAATCCTGATCGAGCCAGACCGCGCATCAGCCCGGACGGGAAACAGCTTGCGTTCTTAGCGCCCAGAGATGGCGTCATGAACATTTGGCTGGCCCCCATTGACGATGTGGCTCAGGCGGCTCCCTTAACCAAGGATACGCACCGAGGCATTCGTAATTTCTTTTGGGCCTACACGAATCAGCATATTGTCTTTACCCAAGACAACGATGGTGACGAGGATTTTCACGTCTATTCGATCGATGTGCAAAATCGATCGATAAAAGACCTCACGCCCATCCGCGGTATTGTGGCTCGAATCGAAGCCGTCAGTGAACAATTTCCGACCGAAATTCTTGTCGGAATCAATGATCGGGAGCCCCGGCAGTTTCACGATCTGTATCGAGTCAATCTGGTCACGGGGCAGCGGCAGTTGGTGCTGGAGAATCCCGGTTTCGCCTCGCTCCTAGCCGACGACAACTATCAGGTGCGGTTTGCCGTTTCGTATTCGCCGGACGGTGGGCAGAGGATCGTCCGCCGCGACAAATCGAATGAGCGAGGTTGGAGCGCCTACCTGCAACTGGCTCCCGAAGATGCGGCGACCACCCGATTTGCCGGCTTCGACCCGAAGGGCGAGCAGGTCTATTTACTCGACAGCCGCAATCGCAACACGGCGGCGCTCGCGATACTCGACCTGAAGACCGACCGACCACAAATTCTCGCGTCTGATGAACAATCGGACGTCGTTGGAGTCATGATGCACCCCACCGACAAGCATGTCGAAGCGGTCACCTTCAACTATGAACGGACGGTCTGGAAAGTCTTGGATCCGCGCATCCAGTCGGACATGGATTACTTACAGGCTGTCTCGGACGGTGATCTGCAGATTGCCAGCCGGACGCTGGATGATTCGGCTTGGATCGTTTCCTACACGCTGGACGATGGACCGGAACGGTTTTACTACTACCGCCGAGAGCCGCGGGAGGCGAAGTTGTTGTTTACCAGTCACGATGCACTGGCGGAACAGCCGCTGGTAAAAATGCACTCGACGGTGATCAAAGCGCGTGACGGACTCGATTTGGTTAGCTACTATTCTCTGCCGCAATCCGCCGATCCCCATGCGACGGGGCGGCCGGCCAAGCCTTGCCCATTGGTGCTCGACGTCCATGGTGGACCTTGGGCGAGAGACGTTTGGGGCTTCCATCCGCTCCATCAGTTGCTCGCCAATCGAGGGTACGCGGTGCTGAGCGTGAACTTCCGCGGCTCCGCCGGTTTTGGCAAACGGTTTCTTAACGCGGCCGACGGCGAATGGGCCGGCAAAATGCACAATGACTTGCTCGACGCGGTCGAATGGGCGGTCGCGCAAGGAATTGCCGATCGTTCTCGCGTCGCGATCATGGGAGGCAGCTACGGTGGCTACGCAACGCTGGTCGGGATGACGTCGAGCCCAGAGACATTCGCCTGCGGCGTCGACATCGTGGGACCGTCCAGTTTGGAAACGCTGTTGCAGAATCCACCGCCCTATTGGTTGCCGATGATGTCGATGTTGAAACGGCGTGTCGGTGACCACGAAACCGCCGCCGGGCGGCAACGCTTGCAGGCGCGGTCTCCGTTGGCTCATGCCGAACGGATCAGTAAGCCCTTGTTGATTGCTCAAGGAGCCAACGATCCTCGAGCGAAGCAGTCGGAAGCGGAACAGATTGTGGCCGCCATGGAGCAGCGGCGATTGCCGGTGACCTACTTGCTCTATCCACACGAAGGGCATGGGTTTGCTCGTCCCGAGAATCGGTTTGCCTTTTACGCGGTAGCGGAGGCGTTTTTGGCTGAGCATTTGGGCGGCAGGTACCAGCCAGTTGGCGATGCATTCCGACGGGCCGAGTTTGAGGTGCCCAGTGGGCGGGAGGCAATTCCCGGCTTGCAGGTTGCTTTGAGCGAAGCGAATCGTCAGGCACAACGGGAAGAAGACGCCGACGGCGATCGATAGTCCGATTCATGCGACTTGTGAGGTTGCAAAATCGGTCGGACGAAGAATAATTGAAGGTATGTCATCCACAGCTCGAATCTATTATTGGTTTATGTTCCCATTTGCCCGTTTTGACGACGGGGCTGGAGAATCACTGTAGGTTGACACCACAAGCAACGATTCAAGCCCCGAGATCCTTAGGAACTCGGGGCTTTTTTTTGGCCACAACTTGAGGCCAAAACCGTCGAACCAATGAACCATTAGTCAATTAGCCGCCGCACAAGTAAGCATCGTTCGATGCAAGAGAAAATCCATGGGCAAGACGAGTAACCGACTTGAAACCTCTTCGGAAGCGAACTGGCTTCCCGATTCTTGGCAAACGAAAACGATTCGGCAGATGCCCAACTATCCGGACGCTCAAGCGGTCGAGTCGTCGGTGCGTGCGCTTTCGAAATTGCCGCCGTTGGTGACCAGTTGGGAAGTCGAAAAGCTGCGCAGCGATCTTGCCGATATCGCTGAAGGTGACGGGTTCCTACTTCAAGGTGGCGATTGTGCCGAGCATTTCTCCGAATGCGATTCGGCGGTGATTACCGGTAAGTTGAAAATTTTGTTGCAGATGAGTCTGATCTTGGTTCATGGGAGCCGCAAGAAAGTGACACGGGTTGGCCGCATCGCCGGTCAGTACACCAAACCGCGTTCTTCCGATACGGAAACAAGAGATGACTTGACGTTGCCCAGTTATCGGGGTGATCTCGTCAACAGCGCTGCCTTTGTTGAAGACTCACGGCGGCCCGACCCCGACCTGCTCATTCGCGGATATCACCACTCGGCGATGACGCTAAATTTCATTCGCAGCCTCATCGATGGCGGCTTTGCCGATTTGCATCACCCCGAGTACTGGCAACTTGACTTCGTCAAGCATGCCGACAAGGCGGCCCAGTATCAGAAGATGGTGAGCGAAATCGGAGAATCGATTCGCTTCCTTGAGAACATCAGCGGTGAGAAGATTGATCAACTGAATCGGGTTGAATTTTTCACCAGCCACGAAGCGTTGCATTTGTATTACGAGCAGGCGCAGACGAGGCAAGTTCCCCGCCGTCGCGGTTGGTACAACTTGGCGACTCACTTCCCGTGGATTGGTAACCGAACCAATCAGATCGACGGAGCCCACGTCGAGTACTGCCGTGGCATTGAAAATCCGGTCGGTGTCAAAGTGGGCCCAGATATGGAACCGGATCGATTGCTCGAGTTGATCGGCACTCTGAATTCCTCCAACGAACCGGGCCGGCTGACGCTGATTCATCGGTTTGGGATGGATCAAGTGGAAGAGCATTTGCCCAAGCTGATCGAAGCGGTCGAAGGAGCTAAGAAATCGGTGGTTTGGTGCTGTGACCCGATGCATGGCAACACCGAAGTTACCGACAATGGATACAAGACCCGCGACTTCAAACGCATTTTGGGTGAGTTAGAAATCGCGTTTGACGTCCACAAATCGAGAGGTTCCTACCTCGGCGGTGTCCACTTTGAATTGACCGGCGACGACGTCACCGAATGCACCGGCGGTGCACGGGGCTTAACGAGCGACGATCTGGCACGCGATTACCGCACGCAAGTCGATCCACGACTTAACTATGAGCAAGCCCTAGAGATGTCGATCCTGATCGCCGAAAAAATGCGGAACGGATCTTCCTAGTCCTTCGTGCGGTCCGTCTCGTTGGCATGATCACCACCTCTTCCCCAAGAATCAAACATGAGCAGCGACGAAGCAAACGACGAAACAAACGGTGCAACGAGTGGCGGATTAGGCAATGTGCGCGAACGGATCGACGAAATCGATCGGAAGTTGCTCACGCTCATCAGTGAACGGGGCGAGCTGGCTCAGGCGATCGGCGCCTTGAAAGCCAAAGATGGAACGCCCGTCTATGCGCCGGACCGAGAAAGTGAAATTCTCGATCGGATTTGCAAGCAAAACCCGGGGCCCTTCTCGAATGAAGTCTTGCTCGCGGTCTATCGCGAATTGATGAGCGGTTCTTTTTCGCTGGAAAAGCCGTTACGGATCGCTTTCTTGGGGCCGCTTGGTAGCTATTCGCATTTGGCGGCTACCAGCAAATTTGGTTCGGCTGTCGATTACGAACCGGTTGGGGACATCACGGCCGCATTCAAGGAAGTCGAAAACGGGCATGCCGATTTTGGCGTCGTGCCGATTGAGAACTCGATGATCGGCGGCATTCGCGAAACGCTCGATGCGTTTACCGAATCGACAGTGAGCGTGTGTGCCGAAATTAATTTGCGAATCCAACACAACTTGCTGTCCCGCAAGCCGATCTCGGAAATCGAACGCGTCTATTCGAAGCAAGAGATTTTCGACCAATGCCGCAATTGGTTGGCAGAAACTGGACTTATCAGAAAGGCCGAGGCGACCGCCAGTTCGTCACGGGCAGCCGAAATGGCATCCCAGGAAGAAGGAGCCGCTGCACTCGGCAACAAACTGGCTGCCGAGCTTTACGACTTGCCTATCCAAGTCAGCAATGTGGAAGACGATGCCAAGAATGTGACTCGGTTCTTTGTCGTCGGCAACGAGCAGGCAAAACCGACCGGCGACGACAAAACGTCGATCCTATTTACGACCGCTCATAAGGCGGGCGCTCTAGTCGATGTGCTCAACGTACTTCGCGAAGCCGAAGTGAACCTGACGATGATCACCTCACAGCCAAGTCGGCGCAACGCTTGGGAATATTTCTTCTTCATCGATGCCGAAGGGCATTCGGCGGATGAAAAAATCCAACGAGCGGTCCTAGCGGCCGAATCACATTGTCAGAAATTGCGGGTGATTGGTTCCTACCCTCGGCCAACCGTCGTGACCTAACGGGGCTCCGGCAACGATCAGTTTTCGGTTTTCTTCAGATCGGCCTCGAAGAGCTTGCGGATTTTCTCGACCTTCGGGCGGACGACGGCCACGCAATAGGGTTGACCGCTGTTGAGCGCGTAGTAGTCCTTGTGGTAATTCTCGGCAACGTAGAATTTTGCCAACGGTGAAATCTCGGTCACGATCGGGTCGCCAAAAATTCCGGCGGCGTCCAGTTTCGCTTTGTATTTCTCCGCGAGCGATTTTTGCTCTTCATCGTGAAAGAAGATAACGCTGCGGTACTGCGTTCCGACATCATTGCCTTGACGATTTAGGGTGGTCGGGTCGTGGCTTTTCCAAAAAACCTCAAGCAGCTTTTCAAAGCTGACGCGCGAGGCGTCATACGTGATCTGAATCACCTCTGCGTGTCCGGTCGTCCCGGAGCAGACTTGCTTGTATGTCGGATCTTCGGTCTGCCCGCCGCAGTATCCCGGCAGCGCCGATTCGACACCTTCCAATTGAAGAAAAACGGCCTCGGTACACCAAAAACATCCCGAACCAAATGTGGCTTTTGACAATCGAATATCTCCCCGCTGCGAATCGTCTTGAGCTGCTACGTCATGTTGAGTGAAAACTGAAAGCAGGATAGCAATCACGGCCACTTTGACCAAGCTTGGTATCGCTTCGCACGGACGTGACCGGTCTTGGAGGTGATTCATTCGTTCTCGAAAGCGATTCATACATTCGTCCTGCTATTGTTGAATAGTTGGTGATGGGCCAAAAGTTGGAATTGTTTGTTACAATACGTTCTTGAGTCAGATTGCTCGCGTGCCAAAGTCGCAGTGGCGGCCGCAAGACCGAAGGATACCCACATGTCGAACTTAGAGAAATTGAAGTTTATGCTCTCCATGGCTGTTGCCGATGGTTCTATTTCGCGTGAAGAGTTGCGATTGTTTTCGCATCGAGCGTTGGAATGGGGAGTTAGCGATAGCGAATTTGAACGTCTGTTGGATGAAGCTGCTCGCGATGAAGCGCCTCTTCCCGAAATTCCTCAGGACAAAGCTGCGGCCAACGACTTGCTCAAGGAACTTGTCTTCATGATGGCCGCCGACGGCCAAATTCACAACACTGAGCGTCAGATGTTCGCTGTCATTGCAGCTCAGATGAATGTCAACGAATCCGACCTGAACGGAATTATTGATCAGGCGATTGCTGAACAGTCCTAGTCGCGTTGCTTTCTGATTCGGTGCTACTTGGTGCTGCGACGGCATCGATGCCGACCGCTTTTGCCCAAGCTTCGGCCTGTTCAATACGTGCGGCAAGCCATGGAGCAGGTTCTTCGACCGACAAATTCGCGAAGCCTGTGGTTGCTTTCGTGAGCCAAAATCTTGCCGTCTCGGTTTCCCCTTGGTCCATCGCAATGGCACCTCGGATGGCAGCCGCTTGGGCTCCTAAGTGGTCGGCTAACGGTTCCAAACGAGTCATCGCCTTGCTAAGGACAGCGAGCGCAGGACTCAGTTCTCCATTCCGCCTGAGGCAATCGGCGATATGGATGCGGGCGATGGCATTATTATCGGGATTCGCGGCGGGCGATTCGCAGTAGGTATCGAGGAATCTTCGGCCGACGGTAAGTGCGCGGTCATAATCTCTCGCAAGATAAAAATTGGACAGTGCTTGGAAACAATGGCTGTAGGGTTTCTTGTGAGCAGTGCCCAGCAAAGCTGTCGTCGGTTCGATCAAAGATTCGAAGCACTCCGCTGCTTCGACGTACCGCCGCTGGCTGGCTAGATTTTTCGCCAACTGGGATTCGGTTGCCAGGACGTTGAGCCCCCGTTCGCCAAAGACCTCGCGTAAATTCGGCAAGATGGTTCGAAAGATCGACTCGGCTTCCTCGTGTTCCCCGACCGAATCGAGAGTCACCGCCAACTGCTGTTGAATGGCCAGCGTCTGCTGGTCGAGTGGACCAAAATGCTCCAACAATTGCGGCAAGACGGCTCGAAACGAAGGGATCGCCTCTGCATGCTTTTGCGTCACATAGAGGGCCGTTCCGAGCGAGGCCAATGCCTCGATCGATTGGCGATGATCGGGCCCATACTTGGCCAACGTCAATTGCTGGCGTCGACGCAGTAAGTCGGCAGCGTCCTCTTTCTTGGGGCCAGAATGCATGTAGGTAAAAGCAAGGTTTTGCATTCTTTGGAGCGTTTCGGGGTGATCGGCACCGAGTAATTCCAACGATTTCTGCAGTGCCTCTTCGTGGACGGCTGTGGCTTTCAGCACCTCTTTCATCGCCCGGTATGTTTCTCCAATACCGGCCAGTGTGCGGATTGTTTCCAGCGGACTAGCATTCTCTTGCTGGCGCAGTGACTGCAACACGAACTCGTACGTCTCCAGTGCGCCGGTTAAATCGCTCACGTCGAGTTGTGCGTTTGCGTATTCACGAAGCGCCATCAACGTCTCTGGAGCTTCGTCACCGAACAACGATTTGGACCGGTTCGCAACCTCTTGAAACGCGTGCAAGGCCTCTGGAAAACGACTTTCTGATTGATACGCAGCCGCCAGTGACGAAGTGATGAAGAAGTACTGCTTCGTGTCGACGTCATAATTGGACCGCCACAGATTTTGCAGGTTCGAGAGCGTCGTGATTGCTGCCGCCGGATTGGCGGCCATGGTGATGTCTGCCAAGTGCGTTCGCATGATGATTAGCTCGGGATGATTCGGATCGACTTGGCTGGCGAAGCAGTCGATTGCCTGCCGCAGAGTCTCTTCGGCCGGAGCGGCCATCCCTAACCCGTGGAAACTGCGGCCCAGTGCTGCGAGAACCGCTGCTCGCCGGCGCGGTTGGCTTTCTAGCTGATCGTTGGCCTGGACGACGGCGGCTTCCAGCCGACTGGCGACGGTGACCTCACGACCGTTAATGGCAGGATCGGGACTGCGGAGGATATCAACCAAGTAGTCGGCAAGTTCGGTCGTCTCGGCGACGCTTTGTTCCGCCTCGATTCGCTTCGTTTCTGCCGCGTGTCGCAACCGATTGACGTAAAGCGTGGTGAGGACTGCCGTGACCAAGACACACATGCCCACAGCCAACATGATTGCCTGAGCCGGCTTTCGGCAGCCCCAACGATAGAATTGCCCAATGGGCCCCAGAGGGCGAGCGAGTATCGGCTCGTTTGTCAGGTATCGTTCTAGGTCTTCCGCGAGTAATTCTGCCGTCGCGTATCTTCTTTTCGGGTCGAGTTCCATGCATTTCATGCAAATCGTTTCCAAATCTTTGGGAACGCGAGGAACTAATTCACGGATTGCGACGATCTCGCCGCGGCTTGCCAGATGAAGAGTGTCCGCGACGGAGCTGCCACTAATTGGAGGCTTGCCGGCAAGCAGGTGATACAGCGTAGCACCCAGCGAGTAGATATCTCCCAAAGGATTGATGGCAAGACGCCCACCTCCGATCGTCTCCGGTGCCAAGTAGGCGGGCGATCCGACGACTTCATTGCTGAGCGTGAGATCCGACGGGTCGAGTAGGTTCTTCGCGAGGCCGAAATCGGTGATCGCAGGTTGGTGTGTCGATTTGTCGATCAGAATATTGGACGGTTTGATATCACGATGAATGACACCCTGATTGTGGGCGTAATATGTCGCCCTCGCGATCTTAGAGATAATCCGCGCGGCATCGACGCCATCTAACCCCACACCAACCGCCAGCTGCTTTAAGTTAAAGCCATCGACGCAGTCCATGGTGTAGAACATGCGCCCGTCCACCTCACCGACATCGTAAATTCTGACGATGTTTGGGTGGATGAGTTTGGCTGACAACTGAGCTTCGATGCGAAATCGTTCGATGAACGTTTCATTCCAAGATTGAGCGCCCCGAATCACTTTGAGCGCCACGATGCGATCGAGCGTTCGATGGTGGGCACGATAAATCTCGCCCATCGCACCCGACCCCAGCAGCTCGATCAACTCATAGTCTCCAAAGAACCGTATCGATTCGTGGAGTGGCGGCGCTGGCTGTTGCTCAGAGCATCCTGCCGAAACTTCATGTATTTTTTTGACCAAGCTGGACGTTTCGGCGAAGAAATCTCGTATTTCATCCGCATACTCTTGGTGCTTGCTCATGATCGCCTCGACACGTTCCCACTGCGCATGATCACGCGCGGAAATGCACTGTGCCAGAATGGCTTCGAAAGAAGGCTTTGGGTTTCGCAAGCTGGTTTGCTCTCGCGGACGAAGAGGGAATTGTCAAGATCGAGCGCCCCCGCCGTCAACACTCGTTCTTACGTATCTTATTCCATCCAGGGTATAAGAATGTGCCGGAATTCCTTCCCCTTTTGTGGGTGGTAGGTAGTGAGGAGGTGTGGGCGGTTGTTAGGAACCAGGATTAGCGTAACATTCAGCACTATGACACGTGAAAAACCCTCGATTGATAAGCTTATAGCCAGTGCTAAAGAAGATGCATCACATTTGGATGAGCTTTTTCGATGGTACCGTCCCTACCTGAAATTGCGGGCCTTGGCCGACGCCCGTGTGCGACGATTGGGGACCAAGCTCGACGGTTCCGATATTGCTCAAGACGCGTTGCATCGGGCTCATCAAGGGTTCGAGCGATTTGAGGGCACGAGCGAGCCTCAGTTGACCGCTTGGTTGCAGTCGATTCTCAGCAGTGCGATCAAAGACGTGACGCGGGCGTTTTACGGTCCTACGCGCGATGTAACACGCGAAAAGTCGTGGCAAGATCAAGGCGAGAGCGCATCTTTGGCTTTTGACGGGCCCTTGGCAGAAGGGTCTTCGGCTGGAACCCGGCTGCTCAAAGGCGAATCGGCGCTCATTTTGGCCAAAGCGATCGCCAGTCTCCCCAACGATCAGGCCGATGCGATTCGGTTGAAATATCTAGAATCTATGCAGTTAAAGCAGGTTGCCGAGCTTCTTGGCAAGTCCGAGGCCGCCGTTGCCGGGCTGCTCAGGCGCGGGGCGGAGAATCTCCGCAAGCGACTTGGCGGCGAATAGGCCATCTGCTCTCTGAGTATTACACCGTGTTTCGTGTAAGAATTCGCCGTCAAAACTGTGTGAAAATCGTAATTTTCGGTATGGGATTCCGGTTTTTCTAACAAGTGGGGTTTTTCTTTGGTTTTTTGTCAGATTTAGCGCTCGTTTGGGGGGGCGATTTGCGTCTTTATAGGTAGGGCAACGCCCTATCGGCCACCAAGGGCGTCGGTGAAGGAAAGCAGATTGTTATCCCCTCTCTACTTCTTCGCCGGCGCTTGTTTTTTGCGCCTATTTATTGCGTGAATAGAGATTGAGATGCGGGGACAGCTGTTGGCATGTCGATCCCCATCATCGTGTGTGAAATGCATTACCTTTTCACTTTGCCCCATTGCTTGGCGAGTCTCTTGGGCGAGACGCTGAAGGCGGTTCCGAGCGACTGCGCGAAACACGAAACCCGGTATTCCTCAATCATCCAGCGATACATTTCCAGTTCGGTGTCGTAGACACGATCTTCCTCGTGGATGGCTTTCTGATCGGTGTACTGCCGCCAATAGTTGGCAATTTCATACGTGGATTCGATGTCTTTTTCTAACGAACCCGACGCCAATCGTTCGAGGCGGTGGGGAATCCCCCGTAAATATCGCGGGAATTCGGCAAGCCATCGCCAGGGGGTATGAGTGAGAAATCCGTCGCTCAAGAGCACGCCCATTTGTTCTTGCAGATCTGAGACCGCATGATGAGCCTGCCGGTTGTTCGTCTCTTCCAGCGACAACCGTGCTTCATGGAAGGCGGTGAATAGCCGGGGAAGCAAACGAGCAGCATCCTGCGTTGCGATGCCAATGCGCTCTGCAGAATTGTCCAAACGGGCGACGAAATCCTCCTCGCTACGCGGTAGTTTCTTTTCGCCATCTAAGAACGCGCGGCGACAAATAAGATCGCGAAGTTGGCCTCGAAGTTGCTCTGGTGTCATCAAACTGGCTGCGTACAGCGCCATTTGATCGAATTCTGGCAGCCAAGCGATTTGCGACCGCAATGCCTTGCGGCACTGCTGTGCGTACAACCGGCTGATCCCTTTGATCGAAACCTGTTTGGCCAAAGCGGCCGACTCGAACAATCGCAACTGCACCGATTCTTGCGCGTCGACCAGGGCCGGATAAACGGGGATCTCGATGCCGGCTCTTGCTATCGTTATCTGTTTTGGCAATTCGCCAAAATCCCATGACTCGATGCCGTCCCGTTGCCAACGACCGTCGTCGGTGCTGACAATTTGTTCCGGAGCGGTCGCACCGACGGCTCGTCGCACTTCTGCCAGGTCACGCCCTTGTGCTTTCACGGCGCCTTGGTCGTCGATGACTCGGATATTTAGCCGCAGATGGTCAGGAAGTTTGTCCATCTGGAAGTCCTGCGTTCGTACTCGTTCCTCGGACTCCTGATTCAGACGCCCCACGACCTGTTCAAAGAAATCGCCCACCCCATACTCGATCGCGGCCGCAATACGCTTCGCCGTGTCGGGTGCGGGAATGAAGTTCCGCCGCAAGTTCTTCGGCAAACTGCGGATCAATGCGGTAATCTTGTCCTCCAGCAGTCCTGGAATCAGCCAGCCGGTGCGCCCCGTGTGCAGGTGGCCAATCGCATCTTGCGGAACGACGACCGAGATTCCATCATCTTCCTCTCCGGGGGCAAATTTGTAGGCGACGGGCAACTGGAGTGTGCCCATATTAAGATCGTTCGGGAAGGCGTGTGGATCGGCCGCCTGGCGAATGTCCCCCAGCAATCCACCGATCGACATCATCAAAGTCTCTTCCGCGTGTTCGTTCTCCTTGAACCAACGTTTCAGCGAATGCCAATCGAAAACGCTCGCAGCGATGCGGCTGTGATAGAAATCTTGCAAGAGGGACTCTTCGACGAGGTATTCATTCGACCGAGTTTTCGCGGCCAGCTTTGCAATTTCCGCCAACACATTTTGGTTGTGCAGGAAAAAACGGAATTGATTGGCCCCTAGCGAGTTGCGTTTGCCATGGCGAGCAGCCGGTATCGTCTCACCTGAGAGTTCGGCCGATTGAAATCGCCAGTTACCGTCTTGACGATCATGCAGCAGGCCATCACGGATGAAAATGTCATGCGATTCGACCGGATCAATCTTGCCGTAAGCGACGCGTCGTTTCATGACGATCGGCAAGCCGAACAACGAGACTTTTTCGTAAGCCATCACAGTGCCACGTTTGCGATGCCAATGCGGGTCGCTATACGATCGCTTCACGACATGCAACGCTAATGGTTCAATCCAGCTAGGGTCGATGCGTGCATTGGTGCGTCCATAGCGTCTCGCCGTTTCGATCAACTCTGACGTAAGGCACCATTTCGGCTTGTGGTTAAAAATGCCCGAACCGGGCCATAAGAAAAATTTGATGTTGCCGGCAGCCGTGAATTCGTGCTCGCCGCTTAGGAAAGAAACGCCGGAGAGAAATCCGGACAATAACGATTTGTGGATGGCAGCGTACTTAGGGCTGGTAATGTCGCCCGCTGACTCTTCTTCAGGGGAGGCAATTTCGAAGTCGTTCGGCTCCGTCCGTAACTGCTTACGCGCTTTGTCGCCAAGCATTTGTTGTAACTGGCGATGAATCTCCGTCCACTCGCGCATGCGGTTGTGCGAGAGGAAATTCTGTTGGCAGGCCCGTTTGAGCTGATTTCGTGAAAGGTCGATCTTCAGGTCGTGATAAAAATCCCAAAGCTTCAGGAAGGCCAGAAAGTCGGATCGCAGATCGATGAACTTCTCATGGGCCAGATCGGCCGCTTGCTGTTTGTCGACCGGTCTCTCGCGCGGGTCTTGCAATTCGAGCGCTGATGCGATGACTAGGATCTCGCGTAGGCAGCGTTCTTCTTTTGCCGCCAGGATGATTCTTCCCAAGCGCGGATCAATCGGCAACCGGCTTAGCTCTTGCCCCATGCGGGTGAGCTCGCGCCGTTCATCGACCGCTTGAATCTCGAACAACGTCTTGTACCCGTCACGAATCGATTCCGGGCGGGGAGGATCGAGGAAAGGGAAGGTATCGACATGCCCCAATCGCAGCGCTTTGGCCTGCAGGATGACCGAGGCCAGATTCGTCCGCTGGATCTCTGGCGTTGTGTATTCCGCACGAGATGTGTAATCGGATTCGCTGTACAGTCGAATGCAAATGCCGTTCGCGACGCGTCCGCACCGCCCTGCCCTTTGGTTGGCCGAGGCTTGTGACACCGGTTCAATTGGCAATCGCTGAACCTTCGATCGTGGAGAATAGCGGCTGATGCGCGCCGTCCCCGTATCGATAACGTAACGAATCCCCGGTACGGTCAGTGACGATTCGGCGACGTTGGTTGCGAGCACGATCCGGCGATATTTGCTGGTCTGAAAGACGCGGTTCTGTTCTTTGGTTGAGAGCCGAGCATACAGTGGCAAAATCTCGGTTTGATGAGCGCCGTCCCCCGGCAGCTTTTCGGCCCTTAGTCGTTTGGCCGTTTCCCGAATGTCGCGTTCGGTCGGCAGGAAGACCAAAATGTCGCCGCGGTCAATCAGCGACAACTCGTGCACCGCATTGACGATTCCCGTCAACTGATCGATTTCCGTTCCCTCCTGGTCGTCAAGCAAGGGGCGGTACTTGATGTCGACCGGAAACGTGCGCCCGGATACCTCGATGATCGGTGCCGGTTCCGCACCGACGCTGAAGTGTTTGCTAAAACGTTCGGCATCGATCGTGGCCGAGGTGATGATGAGCCGCAGTTCGGGGCGCTTCGGCAACAATCGCTTGATGTAGCCCATTAGGAAATCAATATTTAGCGATCGCTCATGCGCTTCGTCGATGATGATGACTTCGTACTGTTCCAGGAAGCGATCTCGGCCCGTTTCGGCAAGCAAAATACCGTCTGTCATCAGCTTGATCAGCGTTTCTTGCTTTGTCTTGTCGGTGAAGCGGATCTTAAAACCGACCTGATCACCGACCGTCGATTTCAACTCGCTGGCCAGTCGAGTCGAGATACTCCGAGCAGCGATGCGTCGCGGCTGAGTATGGCCGATCAAACCGGTCACGCCAAAGCCGGCCTCCAGGCAGATTTTCGGTAGCTGGGTTGATTTCCCCGAACCGGTTTCGCCGCAGATGACGACGACTTGCGAGCGTTTGATCGCGGCGGCGATTTCGTCGCGCCGCGCGTTGATCGGAAGCGTGTCGCTGAACTCGGGCGGTTTGACCATCGCAGCGCGGCGTTCGACCAACGCCAGACTTTCATCGATTGCTAGCCGCAGTTCGGACTCGATAGAACTGCTGTCATGCTTTCGTGCCCGGGCCTGCTGCAGCGACCTTGCCAGTTTGCGCAGGCGGAATCGGTCGCGCAGCATGGTGCGCTCGATCTGCGATATGAATTCTTCGCGGGTATTGGTGGAGTGCGTCAATGGATCAAACGGAGCGAATGACTCCCCGACAGCGGGGTAAATGCTGTCACGGTTCGTCACGGCTGAAATTCGGAGTGTGGTTTGGGCTTAACGGGGGATTATCCAGTAAGTACGATTCGCCCCGATTTGGCCACAGGCATCATAGGCCATTCTAGACACAACTTTGCCATTCGGAGTTCCCACTCGTGCCGCGAAAATCATGGAATCAATTCTTGCTCGTCTGGATGGGCACGTTGTTGCTGTCCGTCGGCGTGTTTGCCCAGGAACGCTTGCCAACGACTGACGGTCCGGCCGTCGAGGTTGTTTCGCAGAAAATGGCCGTCGCCGTCAACAACGCCAAGTCGACGTTGCAAGGCGTGATGGAAGGTGATCCGGCGGCGATTCAGGCCGTTTTCACTCAATACTTGGTGCCGGCGGCCTTGGCGCTCCTGGCGATGATCGTGGGCTATATGGTCGCATCGTTTGTCGGCAGAATTGTGGGAACGGTAGTGACCGAACATGTCGACGTGACGCTCGGAAAATTCGTCGGTCGAATGGTGACGAACGTCATCTTACTGCTGATTGGCTTAGCGGTACTCAGTCGCTGCGGTATCGAGACGTCGAGTTTCGCCGCCATCTTGGCCGCCGCTGGTTTCGCGGTGGGCATGGCGCTGCAAGGGACGCTGTCTAATTTTGCAGCCGGCGTCATGTTGCTCGTTTTCCGCCCATTCAAGGTTCAAGACTACATCAAGATCAACGGTGCTGAAGGAACGGTCGAAGAAGTCGCCTTATTCACGACGCGCATGAATACGCTCGACAATCGTCACCTCATCGTCCCCAATGGTCAGATTTTTGGCGCTACGATCGAAAACTGCACGCACAATCAACGGCGGCGCGTCGACGTGAATGTGGGCGTCGAGTACCAGGCCGACCTCCGTACGACACGTCAAGTGTTGTCCGATGCGATCGCAATGATTCCGGGTGCGCTGCGCGAACCGGCGGCCCAGGTCTATCTCATGGAACTCGGCGATTCGTCGGTGAACTGGCAAATCCGAGTTTGGTGTCGACCCTCGGCGTTTTGGGATGTGAAAGAGCGAACGATATCGGCTGCGAAAGATGCCCTCGATGCGAATCAGATTTCGATTCCATTTCCTCAAATGGACATTCACGTTGTTGCGAATGCTGCCAACGTAAAAGCAGCCTGAACCCACGGGTGAGAGCCCCCAGACCAGCTTGGTCCGAATTCGAGCGAATTGTTAAGAGAGAGTTTTCCATGCGTGCCGTTCTGAACTTGCTGGTAGTCGTCGTTGGGGTATTCGCTTCGTCTCAAGCGGATGCTCAGCGAGCTAAGGCACCTCCCGTCGTGACGAATCCACCTTCAGCACAGCGGCTCACCATGCCAAAGGCGCTCCGCCAACGCACCAGTGCGCGGCCGGCCGTCCCTGTCCTGACGCAGCAGGTGACCAATCGTCCAGCGCCCCAGCATGACGACTCATCCGCGTCACCATCACCAGTGGTGGGAGCTGTCGCGCCAGCGGCGGCCAGCACGTCCGGTTCGCGGGAACATCTCGTAAAGACCATGCAGCAACTGCAAGCGACCTATCGCCAACAAGCCATCCTGCTCAGCCAGTTGATACCTCATGTGCAGCCACAGCAGCATCGCGATCTTCAGAACGCGATTGCCCGCGCCCAAGCGAGCCGTCAAAAGCTAGCCTCACAACTGGAAAAGATGCAGACGCTCTCGTCGGCGATGGTTGCCGAGTCGGCCATTCCAGCCGCCCAGGCGGCGCCTCGGACCGATGTGCCAGCGATGACTGCGAACGTGCCAACGGCGCAACCTTTGCCTGACACAACGCGACAGCAGGCGAAGTACGTTCCCCAGCGTTTTCCACCATCGAAAGCGGCTCCTCAGCCGATTCGAGAAAACGCTCAGGTTTCTGCCACTGAACGCATTCCGCCTCAGCCGGGCGATTTTGCCGACTTGCCGACGCAAGTTAAGCAAAGTGGCTCGCAAACGTTCGAGCAGATTTTTCAAGGGCGTGTGACGGGCTCAACAGGAGGCAACAGCGCGTCGCCCATTCCAGCGACGGTCGATGACGGGCCTGTGCAGAAGATCTCTGCCGATGCGCCTTGAGCTGCGCTCAATACTTCCCGATTTCCGAGATCGCGCTTTCGAGCGCATGGGGTCCTGAGACAAACCCGTCCAGTGATCGTGCTCCGATTTACAAAGAACGCCAATTCGACATGATCTGGTCGACGACACGCAATTCGGATTGCGGCAATTGAACGACCAAAGTCTGGCTCGGCGCATCAAAGCCAATCGCACCAATTCCACCTTGGTCTCGAAAACTGGCGACGCCGATCGATTGCTTTGTGAGCTGAATGACATGTTGCAAATCTTGACCATTTTCCAATAGGTCATCGATCGGGAAGAAGGCGGTCTGAACGATGCCACGTTCCGCTGCGTTGGTTGTGATACTGATGGTATCGGCGAGGACGATTCGGTAAGTGACGCCCAGTTGAGCCAAAACGTCAGCGAGGATGTCTCGCAAAGGCTCCTGCCACATATTGGACGAAACCAATGTCGATTCGTTCCATCCTTCGCGATCTAGCTCCCGCCAATCGACAAGTAGGTGTAGCCCAGTCCGTTCTTCGATCTCTCCTAGCAACTGATCCAACCGCAACGGTTTCTCGTGCCGGACGGTCAGGCGTTGGTCGAGTTTCTCATCGGCAACGCACCAAGGTCGCGATGCGAATAGAGACGAGTTCTTGAATCGATTTGTAAAAGTATTGCCGCGTGCCGTTCGCAGTCGGTCGAGCAACAGTGCCAATCGTAGATGGCCAGCACGCGTTGCATTCACCGTTAGGACGCCTTCGCCGGCGCCGCCGGTAGTCACCGAGCCATCGGTTGGAGCGTGATCGGTGAATTGATAAATGAAAGTCATCAATTCGCTTAGTGCGACCTGCGAGCTTGCCAAATCACTCACGTCGTGTTTGATGACTTTGGACTCTGATTGCTGAGCACTTGCATGCTCGACAATCAGGTGCTGCCCGTCCACCCGCGTGACGAGGTGCAGGCGTTTGAGCGCGGTGTCGAAAACGTCGCCAACGGGATTGTCATCGGCGGCGACGGCAACCTGCGAATTGGGTTGAGCTCCAAAAGCGAATGCCGATTCCCCAAAGGAAATGGGCACGGTCGACATGCTTGTGATGAGTCGTGAAAGATCTTTCAAGCCGATTTTGGGGAGCTTCAATTTGCCCATCGGGTCAGCCAAGCGGGCCCGGGTGTCGAGCTGACGCGGCGCCGGCTTGGGAACGGTCGATTCGGGCGCGAACGATGCCGGCAAGCTCGGTTTCAACGCGGTACGAATCATCGCCAGTTGCACTGGGGTAGAATGCTGCCTTGCCGTGGTCGGCATGGGAGGATCGGTCTGGCTGATCTCCAAAGCGATCGGGGTGATCTCGCCAGACGAATCTGCCGGTGCCACCGGTTCGGGCGTCTCTTCTGGTGCCGCTGCTTTTGTTTCGGGTGGCCGAGGATCGTCGGCGGGAATCTCGGGTGAGATGGTAGGCGGCGTGTCGGCTGCCGAAGTTTCGAGCTCGGGTTCTGGCACGATCAACGTGGCGTCGGAAATCGGAGTTCGCTGCGAGAGGTAGTACGCCCCGGCTGCGATCAATGCTCCCACGCCCATGGCGATGACCAATAGCGCCGCGCGACCAAATATCCGCAGGCCGCTCATCTCACGCGAACTGGCCATCGTCGCATCGGCATGCGACGGGTTGGGGCGATTCGCTCGGTGGGCTGAGGCCACGGTCGCGGTCGCTGCGTGAGCACGCTCGCTCGTGTCATGGTCGCTCGCTTCGTCCTCATCCAACAACGAATTGACCGAATCGTACGATGCTTCGTTGACCGACCCGGCGTTCAAATTAGAAATGGGCCGTTGGATTCTTTGTGAGCCAATCGGGCCCGTCTCTTCTTCGACGCGATCCGTGTCGGCACCGGTTTCTGGACCGCGAGGATGGATCATGACCATGCTGCCGCAACGTGGGCACGATACGATCTGACCAACAGCTTCCGGTTTTCGGACCTTCAGCTTGGCTCGGCAGGTGGTGCAGCGAATGGAGTACGGTTCCACGAATCTCTATTCCGAAGAGTTTCTCATCCATGGTCCGGCGGCGCGTCGCGAAGCGTCCGGCGGGAGGACGTGTTCCTAATCCTTCCAGTATATCTGCGTTCACGGCTCGAGTCATTTCTTCCGGAAATACTTCGGTAATCGAAGGTTGTTTTGTGCCGCCGCGCGACGCGTCGTAATCAATACGACCTGTTTTTCCCGATCATCAGGGGCGCTTCCGACGGTCCAGACGATCACTTGGGCCGGATCGGATGGCCGCGTTACCTTCTGCGGATTGGCCCGCATGGCCAGTAGCGTTAGCAATTGACCGACCGTCTTCCGCCCCGGCGTGAACTTGGCCAGTTCTTGGTTTCGTGTCACCCCCGCCTTCTTCAGTTCATCGCCGACGATCAAAAGTTCCAGCTGAGAGTGTGGATGTGCCGCTTTCAGCTCTCGTGCGAGCCCCAAGAAGGCCTCGTCAAAACTACGCTGCGAAAAACGGTAGTCGCATTTCAATTGCAACGAGTCCAAGAGCGACAGCGGTTGCTGGAGCGTCTCTCCACCTGCATCCGGCCTGTCTTGCGCGAGCAGTAAGCCTGCTGCCAGGATCAAATTATGCGCAGCATGCGTCGGCAGGCTGGTGTTGAACACCGCTTGGTCACCCTCCCAACCGAATCGCGTCTGTTCCATCACGAGGTTGAGCATCGGAGTCAAGCGTTCGCCCAATGCCGCCCAATGGGGATCGACCGGCGTTAGCTGAGCAAGGCGCTGTTCGGCAAGGCGGACCGTTTTCTCCAGGAGCTTTGGAAATGACGTTTTCAGTTCGCGGCGTCGTTCGAGTGTCATTTGGAATCGGAGTTCGATGTAGAACTCGTCGTCATCAAACCGGAGACTGGCGCTGGCAGCTTGAGTCTCCTCCGAAAGCAATGCTTCCAGAGGGGCTTTTAGAGGTGCGTTGTCGCCTTGAAACCAAGCGCCGGCTTCGCGCAGCAAGAAACTCGGAGCGAAGAACAATGTGATGTGCTGTGAATCATCGGTCGTGGATCGAATCGCGTTCAAGGGACGACTGAGGAAATGGGCGCCTTCCGATTTGTGAATGCGGGTAACTAAAGATTGCGACCCAATCACCAGGGTACGATCCTTGGTGACAAAGCGAGACAAATCAGAATTCGGGATGAGCGCAGGGACGGATGGACTTAGCGGCGACTCGCCGGCCATACGAACGACGGAGGCGGTATCGATCGAGCCGTCAGCGTCCGGAACGAATGTCTGCAAGATCGCTTCCACTTCGCCAAGTTCGATCCCCGTGGTCGCTTGCCATTTCGTGATGGCGGCTGTCGCCTGTGGAGGGAGGGCTCGTAAGCATAATTGGCCTTCGGGTGAAGTAAGTATGGCTTGCGGTTTGGCATAGAGAAAGAACTGCCCGCCGGCAGGTGCCCAGTCGAGCTCAATCGGTGCCCCGTTGCCGGGCGCTTCCCATAAACGAGCGACTTCTTGTCCCGCCAGTGGCGCCCGGAAGAGGGCGGCGACGAACAGGCAGCCTAGCAATTGTGCCAATCGCGACGGATGGCAATGATGGCATCGAATCGGCTTGGGGTGGCTCAATGTCTTCCGTGCCCCATGATTAGATGACCTTTTGACCGCACTCTGCAAGAACCGACTACACCGCCGCTTTGCCGCAGGCAGAAACGGTTTCCGCCAGAATGCGCGAGGCGGTATCAATTTGTTCGTCGCTGACATTGAGGTGCGTCACAAGGCGAACTCGGCGGTGCCCCGTGTTCAGCGTGCGCACGCCTCGTGCCTCTAGCTGCGCCATGAAATCTTCGGCGGCCGGCAAGTGATCGGCTAGCTCAAAGATGACCATGTTGGAATCAACATGTTCGCTAAGTAGCGAGATCCCATCGGTCGCTTGAATGGCAGCGGCCAGACGGCGAGCCTTGTCGTGATCGTGACTCAGTCGCTCAATGTTGTGTTCAAGTGCGTAGACCGCCCCGGCGGCGATGATGCCCGCCTGACGCATGCCGCCGCCGAAGCACTTGCGATGGTGCCTCGCTTCACGGACCATCTCCTTCGTCCCAACCAGCGCCGATCCGACAGGCGCTCCGAGTCCCTTACTGAAGCAAACGCTCACCGTGTCGAACATCTTTGCCCAGGCGTCGGCTGGAATCCGGCTCCCGACAACGGCATTGAAGAAACGGGCGCCGTCGAGGTGTCTGGCTAATCCTTCGTCGCGGGCCCAGCTGGTGACATCTGCCACCACATCAAACGGTTGGATGCGACCGGCGGCACGATTGTGAGTATTCTCTAGGCACAGTAAGCGAGTCCGCACCATATGCTCATTCAGGGGACGCACCGTGCCTTGCAGATGGTCTCGTGTCAGTACGCCGGCGTCCCCGATGATCGTGCGAATAGCAACGCCGCTCAATTGAGCGTACGCGCCTTGTTCATAGTTGTAGATATGACAGCCTTCTTCGCAGATGAATTCATCACCCGGCTTGCAGTGGATGCGCACGGCGATTTGATTGGCCATCGATCCAGAAGGCATGAAAATTGCAGCTTCCATGCCTAGCAACTCGGCGATCATTTTCTCCAACCGGTCGATCGTCGGGTCGACGTCGATCACGTCATCCCCTACGGGAGCTGCTGCCATCGCCCGACGCATGCCATCGCAGGGCACCGTCACCGTGTCGCTTCTGAGGTCAATTGCGTTCATAGAAGCCATCATAAACCACGGACGCTCGTGTCGTTAGATGACGATCGGTATCGTCGGTAGGCCGCTGGCCGGAGGAGTCTCCCGCTGGAATTCACGACCAATTCGGGATGGGCGCTTTTTCGAGCTTACCGGCGGGCCACCGATGCGCAGGGGAGAAAGCGTGAGTCGGTCCGCTACAACCAAAAACGGACACCCAGAACGAAGCGGTCAACGTTTTCGCTCCCGATGCTCAAATGGTCGTACCCGGTAAAGAACTCAGTACCGTGCCATTGCAGCCCAATCGTGGCGCGGGTGTGGATTGTCCAAGCAGAACCGAGTCGCCCCGCATCAAATTCGGTCGAGACGACCCAGGGTTGGACGGGGAACCAGTCGCCTTCGTATGTGAAATGGAAGCCGACGTTCGTTTCGATGTCGTCGGCAAACCAGGCCGCGCCCAGGCCGCTGCGCATTTGTAATTTCTCAGACTGAGCAAATCGAAGGACGAGGTTGGCGTCCCCCATCCAGAGATCGTCCGACCGACCCTTTCGAAAATCCTCTTCGAGGTAACGCCAGTTTGCGTCGATGCCGATTCGATTGGCCCAGTTGAGAAGCAGTTGGCCCGTCGCTTGGGATAAGCTGCCGTTGTTCGAGTAGTCGCTACGGACTCGTGTGAGCCAGGGAGTCGTCCACCCCAGGGCGGGCGGCGGCCCGTTCGTGATGGGATCGAGGTAGGCGTAGGGGTGACTTTCGTAGTAAGGCTCGTCCCAGTCATCGTCTCCCGCTAAGCAGCGGGGGATGAGATAGGGCGATGCGATCGCAAGTTCTAGTAGCGTTGCGAACGGACTTTCGGATGAGTCATCCATGAATGATGGGGACGCATCGCCGCGATGTTGAGCGGCGGTGTTCGAGGCCACCTTGGCAGTTCGCACTTCGTCGCGCATCCGTTGCAGCTGGCCTGGTGGCTGCTGGGCAATCGCCCGTTGGCCGATCGTTATCAGCAGCCCTCCCGCGAAGACGATTCGAAGAACCCACATTTCAGCCTCGAGCGATAATATGATGCGCGGAGATTATGGAATCCTTGGGGACGGTCGTCGAGGGCGGTTTTCGCGCGAAGTTTGCTCTGCGAAGGGCTGCAAAAAGCAGCAAACGACCCTATTTTCATCAAAAAGTGCTCCGCATCGTCGCAGATTGCTCGGACTATGCTGGCTGTCTTGTCGATGAGTAAAGTGTTCGCGTTTTTCTTGCAATTTGGCTGTATTGGCGCATATTTCCTGTGGCTGGCGCGTTTTTCTGGCGGCAGGTGGTGGCGCATATTTCTGGCGGAACTGCCAAAAATGCGCAAATTGGTGCAGGAATACGCAAAAATCTGCGATTTGACCAAGGCTCATAGAAAATGTCAGAGACCACTCGGCCCGCCGGATATGAAGCGCTCATTGCTCGCTACGCCCTAAATGTCATTCCGAATTGGCATCAGTCGTTCGTTGGCAAAGGGACGACGCGGATCATCAATACCACGGCCGGCCTGACGACCGAGACTTACCCGCCCAAATATTGGCCGGGCGAGCACCTCGGTGACCAACTCGAGTTTGCGCTCAAATACGATGGTACCAATCTCGCACTGCTCGCCAGTATCTTTCAAAAATCCGACGTCGCCGAACTGCAAGACTATGTCGCATCAAAACCACGCGGCAAGTACGCCCGCCGACTTTGGTTTCTCTATGAATTCCTGACCGGCCAAACGCTCTCCCTGTCTGATCTCGATCAAGGCGCCTACATCGACCTGTTGGAGCCTGAGGACTATTTCACCACGAGCCCAGGTGAAAAAGTTCGCCGCCAGAGAATCAACAACAACTTGCTTGGCGATGTGAACTTCTGCCCCACGATCCGGCATACCGCTGCGACCCGCGAATTTCAAGCGGCCAACTTGACCGAACGTTGCCAGCGGGTCGTTTCCGCATATTCACCAGAAGTTCTCAAGCGAGCCTTAAGCTACCTCTACAACAAAGAGACGAAGTCGTCGTTTGAGATCGAGCAGATTAAACCGAATCCGTCACGGACGGAACGTTTTATCGCCATGTTGCAACTCGCCGAAACGGAAGATTTCTGTGACAAACAGCATTTCATCCAATTGCAAAACCAAATCGTAGATCCTCGATTTCAAGATGCCGATTATCGCCAGATTCAAGTTTACGTCGGGGAGAGTGTGAGTTGGCAGCGTGAGAAAATTCACTTTGCTTGTCCGAAACCAGAAGACCTTCATGCGCTGATGGATGGCCTCGTTGCCGCCCATCGACGGATGGAAATGGGCAACGTCTCACCGGTCGCTCACGCCGCGGCCATCGGTTTCGGATTTGTGTTCCTCCACCCTTTCGAAGATGGCAATGGCCGCATTCACCGCTTTCTCATTCACAACATTCTCGCTCGGCAAGATTTTACGCCGGAAGGAATCATGTTTCCCGTGTCCGCTTCGATGCTGAAGAATCCATCCGAGTATGATGCGTGCCTCGAAGCCTTTTCTCGCCCACTGATGCCACTGATCGAATACTCGCTCGACGAAGAAGGCCGCATGACGGTGGAGAGCCAGACTGCCCAGTGGTACGCCTATATCGACATGACGGCTCAGACCGAGGCACTGTTTCGCTTCATCGAGCATACGATCGAATCGGAATTGGTCGAAGAACTGTCCTTCCTTGTCAGTTACGACGAAACGAAGCAAGCCATTCAAGAGGTCGTCGACATGCCCGACCGGCAAATCGATTTGTTCATTCGCTTTTGCCTGCAAAACGGTGGCAGCTTAGCGGCACGCAAACGGAAAAGTAATTTTGAATTTCTCACAGCGGACGAGATCACCAAAATGGAAAAAGCGGTGCAAGAGGCCTATGGAAACCAGGCGGACGAAACCTAATCGCTGGGGGTGATTAACTTTTCGTTGTCGGGGAAGCTGGGATGATCGGCTGAAGGCGCTTCGTGCTATTCTTCGATTCGATCGGATAGAGCGCCCGGTGCTCGGTGAGCCGCTCGACCATTTCGATCATCATGCGACGCAGTTCTCTCGGTTTCGATGTGGCCAGATCATTGGATTCGAATGGATCCGCTGCTAGGTTGAACAGCTCGTAGTGCGAGCCGCCAGAGAGATCGCTTGGGAAGTAGTGATATACGACTTTCCAGTCGCCGCTACGCAGGCTGGTGAAATAGCGACTGCGGTGTTCGTGGGGATAGTGCATCAAGAAGAAGTTGTCTCGCGTTGGGTCCTGTTGCCCCAAGAGCATGCGCGAGAGGTCTTGCCCGTCAACGATGTGTTCGTCAGGGATGGCGACGCCGGCCACTTTCGCGATGGTCGGGAAGAGATCGTGGACCGCCGCAATTTGGCCGTGGATGGCATTGCTCGGAATCGGTAACGACTGCTGAAGCGAATGCTGCTCATTCGGATGGGCCCAGGCCGCGATGAATGGTGTCCGCATGCCCCCTTCGTAGTGCGTCGCTTTCTTTCCACGCAGCGGTGCCGAGCTGGCCACGTCGTAAGCGCCGCCGAGAGGTGCGTCGGAACCATTATCTCCCAAAAAGAAAATCAACGTGTTGTCGGCGACGTTGAGTGTTTGCAAGGTGCTGAGGAGATCGCCCAGCGATTTGTCGACCCCTTCAATCAGAGTGGCAAAAGCCTGGGCCTTTGCCGATTTGTCAGAGTCGGTGTAGTTCTCGGCGAAACGTGGGTCGGATTGAAAGGGGGAGTGAACCGCATAGTGGGCGAGATGCAAGAAGAACGGTTTGTCGGCTGTGACCGAATCGGTCACATGGGTCATCGCTTCGATCGTCAATGCTTCCGACAAGAACGTTTCCGAGCCATGATACTTTTCGAGATGCGGTACCGCATTCCGGTTCGGTTTGGCTCCATTTCCAAAAGCAGCTTTCGCGTAATAACTGGCCGGATGTCCCATCGGACCGCCGGCAACATTCACCTCGAAGCCAAGATTGAGTGGGTCAGCGCCTTCGGCGTTGCCTTGACCGAAATGAGCCTTCCCTACGTGGATCGTCCGGTAGCCCGCTTGGCGGAGCAGTCTGGGCAAAGTGACGCTTTGGGAATTCGGACCATCCCAGTTCCAATCGGGCGGCCCCAATGTTCCGCAGTTGTTTTGTAACGAGTGAATCCAGTTTGTCGTGCGATGACGTGCGGCATTCTGGCCCGTCAGAATGGAAATGCGAGTCGGCGAGCATACATTCATCGCGCAGAAATTGTTGAACCGAATTCCCTGCGCCGCCAGGCGTTCCATATGGGGCGTGCGATAGTATTCGTTCAGTGGATAGCGTTGCGCGGCCCCCGTCTTGTCCGCGAGGTAAGCGACAGAGCTATCCATGATGCCCATGTCGTCGACCAAGAAGATGACGATGTTGGGGCGCGTCGCCCGGCTATCAGCGGACGCCGGGTCGCAGCCGAAGAACACCAATGCAAAAATCCCAGCCAAGATCGCTTGGTTGCGGTAAATCATGATCATCTGTGCGTTCTCTTGGTCAGGATTGCCCGAACATTTTGCCAGCAAGCGGGTCAATTTGGTGGTCGTTCCACGGTTTGCCCGGTGTCTTTTTAAGGACCAACAGCGACAATATAAACGGAACTTGCGTCTCAAGCGATCCAACGACATCGAAAGGTGGCGTTGGTGGTTTCCACTTTTGTTTGCGTGCCGAGCCGTTTGTCTGATTCCCACCTATGAATATCCCCATCTACGATTCGACGACCTGCGATGTGCCCCAGATCATCCGCGATCTGCACGCGCGCTTAAGTGTGCGCGGCGACGTTGTGAGTGACGCCAGTCGGCAGAAAACGATCGATGTGTTTGGCAGTCCGTTGTCGCCGGCGGAAGTGGTGCAATCCATTTGTGGCGAGGTCCAGGCGACCGGAGTGGAGGCGGTGCTACGCTATTCGGCCGCTCTCGATGGCGCCGAAATGTCGGCGGACCAGCTGCGAGTCACGAAGGATGAATTGGTCGCAGCACATGGTCGCGTTGATCGAGGGTTTCTCGAAACGGTACGTCGCATTGGTGAGAACATTCGGGCGTTTCAAGAACGCCTGTTGCCACAACCGGTCGAGTACGAAACTCCCTTCGGTGCCAAGCTCGAGCAACGATACTGGCCGCTGCGTCGAGTCGGCCTTTGCGTACCCGGAGGCGCTGCCGCTTACCCATCGACCGTGTTGATGACGGCCGTTCCGGCCTTGGCCGCGGGTGTCGAGCAATTGGTCGTCGTTGCTCCGCCGACGAAATTCGGTGCCTACAACGATGATGTGTTGGCGACCTGTCACGAATTGGGCATCGACGAAGTGTATCGGATGGGGGGGGCTCAGGCGGTCGCCGCTTTGGCCTACGGTATGGAAGGTGTGGAACGCGTCGATAAAATCGTCGGTCCCGGTAATCTCTTTGTTGCCTTGGCCAAACGACATGTGTTTGGTGAGGTCGACATCGACTCGATCGCCGGTCCCAGCGAAGTGGTCGTCATCGCCGATGCGACGACGAACCCGCAATTTGCGGCAGCCGAGTTGCTGGCTCAGGCGGAACATTCCCCCGGGGTGAGCATCTTGGTTTCGAGTGATGCTGGCATGATTGAGCAAACGCTGGCGGCGTTAGAGTCTCAACTGGCAGGATTGGATCGAGCCGGCCTGACTCGGCAAAGCCTGGCCGATTTTGCGATGTGTATTCAAGTGCGTGACGAATCGGAAGCATGTGAGGTGACGAATCGGCTGGCGCCGGAGCATCTACAAATCGCCGTGGAAAATCCTCGATCGATCGCTCATCGCATCAAAACGGCAGGCGCGATGTTCCTCGGTCACTTTAGCCCCGTCGCTTTGGGCGATTACGTGGCCGGTCCTTCCCATGTGTTGCCGACCGGTGGGACGGCACGCTGGGCGAGCGGGCTCAACGCGAATAGTTTCTTGAGGAGCGGAAGTATCATCGACTTTACACAATCGGCGCTCGATGAGGTTGCCGCAGACGTCAAGCAAATCGCGACCAAAGAACAGCTGACGGCACACTGGGAAAGCGTCCGTCTACGTCGGAGCAGCCAGGATTCATGACGAACTACGCCCGCAAGAACATTCAATCGATGAAGGGTTATGTCCCCGGGGAACAGCCGCCGCCGGGGAAATTCATCAAGCTCAACACCAACGAGAATCCGTACCCGCCGTCGCCCGCCACGGTTCGAGCGATCCAGCAAGCTGCCGAAACTGGTCTCGCTCGGTATCCCGACCCGTATGGGGAAGCATTTCGCCGCGCCGCTGCTGCGGAATTGGGAGTCGACCCCGATTGGATTCTGTGTGGAAATGGAAGCGACGACATTCTCACGATCTGCGTCCGCACGTTCGTCGGCGAAGGAGAACGGCTACGCTATCCGACGCCCAGTTATGTGCTCTACAAGACGCTCGTGCAAATCCAAGGCGGCATCGCCGACGAAATTCGGTTGCAAAATGACTGGTCGTTACCGGCCGAATTCGTCAGCCCGGCCGACGACGTCAAACTCGCGGTGGTCGCAAATCCGAATAGTCCTTCCGGTACGTTACTGGCTCCCGAACCGCTGTTGGCTGTGGCCCAGGAACTGCCCTGCCCTTTGATCATTGATGAAGCGTACGTCGATTTTGCTGATACGCATTGCCTGGACCTCGTGAAGCGATCGGACAAGATCTTGGTGACGCGGAGCATGAGCAAATCCTACGCACTGGCCGGCTTGCGGTTTGGCTTTGTTGTGGCACAACCCTCTTTGATTGGACAATTGGCGAAGGTTAAAGACTCGTACAATTGTGATGCGCTTTCAATCGCAGGAGCGACGGCTGCGATTTCCGATCAACGATGGCTCCAAGAGACAACGCAGCGAGTCAAAGAAACTCGAGCGCGAATGGAGAAACAACTGGCCAGCCTGGGATTTCACGTTCAACCGTCGCAGGCCAACTTCGTGTGGTGTAGTCATCCCGAATGGGACCTGCAATCAATTTTTGAATCGCTGAAAGCGTCGCAAATTCTCGTCAGATTCATGGTGTACGATGGTTGGGGGAAAGGGCTCCGCATCAGTGTCGGCACCGATGCACAATTCGACGCCTGCTTCACAACGTTAACTTCTATCATTGGTCAAATCTAAGACATGCCAAATACGACTCTTCGGCGATGGATGCATCAGAAGACAGCCTCGCAGAGATGTCGAAGATAAACATCACGAACCGACTCAAGAAAAGACGCGAGAATCGGTCTTTTCGTGACGAAGAATCGACCGACAACATCGGAAGCTGAACCCAAACGAAGGAAAACCACGGTGGCAGGTAAAAGCAGCAGTGAACCAACGACCATGACTCGGAAAGCAAAGATCGAACGAGCGACGAATGAGACAAAGATCTCGTTGTCGCTTCATCTCGACGGAGAGGGTAAGCACCAAAATGCGACCGGCGTCGGGTTCTTTGACCACATGCTCGATTTATTCGCCCGGCATGGCGCTTTCGATTTGTCCGTGGCAGCGGAGGGCGACCTGCACGTCGATCAGCACCACACGGTCGAAGATGTTGGAATCTGCCTTGGTCGGGCATTTAAGGAAGCGTTGGGTGATAAGCGAGCGATTCGCCGATACGGCCACTTCTCCTTGCCGATGGAGGATGCGCTTGCCAACGTGGCGATCGACTTTAGTGGTCGACCATTCTTGGTGTTTCAGGTCGATTTCACTGCCAGCAAGATTGGAGATTTTGACAGCGAGCTCGTCGAAGAATTCTGGCAAGCGTTCATGAACAATGCCGGCTGCAACTTGCACATCACTGTGCCTTACGGGCGTAACAGCCATCACATCAGCGAAGCCATCTTTAAGGCAACCGCCAGAGCGGCACGAATGGCGGTCGAGACCGACGATCGCATGACCGGCGTCCCGAGTACCAAAGGCTTGCTGTAGCCGGGAAACGCTCGGATGACGTCATTGCTGCGGGAAATCGAGCGTACCCCATCTATTCTGAAATCTCACCGAAACTTTTTGCGACCGACTTGGTTTAACAGTCAGTCGGGGATTTTTCCGGCTTTCGCAAAGATGGTCGACCTGGAACACCGACCGTAGGACTCTCATTGCATAAAGGGGTTTTCGATGGTGAGAAGAACTGTTTCGCGGTGCGCGCTGAAGTTGGAATCGCTCGAAGAAAAGACCATGTTGGCAGGTGATGTCATGGTGGGGATCATCAATGGCGAAGTCTACGTTCGCGGTGACCAAGAGGCGAACCATGTGCTGGTCGAAGCGGACGTTGCTGAGAATCGGCTGGTAATTCGCGGACTCCCTGATGCGAACGGTGTCGACACGACGTTGAATGGCCAAAACGGCCCGGTGACGATCGAGGGGCTCGGTCGCGACGTCGACATTCGAACGGGACAAGGTGACGATGTTGTTGATATTCCGGCCGGCCGTTTTCAGAACCTGGCGGTCGGCACTGGACGTGGAGATGACGTGGTGCGAATCGGTGTGACGCCGAATTCTACCGGCGCAGCCGGCGTGAATGTTCTCGGCGACTTGAACGTGCACTTAGCCTCCGGCGCGGATCGGTTGGTGGCTGCCGACAGTAACATTGCTGGCCGGGCGTTCTTCGGTGGCGGTTCGGGCGCCGATCGAATGTTGCTGGCCAACGTGATGACGAGCGACGCTCATATTCGCGGTGGTCGCGGTGCTGATCAAATCGATGTTTTGGGCAGTTCGATCGGTAACCTGTGGCTCAACAGCGGCGCTGGAAACGATGAGGTGAGGTTGATTGATTCAGCGTTCTCCGATCTTCGTGTTGGCCTGGGCGCGGGCAACGACGCGCTGACCGTCGGATCGAATTCGGTGACGAATACGGCCGTTGTTTTCGGCGGTGATGGCTTCGATCGACTGTCTCGCGTTGGTCCGAATCAGACGAATCAGATCGCCATTCTCTCATTCGAAGCGATCGGAAACGGTATCGATGGAAGTGAAGCGACCGAGGACGTGCCTCGAGGCGCTTTTGCCTAATGCTATTGTTCCTAACGTGTTAGGCGAGCCCTTCCTCGGATTTCGAGGAAGGGTTTTTTGAGACATGAAGCACTCATTGAGCGAACGGCCCGGCGTCGTGCTACTCGTTCACGTACGTTTCCAAGAAACGAGCCAGTCGATAGAAGTCGCTGCCCCGTTCGATGAAACGGACTTTTGTGACCAACGTTTCTTGGTTGACCAGCTTCTCGAACGGCACGAACTGCAGATCGAGCTGTCCTAAGACGGAAACCATGACGCCGTTGAGTCCTTCTTCATAAAGGGCCCGATAGGCGCCGACGCCCAACTGGCTGCCCAGCATCACGTCGTAGGCATTCGGTTTGGCACAACGTGCTTCGTAACCAAGTTGAATCCCCGTGATCTTGCGTTTCTTACCCGTTTCTAATTCATACCGTTCGGCTAGGAGGCGAGCGAATAACTGATACAGGTTAATGTGCGATATCGAAATGTGCCCATGGTCGTCCCGCGGGATGCCCTCGAGGTACGACATCGGCAACATCTCGGCCAATCCTTCCGCGATCACGATGACACCGTATCGTTTGCGATCCTTTTCACGAGCCATGATGACTCGCAACATCTGATCAATGACGCGATCGACATTCATGATGCGGCGTTTCTCGACCTCGCCCGTTTCCGGGTTGGAATAATCTTCCTCCCCTTCCAGTTCGCCTGTGATGTCTTCCACGCTGATAACCATGCTGGCCTCGCCGGCCATCGAGGCACCATACGCTAGCCAGCCCGCACTGCGGCCCATGCTTTCCGCAACGAAGTAAGAGCCACTCGCTTCCGCATCGTGCAGGACGTTGCGAATTTCCGTTCCCAGGGTATCGACGGCAGTGAAGAAACCGAACGTGAAATCGATGCCGCTGTAATCGTTGTCAATCGTCTTCGGGACATGCACGACCGGGATGCGGTGGCTGCCTTCCGGCAGGCGGTCTTGGAACATTTTGAATTTATTGGCCGTCTTCAGCGTATCGTCACCGCCGATGGATACGAGCGCATCGACATCGAGTGAGCAGAGTGCTTCGTAGGTTCGCTTGAGTGGCGCAACGCGTTCTTCGTCGCTAAGGTGATCTGGGTGCGAAACCATCTTGCCGGGATTGGCTCGAGCCGTGCCGATCATGATGCCTTGCGAATTTCGTGTCCGCCGCAGCATCCGATGTTCGATGACGGTGTAATCCCGGCCGACGAGCATTGGGTGATTGGGGCCGTATTCCTGTAAATTCTCGTAACCGTGCAGGATTCCGATGACTTGGATGCCCTGTCTGAGGAACGAAGTGGCAGCGGTCGAAATGACGGCATTTGCAGCCGGAGCCGGTCCACCGGCGAATAATAAAGCAACCCTCTTCATGTCACTCGACACTATTGATTTCTCCTGATCCGATGCCGCCAAACATCAGAGTGAATTGATTTGTTTCTGCTACAAATTCCAAGTGCGCTCGACATACTTGGTGTCGATCCATCCGTCAACGAACGTCGAATCGCTAAGGAGCTCCAGATGGAACGGGACGGTGGTTGCGATCCCTTCAATTCGGAGCTCAGACAAAGAACGCTTCATGCATTCGATGGCCTGCAATCGGGTCGGCTGATGCACGATCAGTTTGCCAATCATCGAGTCGTAGTGAGGGGGAACCACGTAACCGGTGTGGACGTGAGTGTCAAAACGGACGCCCAATCCACCGGGAGCAATGATGTTCGTGATCTTTCCGGGAGATGGCCGAAATCCCTTACTGGGGTCTTCTGCATTGATGCGGCATTCGATCGCCACGCCGTTGCATGGGATCTCATCTTGCTTGTATGGCAACGGCTCGCCGGCCGCTACCGCGATTTGAGACTTAATCAGATCGATGCCGGTTACCATTTCACTGACCGGATGTTCGACTTGAATTCGAGCGTTCACTTCGATGAAATAGAAGTTGTTGTCACTGTCGACAATGAACTCGACGGTTGCAGCGTTGGTGTAATTGGCGTTCGCGATCATGCGTACGGCCGCTTCACAGATGGCGGTTCTGGCATCTGCTGGCAGATTGGGAGCCGGTGATTCTTCGATCAGTTTTTGGTGTCGGCGCTGTGACGAGCAGTCCCGTTCCCAAAGATGGACGACGTTGCCGTGGTGATCGGCGATGACTTGCACTTCGATGTGCCGTGGCTTGTCGATGAATTTCTCGATGTAGACATCATCGTTGCCAAAGCCGGCCAAGGCTTCGGTCTTCGCTTGGACCAACGCTGTTCCAATCGAGGCTTCATCATGAGCGACCCGCATTCCCTTACCACCGCCGCCGGCCGCCGCTTTGATCAGAACGGGGTACCCGACCTCAGCTGCGAATTGCTTGGCTTCTTCTTCCGAGTTGATCGTGCCGGGACTGCCGGGAACGACCGGGACATCGGCCTTCCGCGCCATTTTTCGCGCCTGATTCTTGTCGCCCAGCATTTCCATCGCTTGTGGCGAGGGGCCAATGAAGTCGATGTTGCAGCTGCGACAGACTTCGTTGAAATGAGCATTTTCGGCCAAGAAGCCGTAGCCGGGGTGGATCGCTTCGACGTTGCCAACTTCGGCTGCGCTAATGACGCGATCGATTTTTAGATAGCTTTGAGCTGACTTGGCCGGTCCGACACAGATCGCTTCGTCGGCCACATCGAGGTAAGCACTGCCGCGATCGGCTTCGCTAAAAATGGCCACGCTTTCGATGCCCATTTCGCGACATGCGCGAATGACTCGCAGTGCAATTTCGCCCCGGTTTGCGATGAGGATACGTTTATACATGGTGAAAAAATCGCTTGTAGATGAACCGTCGTCCGCAATTGATGAGTCCGTTGGGGTGGGAGCCTATTTGCTCGTGTCCACCTTAAACAACGGTTTGCCGAATTCGACTGCCTCTTCGTTGTCGACCAAGACCGCGACGATTTCGCCTTTGACTTCCGCCATGATCTCGTTGAAGACCTTCATGGCTTCGATGATACAGACGACCGTTTCGGCTCCGACCGAATCGCCAACTTTGACAAACGGCGCTGATTCTGGATTGGCTTTGGAATAGAACGTGCCTACCATCGGACTGTCGATCGTGACGATCGACGCGCTATCGGCCGAGCCGCCGGCCGCTGGAGCGGACGCAGCGGCAGGTGCTGCCGCCGGAGCCGCCGCGACGGGTGCAACCGCAGGACTCGCCTGGACAATTTGTCCGCCGCGAGCCAGGCGGATATGTTGTTTGTCCTGTTTAAGATCGACCTCGTGCAATTCGTGCTCCTTCATCAGATCGATGAGATCACGCAATCGTTTTACGTCGAACACGTCCACATTTTTTTTGTCGGCCGCCATATTCTCCCCAGTAACAACTTGATTCTTAACTTGATCGCCGTCTTGTTGCTCGCTCATACACAATCCGTTGGTTGCAGCACAATCTAAGCGATGATGCAGTCTGCCAGTTCTTTGGAGACCTTGCTGAGGACTTCGTGTCCATCACGAGTCACTAGAATGTCGTCCTCAATTCTTACGCCGCCCCAACCCGGCAAGTAGATACCCGGTTCGATCGTGACGACCATCCCCGCTTGCAGCGTCTGAGCCTGATCGGCCCCGATGCGTGGCGCCTCATGCACCTGCAGTCCAATTCCGTGCCCCAACGCATGCGTGAATTTCTTCCCGAATCCAGCTTTCTCGATCACCGACCGAGCCGCCGCGTCAACTTTGTCGAGGCGTATCCCCGGCCGAATTTGCTCGATTGCTTGACGCTGTGCTTTTAACACAACTCCATATACCCGTTCGAGTTTCGGCGAGATTTTACCGGTGACAAATATACGCGTCAAGTCGCTGATATACAGCGATTCGTTGGCTCCCCAGTCGATCAGAACGAAGTCGCTCTCGCCCATCCGGCGTTCGGTGGGGGGAGCATGCGGCAGCGCGCCACGCGGGCCGACGCCCACAATCGGTTCGAAACTGCACCCCTTGCCGCCAAAGCGACGTATTTGATGCTCGATGTCGGCCGAGACCTGCTTCTCGGTGCTGTCCAGCGTCAACGATGCGACGACCGCGCCAATCGCCTTTTCAGCAATCCGGATCGCTCGACGAATGGCGTTAACTTCCTCTTTATCTTTGATGCGTCGTAGTTTTTCGACGATCCCATGGATGGGAATCCATTCGACCTGGTCGAGGCGTTCCGACAGCTGCTCGTACATCGCCAGCGTCATCTGCCCCGCTTCAACGCCGACTCGATCGACTTTCATCTTCTTCACGGTTTTCGCCGCTAAGTCGATCGTGGCGCCCTTTGCCCCGCGAATGACGACGTCGATGTCTGGACATTCTTCCTGCAACTGTTCCGTGAATCTTGCGTCGCTTACGAGGACCGCATCTGTCTGCGTCACGATGAACAGGCTCGAATCGCCCGTAAAGCCCGTCAGGTAGGTGACGTTGGTCGGGCAACTGACGAACAGAGCCGGCAAATCGACCTTCTTCAGCAGGGCCCGCAGCTTCTTAATTCTTGGTTGCATGGAAGGACTCGTACTCAATCGTCGCGACGGTGGTGGGAACTAGCCGTTGGAGAGCTCGAGCTGAGCCCACCACGCATCGGCATCGGCCAGCGATTCGCAGACTAGGTCGGGTGAGGTCGCTGCCAGCTGATCGTAATCGAAGCGGCCAGTAGCAACCGCAAGCACTTTGGCACCGATGGCTCGTGCACATTGGACATCACGCGGTGTATCGCCGACGACCCAGATTTGATCGGGGGCAACGCTGGAACCTAAGCGCTGTTTCACATCGACCAGCGCCTCGCGGGCCATGTCGTCCCGTTCGAAATGCTCGTCGCCAAAACCGCCCATCGCCTCGGGCCGTGTATAGAAGTACTTCGACAAGCCGTAGTGATCCAACTTCATTTTCGCGGCCGCCCGCATGTTACCGGTGATTAAACCTAGCTCCAGCGACGTTGGCATCAGTTTTTCGAGCGTTTCCACGACGGACGGGAGGACTTGGCCTTCTCGGTCGGCCAGCTGCTTCGGAAGCTTCGTGAGAAAATCGGCTCGATATGCCGCGTAGTTAGCCGCGGTCTCTTCGATACCGAAAAGTCGCAAGTGATCGCGAATGATCGACTTGTCCGTGCGGCCCGAATAGCTGACTTGAGAGGGATCGGCGTCCAACGTACCGTGGTCGGCCGAAACGATGTCCATTGCGCTCTGCCCTGCTCCACCAGTCGTGATCAGGGTGCCGTCGATGTCGAATAAGATGATTTGCATCGCCCGATTGTAAGGGCAGACGTCGCTACGAAGAAGTCGGCTGTTCCCGCGCTAAATTGGCCTTAGATTTCTGATTCTCGCCACCGACCGACCAAGTGCTGGGATCCGCTCGCGCTGCGACCTCGGCTAGAGGTCGCTGAGCGAGATTCGTTCCTCCAGCTTAAAGCCGGCAAAACGTGGATAGGGGCGCATGCCGCGCGGCGTCAGGAGCGAGGTGTAGACGCGACGGTCAATTTCATCGGAAATCGATCTGATCGAACCGCCCACCATGGCGACGTTGAAAATGCCGCGATGCTGCGACGCCATGAAGGGCGTGCCGGCTCCCAGAGAGTCGTCCTGATTGGGCATGCCGCTGATGCCATCGGGGGTTGGTGGGTCATCGAAATCGACGCTTGTCAGGCGCGTGGCATCGACCGGGTAGACGAGCCCGCAGTTGTTGATGGAAGGATTGGACCAGTTGCCTGACGAGACTGTCTGCCCATTGATTTGAATAGGAACAATCGTTCCAGCGCGATGGTTTTCGCCAAACAGGATCGTCTTGCTCGTTCCGTCGTAGATGTGTTCGATGCGGTGGCTATGATTCTTGCCGTTGATGTCGACCCATGAGACCCCAGTGTCTCGCGTGATCTTGCCATCGGTTCCGTCGTCGACGGCGCCAAAGTCGCCGTTTTGGTTCCAGTCAAAAGGCAGGCGGTTGTGCGTATGCATCTGCATTTCGGTCGGCGTGTTACCGCTCACCATGGCTGTGTCGAAACCTTCGAGCACCGAGATCGCAGTGTAGCCGGTGTTGATCACATAGCTGAGTGCGCCGGGGCCGACCGAATCGTCGTTGGGGCATTCGATCGTCGCAATTCGTTGTTGTCCGACAAGTCCGTTGATCGACGTGGCCCACGATGTCTTGGGGTCAAAACTATCGTAAAGAGCTCGTTCTTCCAAATACGGCAGCAGCGTTACAACCCAGCTATGGCCGGGAGAGCACGCCATGTTGTGTGGCGTCGGTTCGGTGTCGCCCGTCGGGAAGACCATCGTGAATTTGCCATAACCCGGCACTTTAGATTTTGCGATGTTGGCGTACACGTGCGCTGCCGTCATTAGCTGCTTCTCGTTGTTGACGCACTGCATTTTTCGCGCGGCACCGCGGGCTGCGTTGACCGCGGGGAGTAGCAGCGAAGCCAAAATCGCAATGATCGCGATGACGACGAGTAACTCGACGAGCGTAAAAGCGGCTTTCCGGTTTGAATAACGCATTTCATGCCTCTCCTCTGCCCCGGTCTCGATCGTGGCCAAGTGCCATTCCATGACACATTGCACGATCACACTTCTACCAAAGTGCTATTAGA
>CAYZRS010000040.1:0-46378 GCA_964480915.1 uncultured Pirellulaceae bacterium | reverse complement strand
TTTTGGACCGCCCCTTCGACCCGCCGGGCGCCGCACTTTTCGACCGCCGTCAACATCCATCGACTGGCCGGTCGGAGATATAAAACAACTTGCGGCCATTTTCGGTCACGAATGGGTCATTGAAGCTGTACTGTTCGTGAGAAATAACCGTTTCCGTTCTTGGTCGCTGGTGCTCATCCAATCTCACCCGTCGAATCTCAGTCCTGTCACCAAGATCAACTCCGTAAAAAAGCTCTTCGCCCGCTCGCGACCAAGCCGAGCCGAATTCATGTTCATCAGCTGTCGATACGACGCCCGGTGCAAACACTTCCGGCTTCAGCCCTGGCGGCTTTTGATCTAAGTAGACTTTGGCTCCAAGGACAGGTTGCGGGAAACTCGAAATACAGCACGCGATGCCAAGCACAACATGCACCGATTTCGCAGGATATTTCATCGATAAAATCCGAACTGCCGTGCCGATAGAGGCGATTGGCTAAAGGGACGCTGGCTAGTTGAGTGGGAGCAATAAGTCTGCGCGATGAAGGCCGGTCACTTCGCTCGCCATTCTCAGTCACTTCGGTGCATCACCGATTATACGGACCTGCGCACGGAGGATGCCCTCGCTTGCACGCTGATATTCCAAGTATCATAAGTGGGAACCCCGAAGAGGGACTCTTTGTTGTCAATGGAATATACAATGCTCTGCCATTCCCCCAAGTCGTTCTGGTTGCCGCTCACGTTGTTGGCTCAGATGATGCTCTCCAGTTTCGCAGACGCCAATCCCTGCCGTGGACTAAAGCAATACACTTGGGCCGATACCGATTACGTCTCACCAGGTGGACCCGTCGACCCGCCCACGTTTGCCGGTGGCGACTGGATTCCCGATACGGCTCATGCCGGCGGCATGATTTCTGACAGCGACGCCTATTCACGCCAATGGGGAACACGCAGTATCCGAGCTCACGTCGATGCCGACGCGCCTTTTGCTGCCGGGGTTACGGAACCGGTCGCTGGCAACTATCGAGCTGAAATCCGAACCACCCCCTGGCACGATCCGGTGCCGATGGGGACAGAACAGTGGTTCGGTTTTTCTTACTATTTCCCCTCAGACTACATTCACGATACGGCCAGCCGTTCGACACTGATGCAGTTACACGCCGGGACCATGGGACCGCCGGTGGAGCTCTTTCATTTCGTACCGGCCGACTATGACGGCGAGTACGGTGCACAACTGGCGATCGGTCGTGATTGGGGGACGTACGATGGAGGACCGAATCCGGACGGGTTGGAAGAATTTGCCGTCACGCCGATCGAACCGCAAGCGGGCAATTGGTACGACTTCGTCGTGCACACGGTGTGGGATGCCGGCGCAGGGACGAATGGGCTGACCGAACTTTGGGTCAACGGAAACCAATACTATTCGGCGACGGGAGCCAATACATTCGACTCCGATCCAAACGACCCAGCCCTCCCCTATGGCGGCACGCTAAAACTTGGTTGGTACAAATGGCCCTGGCGCGAGCAGGCGGCAATCGACGCTTCGTCTGCTGTCGGAGCCGAAGAAGTCGAATTGTACATTGGACCGGTAAGAATCCTGACCAACCCAGCCAATGCACACGTGGGTCAAGCCGGGTTTGATTGCGTCACTCCACGGGACGGCTTGGTCGGCGACTTCAACGCCGATGGCCTGCTCAACGCCACCGACATCGACCTGCTAGGCGCGAATCAAGGCTCCAACAATCTGCTCTTTGATTTAACCGGTGACGGCGTTGTCTCGATGGATGATGTCGACCAGCTTGTGCTTGTCGAATTGGGAACGCTCTACGGCGACGCGAATCTGGATGGTACGGTCAACGGCAAGGATTTCCTCGCCTGGAACGCGGCCAAATTCGAGAACGGCACGGGCTGGTCGACCGGTGACTTCGATTTGAATCAATCGACCAACGGCAATGATTTCGTCGTCTGGAATAGCAACAAATTTCAAACGGCCTCGCCTGTCCCAGAATCCACGCCGTCGATGTGGCCGTTCCTGCTGGTTTGGACTTGGGCCAGAGTCAGTGCCCAACAAAGGCGCGACTCGAATCACGATCACTGCTGTTTCGTGTGAACCCTACTAATTCAGACCAACGACAAGGGGCCGGTACGGCGACTGCGGTTCGTTTCCGGTTGCGGAAAAACGACCACACCGGCGAAACCGGCCCCCTTCAATGGGTCTTCAGTAAGCGTTGATATCGTGGGTGTCTCGGTTTGGTCCTCCGTGGATCAGCCAAAGCTTCGAGCTTCAGAAGTTGCAGGATCGACTATTTGCGACGTGTCGATACCATGATCCAGCTCAACATTGACAGCACGATGTAATGTGCGTTCGGCTCTGGTACGGCTTGCAACGCAGCGTGGGAGGAATGCCTCGCTGTGATCGTGTCCGATGTCATGAATTTGTTGCTGTTCCAGATCACGAAGTCGGCTCCGTCGACTGCGCCATCACCATTGAAATTGCCCGCACACCAAGCGGTGTCTGAGGTGAATTTGCTGCTATTCCAGATGACGAAATCGGCTCCATTGACACTTCCATCGAGGTTGGCGTCACCGTACAGGTAACTGCTACCAAGACCGTTGGCGATCGCCGCATCGCTAAGCCAGACGTCGAGGTCGGCGATGTTCACGACTCCGTCGGCGGTCAGATCGAAGCTGGCACCATTGGTCCCGGCCGCGATTTCAGCTGTTAGCTGATCAATGTCGACGCAGTCCAACGAACCGTCTCCGTTAAAGTCGATCAGCGTTGAATCGTTGAACAGTCGAAACACAACTTCATTGGCCAAGTAATCGATCGACCAATCGAGTCCTGGCGCCAAGGCCACAACATTCACCGAATCGAAACTGCCAAAAATTCCCGAAGCAGCCGAAATGAGTGTCACTTCGTCGCCCGCGGAAACCGAACCGGGAAAAATTTCCAACCCACCGGCCAGGTCGGCAAGGCCCGTTACGCCAAGTCGATCGACTTGATCAAGGCTCGTGTCAATCAGATCAAAGATGATCGAGCCGGTCGTCGATTGCACGTAGTCGCCGTCCAGCGAAACGGTGCCGGCGTCAAGTCGGAACAGATCGAACGAGCCGTCATTTTGCAATTCGGTCGCGACGTCAATAGAACCCCCAAACCACATCTCGCCGCGATTCCACACACGATGGGTCGGGCCGCCGCTGGTGCCAGAGATGCTCACTAAGCGCTCGCCATCCAACCTAGCGCCGGGAGCGATCTCTAATGCATCGTTGATCCGCAGTTCGGAGAGGACACCCATGAAGAGCCGATTGTCTACCCTCAGCGGAGCCGTCAAAATATCCACGCGGGCTTCCGATTCGATGTTGATCGTACCGTCGTGTCCATTGCTCGCAACGACGTCCAGTTGTTCACTGGCGATCGTGAGCCGATTGCCGGAAGTGACGGTCGTGGTCACGTCGCCGCCTGGCCCATCCCAATCGAAGACACGAGTGGAAATGGTGGGATTGTTGGTGATACCAGCCACGAATGGCACGTTGAAGTCACCATTGGGAGCGAACGTTCCTTCACCTCGAATGGTTCCGAGAACGAGTTCTGACGTTCCATTGACGGTCATTTTGCTCGCCGCGTCTTGCAAGAAGAAATCGGTAGCTGCGTTGGTCCTTAGCGCCCCGTCGAATTCGAAGTCAGCACCAGGCAGTACATTGACTTGACCCGAGAGCGTCGCTTGAGGTGCTACCAACCGTGAAGTCCCAGTTCCGCCCACCTGGATCGTACCCGTCGTCTCGAGAGCGAATAATTCTGCAAACGTCACGCGACGATCAACGATAAACATCGTGCCTTGAAGACCATTCAAGCCCACAGACGTGCCTCCGGCGAGAAACTCAATATCACCGTCCTCCGCTAAGATGACGCCATTCGGGTCTCTTAGATCGAATGCGTCAGATTGATTTCCACCAAGGAACGTCAACGTCCCCCCATCGGCTGCGATGACGCCTCGATTGATAATGCGATTGCCGCCGAACAGGCCAACCTGCCCGTAACCGCGAATCTGACTGTTCGTATCGGCGTTCAGAATGTCGCCTGACAGCACGGACAGCGTGCCACCTTCCATTTCAAGCGTCCCGCGGTTTCGGATCATGACGTCACCGGCCTGCACCGAGCCACCAGACTCGACGAATAAAGTCGTATCGCTATCGGCTCCGTCAATCAGCAAGATTCCACCAGAAGTAGGACCGACGGTCAGGCCATTGTCGCCCGTCCGCAGCCAAGTTCGTTCGCCAAGGTGCAAGTTTTGTGCTCGAGCGATGGCCGTTAAATCGACTGTCGTTAAGGCGTCGGTGTTTCGCAAATAGACATCATCGCTGCTACTAGGAATTCGGTTACCAATCCAATTTCCCGAAGTGTGCCAACTCGTGCCACGGATGAAATCTTTTCTCGGCAAATCAATGTCGGTCCAGCCTCGAGCTCCTGCTACCGCCAACACGTCGGCAACAGATGGCAAGCGTCTTTGGCCGTTTGCAATCGTTGGAAAGAGAATCGTGTCCGGCAAGGCAATATGCGCAGTGTCAGGGCCGTCGTCGCCAGTTGCGACAGTGACGCCCACCGCATTTCCGCCGATCAGACTAGGATCGAAGTCCCAGAAGCCATCGCCCGCACCGGCACCCGCGGCGCTAAGGTGGTGAGCGATCTCGTGAAGTGCGACCGTAAAGAGGTCGAAATCGCTGGCGTCTGGGTTTGAGAAATTGGTGTTACCAACGGCCGCCCGTTCCAGGCTGCCCGGCACCGTCCCGCGAAACCAAGCGGCCTGATCGGCAGGTGCGGTGTCCTGATAGAGCCGTTGCCGATCGTCCAAGAAGCCGAGGTTAAATTCGCTGTTGTCCAGCGCGCCTGCTCCAGCGTCATCAAGAAACCAAGGCTGGTTACCGTTGAACGAGATGGCTCGATTCGAACCACTTACGCTTCCGTAGGCAGTTCCCAGATTGCTCAGAGGACGATCGTTCCATTCGATGTTGATATCGAAAGTTCCACTGTCGCCGATAACGGTCTCCCAGTAATCGGCTGCCATGCCGACAATGTCCACCAGTCGACTTCCGGTCGGATCATTGGCCGGCCGCAATTCGGTATTTGGGTTCCCAACTCCAGAGTAAGTCACGTTGATTTCAATTCCATTTGCTGGGGGAAGGCAACTGACGTACGCCACCAGCGATAAGAGAAAAACGAATCTAAACTGCGTCTGATTCTTCATTACTCACTCCAATTGCGATTTTCTGAGGTTCGAACGGTGCCGCTGAAATGAGATCTGCAGCGGCAGTTCCATGGAGCGCAATAAATCTGCAGAATTTTGTGAATTGTTTAGCAAAATCGATGAAGGCGATCCGTCAACTTCCAAATCGCTGTGTCGATGCGTCTGACGCGGTCGGGCGAAACCAGGACACCCATTTGTCGGGTCGGCAGTTAGTGTTGAAATCGTGGGTGTCCCGGTTTCAATATTTCACCCACTGCTCATAGATTGCGAACCACCAGAAGGGGGCTTGCCTTCTACGGAAGTGAATTGGGACAATCGACAGTTCACGGTTAGGGTTGCTCCCGAACTCCGTTGCCATGGCGGTGGCCGTATAAATTGTCTAAGGCGAGTTTGTCCAAAGCAGCGAAGTGGCAGAAAAAAGCAAACAAGGCAGCGCTGTCAGAGCGTGACATCTGCACGAAGTTCATTGCACCGGCGATTCAGAAGGCGGGTTGGGATATCCAAACCCAAATACTTGACGAAGTCTTCTTCAAAGACGGTCGGATATCGGTTCGAGGCAAGATCGTAAAACGGGGTGTCGGCACGCGATCCGACGACATTCTGTACCAAATTCCCAACCTGCCTTTGGCAATTGTCAAAGACAACAAGCACACGGTTTCCGATGGTGACCAATGTGAAGTACTTCCTCACCCCAACGCTACTTGAGTCCGAACAAGAGCGTATCGCGTCGAAGGTTTCCGTCTTTTTGTCTAAGTGCAACCAGTTGTCCGCGAGATTGCTTTCCCGCCAATTCACCATCGAATTCTTCCTCCATCACATCTTAAACGGAGCGGATGGTTGATGAGCGAAGAGGAAACCCGGCAACGGACGTTTCGCCACTACTTCGTCGATGAAGCGGGCGATCCGAACCTATTCAAGAGACGCGCCAAGCCGATCGTTGGCAAAGACGGATGCTCAAAGTTCTTTATTTTAGGAGTCGCCGATGTTGCCGCCCCTCAGGCAGTCGCGAACGATCTGACCGAACTACGGACCCGACTGCTCGCAGACCCATACTTCAAGGGCGTTCCATCATTTGATCCTGCACGGCGCAAGACCGCAATCATGTTCCATGCAAAGGACGATCTGGCTGAAGTCCGCCGCGAAGTATTCAGTATGTTACTGAAGCACGACATTCGGTTTTACGCGGTCGTTCGGGACAAGCAGGTGATTTTGGACAAGGTCATCGAACACCAAGCAGAAAAGCCAACGTATCGGTATCGCCCCAACCAACTCTACGACAAATGCGTGACCGGCCTGTTTCGCGATCGACTCCATAAGGACGACGGATACCAAATCACATTTGCCCGTCGAGGAAGTTCCGATCGAACCGACGCACTGCAACAAGCACTCGACGCGGCTCGTGGTGCGTTCCGAAAAAAATGGGGAGTGACTGCAACAGCTCCCATCGAGATCAGCGCCGGACAACCAGCAAACGTCGTCTGTCTTCAGGTGATTGACTACTACCTTTGGACGATTCAGAGGCTGTACGAGCGCGGGGAAGACCGCTTCCTGCGACTCGTTTGGGACCAAGCAGGCTTGATCTACGATGTGGACGACACTCGCGATAAGAAATACGGCGTTTTCTACACACAAAACAATCCATTAACCGCTCAAGCACGCGCATAAAAAAAGGCCAGCAGATATAGGGACTTCCCAAAGGTGTCCACACGGCTTGAAGCCGAATTTTGTCTGCCAGCTCTATAACTATACGATCGGACCATGGAAATCGCAAGTTTAAGGCCATTCGAAAAACAAGCGTGGACGGGAAGACCGCTTGCGTAACACTCCGCAGCTCTCAGCCAGCGGCCATGCCGGATCGTTCGAATTTTGCTCTCGTCGGCAGCGCAGAAAACACTCCTCACAGGCGCCCGTTGGTTTGGAAAAATTGCGTCCAGCCTTTTCAAGCTGAATTCGGCCAGCCTCAATGGCGTGCGATCATCGGCGATTGCCCCATCCAACGGTTCCGTCCCGAGCCAAATTTCTAACAAGAATCGAGCCCCCGCTGCGAATACTCAGCAGACAATGACCATTCCACGGGACAACCAAGATGCTTCAACCTAGGGCTGCGGCGGTTTTGATCGCCACGCTGTTCGTTTCCGGTTGCGGAAAAACGATCACACCGGAAGAACAGGAAACCCGAGCAAATGCTCAGATTGCCAAGGAATTGGCATTCACTTCTGACCCACTGGCTCCCGACGAGTATCTGCCGATTCAAACCGACGAAGTGTTTCACCCGAACATGCGCGGAATCTGGAAAGCCCGCGGCTACGGTTACGTGTTCGAGGTCAGCGAGAACCAACTTCATTGGTACAGCCACACGACCCATCAAAGTTGGGAGCACACGCCCGACGGGCCGCTGGACATGATGTTTGCCGTGCAACAGCCGTCTGGCCGACGCTACATCAAGCCCTACCCAACCGAATCGGCCTACATCCTCGAACCGCTCGACGCCTTGCCCGCTCGGTTTACCGAGCCACCGGCCGCCGGTCCGTCGGCAACGCTCGACCGGATCGACGAGACGATGAGCGAACTCTATCCGTTCTTCGAAGCGCGTCAATTCGATTGGCCGCAACGAATGGCTGCCGCCCGTTCGGCCATCAACGACGATACCACCGAATCAGAATTATTTGCCGTCGTTGAACGTCTGTTTGAGGGACTGGACGACGGGCACACGAGCGTCAGCGCCGAAATCGATGGTGAATCGAGGACAACATCGGACGCCATGTCGAGTATTCGCGCAGCGTTAGAAACCGACTTCGCCAGCAAACAAGAAACGATCGAACGTGCCGATTACTTCGGCGGCTGGTCAGATCGTTTATTCGCTGGGATCAAGGATCGGTTGCTGCATGGAGAGGGCAAGACGGCGTTTGGCGAAAACATCATGTGGGGCAAGGTGACGCCGCAGGTCGGTTATCTATTGGTGCGCGGCATGGCCAACTTCGGTGATGACGACCAACTGGTTGACGGGCTCAAGCGACTGCATCAGCAACTTAGAAGAATCTTTGCCTCGTTTGCCGAATGCGAAGCGGTCATTATTGATGTCTCGTTCAACATGGGCGGATACCATTCCTATGCCATGGCGTTCGCTTCCCACATTGCCGATCGCGAACGGTATGCACTGTGCAAATACCCGCAAGGTCACCCCGACCTGCTGCAGAAGTTTCACGTCGTCCCGTATTGCGACAAGCGAGGAACGGTCCAAACGTTTACCAAACCGGTCTACGTGGTCACGACCGACGCCACGGTCAGTGCCGGCGAAGAGTTCGTCTTGGCCGCGAGAGCTTTCCCTCACGTGAAAATCGTTGGCGTTCCGACCCAAGGCATGCTGTCCGACATCCTGGAAAAGCCGTTGCCCAACGGCTGGACGCTCGGCATGTCGAACGAAATATTTCTCGATCACCTCGGCCAGTGTCATGAAGTGACGGGGATTCCCGTCGATATCGAGAAACAGATTTTCAACATCGAAGAGATTAGTCAGATCGGACACGCGGATGCGATCTTGGAACTGGCACAGGAAATCGTCGCTGAATAGCCTGCAAGGTTAGGGCAAAGTTCAAGAATGCCTGAGCAACTGAACGGCTGAGCGGCGGCAGCTAATTTTTTTCTACGCAAAATGGCGGAACCAGAGTTCTGTCTTGCCGTGTCGCAAACTTGCGGTGCGTGGCCTGCACGTCGGTGCTTAACGTTCGAGCAGAGCGGGTCTGTCTCTATTGCCTAGCGGTGCAAAGTGAATGCGATGGGAAACTGGGGGCGCGTTCTGAAACGAGTCAGTTCTTCTGCGCGTTCTTCAGCCGCGCTTCCAATCGAGCAAGCCGTTTTTTGGTGGTCGCGTCGAGCTCGTCGACGAAAGGGCTAACGTCCGTGAGGAAATCGGCCGCTTTCTCGAGGTTACTCGTTGCGTCGTAGCATAAGGCGAGGCCCGAGATGCCAATGGCTCGCAGTTCGCGCTCGGTCGTTTCCAGGTTGGCCAACTCATCAAATAAGACGATGGCCGCGTTCGGATTGCCGTTTTCTAAGTACCAACGAGCCAGTCCCGTTTTGGCTCGCAGCGCGTAGTAACGCTGACGATCGGCAGTGCCGGTGATCGGATAGTAGTCCAAGACGCCCTGCCAAGCCTCTTCTGTATTCACGTAAGTGGCGTAGAAGTATTGCTGACGTGGCGAGTCTTTCTTGGGCACGACCGGGATGCTGGCGGCCTGGGCCAGCGGATTCGGGTCAATCAACGTGCGCGCCAACACGGCACCGACAAGGCAGGCGGTGGCGAATCCGAGCCAGCGGTAATTGCGCTGCGAGTGGTTACGTTTCTTGGCCAAGGCGGCGGTCAGTTCTTCAACTGCTTGCCGCCGCGAACCGGTCGCCGATCGTTCGGCTTCAGAAATGGCGGCCGAGCTGGCAGCCGAAAGCTGACCACTGTCGGCGCCCATGTCGGTGCTGATTAGCTGTAGATCGCGAGCCAAATCGGCAGCCGAGTCGACTCGGTCCGACGGCTCTTTGGCGAGCATCGTGTCGATCAGATGACAAAGCGTCTGCGGTAGTTCCGGGTTGATTGATCCCAACGTCGGCGCGGGCGAGTTGACTTGCTTCAAGGCGACGCTCATCGGCGTATCGCCCTCGAAGGGGACTCGGCCGGTCAGCATTTGAAAGGCGGTGATTCCCAGTGAATAGACATCGCTGCGGCTATCGACCGACTGGCCCTGCACCTGTTCGGGGCTCATGTAGTACGGAGTCCCCATCGCCGTACCGACCGACGTCAGAGCCAGATCGTCATTCGAAGTCTGTTTGGCCAATCCGAAATCGGCCACCTTGGCGACTCCTTCCTCATCAATCAGCACATTCTCCGGCTTAATATCGCGGTGGACGATGTTGAGCTGATGCGATTTGTGGAGTGCGGCCGCGACCTGGCGGAGGATCGAAACGGCTCGGTCAGGCGCCAAACTGCCCTGCTGGTCGAGCAATTGCTTTAGCGTTTTTCCGGCCACGTATTCCTGCGCGATAAAATGTATCCCGTCGTGTTGGCCCACTTCATGAACCTGCACGATATTGGGGTGGATCAGCGCAGCCGCGGCTTTTGCTTCGTTATGGAATCGGTGGATGTAGCTGGCGTCTTCGGCCAACTGGGGTTTGAGAACCTTCAGCGCGACCGAACGATCCAACGACGTTTGTTGAGCCAGATAGACGTCGGCCATGCCACCGCGGCCCAAGCGACGGATGAGTTGGTAATCGCCTAGCGTCTGCCCCGCGCGGTCCTGTTCTCCTGGTGGCGAAGTCAAACGCAGGCCCCCTACTCTTCCGTCGAGTTGTCGTTGGCGATGCCGGTCAACGTTTCGATCGGCACCAACACGTTCAAACTACCCGACTGAAATCCGGCCAAATCGAGCGTCACAAAACGGAAACCCAACTCGCGGAAGCGTCGATCGATCTGGCCGCGGAGCGCCGGCCGGCTTAAGGCCTCAATCGCCGCGGCTGGCACTTCGATGCGAGCCAGATCGCCCGTGTGGTAACGGACGCGCAGCTCGCGTAGTTCTGGCATGTCGAGTCCGCGCAAGAATTGCTCGGCCCGATCAATCATCTGCAGCCTTGCCGGAGTGACTTCTTCGCCGTACGCAATTCGGCTGGAGAGACACGGGGTCGCTGGCTTGTCGTGGACACTCAACTGCCAATGCGTCGCCAATCGGCGGACGACTTGTTTATCGAAACCACACTCAATGAGCGGACTGCGCACCTGGAAATGACTGGCCGCTTCTAGGCCTGGACGGTAATCGCCCAGATCATCGACGTTGGTCCCGTTGACGACCGTGGCGATGTCGAGCGATGCGGCCAACGGTCCGATCTGCGAGTAGAGTTCGGTCTTGCAATGAAAGCAACGGTCGGAGGCATTCTGTGTGTACGCCGTTTTGTTGAACTCGTCCGTTTCAATGACTTCGTGTCGGATGCCAATCTCGATCGCGACCCGTTTCGCATCTTCCAACTCGCCCGCCGCCAGACTTTGACTGACTCCCGTGGCGGCGATCGCTCGCTCACCCAAAGCAACAGCCGCCGCTTTGGCCACCACGGCACTGTCGACTCCTGCTGAGAACGCAACGATCACGCTTTCGTACGACTGCAACTCGGCAACGAGTCGATCGGCCAACTCTTCCACCGATCGATGGGCGGAGTGGGACTGCCGAACTGAGGCCTGTTCGGCGCTCAGGTTGTGCGGATTGTTACGATGCGAAGCGTGGTTCATCCGGTCAACGGTATTCTGTTCGCATCGATAACGCAACATCGCGAGTTTTTCCGGCAAATGAGCAGAACAGACGGTCGCGTCCGGGGTTTCCAATTCAAGGGCTGTGGAAAGTGAAACAGCGGTTCGAGCACCGGAAACCGAGGATTTATCATGAAGCAAATCATCTTGATCGGTATCGCCTGCGGAGGCCTGTTGGGCGGCCGTCTGGGGGCTCAGGAAGTCAAGGAACAGCGCGCGACCGAGCGGTTCCGAGCGATGCTGCTCCAGCGGTTTGACAAAGACGGCGATGGGCGGCTCTCTCCCACCGAACGGCAAGCGATCCGCGACGAACGCAAACAACAAAAAGAGGCTCAGCAGCGAGCCACGGAAGAGCTAACCGAGCGGACTTGGAACGTCGCCGGGCTCGAGCGCCGCGCATTGATTCATCTTCCACCGTCGCTTCCGCCAGCACAGCCACCGACGGCCGACACGACAAAACGGCCCGTCGTGTTCGCTTTTCATGGGCACGGCGGTTCGGCACCGCAAGCCGCGGCACGTTTTGCCTTCCACCAAGCTTGGCCGGACGCGATTGTGGTGTACATGGAAGGAGTCCCCACGCCCGGCCGCTTGACCGACCCTCAGGGTAAGAAGCGGGGCTGGCAATCGTTGGCAGGCGATCATGGCGACCGCGATCTAAAATTCTTCGACGCGGTCTGGGCGACTCTGAAACGGGAGTTCCCCGTGGATCAGCAACGTGTCTACTCGACGGGTCATTCCAATGGAGGCGCGTTCACGTTCCTGTTGTGGGGAGCACGAGCCGATACCTTCGCGGCCGTGGCGCCGTCGGCCGCCGCTTGGCGAAACATCCGAACACTTACGCCGAAACCGGCCATGCATCTGGCTGGCAAAAATGACAGCCTTGTAAAATTTTCGTGGCAGGCCGATGCGATGCGGGTCCAACGAAACATCAATGGGTGCAGGCCAGACGGTGCACCTTGGCAGGAAATCGAAGGATGCACGGTCTACCAGTCCGATCTCGATGCGCCTTGCGTGACCTATCTTCACGAACAGGGGCATCGGTATCCAGATCGAGCCACCGAGTTGATCGTCCGATTCTTCCAAGAACACGAGACGGCAAAATGAGTTTGCTGCGGGGCGCACAGAAAGAGCCGACTTTCGCCGGCTCTTACGCTCTGCTGTGGATTGACGCAGATGGTTTTGTTGGCCGATCGGCCTTACTCGCCCGGTTGGCGGACTTTCGCTTCCATGACTTTCGTGTTCCGCTCGACCGCCAGAACGATCGTCTGTTCTTCAACGCCGTCGCGACTGCTGGCCACCATCGGGATCACCTGCCGCTTGTCCGGTAGGGGAACGCGCGCGGTAAACGAACCGTCGGCAGTCAGCGTGACCGGCTCGCCACCCATCGTGACGAAGGCGGTGGGATCGGTCATGCCGTAGACGATCATCTCGGCATCGATACTGAATTTCAAAGTCCGATTTCGTTCCAATACGGCAGCGGCACCGTTGCCGAACTTCGTTACCATGGGCGAACCGAGTGGTCGATGCAGGCGATCTTCCAGCCATTCGCGCAATTCGTCTCGCTCACCCGTTTTTTGGTAACCGCCACTCATGGCAAAAATGCGTTCCGAGTTCTCCACGACGTCGGACCAGTTTCCGTCAATCACATCGGCCTTGCCTGGCTGGGGCGTGGTGACCACGTTGCTGCGAGACAATGAGTGGAATTGGTCGTCGGTTGTTTGATAGCCGATGTCGACTCGATACGTGCCGGGTGGGTCTTGGACGTCGATGTACCAATGACTGACTCCACCATGAATTTCGATCACGCGGAGGATGTGTTCACTGGTGGCGGTCGAATTCGTGGGCAGGCCAATGAGCCGCAGGACAGGCTTCGCACCATGCCATCGTTCGGCCAAGGCCGCCTTGGCGCGTTCGACGGAATTTGCCGTCAGCTCCCAACTGGCCTGCAACCAATAAGGGTCGCGGACCATGACGATGATTTGATCTTCGGTCGAACCAGAATCTGTCTTCGAAGCGATGTCTTTCATTTGTTCCTGGAGGGCTCGAGCCTTTTGAATTTTGCGTTGGACCGTGCCCGATTTAGACGACTTCGCCGGTTCGGCTGGCTTGCGACGCGTCGCTTTGGTGGTCGCCGTTTTTTTGGGTTTCTCCTTCGCCGTCGGCTTGGCGACTTTGATCAGTGCGCGAACCAGCTGATCTTTGCGCATCGCGTGCCAACCGGTAACGCCTCTCTTTTTGGCCATCTGGGCCAAGTCCTTGTGAGTGTAGGACTTCAGACTCGCTGCGGTAATCAAAGAATCCTCCGGAGTTGTGCAACGCAAGCCGTCCCTGCTGATAGAGACCACTCACTGGTTGATTCGTACGTCAATCCTTGACCGTTCAAGGCGACGAATCTGCACGACACTCCCTGACCCGCTGATTCGGCGAAGTTCGTCCGGCTGGCTTCGATTCCTTGCCCGTTGCCCAGCTGAACTACCGGTGAGAAGAGCCGAAATCAAATTGCGGCTCAATGCGAAAGGTGCCCCGATACCCCTCAAAATCCTCACCAGATATAAATCTAGTTTAATCAGAACCCCCATTTCCACAAGTTAAAATGAGCCCTTTCTTGGCCCGACTTGGAAGGGGTAAACGGTTGTTATAGAAAGACTTAGACGACGACGGGGCGGAATTTGTGATCCTGCCTTTCGCCGGATGATGGACGTGGATGTGCTAGACGCCGCGCCAGCAGGCGCATCTGCTTCCCGCGGCTCGACCACCTGGAATTAGGCCAGATTCCGTAAGCCCCGGACCGACTGGAAATGCGGAGTGAATGTCAGCGGTACGAAAATCAGCGGTACGAAAAGAGAATCAGCAGCTGGCCACTGATCCGGACCATGATGCAGGCCGCCTCGCAAAGGTCACTTCGGTCGCACCGAGACTGGCCAATTCATCGACGTGTTCAGTCAGCCGGTGCGGATATCGAAAGAATCGTCCGTGTCGGCCAGATCATATTCAAGGAGCGAGGTGACGACAGCGCCGACGTTGGAGCGATTTCCAGGATTGTATGGGTCGATTTGGCCCGCCCGCATGCGGCGGTCTTCGAGCCTTTCGAGGCCAAAATCGAGCTGACCCGAAGATGCCGATACGGCTGCAAATCCAGCGGTCTCTTCCTGGGTATTGGGTCTTAGCCACTCCGTCGCTTAGGCGCCGAAGGGCAAACAAGCGGCCGACCCAACCGTTCGGTGGCCGCTGGAGATGGTGGTCCCGGGAGTGGGATGCTTACTGGATCGGCACCACCATGTCTCGATTTCGCGCCGATGTTTGGTCGTGCCCGCCTGCACAACTTGGCTTACCGCAGTTCGCCAAGATGCCCTAAGCCAAGCCGTGAATGGGCAGAAATCGTGGCCGTTTTCAGACTTTGTGAAAAAAATCACAAAGTTTGCCGGTTGCCGGTTGACCGTGTTCCCTCGCGTTTTGTAAATTGCCCTCGTTTAAGGGTTTCCTGCGGTTTTTGGTCATGCAGACGGGCTCCAAAGTGCGATCATTGAGATCACCTTTGCGAGGTTTTCTGAGGCGGAGAAACGGGCCGGGAAACGCTTATGAGCCTTCAGCAGGACAGGTGAAGTTTGACGGAACATCAGTCGAACGATGGCCGCAGCGCTGGCGCGAAGGCTTACCACTGGGCTTCGAAGATCATGACGGTCTCGCTGGAGATGGTGGTCCCGGGAGTGGTCGGATACTTCTTACTCGACCGTTACTTGGGGACGAAATTTGTTTTCTGCCTGCTCGGTTTTGCGGGTGGAATGACGCTGGGGATTTGGCACTTGATGCAACTCACGTCGGACGACTCGAAAAGTTCGAGCTGACATTGAGTCGACCAGCGGAGACTGTGTTTAAAGGGGTGATGGGGAACGACTGTTGGGCTCGAATTGAAAAGGGCTCCACATCGTGCCACGATTAGATCAATTGAAGCTTGGCAGACCGCTGCTGCTTCTATTCAGCTTGTCGGTGATCATGACGTTGTTGACGATTCCGTTGTCTAGATATCTCGACCCAAAGCAGGGGCTTGCGCTTTGCCTTTTGGCAGGTGCGACCTGTTTCGTCGTTGGCGTAATCGTGTTATCACTACCGCTATTGTTTCCGGTTGCGGAAACGTACCTGATGGTCGTCGCGTTGGGTGTGGGAGTTCGGATGCTCTTGCCGCTTATCGGCTGTGCGATCCTGGCGGTTCTGGTCGGCGTTCACGAGGCTCGCGTGTTCGCCATTTGCCTGCTCATCATTTCTCCGGTGCTGCTGTTTACCGAGACGTGGTTATGGGCCCGACGTTTTTCAGCCAACGAACGAACCAAGTAGAATCTGAGTACCAAACATGGCAGATCATTTTGACGCCGGACATCTGATTGGCCACGTGAAGGATGCCGAGTACTTCGAAGTACCCCGTTATCTTGCGGAAAAAGCCGGCAGCAGCGAAGTTGGCAAACTGGTGATCCCGCAGATTCGCGAATCGAGCGAACCGATCGTCAAGATGCCCGACTTGGGATCTTTAAGTGACCTCATTGAGCCATTCGATCTCCATATCACGAAATTCATGATTTTGGAGCTCATCGGCGCGATCGCGCTGATTTTGCTTTTCGTGGGTCTGGCGGCTCATATTCGACGTCAGCGGCCCGGTGCCCCCAAAGGTGTGCTGTGGAATTCGCTCGAGTCGATGCTGCTCTTTATCCGTGACGACGTTGCCCGCCCCGCGATCGGTCACGACGGTGACAAATTCTTGCCATTCCTGTGGTCGCTTTTCTTCTTTGTGCTGACCTGCAATTTGCTGGGCATGCTGCCGTGGCTCGGCTCGCCCACCGGTGCGTTGGCAACCACCGGCGCTTTGGCATTCATCACCTTCCTGAAGGTTGTCATTTCGGGGTCGGCGGAAATGGGCGTGATTGGCTTCTGGAAAAATCAGGTCCCCCACATGGACCTTCCCGTCTACATGTTCCCATTAAAGATCGGCATCTTTTTCATTGAGTTGCTCGGTCTGTTTATCAAACACTTTGTGTTGGCCGTTCGTTTGCTGGCCAACATGATGGCAGGTCACTTGGTACTGGCTGTGATCGTGGCGTTCATTGCCGCCGCCTGGCAGTTACCGACGGCATTATCCGGATCGGTGACGGTCGCGAGTGTCTTGGGTGCAACCGCGTTGAGCATGCTCGAACTGTTTGTTGCATTCCTACAAGCTTACATTTTCACTTTTTTGTCCGCACTATTTATTGGATCGGCGGTACATCCTCACTAGGGTGCGGCGTCGAAATTCAAACTACGTTTAGGAGATACCTACCGTGTACAAATGGGTTAGAGTTGCGTTGTTCTTGGGCATTACCTTCATCGCAACCACGCCAGTATTGGCTCAACAAGAAGTCGAAGGCATGTCGGTAAATCGCAGCAATTCGCTGGTCTACCTGGGTGGTGCCTTTGGTGCCGGACTCGTTCTGCTGGGTGCCGCCATGGGCATTAGCAAGATTGGTGCAGCCGCTGTTGAAAGCATGGCGCGTCAGCCAGAAGTCGCTGGTAAAATCCAGACGGCGATGATCATTGCAGCCGCTCTGATCGAAGGTGCGACATTCTTCGCATTGATTGTTTGTATGCTGTTCAATAAGTAAGCCGCCCAGCATGGCTCTTCGCAATGGGCGAAGAGCCGGCGGCAAACCTTAGAAGACGAACATTCGGAATCGAAACGATGATGAAAACGACTTTCCTTGCTGCGGTCACATCGGTGGCGCTGTTAGCATTTCCCGCGAATTCAGGTTGGGTCGGCCTCGTGATGGCCGGTCCCCAAGAGGAATCGCACGAAGGCGAGCACCACGGCGAAGACCACGGTGAAGGTCACGCGTCGCATGACGACGGTCACGATGGCGATCATGTGGTCAGCGGCCATGGTGGCGAAGGCGAGCATGCGGACGGCAGTCACGGCGGCGAACACGGCGATGGGCATGCGGCTCATGGCAACACGAATCCGCTGTCGGTCGATCCTGACTTGGCGATCTTCACGGCTGTCATTTTTGGACTGCTGGCCGTAATTCTTCGCAAATTCGCCTGGGGTCCCATTCGGGACGCCGTCGAAGAACGCGAAAAACGAATTGCGGATCAATTGGCGGAAGCACAGCGTAGCAACGAGGAAGCTCGTCGTTTACTCGACGAGCACGAATCGAAGCTCGCTTCTTCGAGCGAAGAAGTGAAAACGATGCTGGACGAAGCCAAGCGTGATGCCGAATCGCAAAAGAATCGCATCATCGCAGAAGCCGAAGAAGCAGCTGCAGCTCAAAAAGCTCGAGTCGTTCGCGAGATCGACGCGGCGAAAAATTCGGCGTTGGAGACGCTCGCGCAATCCAGCGTTGACCAAGCGGTAAGTTTGGCAGGACGGATCGTTGGCCAAAGTCTTAGTAAGGATGACCATAGCACGTTGATCCAAGATGCACTAAAGCAGTTCCCGAGTGACAACTGATTGGTCAGATTTCGGTCGCAAGTTCGTAAGGCGAGTTTCTAAAATCAAGGAACTCGTGCAGCGGGAAGTGTCGGCTAGCAAGGAATCACCTCCGGTCGTTGAGACCAACGTCGAGGCTCCTGCCGAACCGGAACAGAAACCATCGCAGGCAACTATGATCAAAGCAACCGAAAATGGCGATTTGCCGAACCTCCGTTCGCAAACCGTGGACATTGGGAAACAGCAGATCGGCAAGGTCTACGCCAAGGCATTGCTCAGCGCTACCGAAACGTCCGATAGTGCAGCGGTGTTGACCGAACTGGGCACGCTTGTGGGCGAGGTCTTCGAAAAGACACCCGGCTTTCAGGCGGCATTGTCGTCGCCACAGGTCACGGTGCCCGAGAAGCTCAAGCTGATCGACAGCACCCTTGGCGGACGCGTCTCGAAAGAGCTCTTGCGATTTCTCAAGGTCGTTTGTGAGCACGGCCGGCTCGATTGTTTGGCGAGCATTTATCAGGCGGCTCGGACGCTGCTAAACGAACGCAAAGGCGTTGTTGAGGTCACCATGGTGACGGCGGCTCCGGTGGATGCGTCGGTCGTCGCAGAAGTGAAACAGTCGCTCCAACAGAAGTTGGGGGCGGACGTTTCGGTTTCGCCAGACGTTGACCCTAAGCTGCTCGGCGGAATCCTGATTCGTGTTGGTGATAAAGTTTACGACGGTTCGGTGGCTCGCAAGCTCGAATTGTTGCGTGATCAAGCAGTAGCAAAAACAGTGAGTCAAATGCGCGATGCTGGCAGTAAGTTCGCGCCCGAATCATAAATCAGCGGAATAAATAATCGTTCGCGTAACGATACGGAGTTACCCATGAAGTTTAATGCTGACGAAATCGCTTCTGTCATCCAGAAGGAAATCGAACAGTACGAAGATCGCGTCGACGTTCGCGAAGTTGGTACCGTGTTGGAAGTGGGCGATGGTATCGCTCGAGTTTACGGACTGTCGAACGTGATGGTCGGTGAAATGGTCGAATTCCCAGGCGGGATCACCGGACTGGCGTTCAACCTCGAAGAAAATAGCGTCGGTGTCATCATTCTGGGTGACTACCTCAAACTCAACGAAGGCGACGAAGTCAAAAGCCTTGGCAAGTTGCTCTCCGTTCCCGTCGGTGCCGCCACCGTCGGTCGCGTTGTTGATCCACTCGGGAACCCGCTGGACGGGCAAGGCCCGGTGGAAACGACCGAAACGCGATTGGTCGAGATCCTGGCACCGGGTGTTGCCGAGCGCAAGCCGGTGACCGAGCCGATGCAAACCGGCATTAAAGCGATCGACGCAATGACACCGATCGGACGTGGCCAGCGCGAGCTGATCATTGGAGACCGCAAGACGGGCAAGACGGCGATCGCAATCGATACGATCCTGAACCAAAAAGGCAAAGGAGTCATGTGCTTCTACGTTGCCATTGGTCAAAAAGATTCGTCGGTTGCCGGTGTCGTCGAAGTGCTTCGCAAGAATGGAGCAATGGAATACACGACGGTCATCATGGCCGGTGCGAGTGCCCCTGCTCCGCTCCAGTACATCGCACCGTACGCTGGGACCGCGATGGCCGAACACTACATGTTCAACAGTGGCCACGCCCTGATCGTCTACGACGATCTTTCCAAGCAGGCCTCCGCCTATCGCGAATTGTCGCTGCTGATGCGTCGTCCACCGGGCCGTGAAGCGTTCCCGGGCGATGTTTTCTACTGTCACAGCCGTTTGCTCGAACGCTCTTCCAAGATGTCGGACGAACTGGGCGGTGGTTCGCTCACCTCGTTGCCGATCATTGAAACGTTGGAAGGCGAGGTTTCGGCCTACATTCCGACGAACGTGATTTCGATTACGGACGGACAGATTTACCTGCAACCGGACCTTTTCTTTGCGGGTATCCGCCCGGCGATGAACGCCGGTATTTCGGTTTCCCGCGTGGGTGGTAACGCTCAAATCAAAGCCATGAAATCGGTGGCTGGCGGACTCCGCTTGGACTTGGCGGCGTTCCGCGAGTTGGAAGCGTTCGCTCAATTGGGTACGGAGCTCGATCCGGCCACGCAAAAGCAATTGGATCGCGGTTACCGCATGGTCGAGTTGCTGAAGCAGCCGCAGTATCAGCCGATGGAAGTGGCCGATCAAATCATGAGTATCTTTGCCGGAACCAAGGGATACCTCGACGACGTGAAGGTCAACGAAGTGCGCAAGTGGGAAACCGATTTCTTGGCGCACGTACACTCCAGTCACCAAGGCCTTTTTGACGCGATCGTCGAGAAGCAAAAAATGGATGACGATCTGGAACAGCAGTTGATCGACGTGATCGAAGCGTTCAACAAGAAGCATGGCTACGTAGCCGAGGAAGCAGAGGCGGTCGCCTAAGAAGAATCGGACCGAAGCCACCATCACGACGCGTGATGAAACCAGCCTAGCAAGAGCATCACTGCTGTGATGAAATCCCCAGCGAATTGACGAAGCATGCCCAACGCACGAGCATTAGATAAGCGCCGCAAGTCGATCAAGAACATCCGCAAGATTACGCGGACCATGGAATTGATCGCGACGGCTCGATTCAAGAAAGCCATGGATCGCGCCACTGCTGCCGCTGCCTACACCAAGCGAATTACAAAGTTGGTGAGCGACCTGGCTTCGACCGGCTTGGAAGTCAGCCATCCGCTGATGGAACCTCGGGCCGAAACCAAGCGGTCTCGCCTGTTGATCCTGACTTCGAATCGGGGATTCTGCGGTGGTTTCAACGGCAATGTGATTCGACTGACGCAGAAACGAATCGCTGAGCTGAAGAAAGAACTGGGGGCGGAAAACTTCCATTTGGAAGTCTCTGGCAAACGGGGCATCTCTGCTTTTGAATCGGCCAACGAACCGATCGACGTCCAGTACATCCATTTCGAGGACAAGACGCGGTACGAAGAAGTTGAAGTCTTGGCAAACAAGTACCTCGAAGAATTCGAAGCGGGCGAAATCGATCGATTCGATGTCGCCTACATGCAATTCAAGTCGACGGCTCGCCAAGTACCCGTCATCGAAACGCTGTTGCCACTGACGTCGCTCGGCGGCGAGGAGACGATCGACGAGCCCAAGAGTTCGTCCGAATCGATGTACGAATTTGACCCGTCGGCTGAGAGCATCTTGGAAGAAGTGGTTCCTTCGAGCTTCAAAGTGAAACTCTTCAATTGTTTCCTGGACGCGGCCGTCAGCGAGCAGGTCGCTCGCATGGTGGCGATGAAGGGTGCGACAGAAAACGCTGGCGATTTGATCAAAACGCTATCGCGCCAATACAACCGTGCTCGCCAGTCTCAGATTACCGGCGAGATCATGGAAATTATCGGTGGTGTTGAGGCACTCAACTCGTAACCGATTCCTATAAACGAAAACGAAATCAAACTACTCGACGAAGAATAAGAGCTTAAACATGTCCACAGCAACTGCACCTTCCGGCGGCAGCCAAACGACCAAGGGTAATGTCGGAGCAATCACACAGATTCTCGGTTCGATTTTCGACGCTGAGTTCCCTGAAAACAAATTGCCCGCGATTTACAACGCCGTCAAATTGGAAGTGAAACAGGGCGACAAGACGATTACCTTGACCGGCGAAGTCCAACAGCACATGGGCGGTGGTCGTGTTCGCTGCGTCGCCTTGGGATCGACCGACGGTCTGGTTCGGGGACAAGAATGTGTCGACACGGGCGCACCGGTGTCGGTACCGGTTGGTGAAGAGACGCTGGGACGCGTTTTCAATCTGCTGGGCGATCCGATTGACGCACGCGGCGACGTCGGTGCCAAGGAACGATGGCCGATTCACCGTAAGGCGCCTCAGGTTGATCAACTCTCAACGAACACCGAGCTGTTCGAAACCGGCATCAAAGTTGTCGACCTGCTCACTCCGTTCGTGCGTGGTGGTAAGGCTGGACTATTTGGTGGAGCCGGTCTGGGAAAAACGGTGATTTTGACCGAACTCATCGCTCGTATTGCTTCGGCGCACGGTGGTTACTCGGTATTCGCGGGCGTCGGCGAGCGAACTCGTGAAGGTACCGATCTCTGGTTGGAGATGCAGGAAACCGAAATCGGTCAGACCGGTCGCAAGGTCATCGAGCAAACCTGCATGGTATTCGGTCAAATGAACGAACCGCCTGGGGCCCGTCTGCGTGTCGCGCTGTCGGCCTTGACCATGGCCGAGTACTTCCGTGATACGACCGGTAAGGACACGTTGCTGTTCGTCGACAATATCTTCCGCTTCTCGCAAGCCGGTAGTGAAGTATCCGCGCTGTTGGGACGTATGCCTTCGGCGGTCGGTTACCAGCCGACGCTGGCCACCGAAATGGGTCAGCTGCAAGAGCGCATCGCTTCGACGGACAAAGGCGCTATTACTTCGGTACAAGCGGTCTACGTTCCCGCCGACGATCCGACCGACCCTGCTCCGGCAGCGGCGTTCGGTCAGTTGGACGCGTTCATCTACCTCGAACGATCGATTTCGGAAAAAGGAATTTACCCGGCGATCGACCCGCTTGCGTCGTCGAGCCGTATTCTTGATCCCCAGTACGTGGGCGACCGACACTACGACATCGCTCGCCGAGTCCAAACGACTTTGCAGCGATATCGCGAACTCCAAGACATCATCGCGATTCTGGGTGTCGACGAATTGAGCGAAGAAGATCGACTGATCGTTCACCGTGCTCGCCGTATCGAACGTTTCCTCTCGCAGCCGTTCCTCGTGGCGGAAGTGTTCACCGGTAAAGCGGGTGAAATCACGTCGCTTGAGGATACGATTCGCAGCTTCGAAGAAATTTGCGATGGCAAGTGGGACCATCTGCCAGAACAGGCGTTCATGTATGTCGGTGCCATCGAACAGGCCGAAGCACAAGCTAAGAAAATGGCATCGGAAGCGTAGTTACTCCTGACGTTCGGTTGCCGAATCGCAACCCGCGATCGTCCTCACTTCAGCACGAAAACCGAAGTAAACCATGTCCGAATTAAATGTCATCGTCGTCACGCCGGAAGAGACCGCTCTGGAGGCGACAACGACCTTCGTGGCTCTCCCGCTGCACGACGGCGAAAAAGGAATCGGGGCGAATCACGCACCGATGATTGGCAAATTAGGATATGGCGAACTCCGTTTCGAACAGGATGGCAAGACCGTTCGTTTTTACGTCGATGGCGGTTTTGTTCAAATCGCCGATAACGTCGTGTCCGTGATCACGGAACGGGCGATTCCTGCGGCCAAGCTGAAGGAAGACGAAGTCAAAGAACTGCTAGAAACCGCCTCGAATCAAGCCGCCAATTCGGACGAGCTGCTCAACGCCCGCGAAAAAGCGGTGGGCCAAGCACGGGCACAGCTGCGGGTGGCAAGTCGCAAGTAGTCTTTCGGCGACGTGATGAATCCAAACGCCAAGGCGGGCTCAGCGAGCTCGCCTTTTGCATTAGGCCCGACGCGACTGGGCAGGCTACTTGCCACCTTTCCTCACCAGCCGAACCGCTTCTTCCAGTACGTTGTCGTCTCCCCCAAAGCAAAGAGAGCCAGGTGCGGAGGGGACAATGAGGTCGGGCTGAACGCCGTGACCGTCGAACAGCTTTCCATCTGCCTGAAAGGAAACCATCGAACCGAGCCGCACTCGGATTCCATGGGAGAGTTCGGCTGAGATGCTTCGCGCGCTGCCGCCCCCGCTGGCTTGCCCGATCAGCGTCACGTTATCGACTCCCTTCAAACCGGCCAGAAATATGTCGGTAGCACTGAAACATTTAGCATCCATAAGAACGACGACATCCCCCTCGAACCGAGTCGCTGCGAAATCCTTGTTGCCGACTAACACCATGTAGTGCCAGTCGCTAAACCCTTCCTCCGGGACATCCCATTCCGGCTGGAATTTTTTCGCGAATTCCCGAATGGCTTTCGCCTCGCGTTCCGTCCACACAGGATCGTCGGCACGGTACATGAACCGTGCTGCCAAATGATCCTCCGCAAAATCCTCGTGCAGACGATAGACAGCCGCATTCACAACACGCGGTGGCCAGGTTTCCGTGGCGAGATAGGAATAAACGGTTCGCAGCGCATCGCGAGAACCGCCACCGTTGCCCCGCACATCGATGATCATTGCCATGTGTGATTTCTCTTGGGCCGCACGAAACGCCTGATGCACATGCCCGGCAGCTTCATCCCCCATCGAAATCAGGCGCAAGTATCCGATCCCTTGTTTGTCTAGCTTCCGCGCGGTTTTTCCGACTTGGGATTGTCGCGGCCAGTGCCCGTAAATCGGCTTGCTGGATTCGAGAGGGAGATGAAGAATTGTGGACTCGCCCGTAGCATTTTCTAGATGGACAGTAACGGCAGCGTCGATATCTTTGTTGAACAACGATCGCCAGAATGGCAATTGTCGCAATTCGCGTAACGCGTGCCGCTCGACGTACTGAGACGATCCGAGTGGATTGCAGACGGAGGCGGCTGCAATCCATTCACGAAGAGGGAGATCGTCCACGGTGGTAACAAAGGGAAAATCATCTTCAACGAATCCACTACGATCGGGCAACACAGCAACATATCGTTTCCTACCGTCGAAAACTGAAGGCTCGAGAAGAAACGGCAAATAGCGTTGATTGGGACTCGCGGGAGCGCCGCTAGATACTCTCGCATGGCCGTCGGGCCCCTTGGCGATGATCTTGTTCAGTTCGTAGTGGAATTGTGACGATTCGACTTTTCCCGCTTCTATCCGCTCGCTCAATTCGACAATCGTCGCATCAAGCTCGATCTTTCTAACCGGTAGGTAGGCCCAACGAGTACACAGCGCCACCTTGAATTCGTCGATCACGTGCAGCATTTGCTCCTTGCTGAGCCCGTGCCCGGCAGATTGTTCTGCCAGCTTTCGACGAGCAGCCAAGATCGCCCGCCGATTGTTTTTCGTCATCTCAGCATGCGCCACGTGGCTGATCTTTCCAGCATCGTTCTGCAGTCTCAAACGCACCGTTTTGGTCGGAGTCTTCCCGGCCGCGACGAGCACGTCCACGAGGTCTTCCGCGATGCGTTTCTCTGCCAATTCTTTTCCGAAGGTTTTGGTGGCCACTTCCAACAACTCTTGCGTGCCCAGCCCTTCGATTTCTAACAGTTGGAACGACTGTTGATTGAATTCGACGATCACCCGGTCATCTTCGATTGCTAGCCGCGTAAATGGTGAAACCGGCCCCAGAAGCTCTTTCGAAGAGACTTGCGTTGTGACCACAGGTAAACGGTACCAATGTTCGAGATCAAGATGATCGCTGCCACTGTTCTCGCGAAACGTATCGTTGCATGCATCGTCGATGCTCTCCAGAGTCCATACACTTCTAACGGTCACGGTTGTCGCGAACTGATTTGGGCTCCCCTCGAACTCGTGGCCATCTTCCCTCCTCTCGCAACTGTCGTCAACTTCATTCCATGGATTCTCCGTGTTAACAACGAACCAGCAGACCACGACGTTGGCCTACGTCTTCGCGACACAAGAGGTCGGAAACAGCAGAATTGGTGTCACAATCTTTGGAAGAATCGATCGTCAGCAGGGTATGCAAACCGGTGTGGTCAACAACAAACGCAAGTTCGTCGCCTGTCGCCTAGGGATTCTCGCCAACGCGCGTACCGTCGGGAAGAATCTGCGTCACACCGACAGGAGGCTGGCCAGTCGTTTCGTTGATCTCCAACCAAGTCGGGAAGACCTCCTGAATGACCGCTCCGTTCGACTTGTCATCCACGACTTTGGTCATCGATTGGAATGCTTCGTACCCAAGTCGGCGGGCATCTTGGCAGACAGCCGAAAGTCGAGGAAAGACGGTGTTACGGACATCGGCATCGTCGAATCCCAAAATCGAAACATCCTCAGGGACTTTCACACCAAGCCGTAAAGCTTCGTTCAGCGCTCCAACGGCCACGAGCGGGTCAGTGAAAACGACCGCCGTAGGGCGATCGGACATACTCATCATTTTCCGAATCACTTGAGCGCCATCGGGGCGACTGGGTGGCACGTGAAAATGGTAACGCCGATCGACCGGAATATCGTGGTCTTTCAGCGCCGTATCATAAGCTTCTAAGCGATCTTGATGATCGGTGTCTTGGACAATATCGCTAATCGCTAAAGCGATGCGGCGATGCCCAAGGGCGATGAGATGTTCGACCCCTTGGAATGTGGAATTTCGCGAATCGCACGAGACAAAATGGAGCTTCGCGTTTTCAAAACGTTCGCCAATTACCAACGCTGGAAAACCCTCGGCGGCAATTTCTTCGCACGTCGACCGAGTTCGCTTCGTCGTCCTCAGGATGACACCGCGAACTCCCTTGCGAAGGAAGAACTGGGTGTAGGTCTCGCCCGGTTGCTTGTCGCGAAACAAACTCAAGACAACGAGGTCGAGATGACTCTCTTCCATCGCCGCCGACATGCCGGCCAGAATTGCCGAATCGTAAGACGATTCCAAGGAACTGGGCCCGGTGTAGGCGAAGGCCAAGAATGAATTGGCTCGCTTCCCCACATTGGCGACGTAGCCGCAACGATTCACAGATTCCAAGACGCGTGCTCGGACGGAATCACTCACACCTGCCTGATTATTCAAAACCCGCGACACCGTAGCGATCGAAACACTGGCGTCAGCGGCAACTTTCCGAATGGTCGTCAAAATACTAGCCCAGAGCACTTTCAGGTTCGATGAAACTGTTACATTCCACGATAACCGTCCATGATTTCAAGTCAACGCCAGACTAGTCCAGATTGCGGCCCGTTTGCCAGATATTGCGATACGAACCGCAAACCTCGCCAATTTTCACGAATTTGTTGACGTAGGCCGGCTGCTCTTACTCCAACTGTTATGAGCTACGCCATCAATCGATCAGCTTTCAATTGGACGCGCAATGCACGAACCTCACCCGACCTGCCATGGATCTGGTCCGTCAGCTGCTGATCCAGTTGTAGGCCAGGTATGTCATTTGAGGTGCCATCGGCCATGGTGACCTGGACCGATTCGTTATCGTCGATCAGATAGACGACGGGAGTCTGGCAATAGGTGAACGCCAACGCGGAAGCGGGCAAATGGACCGACTCCAATTGCCCCAGGCAATTCTGGTAGGCGAACGACGTCGGCTCGTTGAAGAACTCAGCGACATTCAACAGCGACGGATTGAATTGCAGCTTCCCATCGCGAACGCCCACGCCCAGCTCGCCAAAACGAGTCAGGATCTCTTCCTTCACTTGGCCGGTCATTCCCGGCTGTTGTGCGCCGGTATGTTTTGGTGTGTGGGAATAAGCGTCGGTCGGGAAAGCGCCGTATTGTTGCGGCGATTTTGTGAATCCCAGGCCCTCGCGAACCTTGTGGTACAACCGACGCAGTCGCTCGGTCTCTGGCGAAGCGGCCGCTTCGGCGCTGCGATAGTTCTCCTGAACGGCCAACAACAGTTTGGCGACCATATGCCAATAGATGCAACCGAGTCCCTCGTAACCATACATCGTTCCCGATCGTCCGGTATACGACTGATGCTGGAAAACATTATCAAACAACTCGACCGTATCTCGTCGATGGGCGAGTACCAAAGGGCGCCACACGTCGGTCTCATTCAGCTGGTCGAGTGCTCGTTCCAAATCGAGTGAATGTTGAAAGTCGGCGTGAAAACGAAACGCGCCCAGACTGTCCTGCTGAACGACCGATTTGTCATCACTCTTGAGCAACTTTTGCAGCAGCGGGTTCGACGTCACCCCGGCTTCCGGAATCACGTTCTTATCCAAGAAGTCGGGCAATTCGCGATCGGGATAGAGCATGAAGCTGTTCTGGTCAGGACGATACAGACGACTTTCGTACATTTGCTCGACCAAATCGGCAGCCGCCTTGGGCGCTAGCGCTCCCGAACTAAGAACAGCCACCTGCCCCTCCAACATTTCGTAGAGGTGACGCACTCGCAAATGGCCATCGTGACTAAAATCGGCCAAATTGTAGGCGTGATAGAGGTGATCATCTCGATAGCTGGACTGAATCGTGTGTTCGGCAAACTTGCCGGCCAATTCACAAAGCTCGGTAATCTCTTCGACCGCAATCGATTCCTTACCAGACAAACCGCCGTCGTAGACCTGGTCTCGATATTCACTGAAGACTTCACCCAGTGAATCCAAAATTCGGCGTCGGTCCTGTTCCGAAACTTCGTTCGCCTGGAGTACCCCTTGATGTTGTTCTAAGACCGTCTTGGTCGCCCGCAGCCAGAGCGCTATTTCCCGGGAGATCTGATGCGATTCGTCTTGATGTCCACTCACCAGTTGCGTCATGAACTTCATGTAACGCAGCAGGTAGCAAAGCGTCACGACCGAAAGACCGTTGCCTACCAACGCGTTGTTTGCGTCGTTCCATTCCGGACGCTGCGTGTTCATCCAGATACCGCCGCCAACAACAAAATTCGACAGCTTTGAAAGCATTGGTACGAGCAGTTTTTCCAACAGACTGACGTGGACGATTTTCGACTGTTCGTCCCTGAGTAGCTTTCCATCTTCGCCGATGCGCTCGCAAAGTGACGCGAGTTTCTTATTCAGCTTGGCATCAAATGTCACCGTCTCGCGCAGGTTGCGGACGATCTCGGTGTAAGGCTTCAGCCGATAGGGAACCCGGAGGTAGACGAACTGCTCCTCGGTAAGCATGTTGCGAAGCCGTTCAGGCTCGCGATCCTGAAACGCTTCAAGCAGCTTGAGCAAGTAGATAATCTGGTGATCGCCCCAGTAACCAATATTGGCCCAAGGGTCGTCAGCTTCCGGCTCTTCCCATTCCATGCCTTCGTCGGTAACTCGGTACGGGTTAAAACCATCGACCGTCGAACCGTTGACGAATTTTGTAACGACGTTTTCTAGGTAACGCGGGAAGCTGCTGCAGAGCGCTTCCCAGTTTTGAAAAATGTCGCGCCAATTGCCCTGGTACTTGAGCGCTTTGGAACCATCCGGTTTCTTGATCGTCACCGAGAATTGATTCCAAGGTCGACTGGGGTCACCATGGCGACGGCTGAAGGTGATCGGTAAGAACTCGGCCACAAGCCGACGCAAATCGACATCGCCCGACGTATCGGCCAGCTTTCGCAATTCGTCAAGGCCCGGCTGTTCCTTTAGAGCCTCTTCATGCAGCTGGAAGACTTCTGCGTTGCGATCTTGGACAAACTGAGCCACATCGCTCGAATCCACTTCCGTTTCGTTGACGAAAACACCGCCGCGCATGTTGTTAAATAACACGTTGCTAAAGTGGTGAGCCGTCGTGACCAAGTGGTTTGTATGCTGCAGGCCATCCGATGCCGCGACGTTCGCCCGTAAACACTCACTCGCTTGATGCAATTCGGTCTCAATTTCGACCGGACCTAAACTACGATTCAGTAACTGATGGCGCAAGTCGGCCAGTTCGACATGGCCTAATCCGACATCGGCAACGACGTGCCAACGCATCTCGTCACCCGCTTCCAGCTCGATGTCGTTTTGGATAACGAAGTAATTGCCACGCCGTCCCTTGAGCAATTCGTCCGCCTCCACATGACCGCTGTTGCGGAACGACGTGAGCCCACCATTGGAAAGGCAGACGGTGGCATCTTTGAGCCCTGAATGCCAAACGACGTTTGAACGAAGCACTTCCGTTGGATAGGTTCCATCGACGATACCGGCGGTGAGCGAGTAAATGCCCATGCTGGTCGATCCGTCGAGTTCCGATCGTTTATAGGCATCGGTCAGACAACTGAAACCTTGTTGCAGCGGCAGACCGATTCCCCACGGCTGAATGTTGCGAAGCCCATCGAGCAGACTGAACCTTACGGTCTCGCTCGATTCGTTGACGAGCGACACCGTACGAACAAATCCCAATGCATCCGCGGCTGACCAGCGATAACGGAACGTTAGTCCACGATCGGTCAGGCGTTCCTCGAACACCACTTGGTTGCCAGGCAGACTCTTGTAGATCGTACGAGTCCGCTGTTTCGCCAATCGCGTCGACCAGTCGTCGAGAAAAGGCTCCCAGGCCGCCTCGTCCGGCTTCGCATCGGCAAAGCGAATCGAGGTCACGGGGCCGGCGTAGTGATGAGCATCGTGCAAGCGGTCGACGGTCTCATAAGAGAACAACGAACTGTTGGCGTTGACTCGGCCCGCGGTGAGTCCACCTTGGCTGGAAACGAACATCCACAAATCGAACGCACTCACCACGTTGACCAGAAACGGCCCCAACTCCTGGTAGTTGCGAATCGCATAGAAATCTTCGTCGCCCAATTTGACGAAACCGTCTGCGAATTTGCGTTGGTTGTCTTTGATTTTGTGCATCATCTGAGTTAGTGACTTTCCTGCAATTCGACTGCCATGGCAGCCTTGGGTGTTCGATCAGCACGAAAAACGCCCCAGTGTTTTTCCGCGTCTTGGGGATCGTCTGATCCCTTCCAATTTTCATCGAACGCCGTGAAGTAAAAGCAAACGACCGAATTGGTCAGGACCCAATCCTTGTATTTGTGGAAAAACTCAGCCTGCTCGGCCTCACCTGCGGCTCCCTGAAGCCGATTGGCCTGATCTCCTTCATCCTGCTTTTCCGTACACCATCCGGCCTCTCCCAAAACGATCAGCTTCGCAGGATGTTTCTTCTGGACCTCTTTAAATTTCTCATCCGTGAACGCAATCGCCTTTTCGAGCGGCTGTGCGTGCCACATCGCGTAAATGTGTGTCACTAAGAAATCCAGTTCTTCAGCAACCGGTTGACTCGCCTCATCAATCCAAAACAAAAAGTCGTCAGCGACCGTAACCGGTGCCGAAACCGAGGAGCGCACTTGGCGGATGTATTTGATGAGGGTTTCTGTTTCCACTTTGTGAAAAGACCAAAAGACTTGCGATTCATTGCCGACGCAGACGGCCGATACGATGCCAGGAAAATCGTTGGCAATGTTGATCGCGCCATCGACCTGCGTTTGGTTCGCCTTCTGTTGATCAGCGTCATCTTTTTCGGTTGCCACCCAAACGCCAACCATGATCGTCAGCGGCAGGTCGTCCTCTTTGATGACTTCGCAAACATGGCGAGAGAATTCATCAGAACCATACGTTCGCAGCATCCGCCAATGCTGGGCAATGACGTGTAAATCCTCTCGGATTTGTTCCTTGGTCGGCCAAGGTCCACCCGGTTTCTGGCCGTCGCGGAACGGACCGTAACCAACGCCAAAGCCGGCCAAGTCAACATTCTTGTCGGCATGCCGGGCGTAATTGAATGCACGCGGTTCCCCGTCCATTTGAGCCCATGAGACAGAGGCAATCATCAGGCAGGTTGCGATAAGAAACTTCGGCACCATCGTCGAGCTAATTTGCAAAGTCGTTCTTCCCATATTGGTGGCAAATATTCAGTTCTATCGGCGCATCATCCTGAATCACGATAGCGTCAAGCGAATCGACAAAAACACTTGAAAAGCACATCCACTACGCGTTCGTTCCCTGCGGTCGCTTATTCCACAAAATCAGGAAAAACATCTCGGTTTGGCCTGCGAAAGCAGACTCGCCGCACCACGTTAACGATACGAGAAACTGTTTCTCTCAGTATATTCCTGCAGAGCACTTGGTCAATATAATGGTCGGATACGGCAAAAGAAACAGTTACATTTGTTTGCCTATTTTTGGCGACAAAACCATTGAAGAAATCGAAAGATCGACTAGTCTGGGTAAGAGGTCGGAAGAATAACGGTTCGCACTGTCGCAACACTTACCCAACCGAGGGAACTGCAAAGGACGTCCTAATGACAAAATCCACCAAGATTCTCGTAGCCTTCGCGCTCATTCTGTCTTTGTCGCTTGCTGCGACAGACTCGCACGCACAAGACAATTCTTTCACCGGATTCACATCCTCTGACTGGAACGTTGCCACGAATTGGTCCAACGGAACGACTCCAAACGGCGAATCTGTTCGCGTGGGCGAGTTCATCTGGGCCTCTCCTGTGACTGCAGAAATCACTTCTCTAACCAACCCCACCGTTCAAGACCTTCGCGTTGGCGCGGACGATTTGGGGGAAGGTACTCTCAATCATTCAGCTGGATCACTGACGGCAAACGGTTGGGCATTCGTTGGTGTCGATGGCGGCGTGGGAACTTACAATCTTTCCGGCACCGCTTCGTTCGATGTGAACTTTGCTGAAAACGGTGGCCAGCAAGAATTCCATGTTGGTTTAGGTGGTGCTTCGACTTCGACCGGTACTCTGAACATTTCTGATTCTGCTTCGTTGAGCTTCCCTCGAGGTTACATCGGCTCGAACAGCCAAAGCACGGGCATCGTGAACCAGACCGGTGGCAGTGTCGAAGTCGATCAGTGGATGTCGATCGCACGTCAATCGGGCGCTCAAGGAACTTACAACATGTCAGGCGGATCGCTGGCTGTCGTTGGTGGCCCAGGCGTTGCCGACGGAATCACGGTTGGTGAAAACGACGCCGATACCAAGGGTGAATTCAACGTCAGCGGCTCGTCAATGATCTCGACTCCGAAGCTCCATGTTGGTCGCTTCGACTCGGACTTTGCCGTCCCGCCGAACCCAACTCCCGGAGCAGAAGGCTCGTTTAATGTGACCGGTGGTGACGCCAGCATTAACGTGACGAGCTTCCTTGCTGTCGGATGGGACAAAGACAAAGGGCGTGCTAGTGACACCACGGGAACGCTAAGTTTCACGTCAGACGCCAGCGGGGTTAGCCCGATCACCGTCGGTATCCCGACCCACGTCGATGGCACCGAAGCGGAAGTCATCTTCCTCAATGACGGCAGCGGGGTCGGCTCGGCCAATCTTGTCGTCGACCTAGAAACGGTTCCTGTTGCTTCTGCGAACGTCCTCCTGTTGGACTTGGTGACAACACCCGGCGTTGACATGACAGACCCACTGAACCCGATCGGCTACGGTGAGATCATCGGAACGTTCGCTGGCCTGCCAGAAGGTTCGGTTGTGCCAGGCAGCGGTGGCCGAACCATCACCTACGCCGGTGGTGACGGCAACGACATCTGGCTGATGGGCATGTCGACTGGCGTCGATGGCGACTTTGACAACAACGGCGTCTACGAATGTTCCGACGTCGATGGCTTGGTTGCGGAAATCGTGGCGGGAACAAACAACGCTTCGTTTGATCTCAATAACGACACCATGGTCGATGGTGCCGACCTAACGGCTTGGTTGGCAGAAGCTGGTTCGACGGGCGGATTGACCGCTTCGGGCAATCCAGTGTTGCTCGGCGATGCGAACCTTGACGGTTCGGTCGATGGTCAAGACTTCGTCGTTTGGAATGCGAACAAGTTCACCAATGTCCCTGCCTGGTGCTCTGGTGACTTCAACGCCGATGGCGCCGTCAACGGACAAGACTTCGTCATTTGGAACGCGAATAAGTTCAACACCGCGGATGGAGTTGCCGCAGTCCCCGAACCGGCCGGCCTAATGCTGGTCCTTTGTGGCTGTTTGGTGTTCTTTCGCCGCCGTTAAAAAACACGGCCAGTGTCCATGAGGGGATTGTGACACACGGAGCCGATTCATTTCGGCCCGGGCCTTTATCCAAACTGCAAAAAGCCGTCCTCTTCTGAGGGCGGCTTTTTCTTGCGCACGCATCGTCCCTCACCAAGTTCCAGTTATGACGGTCTGGAAGATTGAACTTGCTTATCCCGTTGTTAGGTAACAGACACCACGGCCGCCAAAACCGGACAACACAAATAGTTTGCCTTGTGGCGTGAGAAACTCCCTTTGTCTACGTGACCGGTGTCAGCACTGATAGCACTTTTGGTCGATGTCATCTGGTAACCAATCTTCAAGATGGACCAGTCCGACATGCTAAATCTCTTCTCATCTCAGCTCCCTCCAGCTGCCAAACTGCCACGCGTCGATATTCTCATCGGCCGCGGAGTCGCTCAACAACGTGTCCGCACCGTCACGCCACCAGTCTTCGTGATTGGAACTCACAAGGACTGCGATTTGGTGCTGACAGACAGCCAATTCGCCGAGTATCACGCCTACATCATGGTGTCGGCCGACCGAGTGATGCTTCGTCTATTGGCCGAATCGCCAGAGATCACCGTCAATGGTCGAATCTCCAGGTGGAGCGAGCTGCAGCATGACGATCGCCTGCGGATGGGGCCTTACGAGTTTCACCTGCGGATTTGGCCCGTCGGGCAGGCACAGATCGGCGATCTCTTAGAAGCCGAACGCGGCAACGATCAACAAATGGGAGATTACGATCCGCCTCCAGCCTTGGCATGGACAAACCCACATGGCCTGGACGCACTGCCCGATGCGTGGACTCATGTCGTACCGGCAGCCAACCGATTAAGTGATTGGTAGCCTACTACGACGACGTAGCCTACCGCGCTGATGATCAGCGTTTTCATAAAGCAGAAAGGACTTCGATGCCACGATCGCCCAGTCGATTTCAAGGACAACTTGCCGTTCCCACGGAACCCGTCACAGACTGGGACTTGCTGGCAACTTCCTATCGGCGTGTCAAAGCCGAGACGTCGATCCTGGACCTTCTACGGCAACGCGCCGGCCTGCAACCGGCCGACGCTACCGCCGGCCTGCGCACCACGGTTGAAGCTGACCGGCACCGTTTGATCGTCGAACTACGACATCACTTTCGATAATCGTGCCTTGGCCAGGCCGTCCTCAAATCTGGTAGCTGCCCGTCTTCGCACCCGGCTCTTCTGACCGAATTCGCAGTGACGGTTTCTCGATCGTGACCGTCGTGTAAGGCTCGACCGATTTCGTGAGCCACACATTAGACCCGATCACTGAATGGTGCCCGACAACGGTGTTCCCACCCAGCACCGTAGCGTTCGCATAGACCACGACGCGATCTTCAATCGTCGGATGTCGCTTGGTCCCGCGGACCAATGCTCCGTTCTCGTCCGTCGCAAAGCTCAAGGCGCCCAAAGTCACGCCCTGATACAAATTCACGTGTTCCCCAATTTCGCAGGTTTCGCCAATGACGACACCGGTTCCGTGATCAATGAAAAAGTAGTTTCCGATCGTAGCTCCCGGATGAATATCGATACCGGTCGACTTATGAGCCCATTCGGTCATCATCCGCGGGATGAACGGCACTCCCAAATCAAGCAATTGATGAGCCAATCGATAGATGGTGATCGCCTCTAAACCGGGATAGCAGAAGATGACTTCATCCATATTCTTGCAAGCCGGATCGCCGTCGTACGCCGCTTGCACATCGGTCGCCAAGATCTGCCGGAGCTTGGGCACGCAGTGCAGGAAGTCGATCGCTATCGCCTGCCCTTTGGCCTCAAAATCGCAAACCTCATCGTCATGCTCACCAGCAACGGCCGCTTCGTGACGGAGCGCTCGGCCAATCTGCTGAGTCAGCCGATCGTGCAGACCGTCGATGAGGTCGCCCACATGGTACGTGATGTTTCCCAGGTGCAAGCCTTCGCGCCGTCGATAGCCGGGATAGATGATGTCCTTTAAGTCCTCGATGACATGGACGATCTCTTCAAACCGTGGCAGCGGGCAGTGACCGAGGTGATTGATGGTGCCAATGTCGGTATACGTCTGCACGATTCGGTCGGTGAGCTCGGGCAGGTTTTCTTTCAACCGGAAGTCGGATGCCATGGGAGGCTCCTCATTGCTGCAAATGCAGGGGCGGGACAAGCGGGCGATGGGATGTTGAGAGTTTGTTGTCCAGCTAAGCCGGACAACAACACGTACAGCGGAATCCGCTGGCTTTCGCCACGGAGCAATCATCATCGCTGAGTTGGGACATCCAATGAGGTTTCATAGCAACGATCATGCTAGCGGGCAGGCTTCTCAAATTCAAGTTCCTGGCTCCCAAGAGGGCGTTCCGTGAGGACCAAGACAACCTGAATAGACCCATCTTCGGGTGAACCGAGTCGCGCCTTGAACAAAGCGATTGCTAGGCGTCATTCTTGATCAATCACGGCTGCAGTTGCTAGCGTCAGTGCGCTTTCGAATCCGAGCTCTCCGACCAACACCGAGGCCGCACCACGTTCTTGATAAGCCCCAATTTCTCAAGTGTCAGAATCACCCACCAGGACATGTCCAATTCCCACCAGCGATGGCCGTGCGAAGCGGCCCGCTGATCGGCGTGGTGGTTGTTGTGCCAACCTTCGCCGTGAGACAGTAATGCGACGAGCCAATTGTTGCGGCTACTGTCGCCCGTCTGGTAGTTTTGATAGCCGAACGTGTGGGAGAGCGAATTCACGGCCCAGGTTCCATGCAACACAACGACCGTACGAACAAAGACTCCCCAAACGAGCAGGCTCGAGCCAAACTGAAGCCCGCTCATATTGGCCGTCATTTCCGCCTTGGGCCAGACGTAGCCGATCGTGTAGCCGACAGCAAAGAAGGCCAACGCATGGAGCACATAAATCCCGAGCCATAGCGCGTTGCGCTCCAGCTTGAGATAAAAAGGGTCTCGCAACAAATCGCGAACGTAACGCTCGAAGTTGCCAACTTTGACGTGGTCCCGATTTTCAAAAAACAGCCAAGCCATATGACCCCAGAGAAAATTAACCAGGGGCGAATGGGGATCGGGTTGTTCGTCCGAGTGTTTATGATGCACTCGATGAATGGCGACCCAGCGGGCGGGTGAATCTTGGAGACAGCAGATTCCCATGATCGCCAAGGTGTATTCCAGCCACTTCGAGCAAGTAAAACCCTGATGCGTTAGCAGGCGATGGTAACCGATCGTGATTCCCATCATGCCAAACGTCAGGTGGCCGATGGGGATGAGTGCGACGCCGGTCCAGCTGAAGAGCCACGGCACAAAGGCCAAGCAGGCCAAGACATGCACCAATGTCAGCGCAATGGTGTAGTCCCAAGCGAGCCGCAGCGGTTGCGTTGTTTCGGGATGATCGAGCTTCGCAACCGGGGCGCCCGTCGGCGCCGATGGGTCGGTGCCCGAATTCCCCGTTGCCGGCGTATCAGGGTCAGTAGGTTCGGAAGATGGACTGCTGGACGAAGTTGTAGACATGCCGATCGACACCTGTCAGGTAAAAAACAAGGGAACCGAACATTATCACCAACTGGTGCCGATTCGGACAGTCGAAAATCAGACCGAATCGGCAGCAATATTTCTCGGGCCGAGAACCGAAGATATGACCTTATTTGAAAGTTTGAAGTTCGGCCTTAGTCCGGCGTTCAGGCGGAATGTCGGGGCTTCCGGCAAAAGCCGGTACTACGAACGCCCGTTTATCATGGGCTCTAATCTTCCGAATCAGCCTGTTTGCCCTGCGCTATGATGTCCTGCTGCACATTCGGCGGGACCGGCTCATAGTGGCTAAATTCCATGGAATAGCTGCCCTGCCCGCCCGTCATGCTCGATAGAGTCCGTGCATACGTCGACACCTCGGACAATGGCGCTTTCGCTTCGACGGTGGTCTGGCCGCCACCGGCCGACGCCATCCCGACCATTTGGCCCCGGCGTCCCGAAAGATCGCTACTGACATCGCCCACATTGTCTGCCGGAACCGTGATGTGCAGATTGACAACGGGCTCTAGCAGAGACGGCCGAGCCTGCTGGAAAACTTCCAGGAAGGCTCGGTTGGCCGCAATCTTGAAAGCCGACTCATTGCTGTCAACCGGATGGTCCTTGCCGAAGTGGACCTCGACGCACACATTCTGCACGGGATAACCGGCGATCACCCCCTGCCTCACTCGCTCCAGGAACCCTTTTTCAATCGCCGGCAGAAAATTGCCAGGGATCGAACCACCGACGACCGAATCGACCCAGACAAAATTGCTGGCTGGATGGTAGTGCTTCTCTTTAAAGTGGGGGAAGCGAGCCTTCACACAGAATTCGTCCGGATCGGTGCCCTCAGGAAAGGGATACATCCGGATATGAACTTCGCCAAATTGACCGCTGCCTCCCGACTGCTTCTTGTGTCGATAACTGCCTTCAGCGTCGGCTTGAATCGTCTCTCGATAAGGAATTTTTGGTTCTTTCGTGTCGACCTCGACATGGTCTCGACGTTTGAGTCGTTCTTGAATCAGTGACAGATGGAGCTCGCTCATTCCGGTGAGCACCATTTCCTTCGTTTCCGGATCATGGTCTAAATGGATCGTACTGTCTTCTTCGACGATTTTGTGCAGCGCACCCGACAGCTTGGTTTCGTCTCCGCGACTCTTGGGCGTGACTGCCAGTCCTACCATCGGCGTGGGAAACTGAATGGGATTCAGTTCCACATCGCCGATCGTCGAGCCGGTATGGAGCTCCTCCATCTTGGCCACGGCGCAAATGTCACCCGGGCCCGCCTCTTCAAGCGGCGAAGTCTGGTTCGCCTGCACGGACGAGAGTTGTGCCAGCTTGACTCCTTTCCGGCTGCTTGACGACGGAAGCGTCGCATCTTTCTTGAGCGTTCCAGAATAGACACGAATGAAACTCAGTTTTTGTACGAAAGGATCGATTCGCGTGCGAAAGACCTGGGCAACGACCGGCCCTTCGGCGTCGGCCGCCAGCGGCTCACCTTCCTTCGATTGGCGTTCCACCGCGGTGGGCGGCAACGCACTCACAGCCAGGAAGTCCAACAGCTCTTGAACGCCGATTCCCTTGGCCGTCGAAACAAACAGCACGGGAACGAGCGAGCCGGCAGAAATCGCTTGGACCATCAGCGTTGCCAATTGATCGGCCGATGGCAATTCACCTTCGAAGTACCGCTCCATCACCGCTTCGTCGACTTCGATGATCGTCTCGATGAGCGTTTCACTCGCGGCCGCAGGATCGCCAACGACCCCGGCGGTATCGGCCGGTAGGTCGAGTAGATTCACAACGCCGGAAAAGTCGGCGCTGACTCCGATCGGCAAATTCACCGGAACGCATTGGTTTCCGAAGACTTCCTTGAAGCTTGCCAGCAACCCATCGACGTCGATGTTGTCGGTATCCATCTTGGTGACGACGATGATCTTACCGACACCGGCTGCAGCCGCTTCTTTCCAAGCGCGGCGTGTGTTGACCTTTACCCCAGAATGGCCATCGACAGCGATCAGCGCGTTGTCGGCTGCCTGCAAAGCGCCGATGGTCTGCCCAATGAGCTCCGGGTAGCCAGGGCAATCGATGACGTTGAAATGTTTGCCCTGGTATTGAAAGTTGGTGACCGAAGCTTCGATGGAATGCTTGTGATGCTTTTCTTCTTCGTCGAAGTCACAGATGCTCGTGCCGTCGTCCACGCTCGGATTGCCAGAAACGGCAGAGGTGTTGATCAGAAGATGGTCAACCAGTGTGGTCTTTCCGACCGAACCATGTCCTACGACGGCGATGTTTCTGATGTCTTCGACTTTTTTGGCCATGTTGGGCTCCTACTACGTGTTACGTGTCTTTAGCAGTAAGGCCTTCAGCGGCTGCGAACAGCCTCCAACGCTTCACTGATAGAAATCCGATCTTCGTAAAGTGCTCTGCCAATGATCGCTCCGGCCATTGGTATTGCTGCCAAAGCCGACACATCGTCGCGAGTCGTTACACCTCCGGAAGCCACCACCGGCAACGATACCGCTGCCTGCATCTCTCGCATGGCGGTCAGGTTGGGACCTGCCAACATGCCGTCGGTCGCAATGTCGGTGTAAATAATCGCCGCGATGGGTAGCTCGCCATATCGCCGCGCTACCTCGATCGGCTCTTCATCGCTCTGCTGTTCCCATCCCTCCGTTGCTACTTTGCCAGACTTCGCATCCAAACCTAAAACGAGTCGATCGGGGTACGCCCGACACATCGCTTGGAACCATTCCGGGTCAGAAATTGCTTTTGTACCAATCACAAGACGTTCGACGCCAACTTCAACGAGCTGTTGAATGGATGATTCGTCGCGAATTCCACCTCCCACTTCACAAACCATGTCGACCGAACCGACGATCTGTTCGATCACCGCTCGATTCGCCAATGTCCCCGATCTGGCTCCGTCCAAATCGACGAGATGCAAATAGCGGGCACCGGCCGCTTGAAACTGCTGTGCCACCTCGACCGGGTTCGATGAGAACACCGTCTGTTGGTCGTAGTTTCCTTGCTGCAACCGGACGCATTTTCCGTCGCGCAAATCGATTGCTGGCCAAATCTGCATCCGCTTCTCGCGTATTCTATTTTCCACACAAAAATTCAATATGCCAAAGGAATTCTTGATTGGCAAGCACCCGGCACGATGCCCCAAGTTGTTACAGGCCAAACGGTTGCAGTGAAACGTCGGCACCGATTGCAAACTTGTTTTCGAACGGCGAGCTTGCTGATACGTCCCAGCAGAGAGGAGACGTGATCCGGAATTCAATGCGACACGACGAGCCGGTTCGACAATTGACTTGGCTCGGCGCCCTAGAGCGCCGCGAAATTCGACAACATCTGCAGGCCAACCTGCTGGCTTTTTTCCGGATGAAATTGAGTCGCCATCACGTTCTCGTGGCAGATCATGGCGCAGAAGGATGTTCCGTAAGTCGTTTTCGCGGCAACGACCTCTGGGGCAGCCGGCACGACGTAGTGCGAGTGCACGAAGTAGAAATGTGACTCACTAGAAATCGCGTCCAAGATCGGCACCGACTGGACATGCTCCAGCGTGTTCCAACCCATGTGCGGAACCTTCAGCTCAGGCGCAAGCCCGTCGAAACGGACTACTTTTCCGGGGATGATGCCCAGTCCTTCGTGATTCCCACCTTCGTCGCTCGAATCGAACAACAACTGCAACCCAAGGCAGATTCCCAAGAAAGGACGGCCCCCGCGTACGAATTCACCGATGGCCGGAACGATGTCTCGCACTTTCAATTCGTGCATCGCGTCACCGAACGCACCGACGCCGGGCAAGACCAGCTTCTCGGCGGTGGCGATTTGTTCTGGATCGCCCGTGATCCGCGTCTCCGAGCCGACCCGTTCGAGCGCTTTCTGAACGCTACGCAGGTTGCCCATTTGGTAGTCAACGATCGTAATCATCTTTAACTTGACTGCTCGACACGCAAGAATTCACTCGATTCGACACCAGGATTCATCGTAGAGTCTCGTCGGTCGAATGAACAGGCAGAGCGCCACGTTCGTCTGCAATCCGCACCATGGCTCGCGAGAAGAAGAGCCGCTATCGACGCTGGCCAACCGCTTCCGGATAGACCACGATTTCCACACGCCGATTACGTTCTTGACCTTGCGGCGTGGCATTGGACGCGACCGGGTAGTTCGCCCCGTGACCGACGATAAACAGCTGCTGAGTCGAAAAGTTGTGACGCTGCGAGAGCTGGTCAAAGACTGCCATGCCTTGTGCGGTCGAAAGCTGATGATGGCTGTTCCAACCACCGCCCTGCACCGATCCATTGTCCGTGTGCGCTTCCACACCGATGATTTGATTCGGGTAATGCTGGCGGATCGACCCGGCGACCTGATCGACGAGCATCTGAGCATTTCCGTTCAGGTTCGCTGTGCCGGGTGAGAAAACTTGGTCCGATGGCAATTCGATGCGAATCACATCGCCGTCCTGTCTGACGAGGAGTCCAGCGATACTGATAGGAGTCAAATTGCGGCGCAAACTGCTGTTGGCCGTAATCGTCGCACTGCCGCGGCGTTGCAAGGAGGCTTGCATTGTCGAAACCTGATCGCGTGCCTCTTGTCTCGCTTGAATCAGTTGACGATCGGCGTCCTGCTGAGCCTGGAGGACTCTTTGGTCGGCCTGTTGCTGCGCCACCAGTGAATTCTGAAGTTGGTTCGCCGTATCATTCAACTGCGTTTGCAAGAGCCGCGTCTGATCCTCGAGGACTCGCTTTTGCTGTTCGGTCTGTGCCAGTTGCGAATTCAACTCACGGTTGTTCGCGTCCAATTCCAAGGCCCGCCGACGCAGTTCGGCCAATTGCTCTAGCTCTTGAGTCTGCGAACGCACCATCGCCGCTTGCTCTTGCAGCTTGCGCATCGCATCTTGCTGTTTCTGTTGGGCCAGTTGGGCCATCTGCATTTCTTGGCCACGTTGATATTCGGCCAATTGGGCGAGTGCCGATTTCTGTTCCGAGGCCAGTCGGCCTTGCTCTTGTTCGCGGCGGAGCAAGTCGGCCAATCGCGAAAATGGTGCACTCGGTGCCGTCGCAGTCGGAACGGGCTCCCAAGGATTGCCCCCTGGTCCTGCGAACCCAGCGTTCGGTGCAGGTGGAGCCGGTGCTTGGGCTACCGGCGCGGCTGGCTGACGAGGCCCAAAGAGTGGCCCGCTCGTCTGGCAGCCACACAGGCCCCATGAACTCAAGGCCAGCGCAAGGCTTGCCAACCAACGGCTGGGCAGCCGAATGGGGAGTCTGTCTTCGCGTTGGCGACCAAACAAGGTCATGCGTTCATTCTGGGGTGAAAGATGGATCGGACGCGGTACAAAGTGCCCGATGGAAAGCGGCAGGATGGTAGACAAGGCACCATTGAACGAACAAGAGCAATTCGTTCGATTCCTACACTTTTCCGTCGTCGCCGCTAGCGATCGTCGGTCGGAAAGCGGCGGTCGGTGAACCACCGCCAGGAAAACAGCATCAGCGCCATTGGGATGAAGCAAACAAAACAGCCGACAGGAATCCATTTCCCGAAAATAAAGACAAAACCCCAGCGATCCCACATGAATGGCCACCACAGCAGTACGACGAGCGCCCCCGTACATAAGAACGGGCCGTAGGCGATCTCACGCTCTCCCGAAATCAACCTTTGTAGCAAGGCAATGACAGCACCGGCAAACGGTGAGATGAGAAAAACCAACAGCGCCGCCTGCCATCCCAGGAAAGCACCGACCATGGCCAACAAGGTCACATCACCGAATCCCATCGCCTCGACCCCCATGGCGAGGCCGGCCGACACGCGGATTCCCCAAATAATGAAACCACCAAACGCGAGCCCGGCTAAGGCGGTCAGCAACGACTGCCACGATTCGCCACCGTGAGACCAAGTGAAGTAAACACCGACCGACAGCACGAGGCCCATCCCGGTCAGCAGCCACGTCAACGGATGTCGTACAACGCTGACGACAAGATACTTGATGGCACGCCACAGGCCGTAGCGCATCGTCAGCGTCTTGGGGAAGAGCGCGTAACACCAGGCTGCAATCACCGCCAACCCGAAAGCCAAACCTTGCGGTCCATCGAGGACGGCGGGCCAGTCGTGCGGATTCGACAACAACATTCGCTGCCCGTCCGCAGCCGGCAACATCGACCGAGGCACCAACGTCGCCATGACGAGTGCGAACACCGTCCCCGGGATCGTGATCGCATCAGGAATCGTTTTTTCGTCCAAGTCGATGAAAGTGGCCACTGTCATCAGAGTTAGCAAAACCGCATGTGAAAAGAACTGCCAATGAATCGTGCTTTCCACCAGCTTCGCTGCCGGCGCCAGGCCACCCTCGCATTCCCACATGTAAAGCGCCGCTAATCCGGCGGCAAACAGCAACTCGATCACCATCGGACGGAGCCAGAACCAACTCCCGTGGACTTTCGATTCCCGTTCCATGCCGAACCAACCCCAAACCGGAATCCGGTCCGACCAATGCCGCGCGGGCACCGCGGGGTGAGGCGCTGACCAAGGCCCGATCTGCCGAGGCGACCAGGCCAGCCGATAGATGGCTCGATTGATCTGGCCTGCGACAATCAGGCTCAACACAAAGATCAAGCCGGCACGGATTTCCAATGACAAATTCAACACGGCTGGTCCGGTTCTCTCGTTCGAGTCACCCACTGATGAATCTCATCGGCGACTTCGGCGGGCGTCTTGCCCTCGGTATCAATTTTGAACGTTGCGCAGCCCTCGTAGACCGGTCGCCTGGCAGCGAGCACCTCAGCGACCTCTTCTCGAGCGCTCTTTGCTGTCAGCGACGGCCGTTGCTTCAAGGTCGTCGGATCGGATTCTAAACGGCGCACAATTTCCTCTTCGCTTGCCATCAGCCAGCCAACGGGACCAGCCTGCGCCATCGCGGTGCGATTCACCGGCCGCATGACCGCTCCACCGCCCACGGAAAGGACAAGGGGGGACCGCTGCACCAATTCGGCAATCGCCGCCGTTTCCCAATCACGAAAAACAGGTTCTCCCTCGTTGGCAAAAATCTCAGCGATCTCTTTGCCTGCCAATTGACGAACCTGCTCATCGGCATCGGCAAAATCCCAACCGAGTCGATCCGCAACAAGGCGACCGACGGTCGTCTTTCCCGAACACCGATATCCGATCAGTGAAAGGACGTCGGCTGCTGCTTGTTTTGGCTGGCTCTGCATGGGCGAATTATAGCAGGACGCATCGCAAGAACCGATGCGGGCTCGTCTTGAATACGGCCGGCAGCCAATCTGTCGATCCGCTCCAATGAGCGAAGCTCGAAATCGAATTGCAGGCCTGCCGTAACAGGAATCAAGAGCTAATACCGAACGGCGCCGATCGCTCGGCGAAACGTCTCTTCCAGCTTATCCATTGGCGGATCGATGCCGGTGAAGTGCTTGAACTGCAAAGCCGCTTGGTGAATGAACATCTCAACCCCACTGATGACGCGACATTTGCGATTGGCGGCCTCTTTTAGGAACAAGGTGTGTTCCGGATTGTAGACCGCATCGAAGACGATCGCGTTGGGCCGAAAATGGTGCATCTCAAAAGGTGATTCGTTGACGTTCGGATGCATACCGACTGGCGTCGTATTCACGACAACTTCGGCTTTGGTGTTGTAACGGTTCTCCCACGGCACCGAACGGCACCCGAGCGACTTGGCCATTTTTTCAGCCCGTTCATGCGTTCGACTGGCAATGGCCACGTCGGCACCACGACGGACCAGCCCGAATGCAATCGCCCGAGCCGCGCCACCGGCTCCCAGAATCAACGCCGAATGACCGGCTAATGGCGTGCGGCGCGAGGCCGTATCGAGCCGCTCGTCGAGGCAACCCATGGCCGCTTTGTAGTCGGTGTTGAATCCGAAGATGCTGCCCTCTTTCCAGACGAGCGTATTGGCCGCGCCGATCCCTTTGACGGCGCCATCAATCTTGTCGCACCGTTTGAGGATCTGTTCCTTGTGCGGAATCGTAACACTCAGCCCTTGGATACCGAGTGTCGGCGCGTCATCGATGAATCGGTCGACGTCTTCGGACGGTACTCGGAAAGGGAGGTAGACCTTGTTCAAACCCATTTCCCGAAAGGCCGCGTTATGAATCAGCGGACTGAGGCTGTGACCGATCGGGTCTCCGATGACACCATAGAGCTCGGTATCTTTATTGATCAGGTCGAAATTGAACTCTTCCCGCATGCGGCGAAAACTGATCTGGCCCGGTGCGAGCGATCGTTCCTGCTGAAAAGTCGAGAAGGTAAAGGGAGCACCGTACTTCACGCCCAAGAGCCGCGTCGGTATTCCAATCTCGCCCATGCAGATTCCAATCGTGGGCAGATCGGCTTGAGCCATCAATTGCAGCATGCGGACATTGTCATGTGGATCATTGGCCATCGTGGCGATTTTGATGATGTCGGGATCGAGCGCTTTCAGCTCGTCGTAGACCTTCTTGAGATCGTCCGGCGTCTTGGCAAAATCATGCAGGCTGACAATCCGTTTCGTCTTGCCAAATCGAGGTATCTTGGCGGCCGTATCGGCTTCGAGATCGACGTACGCCACCTGCTCAGCGATCGCCGTGCGGAGGATCGTAAAGCGCTCTTCTTCCGAGCCACTCCACCGACCGCCATCACTTTCCCGTCGACAAGTGATGATCGCGTCACATGGTCGTTCGCGGAGCAAACGGGCCAGATTGACTTCGCGCCGAATGCAGTCCACACGCAGCTCGACCAGTTCAATTCCTTGATCGGCGAGCGCCGCATGTTCGGCGATCATCTGTTGGTGGCGGCCACGGCCAATGCTGACGCAAATCATACTACGGACAATCTAAAAAAAATTCAGGCGTGAAATCAGCCATTCCGGTTCCCAGCTGCTCTCTCCCATTCTAATCTAATGCCAGAAACTGTCAGCGAGTCTGCTCCACGTGATCACCGCCGCCTCAAGTCATAACGGCCCCAAACCGGCCAATATATCTGATCGTCCAGCCATTTGTTCATTCGCCCGAGCTCCAAGTTGTCTGCCGAATTGCCCATTGTTGATTGTGCCGATTGTGGCGCCTGCTGCATGAATGTGGGACATCCTCATTTCTACCGACACGGTGGAGCCGACGGCAGCGGCGATCCACTCTGGGCACGAGTCCCCACGGAACTCCAGGCAGAAATCAACGAATACATCGACAGTCTGGAAGATGTCGACATCGGGCAACCCTGCATCTGGTTAGATATGAAAACGAAGCAGTGTAAACACTACGACCTGCGACCCCAGATGTGTCGCGACTTTGAAAAAGATAGCCACCACTGCCATCGACTAAGAGAAAAATATGCAGCCCATCTTTTAGGGTAGCCCATCGAACACCACGACTCGCTTCGATCTGTTACCGGTCCATGAGAATCTCATGGTTCGCGCTGGTCGTTCCTCGCGACTAGCTTCAAACCCTCTTG